>NZ_CAKMHQ010000040.1 GCF_927312905.1 Candidatus Nitrotoga sp. 1052
AGCTCGCCACCTAAATTCACTTACAAAAGTTGCACTTCAGAGTTGAATCCGCCTCGTAAAACGATGAGCTATACTAAGTCATTAGCTGTTGCACCTCGAACTTGAATCTGCCTATAGTTGTCTATGACATACGAAAATAAATTAACCTTCCTAACCCATCATGTTGAAATCCTGCGCTCCAGCTATCAACACTGGACTGGGATACCCAATTTTGATAGCGGCATCAGTCAAGAAAATGCTGTTGAGGCACTTTTTTTGGCGCCATTTGCGGTTCTTTCCCACGGCATCGGGGTAGACCCAATATTCAATTATGGTAACCAGCGAGCGCTGGATATGTTCGAAATGAGCTGGGAGGCGTTTACTGTCCTGCCATCACGCCTATCGGCTGAAACAGTAAATCAAAAAGAGAGGGTTAAGCTGCTGGATGCAGTTACCAGACATGGATACATCAATAACTATTCTGGTATCCGTATCTCGAAGTCCGGTCGGCGTTTCATGATCCGTGACGCCACAGTATGGAATTTGATGACACCAGATGGTCAGTTTTATGGCCAAGCTGCACTCATCCGAGACTGGGAACACCTTTAATTTCTACGATGGCACCGTTAAATACTTCACAGGCTTTCTCTCAAATCGCTCCTATTAGGTAGTTGATTCGCAATAACGAGGCAGCAGATTTTTATCGTTATGCTACAAGAGGTACTGCCTTTTACGGGTAGCGTCGAAAATACTCACAGTCCGATGGAATGCTGATTAGAAACTGCGACCATTGAAATTCATGAATACCTTCATTAACAAGAAATATTTTTTAACTTTAAACATTCTAGACCGATAACAAGTTCGTGGATATCGAACTTGAATCCACTTAATTAAAACTTAGACAATTAAGGTGCGAGGATTGGATATGGATAGCAAAATTACATTTATCAAAACCAGCAAGGGTGAGGAAGAAAGTAAAAGGATAACTAATTATTTATCCAATGATATCAAGCGTGCATTCTGTTTAATTGATAACAGGTCCACTGTGAAAGAGCTGATGAAACGGGCTGCGCCCAGCTTACGTGAATCGCTTAAATATATGCTACAGGAACTGATCAATGGAGGCTTTATTCAAGACAAAGACAAGGTGGATTGCATTGCTAATATTGCGATTCCACGCGATAGACGTGTGAATAGTGCTGACAAGATTCATATTGGCCGAGATCGGCGGAAGGCGACACCGTTACGACTTAGTGAGTGCCAGATAAGCTCACAGAAACAGAAAATACGGCCTGGTTAATTAATGCAACAAAACCATAGTGACGACAAACGGTCGTATATCGGCCACTCTCGTGGCGATCGAGCTTGAGCGTCTGCCATAAAATAGTACGATTAGTCATTCCCACGAAGGCTGGAACCCAAATGTTCTAATCAATCTATTTTGATGGCTAACTCTATAATTTTTCCGCCGTTGGCTACCATGATGGAGAAGTGCACCCGTCTTCTGCCCAACGACCAACAATTATTTCAACGATTCCAAACATTTCATTATTAGCAGCATGCACTAACCGACCAAATTCAATTACTTCAGCAGAACTAGCTGTGGCAGAGCATCGGAGCCGCACCAGACAATGGCGTTTTGTTCGTACTCTTTTCCAAGAGCTTTGGCAGCCTCAAGTGAAAGGCCAAGAATCAGATAACTTGCCTCACCAGGCCAGTCACCTAAAGGATGCTTGCCTTCTCCTTGAAAAAATTTCAGACCACGGCGTTGAAGTTCTAGACCCAGTTCATTATGCCGGTCCGCGTTGGCTGCAGCGCTCAAGCTCTTGCTGTACGGATTGCAAGCCGTGATGTAGGCACACGAATCCACCTTGTTGGATATATATAGGCGAGATAGTGACTCGTTGTGCTTGGCAATACGCAGGACAAAAGACTGTTCACCGGTAACCCGGTACTCAGTCTCGCGGTATGCCTGAATCGTTTCTGGCTGAATTACTGATTCTGAAAACAAAAAATCCTTCCTCTGCTGGGTGGCTGACGCATATCGCGTTTGGTTGGCACCTCAGTAATCGACAATATCTTCAGGCGCTTAAATAGGATGCGTTTCAGGCATCGTCAAATTAAAAAATTAAAGGGGCAAGAGTTAAAGGCGCCAGGCACGGATTATTCACGAATATTCATGGTGCTTGTAATCATAATCCCAATTCCCCTTGTTCTACGTCGCGCGCTGGGGTGCGAAAAGCGCGCGAACCAGCAGCCAGCCTAGGAGAGGCATCCTGGTATTACTTCGCCATTAACCTTAGCTTGGTCTTTTCACAGGCAACCAATTAAGCAATGATGAGAGGTGCGCCAATTTGTGCACTAGACCTGTCAGTACACTTCTCCAGCCAAGTTCACTTCGTATCTTTTTAAAGATCAACCAATACCTCAAACCCACCATAAATCAATCGCTTTCCATCAAAGGGCATGGAGGCTGGTTTCATCATGTCGCTCATGCGTGGATCTTTCATTACTTTGTCATTAACCTCGTCGCGGTGGGCGCGCGATTCATACACGATCCAGGAGAAAATGACGGTTTCGTCGGCTTCGAGATTCACACTTTGCGGGAACGAAGTAAGCTTGCCAGGCTTCACGTCCTCAGCAATACACTCGCGGTATTGCAGCGCGCCATGCTCGCGCCAGATCGCGCCGCATTTACTGGCAACTTCACGGTAAGCCTCTATATTCTTTTTTGGAAGCGGCAAAACGAAACCATCGACATAGGCCATTACATTCTCCTTAACAAATAAATCTTTTGAACGGACGGTGCATGTGCTGCTTGTTTCGGTCAACTTGGCATGAACCGAACTGGAGCCGAACTTAAACTGTTAAAAATTGCACTGTTTTACTGAAATTTTAATCAAAAACAACAAATTATGAATAACGTCTACCGAGCGGGTACTGAACTATTCACGGACTTGCCGCCGTTCTAGTGGAACCGAAGTTGCAGGGTGGCCCAGAGAAGTCTGCTCGGAGTATTGGATGGGGTCCGTTTATAGGTATTACCTCTTCTCTTCTTTTTCGCCTTCCTTCTTGTCTTTCTTCTCTTCCTGGTCTTTTATTACATCACCAGTAGCGGCATCACATTTAACTTCCCATTTTTTTTCGTCTTTACCCTGGACCTCAACTTCAAATATGAACTTATCATCTTTATTTTCAAATTCCACCTCGATTACACCGCCAGGATGTTTCTCTAGTGCAGTTTTAATACATTGATTCATATTTTTATTGTGTTCATCGAAGTTGTTGATCTTTATATTTAATTTAGCCTCTGATCCTTGATCAGAATAGACTGGTGCGACACCTAGTCCCAATCCACTTAAAACAACTATTACGCTCATCAGTTTTTTCATTGTCAGTTTCCTCGTGATTTAGCAAAAATTTAAATGCTCTCCATTTTTAGGCAGGAGTATGGGAGTACTCAAAAGCTACCAATAAACATAGTTAAATATTTGCACTCATAGTCAAAATGGGGAGCGCTCAAATATTAAATTTTTTCACTTCAGGTCATCTGTGCGGTATCGAACTCATATCTTTAAAAAGCTTATTTCTTAGGAGGTCAGTGCCATGCGTGTTGCCAAGCCAATCCAGTTGAGTTCCGACGATGATCGCCGCCTACGAATTCTTTCCTATTGACTCGGCCATTAAATAGTTTCAAGCGGCATATTTTACGCGTGGGTCTTGAAAGTAAGAAGTGACGCGTCTTGGGTTGCTCTCCAGCATCGTCATATGATCGTTGGCAGCGGCACGCAATTTTTCCTTGGTACGCACCTGCACTTTCGATCCGATAGCCTGCTTCAGGTCTGAATTTAACCGCTCTTCCGGATTCAATTCCGGACTGTAGCTGGGCAAATAAAAGCATTCGATTTTTTCCTTGTTTTTTTCCAGCCAAGCCTTCATGGGTTTGCTGTGGTGCACTCTCAAATTATCCAGAATCAAGAACACTTTTCTCCCCGCATCCTTGATCAGTAGTTCGAGGAATTCAATGAGTCGCTCCGAGTCGAAATTCCCGTCGATAATCTGCCAACGTGCACAGCCTTTGTTGGTTACAGTGGCAATCATCGACAGCCGCTGCCGCGTACCGGGTGCATAGGCCACCGGCGTCTTTCCCTTAGGCGCAAAACCACGCCCGCGTACATCGGTATTAACCAGTGCCGTCTCATCACCCCAGTGAATTTCTCCGCCCTCGGTACGGGCACGCCTGGCAATCTCCGGATACTGCTCGTCGAGCCATTGCTTTACCGCCTCAGGTCGCTGTTCGTAAGCTTTCTTGATCGGCTTTTGCGGTGTAAATCCCCAACGTTTGAGATAATGTCCCACCGTCCGGATCGGCATGGAAATAGGGCACTCCTGCTTGATTAACTGACTTACCGCAGCACGATTCCACAACGCAAAATCCATTTTCATCTGCTCAGGGCGCTTCTCGCAAATGAACCGTTGCAATAACCGCTCTTGTTCTTCCGTCAGGCTGCGGTTCTCACCTGTACGACGGCCTCGCTTACCAGGTTTTATTCCAGCCACGCCGCCTGTTTCATAGAGTCGTATGATCTTCCTTACAGCAGGGTAGCTCAACTCCGAAACTTGAGCTATTTGCGTGGGGCTGCCACCACGCTTATGTAGTCGGATGACTTGCCTGCGGCGTTCATGCAGTGCTTCGTCTTTGAGGGTTCTTGCATCTATTTTTTCCATGCAACTATGGCATGCAAAATCACCAAAAGCTCAAACTATTTAATGGCCGGATCTATAGCGCAAACGTGTTGAAGCGCGCGTTCAAATTCGCAGTTGCATCGTGCTGTAAGCTGCGGCCGGGATGACGGACAAGGACATCGCGCAGAAGCTTGACATACTAGAGCACGTGCACCTTGGCTGCTCACTTTGGCACCAGCGCTTCTGCCGTCGCCCGCATCTGGCGCCCCATGGACTCAAGCCGCATCGGGTCGAGTCTTTCAAACGTTCTAACGATACACATTTTATTGAAAAACTTGAGGGCATCGTTGGCCTGTACTTGATCCGCCCGAGCACGAACATCAAAGACAAACGCATTCGTCGTGCATAACGCCAAACCGAAGCCGTTTATCTGTACAACAAAGGCCAGCAACATGCTCGCCACGGTCACCCGCGCTCGTACTACCTTGAATAAATACACTTCTGATTGACGCACTACACTAGCGCACGGCCTACTCCCGAAATTCTGCGTATAAGTCCTTCTTGGTATCCGTTGGATCTCAGCCCTCCGTTTCAGTATTTTACAAAAACGTCGAACCCCATTTTTCCAGCCTACCTCAAACAAACATAATGTACGCCACCGTACAGACGTAATTACTTTTCCTGATTAAATTTGAAAAAGCATGAAGCGAACTTATTTCAAATTTATATAGCGGCGAAGGCGGGTGCTAACGTGAAGATTGTGGTGCCCAAGGTAGGTGGCACGAAACTTGCCGATGGCTCGATGCTGGTGGCTAATGGACAACTGGCTGCTACGCCTTCTGTGTTATTCGACGCAGTCGCCATCATTCTCTCCGACGAAGGCGCAAAAGCACTGTCAATGGATGGCGCCACGATCGGTTTCGTACAAGATGCTTTCGGTCGTCTCAAGGCAATGGCCCTTGACAAAGGCGGTCAGGCGCTTTTGAAAATAGCGAATATCGGACAAGACGCGGGCATCATGGATTCCAACGACAAGGACGCATTTATTGCTGCGGCAAAGACGCCAATGGGATCGGGACAAGTCTGTTAAGAAATTGACATAGCATACGGTTGTACAACGTCTGAAAGCTGGCGTTAGACGTACACGAGAGGTCGGCGACCTCCACTAATAAACAAGGAGACTAACAATGAACACTATCACGACGAAAGACGGTACGCGGATCTATTACAAGGACTGGGGCACAGGACAGCCTGTAGTATTCAGTCACGGCTGGCCCCTCAGTGCGGATAGCTGGGAGGCTCAGATGCTCTTCTTGGCCTCCAGCGGCTATCGTTGCATTGCCCATGACCGTCGCGGTCATGGCCGGTCGAGTCAGCCCTGGACTGGCAATGAGATGGATACCTATGCTGACGATCTCTCGGAGCTCATTGAAGCGCTCGATCTAAAGAGCGTCGTCCTGATCGGCTTCTCTGCGGGTGGCGGCGAAGTTGCCCGCTATATCGGGCGCCACGGCACGAAACGGCTAGCCAAGGCTGCGTTGATCTCAGCAGTCCCGCCGCTAATGCTGAAGACAGCAGCCAATCCCGCCGGCTTGCCGATTGAGAAATTTAACGAAATTCGCCAAGGCTCTATCGCCGACCGCTCGCAGCTCTATAAGGATATCGCCAGCGGCCCTTTCTTCGGAGCCAACAGACCTGGCGCCAAGGTTTCGCAGGGCATGATTGATTCGTTCTGGCTCCAAGGAATGCAGGCCGGTCACAAGAATACCTTCGATTGCATCAAGGCGTTCTCCGAGACGGATTTTACCGAAGACCTCAAAAAGTTCGACGTGCCAACTCTGATCCTTCATGGCGACGACGACCAGATCGTACCGATCGGTGCCGCAGCTCTCTGCTCATCGAAACTTGTCAAGAACGCTACCCTGAAGATCTACACGGGCGCACCCCACGGGCTCGCTGACACACACAAAGATCAACTCAACGCTGATCTGCTGGCATTCATCAAAACATAAGATCGCTTTGCCTGTGCCTGTTTGGCTGGCTTGGGGCAAGTGCTAGCCGCACGGCCTTACTTTATCGACAGTCCGGGTCCGGGCTGTGTTCGGATCCAGTGTGCAGTTTAAGTCACTTGCTTTCCATACTTTCTGCACCGTTGCGTTGCTGATACCCATCAACTTCACCGGCATGCGCGAATTCAAATGCGTTGCGTCTTCTGACTCGTTTGGATCGTCAATCATACAAACCCGGCAACATCAATTTTCAACTTGCGACCGCACCGTGGCAGATCGGATTCAATGGCGGTCATGGTTGTGGCCATGACGCGGCTCGATGCGATATATTTCAACTGTTCTCTGCGGAGCATGGCGTGACAACCAGATCGTGCGGCATACTCGTGTGCTCAAGCTCAGAGGGGGTGGCTCACCTGGCAAACGCCATTCGATACCGTGATCTTCGAGCAGCGCGATCAGGCGGGCGTTTTCGCCTTGCAGTGCGGCCAATTGATCGCGTTCAATCATCGGCCCCCATACTCGGCAAGCAGTTCCTCCATGACATCGCCGACGCAGTAGCCGAAGTTGTGGCTGATCCGGCGGACCTCATTCAGGCGTGCCCAGAATTCAGGCTTCTGAACCTCCGGCACGCTGGCGATGGCTTTCAATGCCTTGCTCAAACATCCGCACCAGCGCGTCGAAGTAGCCCTCATCCTGTAGGCCGACATCATTGCTGAACCGCGCTGCCCGTTCGCAATAGAACACCATCAGTTCGGCCAGCTCTTCCGTTTGGCCGATGGCTTTCTTGTAATCGGCGATAGGCTTTTTTGTCTTGGCGACAGAGGTGTCCTGATTCTTGAACACATCGGGCCACAGCCAGCGGTTGATGGTGGTTTCAGGCAAGTCAGTTTCATCGTGCGTACCTTTTCAGCCGCGACCAGCGCTATCTCACAGAATGTATATGCTCACCCTATTCGAGAAGATGCCCTTGCAGCAAGCGTTTCCGGGTGGCGACTACATTCCACCAGAGGGCGTGCCTCACAACCAGATGAATCTATTCACATTTTAACCGGACAGCAGTGACTTTAAGTAACTTAAGGGCTATATTAGAAAAAGTTGGCGCGTATGCTGACGTTAGAAAGATTGCCCCCTCGGTTCTAGTAGATGCTCGGCTCTACCCAGATATGCTTCCGCTTTCACGCCAGGTTCAGATTGCATCAGACATTGCCAAGAGTGGCGCTTGCCGCCTTGCAGGAGTTGAGCCGCCAAAATATGAAGACAACGAATCCACTTTCCCAGAGTTAGTGGCACGACTAGACAAGACGATTGCCTTGCTTGAAACCTTCAAGCCCGAACAAATTGATGGCACGGAGGATAAAACCATCAACCTGCCTTTGCACGACAGGACACTCACCTTTAAAGGTTTGCCCTACTTGCTCGATTCCGTGCTGCCCAATGTCTATTTTCATGTAACTACCGCCTACGCAATCTTGCGTCATAACGGTGTGGAGATCGGCAAACAGGATTTTTTAGGAAAGTTTGAATAGCCTAAAAGGCTAGACTTAGCCACCAAACATGTTAAGCAGCATCCAATAATTATTACTTCCGACATCCATTTTTACCAGGATTATAAATATAAAATCCGCGCACTTGGTCAACGGTCATTGAAGTCATGCGTTTTAGAAAGAAGATGATCTGAATTTTTCGAGTCACTCCAGAATTGTTCGGAACTAAGTATTTATTTTTTGTCTCCGTCTACTAGTTAAAATGCTTTATGGGACCAGATCGGAATTGCTTCTCAAGTCTATCGGATAGTAGTTATAATTCAACAAATTAGATTGTTACATATGCTAAATTGAGGAGTACGGAAATAATGAAGACATCGAGAATAAGCCTGTCTTTAAGTTTAGTCACGATCCTTTTGGTGGGAACGTCGACCAGCGAGGCAGTGTTTGCAGCAGGCGGATGGCATGGTGGTGGACGCGGCGGTGGTGGCTGGTACAGTGGCGGTGGATGGCGTGGAGGCGGTGGTTGGCACGGAGGTGGGCGCGTGGGCATATATCTCGGCGCGCCGATTGGTTTTAACTTTGGATATTACCCGTACCCATACTACGGAGCACCGTACTATGGGTCGCCCTATTATTATTCGCCGGCGCCCGTTTATTACCCTCCGGTGCAGCCTGCGCCGGTAATTTACACCGAACGAAGGGATGACCCACAGATAAGAACACAGGTAGCGCCGAGAAATTCGTCGCAAAATGTTCAGGCCTCTTGGTGGTATTACTGCGTCGATTCAAATGCCTACTATCCGTATGTTAATAAATGTCCAGGAGGTTGGCTGCGAGTCGCACCGCAACCTGCACCCGATTCAGATGACCAACCCGCTGCAAATAGAGTACCTTCGCCATGACCCATAAATTACAACTCTCTTCCGTGCTAGTGGCAATCCTCGTGCTGAGCGCTTGTACGTCGATACCAACTGGTCCGGGTATGCTTGCGCTGCCGGGCACGGGAAAAAGCTTTAACCAGTTCCGATTTGACGATGCCGATTGCAGGCAATATGCCAGCGCTCAGGTCGGTGGCCGCACGGCAAATGAAGCAGCGGCCGATAGTGGTGTGCGAAGCGCAGTGGTTGGAACTGCAGTTGGTGCCACAGCGGGCGCATTGTTAGGCGGACACAGTGGCGCTGGCGTGGGCGCCGGATCTGGATTGCTCATTGGTTCCATGGTAGGAGTGGGCACTGGTGAAAGTTCAGGACTCAGCCTTCAGCAGCGTTATGACTTTGCTTATCACCAATGCATGTATGCGAAAGGCCATCGTGTCCCGGTATCGGGCCGCTTGGAACATTCGCGGCAACCTGTCAGAAATAGCAATTATGCACCTCCACCAGCTCTTAGCGGAATTCCATCGTTGCCTTCTGCTGGTGCTTTCGTGCCTCCGCCGCCTCCCCGCGGGACTCCGCCTCCACCTCCTCCTGATATTTACACACCACCGATGACTCCTGAAGACATTCCGCAACTAATGCCTCCTGACGATATTCTGCCACTAACGACTCCTGACGACACATTACCACTAATGCCTTCTGATGATTTTCAGCCACCGATGCCTCCAAGCGGCAATCCGCCATCGCCACCTCCCGATGCTTAAATATTAATGTTGTCCCCGAGAGCATCGGGCTTCTAAATACATAGCCTGGTATTAAGATATGCCAGGAACGCAGCAGTCCAACGATCTGCGTCAGCCCCTGTTTCAGCAGCGTGTCAAGGTATCTGTTCCATCCTAGCCCTCCATTTCCAGCATTTTGCAGGAACGTCGAACTCAATTTTTTTCATCCTACCTCTGTCGAACTTAGAAGCCCAAAAACGAAATGTTCGCAAATGAGGATGAGTCCACATCTCAGACATTCAAACACTTCCACTTGGAAATCATAATATTGATTCCAAGTGTCTATTTTTTTAAAACCCTTCAAAAATATTTGTTCTTAAGGGCGCCTCTAAAATTCAAGTTTCTAAGCAAGACAAGGCACGAGTAAAAAATTTTAGCGCTGCATATAGTTGATATGTGAGCGATAATTTTTTTCGAGTAACGCCGTATTGTGACGAAACGGGGTAAGCAGGCAAGTCGCAAAGCGGCTGCTCGCAAAATTGGATTTTAGAGGTGCCCTTAAGCAATCCTTAAGCTTGGTCTTTTATGCTACGCACCTCTTAATGCAATAAAGGAGGTTAAAAATGTTCCGCGAATTTAATGTCACGCTGGTTTTAGCGCTGGTGGCTGTCGCCGGGTTAATTTCAGGCCCAGCTTTCGCGCAAACGCCTGAAGAGGCGCTGGCTTCCATTCAAAGCGATGCGGCAAAGGCTACTTCGGGTTTCAAGGGGTTTTCAGCTGCGCGCGGGGAGAGTTTTTTCAAGACAAGACACGGCAATGAATGGAGCTGCGCCTCCTGCCATACAGAAAATCCGGCTACACCAGGCAAGCATGCGAAGACCGGCAAAGTCATACAGCCGTTTGCGCCATCTGCCAATGCAGAGCGATTCACTGACCCGGGCAAGGTAGCAAAATGGTTCAAGCGCAACTGTAACGACGTGCTTGATCGCGTCTGCACTCCGCAGGAAAAAGGCGATGTACTTACTTATCTGTTAACCGTTAAAAAATAATCAAGGAGATTGATATGTCGAAATGTTATAAAAATTTTCCACGTAGACTTGTTGCGGCCTTGCTGGTGATGGGTGTGACAATATCCATCGCACAGGCAGGTGATCGCGCTGAAAAATTCAGCGGCGAAAATCGCGGCAAACCAGTTCAACCTGCACAAATTAACGCAAAATTTCAGCAGGAATGTTCTACCTGCCACATCGCATATTCGCCGGGATTGCTGCCTGCTACATCTTGGCGCAAGGTCATGAGCGGTCTAGATAAACACTTCGGTTCGGATGCTTCGCTGACAGATCAGGAAAACAAGGAGATCACCACTTTTCTGGTTAACAATGCTTCCAACCGCTGGAGTGCGTCGACAGCGCCATTGCGGATCACTGAGACTGCCTGGTTTAAGCACAAGCACGATAGCCACGAAATTCCCCAAGCTATTTGGAAAAATCCGAAGGTGAAGAGCCCGGCTAATTGTGCGGCCTGCCACCAACAGGCGGATCGGGGTGATTTCAGTGAACGTAATATAAAAATTCCCAAGTAAAAGGAGATCATCATGAGTCAACGTATTTTGGTTTGGGATGTGCCGACGCGGGTTTTCCATTGGCTGCTGGTGCTGTCATTCAGCGGCGCGTTTTTAACTGCTGAGACGGAGCGTTACCGCGATATCCATGTGGTGCTCGGCTACACCCTGCTAGGCTTAATCGCGTTCAGGTTGCTGTGGGGATTTTTCGGCACGCGTTATGCAAAATTCCGCTCTTTTGTGTTCAAACCCGACGAAATTGTTGCTTATTTGTTATCTCTGCTCAAGGGCAAACCCCCGCATTATGTGGGACACAATCCGGCGGGAAGTGTGGCGATCTGGCTGCTACTGACTCTGGGTATCTTGTCCGGTGTGACCGGGGTGATATTGTTTCAAGACATCGGTGGCTTTGTGATGGAGGGGTTGCATGAGGTCACATCCAATGCCATGCTGGCTATAGTATTTATCCACATAGCCGGGGTGGTGGTGAACAGCTTAATGCACCGCGAGAATCTGGTGCGCTCCATGGTAACCGGTTTCAAATCCGCAGAGCCAAATGAAGGCATCCGTCGCTCATATCTCTGGCTGGGTGTCATAATGCTGGTCGGTGTTGTGACATTCTGGGCTGGTTACCCAGCAACCGGACTGGTGACAACAAGTGAGAAAGTGGCACAAGCCGGGCAACACAGCAATGACTGAAAATTGTCACTTGTTTGCGAGCAATAATTTAAAACAAAATCGCAAGTTCTGCGCCATTGTTTAGGTGAAAAAATGCGCATATTGGTGGTCGAAGACGATGCCCTGCTGGGCGATGCGATCCAGGCTGGTTTGAGACAATCCGGCTATGCCGTGGACTGGATGAAAGACGGGGCCTCGGCAGAGCAGGCACTCACTACTGAGCCCTACGCGGCAGTGGTTCTGGATTTGGGGCTGCCGCGTCTTTCCGGATTGGAAGTGCTGCACCGTCTGCGCAGCCGAAATATCCAAACAAATGCCCAGACACCCGTGTTGATTTTGACCGCGATGGATACGGTGGATGACCGCATCAAAGGGCTGGATACCGGTGCAGATGATTACATGGTCAAGCCATTTGACATGGGGGAGTTGGCGGCTCGCTTGCGCGCACTGGTGCGCCGCGCCAGCGGGAAGACTGCCCCGTTACTGCAGGTTTCCGGGGTCAAACTTGATCCTGCTGCTCATTGTGTGCTGTACCAGGACAAACCGGTTGAGCTTTCGGCCAAGGAATTCGCGTTGTTGCACGCCCTGATGCTCAACTCGGGAAAAGTGCTTTCACGCGCCCGACTTGAAGAACAGCTTTATGCTTGGGGCGATGAGGTCGAAAGCAATACGGTGGAAGTGCATATCCATCATCTGCGCCGCAAGCTTTTCCCTGAACTGATCGAAACCATACGCGGCGTGGGTTACCTGATGCCGCGCGACAAGGCAATCTGAAATGTGGCGACGCGCATCGCTTAAACAGCGGCTGCTTGTTTTGGCGCTGACGGCGATCACACTGGTCTGGCTCGGCGCGACTGCATTTACCTACCATAATGCGCGCAAGGAGTTCGACGAGGTGCTAGATGCACACCTGGCGCAGGCGGCTACGCTTCTGGTTGTCCAAGCATCGCATGATCTTGACGAACTTGAAACAGAACATGCGCCCCTGCCGCACAAGTACGCCCGCCGGGTCGCGTTTCAGGTATGGGATAAAGGACACCAGCTCCGCCTGCATTCCGCCAACGCTCCGCAACAACCTTTGGCCAACGAGGAGCGCGGCTTCAGCGACCATACCATCGACGGGCACCGCTGGCGCGTATTCAGCACATGGAATGAATCCGCCGAATATCTGATCCAGGTGGCGGAACGCGCCGATATGCGCGACGAGCTGGCGCGCGGCATCGCTGGCAATCTGCTCAAACCGCTGTTTATTTCGTTGCCGTTGCTGGCAATTCTGCTATGGATCGCGGTTGCGCGAGGCTTGCGCCCGCTAGACAAGCTGACCCGCGAAGTCGAACAGCGCGAGCCTGACAACCTTGCCGCGCTGGATGCGTCATCCGCCCCGCGCGAAGTGGTGCCGCTGATCGAACGGCTCAACCGGCTATTCACACGCATCGAAGCTTCCATGCAAAAAGAGCGGCGCTTTACCGCAGACGCCGCGCATGAGTTGCGCACCCCGGTGGCCGCGATCAAGGCGCAAGCGCAGGTGGCCAGAGCGGCTTGCAGCGAAGCGGAGCGCACCCATGCGCTCGACAACGCGATTCTCGGTTGTGACCGAGCTGCCCATCTGATCGATCAATTGCTGACCCTTGCCCGCATCGACACCTTGGGCAATGACGTGACTGAAGTCTGCCAACTCAGAGTTGTTGCCGCTGAGGTAATCGCCGCAATCGCCCCGGCTGCACTGAGCCAACACGTACGACTAGAATTGACAGAAGGCACCGAAGTGGAGGTGCGCTGCAACCCGATATTACTGCGAATCCTATTGCGCAATTTGATTGACAATGCCGTGCGTCACACACAGCCGGGAACGTCGGTTTGGGTCAGCATCACCCATCAGCAAGGGCTGACTTGTCTGTCGGTGAATGACAATGGGCCCGGCATCCCGGAAGCGGAACTGACAAGGGTCTCGGAAAGGTTCTATCGCCCCATTGGCACAAGTGCCAGCGGTAGTGGTTTGGGGCTATCTATCGTCAATCGTATCGCCGAGATTCATGGTGCTTCTCTGCGAATCGCACCACAGAATGAAGGGAAAGGGCTGAGCGTAACGGTAATCTTCAAACCATGATGTTGGGCTGGAATGACTGGGTTGTCCGTTGGAATATTTTGTGTCTCTGCGTATAGAAAATTTAATCTGATGTCAGATTCACCTTATTATTTACGCATCTTAGGCTTAACTCCCAAGGTCTTCAATGCGGATAATATAGACTGAGGGCTGGCGTCATAGCCTGCCCATGGAGCATTCCCTTTATCCAGACGACTGTGAATATTTGATACAGTCCAGTGAGCACTACCTGTAAGCGATTCGAGTTCTTCCCAGGCTACAGGCACGCTAACTCCCATGCCCGGACGAGCGCGAGCTGACCAGGCCGACACAGTAGTAGCCCTAAAACCGTTACGTATGTAATCAATAAAGATTTTTCCAACACGATTATCGGGCCTACTCTTAGATACAAAGCGCTGCGGTAGGGTTGCAGCCAGATGTTTAACAATGGTGTGAGAGAAATCCTTAACGGTTCCCCAGTCGCTCAGTTGTTTGATGGGTACTACCACGTGCAAGCCTTTGCTCCCGCTGGTTTTTAGAAAAGAATGCAGACCAATCTCATTAAGAAACACGCGGACAAGCTGCGCTGATTCTTGCATGATATTCCATGTCACTCCCTCACCAGGATCAAGATCAAATATCATCCTGTCAGGTTTGCCAATAGCATCCTTTGTAGCGTTCCAGGTGTGAAACTCAATCACATTCATTTGAGCTGCAGACAGAATCCCCTCAGCGGTCGAAATTTCAAGTAATGCCGCATGCTCAGGGTCAAGGTCAGCGTCAAGCTGTTTGACTCCTGGCATGCTGTTTTTTTCCAAATGTTTTTGGAAAAAAAGTTGGCCTGTGACGCCAGCAGGTGCGCGTACCAAAGAAACTGGCCGCCCCCTCAGATGTTCCAAGATTAAAGGAGTAACCAGATTGTAGTAGCGTATGAGGTCAATTTTCGTCAATCCACTGGATGAATCTATGACGCGGCCAGGGTTCGTGACATGTAAAGAGGCTTGAAGCGAAGTCAGCCTTACAGGCTTTGCGGAAATGGAATGCACAGGTTTTTCACGAATAATGGCCTTGGCATTTTTGTCAGCTCTGAGGCTATGGAAAACAGAGTGACGAATGTGGCCACTCTTCGTCCACTCACCAAATGAAACTTCAGCCACTAGTGTTGGCATGACCCAGTGTGCCTTATAATCGATTTGAGTAGCATTGCTAAATGGGCTGCGGTCGGCAGGAATGCTATCCAGCTTCGCCTTCAAATCTCTGAGAGACTTTTCATCAAATCCAGTGCCCACATTGCCAGTGTATTGCAACTCTTCATTTTCATCATATACACCAAGCAGCAGTGAGCCGATAAGCAATCGGGAGCCTTGCGGGTCCGTATAGCCACCAATAACAAATTCTTGTCGCTGGTTGCACTTCAGTTTTATCCAATCAGTTGACCGGCCTGAGACGTAAGTGGACCCTTTACGTTTGCCGATGACACCTTCCAATCCCAGATGACATGCTGCAGCAACAATATCGTCTGGTGGCGCAGCAAAAACATCACTGAAACGTATCTGTTCTGGTGTTGGATTTTCAAATAGTGTTTTCAGTAGTGCTCTACGCTCGATCAAGGGGACCGATCTTAAGTCACGCCCGCCATAGAATGGCAGGTCAAAAAGGTAGTAAATAACACTTTGAGTCCTGGAGCTATCAAAGGCACCTTGCAAAGCTTGAAAATCAGGAATTCCCTTCTCATTGAGTATTACGATTTCGCCATCAAGCCAACCTGGCTTTAAATCCATTTCAGCTATGGCCTTTACCAACATTGGTAACTTATGCGACCAATCATTCCCGTTACGCGTGAATAGCTGAATATTCTTGCCATTTATCCTGGTCAACATCCTGTATCCATCAAATTTTATTTCATATATCCATTCAGCCGAGTCATTTGGTGGTTCATCTACGAGTGTTGCAAGTTGAGGCTGAAGCATCAGCGGTAGCTCCGCTTTACCGCCTTTTTCGGAAATGCCCGAAATTATTTTTTTTTTGGACGCTGGTAATTCCTCAGCTAGCTTTTCAACCTTTTGGGTTTCGGACACAAATTTGGCAACGCTGTCAGGCATTTCATCCACAACGCTGAATTCACTTGAGGGACGAACATACTCATCTTTTTCTTTGATAAGCAACCATGACTCTTGCTTTTCCCGATTATTTTTCATGCGGACCAGCGCCCAAAGGCCATGTAGCTTAAATCCACGCAGCTCAAATTTGAGTTTGCCCTCCAGGTAATTTTTCCGGGGATCTTCAAGTGGAATCCACGTTCCCTTGTCCCAAATGATGACCTTGCCTGCGCCATATTGCCCCGCTGGAATCTCCCCTTCAAAGCTGTTATATGAAATAGGATGATCCTCAACATGGATTGCCATGCGCTTGTCTCTGGAATCAAAGCTGGGTCCCTTGGGAATAGCCCAACTTTTCATCGTCCCGTCAAGTTCAAGCCTGAAATCGTAATGCAGACGAGTGGCCCAGTGTTTTTGAACAACAAACGAAAGAGCTTTCTCATTAGCTTGACCGCCTTCAGCGGGTTCAGAAGTTATAGAGAAATTGCGTTTGGTTTTATAGGTCTTAAGTGGATCTAGCTTTACCATGTTCTCTAACGTTTAGGGCGTACGTGATTTATACCTTGCTATCGAATTGGTCAATACCTTTTTGCTGTAGTATTGCGAGTTTTTGATTTGTCCGGTTTTGTAGCGCTTGTGTCGGTTTCATATCGCCCTCCTAAGGCAATATGACAACCGGACAGATTGCGCGCTACAAAACCGGACAGATCAAAAACTCGCAACAGATATTTCTATTTAGCGTTGACAATTAATGAAATGATACTTTCAAAAATACTGAATCTTGAGTATTCTAAAAAAAGTAAATATAAAAATATCAATAATGTATATGTTATTTTAATTAGAATGCTTATTAAATGTATATTTGTTAATATTAATATTTAAAATGCAATAATTGTCAATTCATTTATTTGAATCAAAATTATTTAAAAAGGACAATTTTTTATGAAAAAAACAATTTTTTTTACAACATTAATGTTTATGGCCACTGCGTTTATGGCCACCGCGAGTACAAATGACCCCAGAAAAACAGTTGATGAGCTTAAAGCAAAATTTACAAAAATGGGCGAACCTAGAATAGAAGGCGTAGAAAAATCTGGAAATATAATTGCTCCAGTCATTTATTTCGGTAAACAAAAAATAAACAATAATTTTAGTGTGGTTGATGAAATTAAAAAGTCGTCTGGTGCATATTCTACTGTCTTTGTTAAAGATGGCGTCGAATTTATTCGGGTTAGTACAAACGTATTAACGCCTAAAGGAGTTCGCGGGGTTGGAACTAAACTTGCTCACAACAAGGCTTATGACGCAGTAATCAAGGGTGAAGCATATTGTGGGGATATCGATATTTTAGGTAATTCTTTCTACACTTGTTATGATCCAATTAAAGATAAAGAGGGAAAAGTTATCGGTATATACCTTATTGGATTTAAAAAATAATTATGAACCTTAAAGAAAGACGCGTTAGAATTTAAATTCGCCCAAACATAAGGAATATTACTGCTGTCCGGTTAAACGAGAGGGCGAACCGCTGAAAGCCATGAAGGACGCTGGATTCCAAGCGACGAAGGGTGGTGTCGGTTTGAACGGCGCAAGGCGGTTCTGGCAGTCTTCCGGTTTTTCTCCCGGAGGCTGCCATGAATACTGGCAAGACGCTGTTCGCCCAACTGATGGATTTTCTGCCTTGGACCACATTTACCCGAATCGTCGAGCGACATGGTGGCAACCGCTACGTGAAATTGCTGGCATGTACTGATCAATTCCGCGTGATGGCTTTTGCGCAACTGACTTACCACGAGAGTCTGCGCGATATCGAAGTCTGCCTTTCGGCGCAGGCTGCCAAGCTCTACCACATGGGATTCCGGCATGAGATCAAACGCTCGACGCTGGCCGATACAAACGAAACGCGGGATTGGCGCATCTATTCCGAATTTATCCAGTGCTTGATCGTGCAGGCGCGCAAGCTCTACATTGGCGACAGCTTCGGCATCGAGTTGGAGAACACGGCCTACGCTCTGGATTAGACCACCATCGACCTGTGTCTGTCTCTCTTCCCTGGGCGTTGTTTCGCACGACTAAATCGACGGTGAAAATGCATACATTGCTCGACTTGCGCTGCAACATCCCCGGCTTCATTCACATCTCGGACGGCAAGCTGGGCGACGTAAATATCCTCGATGTGCTGGTACTGGAACCCGGAGCGATCAGACACACGCCTTCTTTGTCACCCGCGCCAAGTCGAACACCCGCCTTCGGCGCGTCTATTCGGCACCCGTGGATCGCAGCACGGGAATCGTCTGCGATCAGACCATAGCACTGACCGGCACTACCAGCCGCAAGGATTATCCAGAACATCTGCATCGTATCTGATTCAAGGATACCGAGACGGGCAAGACACTGGTGTTTCTCACCAACAACTTCACCTTTCCGGCAGCCACCATCTGCGCGCTCTACAAGCGTCGCTGGCAAGTGGAACGTGCACGTCTGGTTTGGAGCTACGTAGAGCAGCAGAACCTCAAAGGCATGTATGACGCCATCAAAGCACGACAAGGTAGTGCCGGGCGCAGCGCGATTGCGCCGGAGATAGTGTTTGCCTTGTGGCTTTATGCCACTCTCGATCATGTTGGCAACGCACGCGAACTGGCACGATTGGCTTTGGCGCATGACGCCTATCGCTGGATTTGCGGCGGAGTGCAAGTCAACTACCACACGCTGTCAGACTTCCGTGTTGACCACGGCACGATGCTCGACGAACTGCTCACCGACAACGTGGCCGCTTTGATGGTCGTGGGTGTCGTCAAACTCAAGTGTGTCCCCTAACGCTTCGATTTACGTTGATGCCGCCAGTCCCACGGTGTGGTGGGGTCAGAATCAATCCATAATCCCTGCTTTTCTGTACGTGCTTGTTCCTCAGCCTGAGCATAGATTGTGCGGTCTTCTACGGATTGCTCTTTATGGTATTTCTTGTAGTGCCAAGCTAGAACCGCTTTGACCTGCTGAAGATTGGCATCTGTACCATCCACCAATATCTTGCCCACAGTGCGACCATATTTGTCCTGCTTGCTGTATTCAACCGTCACCTGATTATTGAACACCAGAGAGGAAAGATGCTCTTTGGACTTGTTACCGAATGCCTGCATCTTTTCGGGGGAATCAATACCCATTAGGCGGATTTTCCATTGAGTGTTGGTGGCATCCAATACAGGCACAGTATCGCCATCAGCAATGCCCATAATGCGTCCGTATAGTGTGTCTGCGGTAAGACGTATTAGCAAATATTAGAAAGGCTGCCAGGAGCAGAATTCGGATAAAGTTCGATTTCATTTTTGGAGAACCGTTATGACCGATTTGGTGGAGCTTGCACACTACTACAATCTTGCTAACCAGTTAATTGAAAAAGCGAGTAAGCAGGACATTGCCGAGACCGCAAGACTGTTGGCAGTGAATCTAGCGCATTACAAAATGAAATATGGTGAACTGCCGTTGGACGAAACTCTCGCCATGTATTGATATGGATAAATCCAACTCTGAGCAAACCCAAATGTTGGTGAACGGTATCGAGGTCCTTATTGGTGTGCTGGGGAATATCGTTATGGGTATCGGACAAGAAAAACACTGACTAAAAAATGTCCCGCCGCATCCACTATCACGTATATGTTATTGAGTTGTCCAAGGACGTGCTGTACGAAGGCAAGTTCAAGAAATGCAACCCCGGCTACATCTCAGGCAAGTCTTGCGTATATGTCGGCATGACGGGATTAGACCCTGATGTGCGCTTCGATAAACACAAGGCAGGTATCCAGTCTAACAGGTACGTCAAACAATATGGATTACGGTTGTTGCCTGACCTCTACGAAGGATTTAATCCAATGTCCTATGAAGAGGCTTGTGACAAGGAAATAGAGTTAGGGATTGATTTGCGGAGTGCAGGGTTTGGAGTTTGGCAAGCGTAAGAGGCGCGAAATTAAAGGAGTAACCCTCTTTATCATCAAACTCAGGGAATAATCGCCTCAACGTGCAAATAACACGTCTATGAGTCAATCTAATGGGATTCATCCTCTTACGTTTTCAATATCAGTCGTTTTTGCCAATCCCAAGGCCATGAATTCTGTGACAGCAATTTAAAATCCATGGGAGGTCTTCAGCATTCACTTGAAAATCCTACGCTGACCCTACACAGGCTAGAATTTAAAAAATAAAAAAGGCCCGCATCGCTGTAGGCCTTTGTTTTTATTGGTGGGTTGTGTGTGACTCGAACACACGACCAACGGATTAAGAGTCCGATGCTCTACCAACTGAGCTAACAACCCAAAAGATAAATCTGAGGAGCGAATTGTAGGCAGACTGGTGAAATTGTCAAATTTTTTTCTGTTAAAAATCCTGTTCTTGGTGAATTGTTGTGCCGGGTTATTGTGCTATGTTATAGTTTTTATCGAATAACTATTTCTTTTGGCGCAGCCAAAAAAGTAATGGGCGGAACACTATGCAGCATAGATTTTCTAATGGTCCCAATAAGAAATCCTATAATAAAATTGATCTATACCTACATCGGTTTGGTATATTGAAGGAAATAAGCCTAATGGAAATTTTGGTTAAGAACTAATTTATTGCTTGGAACGCTGTCCTAGCTTTCTATCCATCACAACTTTAATTTATCTAAATTATGAATACCGTTGACGAAAAAGACGATAACGCCAAGTTTCGCATAGACAAATGGTTATGGGCTGCACGTTTCTTCAAAACACGATCTTTATCCGTAGATGCTTTAGAGTGCGGTAAGGTTTTATGCAATGGCGTGCGTGTTAAGCCAGCAAAATCGGTAGCAGTAGGCGATATGCTTTCTATCCGCATTGGGCCATATCAATTTGTAGTAGAGATATTAGCTCTGTCCAGCAAACGAGGACCAGCTCCCCAAGCGCAGATGCTTTACAGTGAAACGGAAGAAAGTCTCCTGCGAAGGAAAGCTCTGTCTGATGAATTAAAAGCACAGCCGATGCCCACTTTTCTCAGAGGGAGGCCGACCAAACGCGACCGAAGAGAAATTGAGAAGCTGAAGGGTAGTGTTTGGTAATATTCACGTTGAGTACTTGGTAAAGATCCTGTTTGCTCATGGCATTATTCTTGTTCTAAATTGAAAATACATATTTCATCTTCTATATTCCCAGCGTTTGATCAGCCAGCTGATGCGTTATATATTTATCTGGACTCCCCGGTTGTGCTGCGTATGCTGGTTACTTTTTCGGCACAGAAGGTAGCCAGCTCTGCAAGCACGGTACTTACCGCTTGATTGGCAGCCACTACGCCGCCATAGGGATCTTCACTGGTAGCGACAACGAGTGCATCGAACTCACGCGATGCTAGCACTCGACGGGTTGCGCTGTTTACGATGTAGGCGCGCAGAGTGAAACGAACCCGACTAGGCTGACTCAGGAACTCATGTTGTAACCGCACAACCTCGGTGTCTAGTCTTAGTTCACCGGCTGCTGGGCTGGGCATTTGAATTACGGCACGAAACGCCCTGCTGTGCTCAATAGCGGTGACAATTAGCGGCACTAGCATGCGCGCCGGCGTATCGACCCATTCGCTATATGCATAGTATTCCGGTTTGTGAGGTTTGCGTACATAGATGATGCGTTGGCTATCGAAACCTGCTGCCGCGCGCGTTGGACTGATAATTAATGTAGGCGCTGAGGCTGGTGCCGGCAACAAGGGTCGTACAACGGTTCGCACATTGTCGAGCGAGTAAAAAGTGGGTTGGGGGAGGTGTTCCGGACGCAGAGCAGCGCAGCCGCAGACTAGTGTAAGCATTAGACACATGGCGCTGAGTTGGCACCAGTGTGCAAAAGAAATTCTGTGCATGACTGTTTTAGTCATTTTTTAGATTCTCCCGGTCCTGTTGGCACTGGCTTGTGACCAAATATAAAACCACTAGGATTACGTTCGGTCTGCTCGCTTAGTCGCCGCAGGGAGGTAGTCAGAACGTTTATTTCGCCGAGCAGCCGTTCTACTTCCGGCAGTGTTTCCGCAGTGAAATGCTTCATGTCTGCGCCAATAGCGTCAACAGTTTTTCTTATAGTAGCACTGGCAAGTGCTGTTTCGTTTCCCATTTTTTCAAGGGCGTCAGCGCTGCGGCTGATGCGCGCGATCACCGGTCCGAGCTGCGCTGTTACACGAGCACTGTTGTCGAAAGTACGCGCGGCGCTGACAATGCCCGTATCAAGCGTATCCTTGTGCATTTCGAGTGTGTGCGCTACGGCCGCGATATCGGCAAGCGCGCTTTTGATCGCTGCCTGATTCTCCGCGCTGAGTATCGCATTGACATTGGTTGAAGTACTGTCAAGCTTGGCCAGCACTGAAATAAGCACATTTTCCAGACGAGTGCTGAGTGATGGCTTGGTGTGAATCACCGGATATTCACCTTTCACTGCTGCGCGCAATGGGGGCGATGTTGCCACGCCTCCAGTAAGCTCGATAAAGGCTATGCCAGTCAAACCTTGCGTCTTGAGCATCGCTACAGTATCAACTTTGATCGGTGTGCCGCGCTCAATTGCGAGTGTAAGTTGCACATGATTTGGGTTGCCTGGATCGAGCCGAATTTCTCGAACCTTGCCGATCTCAACGCCACTGTATTTGACCGGAGCATTAAGATTAAGACCGGATACCGATTCGTTGACAAATGCCAGATAAAGGTCGTATTTTTTCTGGAACGCACCACCCGTGCCGAGCCATATTGCGCCGACGATGGATACCGCGGCAAGGACGAGTACGAATAGACCAACCGCAACATAGTTTACTTTGTTTTCCATGGCTGCTTATGCTCACGTTGTCCAACTTTGCCTCGCGGGCCTTCAAAAAACTGCCGGACGGCGGGATTATCCACGTGCGAAAGCTCTTCCATTGAGCCGACGCCCTGCACTTTGCCTTCACCTAGGACTGCAACGCGGTCAGTCACCTGCCATAATAAGTCAAGGTCGTGCGTGATCATAACGATGGTCAAGTCGTATAGGTCACGTAGCTTGAGTACCAACTTGTCGACGTCGCTTGCGCTGGCCGGGTCGAGGCCAGACGTCGGTTCGTCAAGAAACAGCAACTCAGGATCAAGCGCGAGTGCGCGCGCGAGCGATGCCCGCTTGAGCATGCCACCGCTCAACTCGGCCGGATACTGCATTGCAGTTTCCGGCGCGAGGCCAATTAGCGCCAATTTAAAAGCTGCAATATCATCAATCAGTGCGTCACCAAGATCGGTATGCTCGCGTAGCGGCAAGCCGATATTTTCCAGCACGTTAAGCGAGCTGAATAAACCGCCGTGCTGGAACATTACGCCCAAGCGCTGGCGTAGCGCGAGTGCTGCATCCTCTCCGAGCGACTGAATATCTTCACCAAACACTTTAATTGTGCCGGAATCTGGGCGCTGTAACAGAATCATTTCGCGCAGTAAAGTCGACTTGCCGGAGCCTATGCCGCCGACAATCGCGAAGATCTCCGCGCGGCGTATTTCAAGGTCGAGGCCGGCATGCACGACGTGATTACCGAAACGTGTCGATACGTTGTAGACCTCGATCACTGCAGTGTCTCTTAGCATGTCAGAGGCCCATCAAGCTGAATATAACTGAGAATAACGCATCGGTGACAATTACCAGAAAGATTGCCTGCACGACGCTGTGCGTTGCCTGTCGGCCGACGCTGTCGCCCCCACCCTTTGTGCGGAAACCCTGAAAACAACCAACCATTGTGATAATAGCCGCGAACACCGGCGCCTTGCCGAAGCCGATTAAATAGTCGGAGAGATCAACGTTGTTGACGAAGCGGTCTAAAAAATCCTCATAGCTGACGCCAAGCTGCGCACGCGCCGTGATCATGCCACCGAATACACCAAGTACGTCGGCATATACGGTTAGGAGTGGCAGCGCGATTAGCAATGCGAATACCTTTGGAATCACCAACAGATCCAGCGGCGGAATACCAATAGTGCGCATCGCGTCGATCTCTTCGGTCACGACCATCGTGCCGATCTGTGCGGCGTAGGCCGAGCCAGAGCGTCCGGCAACGATGATGGCCGTGATCAGCGGCGCAAATTCGCGCAACACCGACAAGCCTACAAGATCAACTACGAATATGTTGGCGCCATAACGCCGGAGTTGACTGGCAACCTGATAAGCAATGACGACTCCCACCAGAAAGGACAGCAAGCCGATAATGGGCAGCGCGCTGAAGCCAGCGCTATAAATATTGTGAAGGATTGGGCGCCAGCGTAAGCGGGTGGGCTGCCTGAGGATGCCTGTAACTGCGACCGCGCTTTCTCCAACGAAACTTAACAACGCGAAAATTTCTTCCAGAATCGCTGCAACGCTTCGGCCAAGTTGTTCAAGCGCGGGGCGGCGCGAAATTTTTATTTTCGGTGTGTCAGAGTATTGCGAAACCAATTCCAGCAACTTTGTGAACTCGGGGCGCCAGCCGCGCAGGCTCAGCGCAATGCCTTGGCCGCGTAGTCGTTGCATCAGCCGATGCAATATACACATACCTGCGGTATCTAATGCTTCAATGCGCATACCGTCAATGATGATTTCCGTATTGTTAGCAACGGGCAATACGTCGAGATGCTGGCCAAGGGTACCTATCCCGCGCGCAGTCCAACACCCTGACAATGCGAGTTCGTGCAAGGTCGGCTGAGAGATAGCTGCGGGCGTTAACTGCGGCGGGTTCATAAAAGACCTTCACAAGACTGAAAAGCTAATCCACATTCAATTGGCAAGCTGGTAGAGAATGCGTTGCAAATAGGGTATGGAACGTGGTTGGTATGGAGTCTCAGCGCGATTATCAAGGTTCGTGCTTTCATCACTTATAGATGCGGGAATATTGCTCGTAAGCATTTTTGTATAAATCATAAATCTCGCGAATTTCATAGCGCATTTTCATCTCCAGCCAATGAAATATTTGTGGAACTATTTCATGTCCCCCAAGCACCCCGCAAATCTAAAAGTCGGCGTATTAATAAAAAACTGTATATTTTTATAATCAATCAAAAACTGCGAAAAATCGGTGCGCTATCGTACATAGCAAGCGAGGGTGTCGCCGTGAGCAGTTAAAATAACCATTAGATTCAGGCGGGGGACGATTTTTAATCGATCAGAGAAAAGGATGGAGGATGGTGTGTTGCCAATCGGCTAGACGCTCGGTTTGCGGTGCAGTTTGAAGCCCGTTCCTCAATCCTCCGTCATCACCAAGGTCTGTAGTTTTATTGCCGTTTACCTTGTTCGTTTTTCAGATTATCTTTGACGCATTAAATGTGGAGAGGGTGAACTTAATCAACATGGCCTTAACATGATTTTATCCTGATTTCAGGATAGGTCTTTTAGCGCAATCGTTTAATATAATGGAATAATATTCTGGAAGAAAGGTGCGCTACAATACCGCAATTGTTCATTTTGCTTCACGTTGAATTCAAGGAAAAAAATTATGCGTCTATTAATGGGAAGGGTAATTTCATGGCAGCACTGACACCTCAAGATTTCGCAAAAGACTTTGAGGATGGGATGAAATTTGTCGACCGCAAGGACTATATCAAAGCTGCTGAATCATTAAAAAAAGCTGCGGAGCATGGACATGTGGAAGCGCAATTTTATCTGGCAGGTATGTATGCCGATGGTCAAGGGGTTAAGAAGGACTACCAACAGGCTATGCATTGGTATCGTAAGGTCGCAGATCAGGGTTTTGCGGAGGCACAATTCAATTTGGGAGTGATGTATTACAAAGGCCAGGGCGTTACACAAGACTACGAGCAGGCTGTGCATTGGTATAACAAGGCTGTAGAGAAAGGAGACGCATTGGCGCAATACACGCTAGGTCTCATGTACGAAAAAGGCCAAGGCGTTACCCAGGACTACAAGCAGGCAGTGTCTTGGTATGGCAAGGCCGCAGAGCAGGGGATTGCGCAGGCACAATACAAACTGGGCGTTATGTACGAAGAGGGCAACGGCGTTGTTCAGGATGACGAGCAGGCTGTGTTCTGGTATAGCAAGGCAGCAGAGCAGGGCGTCGTACACGCGCAATTTAAACTGGGGTTCATGTATGACAACGGCATAGGCGTTCCTCAGGATACTCAGCAAGCTGTGTTTTGGTGGAACAAGGCTGCAGAACAGGGTGATGTGGAAGCCCAAAACAATCTGGGAGTCATGTACGACATGGGTTTGGGAGTTCCCCGGGACTACATCGAAGCCCATAAGTGGTTCAATATTGCTGGCGCAGGTGGTAAGTGGTTTAAAGTTGCTGGTGAATGGGTCAATAATATCGCTGGCATGGGCGATGATGCAGATATAGGAAGCGGGCTGGGGATTGTGGAATCATTCATGACGCCAGCAGAAATTGCCGAAGCTCAGCGACGTGCCAGTGAGTGGATGAAGAAACATAAAAAATAATACGTTATTTCAACGAACCCAATATCCGGGCTTCAAGGAACCCTTCCAAGCCATCAATACAGATGATGAATTGATCGCGAGCCACGCGTTTGCCGTCAGTCCCGGCATGAATTCATAACCCGCTTCACCAATCCGTTCCCGCAATCGCGCTGTCTGCGATGGATCAATCGGCAACTGATGCTGAAAGTACATCTCGCCGCAGAAACGCTGCCAATACTGATTCTCTATAGGGCACCTCAAAAAATCCAATTTTCGTCACAATACGGCGTTACTCGAAAAAAATTATCGCTTACATATCAATTATATGCCGCGCTCAAATTTTTTACTCGTGCCTTGTCTTGCTTAGAAACTTGAATTTTTAGAGGCGCCCTATAGCGGTTCTCACGCTTGATGTGCGAAAGGATTCTATATTAACGACAAAAATTTAATTGTTTATTCATTGCCTTAAATAAATTTAAGGCAATTTTGTCTACAAAAAGCGACAATTTATAATTTACAGTCGGCCGTTCTTAATAAAAATACTATAAATAAACATCTAACTTATTGTTTAAATAGATTTTACAAAATATGGCACGTACTTTGCTTAATATTAAAATGCTGGTATGTTTACCAGCATTTTTTAAGAATAATTTTCGAAGGAACATAACTGCCGGCATTTACAAATGAACTCCAGGATTCTGAAAGACTGCCAAAATTTCTATGCCGGCGACGATGAAAAGGTAATAGTTTGAGCTTGCACTGTGCAGGCTCAAGAAGATTCTTACCCCGCAAAAGAAATTTAGCCTGCTCCTTTACTCCCTGATCTGTTTAATAAATCCTTGATATCCGGGGTAACCATTTGCATGCACCATTGAGGATGCATCCCCGGGAAATTTTATGGGGATTTCTTTATTGATACCCTAAAGTTTACAAAAAGATTGCCGATCTATTAGATAGCTGAAAAAGGCAAACCCATCGCGAGGTGGGGACGCAAAGCTTCCGGTCTTAGAAAAGATAGCGGGGTTACCAGAATGCTCAGGCTTTAAATCCTTGGTGTGTTCATTTGCTTTATCAGCAGACCATTAATATAACCAAGGAGTCTGATATGCCACGCCAACATCAATTTCCAGTTCAATTTTCTGACAATAATTGTTGCGATCATTCGGGCGCCACGCCCAGTTTCGCACGTTCGCTTCTCCTGGCTGCCATTTTGGCTGGATGTGCCAGTTTGAGCCATGCTGCGCCATCCACATCGGCCCAGGGAGGGGGGCTGGTAGTTGCACAAGATGCCGGGCCTACCCGCACCCAACCCTTTGCCGGTTGGGCAAAAGGCCGTTTGCTGATTGCGCCACGCGCTGGTTTGGCCGCTGGTGAGTTTGAGAATGCATTGAAGCCCCACAACGGCAAATCCAGAATCCACCTCAAAAAACTCAATGCCCATATAGTCGAACTGCCGGAAGATGCCGATGAAGTGGCAGTTATGCGCGAGTTGAAAAAAGACCACAGACTGAAATACGTCGAGTTGGATATGGCGGTCACACATGATGTAGTTGTGTCCGATCCCTATTACAGTAGCAGTTGGGCTCTGCCGAAAATCCAGGCCCCTCTCGCTTGGGACAGTGCCAACGGTAGCGGCGTGACCATTGCCATTTTGGATACCGGGGTGGATAGTACACATCCCGATCTTGCCTCCAATATAGTTCCCGGCTGGAACATATATAACAACAATGCCGACACCAGCGACGTGCATGGCCATGGCACCATGGTCGCCGGTACCGCGGCGATGATAGCCAACGATGGTATCGGTAGTGCCGGTGTGGCCTGGGGGGCCAAAATTATGCCAGTGCGGATATCCGCTCCTGATGGTAGCGTAGCGTACTACAGCACCGTGGCGCAAGGCATCTATTGGGCAGCCGATCATGGCGCCAGGGTCGTGAACATAAGCTATAGCGGAATATTGGCCAGCTCCACCATTCAGTCTGCGGCGCAATACTTGCGCAACAAGGGTGGCGTGGTTGTGGTGTCTGCCGGCAATACCGGCGGGTTGTTGGGTTATGCTGCAAGTGATTCCATATTAGTCGCCGCGGCCACCGGCAGTAACGACCAGCGCGCTAGCTGGTCCAGCTATGGTTCTTACGTGGATATTTCCGCACCTGGTGTCAGTATTTACACCACTCTTCGCGGCGGCGGATATGGCAATGTTTCGGGCACCTCTATCTCTAGCCCGATAGTGGCAGCGACAGCCGCCTTGATGATCTCAGCCAACAACAATCTAAGCCTCGCTGATATTGACCAGATTTTAAAAGCCACCGCAGTTGATCTGGGCACAACTGGATACGATAACTATTATGGCGCGGGTCGGGTTGATGCAGCCAAAGCCGTGGTAGCCGCTCAATCAATAATCAAGACAGCAATTAGCTTGGATACCCAGGCACCGGCTATTCTCATCACTTCACCGGTGGGCAGCAAGGTGGCCGGTAGTGTTCCCGTCGATGTCAATTATTCCGACAATGTCGGCGTAACCCGTGCCGAGCTGTATGTTAACGGCCAAAAGTTTGCTACTGACGACATTGCGCCCTTTGCATTTGCCTGGGATACATCAGTGCTCAAGGACGGTGCATACACCCTTGTCGCTTATGCCTATGACGCGGCAGGTAACTCAGGTGTTTCACCCACCGTTTCGGTAACCATTGGCAGTGACACCGTTGCACCCGTAATCAGCAGCTTCAACTTAGCGGATGGCATGACAGTCTCCAATAAGCAGACTGTGCAAGTATCGGCAACCGACAATCAGAGTATCGCCAAAATCGCCCTGAGCATCGACGGCAAGCAAGTCGCCGTCGCTTATGGCAGCTCTTTGAGTTACAGCTGGAATACCCGCAACATAGCTAAAGGTGCGCATATTGCAACTGTGCAAGCATACGATGCTGCGAATAACACAACCAGCAAGACCGTAACTGTTTATAAATAGATAGCAAATTTTTGCGGACTGTTCAGGCGCCCTTCGGGGCGCTTTTTTTGTCGAAAAATTTTACACTGATGGCCGCGATGAAGATTTGCTATTGGCTTCTGTAAATATATGTATTAATTAAATCAATATATTGTGTTAATTAATACATAATTGGCATGTAATTTGCTTTATGTTAACCGTAAAGATTTATTTGTAATAGCTAAGCGTGCATAGCTTGAAAAAATAATTTAAGGGGAGCACTAAAATGAAAAAGTCAATATTGTCTATCGCTTTCGGAGGGTTGCTTGCCGTCACGCAGGCTTGGGCGGTTAATACCCTGCAACTAGGAGTGCCCGGAGCAACCCCAGGAACTTATGTCACCAATACAACAAGTTCTACCATTCCAACTGAGGATGATACTGTCATTACTTCAGGCAACACGTTGCTTGTGGCTGGGTCTTGGAAATTGCCTGATACTTTAGGCGGGCAGTCGCTTGGGGGGGACGACTGGTCTACTTTTACAAATAAGCTTTCCGTTTTCGATGATAAAGGTGCGATTTTGGTAGTATCTGTGCCTAATAACACATTGACATTATTGACATCACTCCAGCTGGCCTCAATTCAAGTGGGGGGCGTTAGCGCTTTCGTCTCGGATGCAGATAACAGTCATTTAACGAATAATGCCAATGACGCTAGTGGCCATGATCCAGCGAAGGGATCCATTTCAGATTTTCTCTTCTTCGATATTGGAAATTTCTCAAATGCATCACATACAGTAAATGGGGTGCCGAATTTTCAATCATCTCCACTCGATTTTGGTGATGGCCTGATAAAAGAACTTACCCTTTCTGGTTTTGGTTCTCTTGCTTGGGCGCACTTTGATGTCATGGCATTGGAAACGACAATTGATAGAGATAAAGATGGGAATATTATATTAGATAAAGATGGAAATATTAAAAAAGTTACTACTGTGGTTCAGAATAATCCCTTTTCCCATGATGTGACTTGGAAGCCGGGGGATCCCCCCTGCACAGACTGTAACCCCGTAACCATCCCAGAACCAACTACTTTGCTATTGATGAGTGCGGGGCTGTTTGGTTTTGGTTTTGCGCGTCGTCGTAGATCAGCCTAAAACATCCGAGAACTATGAAGTTCTGAATAAAGCACTAGGCGACTAGTGCTTTATTAGTTTTTTAGGACAGGTCTTGCATGCCAAGAGAGGGTTTATGATATGAGGCCGAAAAAGCGCCTGTGACCAAAGGTTCGCCCCGATATATCTCAACGAGGAGCAAATTAAAGGCTGGGCATACAATGCGCTGTCGTGGGCGCGACATCATTATATTTATATTTCCGGTTGCAAGGGGTAGTAACAGGTTAATGAGCATTAACCTGTCGGCAAAAATGAAGCCGGTGATTTAAAGTTGCGCAATTCGCTCAAGCGCTGAACGATCCCAACCGCCCAGGTTGGCGGCTGCCTCGTAGCTGCTCTGCAGGAAGTCAAGCAGCATCGTATCGGGTGACTCTGCGAGTCGCACGTCATCATATGGCAAAATAAACTCGCGCAATATAGAGTTGTAGGTGGCCCCATCGGGACGCAACCGGGCCATATTGTATCCCTGCGGCTCGGGATAAGCATACGCATAGAACACGGGGTAGGGTACCGGCCCGCCTCCCGGCCAAAATCCGCAGCTGCTTACCTCGTGCGAGTATGCTTCGCGTGCGACCCAATTGGGCAGATTGGGCACGCCGCCAGGGTGACTGGGGGCTGGGCGTCCGGAAAAGCGGGTCAGGGCAAGGTCGAAGCTTCCCCAAAAAAAGTGCACGGGACTGGACTTGCCGATGAAACGGGCACGGAATTCCCTGAATACGCGATCCACTTGCACCAGAACGCGCCAGAATCGGTTGGCGTACTCTGCGTCATAGGACGCATGGATATGATCTTTCTCAAAGGGGATGGCATCGGCTATTTCGTTAGGCGTTGTGTGAATTTTGACGTCGATGCCAAGGTCGGACAGATTCGCAAGCAGTTCTTTGTAAAAATCAGCAACTGAGCGAGGCTGAAGTGCCAGCGTTTTAATAGCCCCCTCACTCGTCTGGATCACGAGCCGGTGGTCGATAAAGTCAAAATCAATCTGAAACGTGCGCGTACCGTATGTGATGGGCGATGTGGTCAGACCGCGCGTTGTTACATAGAGGGTTACGTGCCAGGAGTGATTGACCCATGGCGTCTGAACGAGCCGGATTTTGCCGACAATCTGAGTCCACAGGTGTAGCGTCGCGTAGGTGTCCATCCATGCTTCAAAAGCCAAGCTTGGCCACTGTTCGGATCGGGGCGTATTGTTCGATAAATTTGAATGAGTCATTGGTTCCTCCAATGTTAATACATCAACAACCTGACGGGGTATATAAAGGGCACCTCTAAAAATCCAATTTTTGTCACAATATGGCGTTACTCGAAAAAAATTATCGCTTACATATCAACTATATGCCGCGCTCAAATGTTTTATTCGTGCCTTATCTTGTTTAGAAACTTGAATTTTTAGAGGCACCCTAAAATCAATTATTCCCAGCGAATATGACCGTTTACATCAAACCATTTACACCTTTGCCAACCTAGAAATACCGGAGTCTTCAGCGGCTAACGCATCCTTACGCTCTAAAACGTTTTCATTCAGGCATTAATATTTTATGTTGTACCCATTCCACAAACAATTTCATAAACGTGCATCAAAAGTCGGGCAATTCGCGAGCTCGCAAATCAAATACGAGAACCTCAGCATCGTGCCCATCGCTTAGAAATAGTGAATGTTCCTTCCGTACACGCAGTCCGTCTCCTTCTGACAATTCCAGACCGTTAACTTTTATACTTCCACGGGCTATGTGCACGTATGCATACCGCCCTTCATTAAGGTTTAGTGTAGCCGATTCTCCATCAGAAAAAAAACCTGCATATATGCGTACATCTTGGTGCACGCCCAAAGAGCCTTCTTCACCTTCAGGTGAAATAATGAGCCGTAACTTTCCTCTTTTCTCTTTTAAAGAAAAGTGTATCTGCTGATAGCGTGGGGCTACCATCTTTTTATCAGGAACAATCCAGATCTGGAGAAAGTGAACCGGCTCACTTTTTGAGTGGTTAAATTCACTATGAGCGATACCAGTGCCTGCGCTCATCATCTGGACGTCACCGGGCTTGATTACCGATCCTGTTCCCATTGTGTCTTCGTGTTCCAGAGCGCCGTCCAGGACATAAGTAAAAATTTCCATGTCCTTGTGTGGATGTTTGCCAAAGCCTTTTCCTGGCGCAACTCGATCGTCATTAATAACGAGTAAATCCGAGAATCCTACTTGGGAGGGGTCATGGTATTGGCCAAAAGAAAACGTGTGTCGCGAACTGAGCCATCCGTGCTCCGCTATTCCTCGTTCGCTAGCCTTGCGAATTTCCAGCATGGTTGTTCTCCTGTAAAGTTAGACGCCCCGGAAAATTATTTAAGTGCTTCTCTGTAAATTAATTTCGATGCGTATCTGAGGCGACGATCAAGCTTTGTTGTTTCGCTAATTCAAGTTGATTATAGATTTATATATTAGTATATTGATTGTGAATATATATTGTTTTTATTTTTAAAAATACTTCTCTCTACATCTGACCGAGTCTGGATTAATTCATGAAAGAGTTGACATAAGAACGTTCGTTCCATAGAATGGTTTTTCTATGAAAAATAATGCTGATTACCTTGCCAAGCTTCAGGACTATTATGCTGACAATGGCGTATTGCCGCCATATTCTACTATCATGTTGTTGATTGGATTTAAATCAAAATCGCCTGTGGCCGCTCTGGTAGCCAGATTGAAGCTGGCAGGTTTTCTTGAGGCAACACCTGAAAAGCGCCTCAAGCCAGGCAAGCGTTTCTTCGAACGTCCCATTTATGACAGTGTGCGTGCGGGATTTCCTAGTCCGGCAGGGGATATGAGCCATGATACCCTCAGCATTGATGAGTATCTTGTTAGCCACCCGTCCAGTACAGTACTGGTGACGGTCAAGGGCGATTCAATGATTGATGTTGGCATTATGCCAGGCGATACCGTGATAGTAGAAAAACGCACCGTGGCGAATGTGGGCGACATGGTCATTGCCATCGTGGATAACGAATTTACCCTTAAAACCCTCGGCCAGGAGAAGGAGAAATTCATCCTGATTCCCGCCAATCCAGCGTATCCCATTATTCGTCCCAAGGGGGATCTGGAAATTTTTGGCATCGTTGTCGGTCAATTTCGCAAATACAAGTGACATCTCATGCTTGTTTCCAACTGGCCTAATGCCATCGCGCATGTGGATGCGGATTGTTTCTACGCTTCCTGTGAGCAGTTGCGCAGACCCGATTTAAAAGGCAAGCCACTCTGCGTCCTCTCTAGCCAAGATGCCTGTGTCGTTGCAAAAACCTATGATGCCAAGGCGGCAGGCATCTCCACCGGCATGACTGTCTGGGATGCCAGGAAGCTGCTGCCCAACGCTATTTTTCTGTCTGCCGATTTTCGTTACTACGGCCAAATTTCCGACAAGCTGTTTTCCATTTTGCGGCGCTTTAGCCCGACCATTGAGGAATATTCCATTGATGAAGCCTTCATGGATATGATGGGTCTGCGTAGCCTTTATCGCAAACCATATCAGAGAATTGCCGACGATATCCGCGAGATCATCCATCAGGAAGTGGGGATAACAGTTTCCATTGGCATTTCCGTCACACGTACTCTCGCTAAGATGGCGTCTGAATACAACAAGCCAAACGGAACCACCATTGTGGCGGGCAGGCGCATCAATGATTTCCTGCAACACGTCAGTGTGCGTGACATCCCGGGAGTAGGGCGCAACCGCGAGGCATTGCTAAATAAATTTGGCATCCACACGGCGCTTGACTTTGCTAATGGCAAAGAACATTACATCAAGCAGTTGCTGGGGAAAGCGGGGACCGATCTATGGCACGAACTCAATGGCACAGCCATCTACCAGGTTGAAACTGAACTCAAGCTGCCCAAGAGCGTAGCGCGTACGGCATCAATGGGTCAAATAACACAAGACAAAGCGATCATCTATGCACACCTTACTCGGCACGCCATGCGGCTTTCGAAGGAATTGATTGAAAAACGCTTGGCTTCCAAGCGGCTAACCGTTTTTCTGACGCTGAAATCGTTCGACAGACAGGCTACTACAGTCCATTTGCCTTATCCGACGGCAGATTATTTTTTACTTATGGAGGAGATGAGCAAGATGGTGGAGCATCTGTTTGACTCAAGCCAGATGTACCGGGCCTGCGGGTTGGTTGCCACCGATATTGCTATTCGGCAGAGTGGAAACTTCGATATGTTCCAGCAAGCAGAACAGCAGTTTGAGGATAAACACCTTAAGTTGCTGAAGACTGTGCATAGGGTCAATCAAAAATACGGTAGCGACATGTTATTCATTTGTGCTGCCATTAAGCCCGTAGGGTGCATGAAACATATGCGGTTTAAGTACCCGGTGCTGGAATGTTTTTAATTGGCATATCTAATTGTGGCCACAGTTGTATGACCTATTAAGACATTGTATTAGAAGTTTTTTGTAGATAATAACAACCATCTTGGCGGCTGTTCCAGAATGCATGCGTTTGGATGTATCGCATATTTCCAGTTAGCATTGGAAATATGTGTGCCAGCGAACAGACCGAAATTAATAAATGTAAGAAACTGATATCGAGTTTGATTACCGTAAATTTCATACCAACAAATAAAAGGAGTTAGTAATTATGCAGAATACAATTTCAAATAAAGCAGAAGGCGCAGTGGCAGCCGCAGAAAACATGGCTCAGCGGACTGGAACGGCAGTAGGGAATGTTTTGGATGCTACAAAATCCGCCGGAAAGCAAATAGGAGCAGCCGCCAGTAGCGAAATGTCCAACCTGCGGGCCGATTTAGACGATTTGGTTGCTCGCCTGCCTAGTTTATCGGATATTGATATAGAGGAGGCCAAGGAAAGGTTGATGGCAAAAATGGCATCTGCAAAGGAAGTTGCGAAAATTGTGGCAGCCGATGCGCGCAAACATTTCAATGAGGGAGTCGATTGCTCCAGAGGATATGTAAAAGAACACCCTCTGCAAGCAGTGGGATATGCAGCTGCAATTGGTTTTTTGCTTGGTTTGTTAGTTTCGCGGCGCTAATTTGATTCACTGCAAAGCACTTAAATTCCTAAGTTGAGATAAATGTCATGTTTGAAAAAATCAAAAAAGCTAAACAGCTTGGCATAATTGCTCGTGATCGTATGGGCGATTATATGGAATTGGTGCCGATCTTAATAAAGATCCAATGGCATTATTTTAGTGCCCAGATAATTAGTTATGTTGTTTTGTTTGTTTTGGCATTATTAGGCCTGACTTTTTTAGGTGTGGCTATTATCGTTAGCTTCTGGGAGACCCCATATCGGGTGGCATCTGCATGGAGTGTCGTGGTTTTATATGCATTGGCAGCCTTTGGGGTTTTCCTGGTAAGTCAGGGTAGAGCACGTCCAATATCTCCATTTGAAACATTACGCACCGAATTAGAGAAAGATGCAAAGCTGGTAAAGGATACGATATGACAATGTCATTGTCTCTCGAAGAGCAAAAAAAAATCCTCTTGGATCGGATGGAGGAAAATCGACGCAACTATCGAAATAATTTTACTCAGCAATTTGCTAGTGCTGAGGGTTCAACGGTTGTGTCTGGTAATTCGGGAGTGTTTCCACGAAGCCATACTTTTAAACTTTTAACGCATCATCCCTATTTTATTGGCATAGCATTATTTGCAGCTCTGGCAGTATCGCGTGGGTCATTGAGAAATCTTTTAAAGAAGAATCTTGCATTCACTACAGGAATGTTAACAAGCAAGGTAAAAATGTTGGCTGTGCCCGCAATAATTCGTTTGTTTCGATCATATACTCGCCACTAATAGCCTGAAGGTTTATCGGCCCTATAGTTATTTTTTTTTGAAAAAATCTAACTATAGAGAGGGTGTCTCTGTTAGCCGCTTGCCAATCGTAAAAAAAACATTTCAGTTTTTTAAATGAAGCAGATGCCATGGCACAGCGCTTCATGGCATATTGCCGTGCCAGAAGCATTTGGAGCTTGGGTTGTAATCTGGTTTTAGGTTAGAATTCACTTCGTTTTGTAATCGGGGTATAGGAATTCGTGGCATTGATTGTTCAGAAATATGGTGGCACTTCGGTAGGCAGTCCGGAACGCATTAAAAACGTGGTGCGTCGCGTGGCGAAATACAATGCACTCGGACATCAAATAATCGTCGTGGTTTCCGCCATGAGCGGTGAGACCAATCGACTTATCGGGTTAGCGAAAGAAATGCAAGCACAGCCTGATCCGCGTGAACTTGATATGGTGGTTTCCACCGGCGAACAAGTGACAGTCGGATTAGTGTCTATGGGTCTGATGCAAGAGGGATTGAAGGCTAAAAGCTACACGGGCGCACAAGTCAAGATTATCACCGACAGTGCTTTTACCAAGGCACGTATTCTTAGCATAGATGAGCAAAACATTCGCGCCGATTTAGCCAACGGATACGTGGTTGTAGTAGCTGGGTTTCAAGGCATAGACAAAGAGGGAAACATTACCACCTTGGGACGCGGCGGCTCTGATACTACTGGGGTGGCTATTGCTGCAGCGCTTCACGCTGACGAATGCCAGATTTATACCGATGTTGATGGCGTATACACTACCGATCCTCGCGTGGTGCCGGAAGCGCGTCGCCTCAAGACCATTACCTTCGAGGAGATGCTAGAAATGGCCAGCCTCGGTTCCAAGGTATTGCAAATCCGTGCAGTTGAATTTGCCGGGAAATACAAGGTTAAGTTGCGCGTGCTATCGAGCTTTGAAGAAGAAGGCGATGGTACGCTGATTACTTTTGAGGAAGATGAAAAGATGGAACAGGCGATTATTTCAGGTATAGCCTTCAACCGTGACGAAGCCAAGATCACCGTGCGTGGTGTACCGGATAAACCGGGCATTGCTTACCAGATACTGGGGCCCATAAGTGAAGCCAATGTTGATGTAGATATGATAATTCAGAACGTCGGCGTGGATGGTTCCACCGATTTTTCTTTTACCGTGCATCGCAATGAATTCGATAAGGCGATGGATATTCTGAAAAACCAGGTGCAAAATCACATTGGTGCTCGTAATGTGGTGGGTGACAATAAAACTGCCAAAGTATCGGTAGTTGGAGTCGGAATGCGTTCGCACGTCGGCATTGCCAGCAAAATGTTTCGCACCTTGGCGGAGGAGGGAATTAACATTCAGATGATTTCCACTTCGGAAATTAAAATCTCAGTTGTTATTGATGAAAAATACCTTGAATTGGCTGTACGCGTGCTTCATAAGGCATTCGATCTGGATCTGGACCAGGAGCCTGCATAGCCGTAGTATTTTCCAATACACGAATGAATCTGAATGAAGAATTTTGAGTCTCAGTAACTAAACTTTGTTCTGATTCTATATTTTTTGATTAAAGCAAAGACGTCTTTAAACAATTTTTTTCTTGCATTATTCAGTGCCAAGGCGGCCTCATTTTCGCTCATCATTACTGTTTGTGGATCCAGTTGTTAGAAGGTCACGTTAGCTTTGCGTTCCGTCCAAAAAAACTTTGATCTGCTCAAACGGGATGGCTGCTTTCACGGCCTCACCAATGTCGCAGACGTGACCTGTGACCACGCTCATTTACGGGCAGGGACGCTCCAGTGACTGTTCGGTCTTCGCCGTCGCGATATTCCACTTTACCTCACGTCTCGCCGCATCGTGTTTCTTCTAAACGCATTGCGGCCGAAGGTCGATTACTACGCTCATTTCATATTGGAAGAGGCTGTTAGTTCCATACCTTCTCCTTTCGAATTACAATCGGAAGCGGAAGATGACGGATGCTGGAACTGAAAGTAACTGAAAGTGCCTGGAGACGATAAGTCGCCAAAAGCCTGTTTAACGTGTGCGCTCTATGGAAGCAATCTGAGGTTCGAGTCAATTCGGCGGGTCACGTTAGATTGCGGGATGAGCCACAAAAATTCGCGCCTTCTATCACCACCTTTCAACCCATAGCTTTTTTCATTATCAGGGGTGGCTGCAATTGCAATGAATGTTAGAAGACTGGGATCACGATTCCAACTGCAGGCAACAACAGGATAATGTTTGCAGGCGCAAACATAAGTAATAGTGCCAATCCTGATGGCTATGTTTAACCCTATATAAATTTTCATTTATGCTTGATTTGCACGCAACTCCGAAATATCTCAAGCAGAACCCGGACGGTGACTCGCTTAGCATTTCCTCAGCTCGGTTTTCTATACTAGCTCTTGCCGTTGCATATACACTGTTTGCGATCTACGGTAGCCTCGTGCCCTTGAATTTCCAGCATTATTCATGGCAGGAAGCATCTGAAGTATTCAAAAATATACGCTATCTTATCTTGGGAATTGGTTCCCGCGCAGACTGGGTGGCAAACATTCTACTGTTCGTGCCTTTGGCTTTTGTGTGGCTTGGCACACTGTGGCACTCAACAAGCGTGGCTTGGCGTATCGTAGCAATGCTATTCGTGCTGCTTGCCTGCACCAGTCTAAGTATAGCGATCGAATTCACCCAGATTTTCTTCCCGCCGCGCACTGTTTCGCTGAATGATATTTTTGCCGAGATTATTGGCACTGCATTGGGCATCGTGCTATGGCCCGTTATGGGCATGCGCTTTGCACATTTGGTGCGAGCGATATTTCAGGGTGGCATGATTGCGCGCTATGCTGTTCTGATTGTGTATGCACTCGCATATGCAGCATTGAGTTTATTTCCTTACGATTTTTTGCTGACCTATGACGAGTGGCAAGCGCATTTAGCATCGGACAAAGTGGGGTGGCTATTTGTACCGAGTTGCGGCGGTGGGTGCATGTGGAAGTTGATTCCAGAAATTCTAGCGTTTGTTCCCTTGGGTATATCGGGTGTACTAGCCATCGGGCAGAAGAAACGTTTTTCGCTTTTGCTGGCGGCAGCAGTTGGGATGTTGTTGGGAGTGCTGATCGAAGGATTGCAACTGACGATAGCATCCGGCATCAGTCAAGGTGCCTCGATTGGCACAAGAGCTGTAGGCATGATGCTAGGGGTATGGCTGGCACAGTCAGCACATGGTGTTGATTGGCACAGAGCGAGCCCGTTTGTGCGTGGCATGCTAGTTCTTGGCATGCTTCCCTACCTTATCATGCTTACTTGGTTGAGCAACTGGTTCTCGAGTAGCTGGCTCGGCATGTCAGAAGGGTTAGTGCGGCTTGGGAATATGCATTTTTTACCGTTTTATTACCACTACTACACCTCCGAGGCGGTGGCACTTGTGAGCCTCCTGTTTCAGGCGGGACTCTATTTACCCATTGGTGCGGGGATGTGGTTCTGGCACTGGGCTGGTCAATCAGGCAAGCCGAAGCGTTTTCTCATATGGCCGGCAATCACTGCAGGTATGCTCGCCAGTGTAGTTGAAGGGGGGAAACTTTTTATTGCTGGTCAACACCCGGATCCGACTAATGTTTTAATAGCTGCGGCAGCAGCACTGTTGGCGTACCAGCTGTTGCAGATGCTATTTGCGACGCCGGGTCAAACCGCAGCCCTTATGCAACCAGTGCGTGAACCTACCACCACAGTACGGCGACCCCACTGGTCAGGGATGCTTATTGGTACTGCAGCTTTGTGTTTGGCGATAATGGCAGCATTGGTCAGTCCGCTTGGTCCAGTTTGGGTCGTGCCGCTGCTCTTGGCTTATATTGTGTTGTTGTGGTGGCGACCAGATTTATGGTTGGTATGGATTCTCGCCTTGTTGCCTCTGCTGGATTTGACGCCATGGAGTGGCCGTTTGTATTGGACCGAGTACGACACCTTGCTATTGGTGACGATAGGTGTTGGATACTTGCGTCTTAGGCCGAGCGCGCAACTCGCGCTGCGCAAGCCGGCAAAGCTATTGTTGGCGCTATTTACGCTATCCGCAGTTATCAGCTTGGGGATTGGTATATGGCCTTTGGGTGCACTCGATCACAATGCATTTGCGAGCTATACCAGTTCCTACAATGCGCTGCGCGCGGCGAAAGGGCTGCTTTTCGCTTTAGCATTTATCCCATTGTTGGTGCATGAATGGAATGAGCCGGCAAAAGCCGCGCGGCGGCTGGCATTCGGCATGACGCTGGGACTAGCGGCAGAAGTGCTATACGTGCTTTGGGAGCGCACGACATTTTCCGGGCTATTCAATTTTGACACTGACTACCGCATTACGGGTTCTTTCCCCGGCATGCATATTGGCGGTGCATATATAGAGGCTTATTTGGTGACTGCATTGCCATTCGTGGCACTATGGGCCTGGCAGCAGCGGCATATGGGAGCCACCGTGCTGGCAGCCGGATTATATGGCTTAGGTGCATATAGTGTCATGGTGACCTTCTCACGGGGAGGACAGGCAGCTTTTGTATTGGCGACGCTAATAATATTATTTGGTTTCGTGCGTCTCGTGCTACGCGACCGCATGCGCAGTTTTCTCGGGGTGGGTGCTGTAATCTTGATTGGCAGCGTGATAATAGCAGTTGCCTGGCCTGTTTTTATTGGAAAATATAGCCAGTCACGCTTGGCAACAATTAAGCAGGATATTGTGATACGTACCGACCATTGGGCGGATGCGCTGCATATCCTTCGGGTGCGGGATGCCCCAATTTTTGGGGTTGGTTTAGGCACATTCCCTGCAGCCTATTTTTGGGACTCGAGCGAAGTCTCGCGCCCCTCAACGTATGCATTCGTCACGCAAAATGGGAATACTTTCTTGCGGCTGGGTAGTGGAGAAACCCTGTATGTTGAGCAACCAGTGGCGATAGTACCGGAACAACCCTACACGTTCTCGATGGACTTGCGCAGCAGCGTTAATAATGCCGAATTGACTGTACCCATCTGCGAAAAAGCGCTACTTTATTCATTTACTTGCGTCTGGACAACGCTGCAAGTTAAAGGGCCATCTGGCCAGTGGGGACATTATGAGGCTCATATCTATGCCAAGAATTTCGGCCCGCCGAACAGCCTGTTCCCACGCCCGGTCAAGTTATCAATCTACAATGGTCGTGCCGGTACATTAGTGGATGTAGCCAATGTAGCACTGCTGGATTCGGCGGGCAGAGATCTGGTGCGTAACGGCGATTTTTCTGAAGGGATGCATCATTGGTTTTTTTCTACTGATAGCCACCTGCCGTGGCATATAAAGAATTTATACATCCATGTTCTGTTTGAGCAGGGGTGGCTCGGACTTATTTGTTTCATGGCTCTAATCACTTATGTCATAGGACGGTTGCTACCGCGTGCTTGGGGCAATGAGCCAGCTAGTCTGGCATTATTTACAGCTCTCACTGCTTTTCTCGTTGTAGGCTTGGTGGATAGCCTGATTGATGAGACCCGCCTCGGCTTTTTGTTTTACTTGCTGCTGATTGCAGGACTAATGGTAGATAAGGGTTCGACTCGATATGGCAACTATCAAACCGGGCGCTTTACTTAATGTTGGGGAAGACGTTTGCCACAACAGTGATACCGTGGCGACAAACACTGCCCGCTGGAACTTGGAAAAAACCTCATCTATCAAGGTAGTTGATCGTCTACCAAAGCTGGTTGTTGGCTGGAATTCACAGCCTCATCTCCTCCCTCTTCTTTTGGCGACCTGTGTTTGACAATTGGTTTTGATGAGGTTTGTTCGGGCAGAGGTTGAGCTTTATCAATGAGCGGTTTCAAAGTGGGCAAGAGGTATTTCAAAACTTGCGTAGAGAGTGCTGAAGTAAACTGATAGTTGGCCGCGTCCGCGCCCGGCACAAATGCGGTTAGCGTTCCGAAGAATCGATCCCCGATGAAGAACACAAAAGTGGCAGAGCGGTTTACCGCATGGGATTCCTTAATAACACCCGCCGAGGAAAAAGTGACATAACGATGATCGCCGGTTCCAGTCTTGCCGCCTATCGGAATCCAGGTGCCATCCTCTTTCACTATGGAGTGGGCGAGTCGCGAAGCTGTGCCTTTTTCCACTACTCCGGTCAATACGTCACGCACCACAGCAGCCAGGTCGGGTGAGAACATTTTTTCGCCTTGGTCAGGGGTGCGTTCCATAATGGTTTCAAAGGGAGTGCCCGCTGCAAAGTGTAGACGTTCGATGAGCATCGCGGGTACCCGAGCCCCATTGTTCAAGATAATGCCCATCAGTTCGGCGAGTGCGGCAGGGCGGTCAGCCGAACTGCCTATAGCCGTGGCTAGCGATGGTACAAGTGCATCGAAGGGATAGCCGAGGCGTTTCCAACCGCGGTAAATCTCTAGAAAGGCTTCCAGTTCCAGCAGGCTGCGGATTCGGATGTCCTGTGCATTTTTGTGGATAGTCTTGAAAAGCCAGCGATAGACAGCCACACGCTCCTCGGCGCTGGCTTTGATCACGTCCTTATGTTTCGCATTCGGGTGATTACTTAAATAGTGCACCAGCCATAGTTCCAAGGGGTGTACAGCTACAATATAACCCTGGTCCGCCAGCGAGTATTTGCCTGGCGCATAGCGCTGATACTGGTCATGGAGAACGCGCTCGTCCGGCCTCTGGCCAGGAAGACGAGATGTCATGAATTTATTGAACTGAGCGGGGGTAGCCTCGGGGTGAATATAACGGTAAGCGGCGGCAAGCCGGCGCGGCGTGTGCCGAAAGCTGGAAAAAAATATCTCGTTAATCTCGCTTGCCGTTTTATTCTTGTATTTAAGATAAAAGCGGTTGATGAATTCCGTGCCTTCCTTGTCTGCAAATCGCCTGAGGTATGTTTCGCGATCAGGATGGTCAGCATCCATGAGTATCTTGGCAGACGAACCCTTGATATGAAGCATATGGTAGCGCACGATATCGCGCATTAGGCGGATGTAAACAAGGTTGACAGAATTGAGCGTCGCTTCGCGCACACTCAGTATCCTGCTGTCGTCTTCATGTTTGAAATTTTGAAAATAATGTGCTCCGCCACCGGTAAAGAACTGTTCATAAGGGTTAGCAGAATATTGGCGTTCCAGGGCAGCTCCCAGCATGGCTGCCAAACTTTTATCCGTGCTTTGCAGCAGATATTCGATCGCCCAGCGACTGAGGACGTCGTTAGGATCGCTCACTTCTTTATGTAATGCTTCCGGCTCGAGTGCAGCATATTTTCGATGCAGTGCTTCGATAATTTCAAGATAAGTTACCAACGTCCTTAGTTTTGCTGTAGATCCAAGGTCCAGCTTAGTGCCTTTATTGATGTCTAAGGGTTGATCGAAGTTGTCGGCCTGAATTCGAAATTTTGCACCCTGCGGCGTCAGCTCAGAAAGCGTGAAGCTGTAGATGATTTTGCCCGGATCCGCTTCGCCTAGCAGGCGATTGCCATAGAGTCCCGCAGCGCGCGCATATTCCGGGTTCTTGAGCTGACGCAAGATATCGGTAGTCTTTTTTTGCAATTCGCCGTCGAGCGTGCTTTGCACCGATAGATCCAGACGATCCAGTTCATACAGACGTTGTAGTCCCATTTGGGAAGCAAGACGCACACGCACCGCATTAGCAGCCTTTGAGGCAGAGAAATTTCTGGTTTCCTCTGGCACAGCGGCATAGCGGAAGCGAAGCGGTACATTCAGCGCAGCCTCACTGAGGCTGGGCGATATTACGCCGGCCTGCGCCAGCACACGCAAGTGGCTATTGGTAAGCTCATTCAGCGCTTTGCGATCGCTAGTCAAATAGCCGGAAGGCCTGCGCTGAGCGATCATGAGACTTAGCACATGTTTATAGTAACGTGCCGTCTCGGCAAGGTCCGTGCCGCTTGCAGACCAGGCTTTCAGGATGCGATTGGTCCGTTCGAAATCCAGGCCGTACCATGCCCACAACCCGTCTCCCAGTCCATTTGCTTCCCCGAAACCCGAGGCAGCGGAAAGTGGAACTGTATTAAGATAATCTACTACGATGCGCTTGCGGGCAGGCATTGTTTCCTCACCATCCAGATAAGCGCGCACGGAGGCGGATGCGATCTGTTGCACCTTGTCATTGGGGCTGAGGGTCATCCCGTGGGGAGAATGCCGGTATTTCTCAATTTGAGTTGCAAGCGTGCTACCGCCCGGTACGTCGTGTTCGGGGCGAACGAACTGAATCGTCTTGTCCAGCATAGCCTTTCCAAGCCGGGTCCACTCGATGGCCGGATTTTTTTTGGGTTGGGCCGGGTCCAACAGCTCGCGATTCTCGATAAATAGCAGGCTGTCCGTTACCAGTGGCGGGACCGATTCAAAGTTTTCATAAACGCGGGTTGGGAAAACAGCACGGTAAAGTGGCTGACCGTTGCCGTCGACAATTTCGAGACCGGCCTGCGATTTTTCCCGGTAGGGAACGAATAGTCCCTGTTCAACGAGTTTCTTCATACGAGGGGAAATTCTTGCCTGAGCATGCACATGGAAGCCGCGTTCGGTCAGATTCTTAAGCAATTCTGGTAACCGACTATATCCAAGGCGCATGTCATATGGCCCTGCTTGTGGTAAATGTAAACCACCATTTGGACCGCTTTTCACCTCCCAGCGAAGATCATTGGCCAGTTTTGCTAGACGGCGTGCCTGGTATGCAGAGGTTTCTGTTTCTCGATAAATAAAGAAGGCGGTAAGGGCCAGTGCAATAAGAAGCAAGATAAGAACAGCAAGGGCAAAAAACTTGTACGTGCGCTTTATGATTGAGTTACCAGGATGATTGAGAAGCACTTGTTGAGTTCTTCTTGGAAAAATAGACGTGTGGATTCAAACTAAAATTGCACCAAATAATTAGACGGATTCAAATCTGATGGATCTCTTTGAAAATTCAGAGTTTGCCGGAATGCAAGTCATGGGAATAATTTCAGGGCGCCGCATTTATCTGACTATATAAACAAGATTTTCTTAACACAATATTGGGCGGAAATCGCGTTTTAGAGATGCCCAGAGAAGCGCAAATATCACTTCTTTAAGTATAGCTGATCCAATAAAATATCGTGAAGCGTTCAACTCTATTCAGGTTGAAAAAAATGCTTTCAGCAGTGGGTGTCCTGAATTTTGCATACACGGAATTGTTAATGCTGCGGCATTCATTCCTTCGAACTGGATAGTAAAGAGACAATGTGCGCTTTTAAGGCGGCAAAGTCAGCACGAGTGAATAGGGTGCTCATCCCGTAGTGATGGTGACGGTAATGTTGTATAACTATAAGCCCGGCGTCAAGCAAGCATCAGTGCTGACATGATCGAAATATTTTTTATTGAGCCCAATATGCCTAATCGCCTTGCCCAAGAGACTAGCCCCTATTTGCAGCAGCATGCCGACAACCCAGTTGACTGGTTTCCGTGGGGCGAGGAAGCACTGAGGTGTGCTCGCGAACAGAATAAGCCGATCCTGCTATCCATCGGCTATTCGGCCTGCCACTGGTGCCATGTCATGGCACACGAGTCGTTTGAGGATGCAGACGTCGCTGCAGTGATGAACCAAAATTTCATCAATATCAAGGTGGATCGTGAAGAGCGTCCCGATCTGGATCACATTTATCAGGCTGCCCATAATATGCTGACCCGGCGTAATGGCGGATGGCCGCTCACCTTATTTTTAACGCCCGATCAAGTACCGTTTTTTGGCGGCACTTATTTTCCAAAAGAGGCACGTTACAACCTGCCTGGCTTTGTGCCTTTGCTCGAACGCGTGGCTGAGCTTTACCGCACACGTCAGGATGACATTGTCAAACAAAGTGCGTCGCTGATGCAAGTGTTCGGCACCAGTCTGCCGAGCACAGAAAATCAGGTTAGTTTCAATAAAACGTCATTAGAAGATGCATTCAGCGGATTGCAGCAATCTTTTGATCCCATTCACGGTGGTTTCGGCGGTGCGCCCAAGTTTCCGCTCCCGACCGAAATGGAATTTTTGTTACGGTATGCGTCGCGCGGCGGTAATCCCGACGCGCGACGCATGGTGCTCCACACTCTGCGCAAAATGGCGGACGGCGGGATCTACGATCAGCTGGGTGGCGGTTTTTGCCGCTATAGTGTGGATGATCGTTGGGAAATTCCCCATTTTGAAAAAATGCTCTACGACAATGGTCCACTGCTGGCACTTTACACTGACGCGTATGTGCTGTCGGGCGAGGCATCGTTCAAGCGCGTGGTGCAAGGCGTTTCGGGTTGGGTCATGCGTGAGATGCAGTCGCCGCAAGGCGGTTATTATTCCAGCCTGGATGCGGATTCAGAACACGAAGAAGGCAAATTTTATGTGTGGACGCCGGAGCAAGCCGCAAGCCTGTTGAGCGTGGAAGAATATGCCATCGTAGCCGCTCACTACGGTCTGGATCATCCGCCTAATTTCGAAAATAAGCATTGGAATTTGATAGTTGTCCAGCCGCTAGCCAGCATAGCGGAAGCGCGACATCTGCCCCTTGAGCAAATCACGCAGCAACTTACCAGTGCGCAAAAAAAAATGTTCGCCGCGCGTGCAAACCGAGTGCGCCCAGGACGTGACGAAAAAATACTGGTCAGCTGGAACGCTCTTATGATCAAAGGCATGGCGCGTGCCGGCAGGAGACTGGGCGAGTCAGAGTGGATATTGTCGGCGCAACGCGCGGTGGATTTTATACATGCCACAATGTGGCAAAATGGTCGCCTGTTTGCTACTAGCAAGGACGGCAAAGCGCATCTGAATGCCTATCTTGATGACTATGCATTCATGCTGGACGCCTTGCTGGAATTGCTGCAAACGCAGTTCCGTCTGGTTGATCTGGAATTTGCCCGAGCGCTCGCCGATGTGTTACTGGAACAATTCGAAGATCAGCAAGCGGGTGGGTTTTTCTTTACCAGCCACGACCACGAAAAGCTCATTCATCGCCCCAAGCCGGAGCATGATAATGCCATGCCTTCCGGTAATGGCATCGCTGCGCTCGCGTTACAGCGCCTCGGCCATATTTTGGGAGAAAAGCGCTATCTTAAGGCTGCCGAGCGCACGCTGACGCTTTATTATCCGTTTTTTGCAAAGCAACCAATGAGCTTTACTAGCCTTCTAATGACTTTGCAAGAATATCTCATGCCGCCGCAAATCGTTATTTTGCGTGGTGCTCCAGGAGCAAGCGCAGAGTGGTGTCAGCAATTATTTCAGCATTATTGGCCTGGTACCTTGATCCTGGCTTTGGAAGGCGAGCTTGTCGGACTACCGGAAACGCTGACGAAGCCTTTCACACAAGGCGTTAGCGCTTGGGTCTGCCAGGGAGTGCAATGTTTGCCGGTAATTGACGACTGCCAAAAATTGATAAATATTTGCAAATCTGGCGAAACGGGTTAAGACATTATTAATGCATAGTCACCTGCGTGTGCCATGCATATCGTTGATAAGATTTAAGGAGCATTTATGGATTTAAAAGAAACGCGTATTGATTCGATGGCCATGTATGAAGGTAATTTCATCAAGGTGTTTAAAGACAATGTGCAGTTGCCAGATGGAAGTGTAAGTACGCGTGAACATATAGCCCATCCTGGTGCGGTGGCAGTGCTGGCGATTCTGGATAATGGTGATCTATTGATGGAACGGCAATTTCGTTATGCGCCGCAACGCGAATTCATCGAGCTTCCTGCCGGAAAAATTGATCATGGTGAAGATATTTTGCTCACTGCGCAACGCGAATTGTTGGAGGAAACCGGCTACATTGCCAGTAACTGGGCGCATTTGACCACGGCTTGGCCGTGCATAGGTTATGCCGATGAACGCATGGAATATTTTCTGGCGCGAGATCTGACCTACCAAGGTAGACAATTAGACGATGGCGAGTTTCTCGAAGTATTTGAGCTATCGCTCACCGATGCACTGGACTGGATAAGACAAGGCAAAATCAATGACAGTAAAACCATGGTTGGCATTTTCTGGCTGGAAAAGATGTTAAATGGCTGGAAAAAATATTAAATGGCTGAAAATCTTCATAGCGTTACTCGAGATGACGCTCCAATATGAAGCATGAATGAGGTACCAATGCACCAAACTGGTGAACATATTCATGTATGAATATTAATTTCCCATGAATATGTATGCAAATCAAGGCACAATAAAACTGGAACGAAATTTGCATATACCTCAGGGATAGTTCATATATGGAGTAAGAAATGGAAAATATTGGAAGCCTGAAAGCGGGCAGTGACGCGTTGTTTATTCTGCTCGGCGCTATCATGGTCCTTGCGATGCACGCAGGGTTTGCCTTTCTTGAATTGGGCACGGTGCGCAAGAAAAATCAGGTGAACGCATTGGTGAAAATTCTCACCGACTTCGGCATTTCCACGCTGGCATATTTTTTTATCGGCTACGGCATCGCCTACGGTGTCAGTTTTTTCACCGATGCTGAGCAGTTGGCGCAGAAAAATGGCTATGAACTGATCAAATTTTTCTTCCTCCTTACCTTCGCTGCAGCCATTCCCGCGATTGTTTCCGGTGGTGTGGCAGAGCGTGCCAAATTCAATCCGCAATTAGCCGCCACCTTTCTACTGGTCGGCTTTGTTTATCCCTTTTTCGAGGGCATTGCCTGGAACCATCGCTTTGGTGTGCAGAGTTGGCTGCAAACCAAATTCGGCGCGGAGTTCCACGATTTTGCCGGTTCTGTTGTGGTGCATGCAGTGGGTGGCTGGATAGCGCTCGCGGCCGTTTTACTGCTTGGTGCGAGGCGCGGACGCTACACCAAGGAAGGGCGCATCTCGGCACATCCACCTTCCAGTATTCCTTTTCTTGCACTAGGCGCATGGATCCTCACCGTTGGCTGGTTCGGTTTTAATGTCATGTCAGCGCAAGAAATTGGCAAGATTAGTGGCCTGGTTGCAGTTAACTCGCTGATGGCGATGGTGGGTGGCACACTGGTTGCACTTTTTGCTGGCAAAAACGACCCCGGTTTCGTACATAACGGTCCGCTGGCCGGATTGGTAGCCGTATGTGCCGGCTCTGATGTGATGCACCCCCTTGGCGCATTGTTGACTGGCGGCATTGCGGGTGGGTTGTTTGTATGGATGTTTACGTTAACGCAGAACCGGTGGAAAATCGACGACGTGCTCGGCGTCTGGCCGCTTCATGGAATATGTGGAGCATGGGGCGGTATCGCAGCAGGCATTTTCGGGCTAAAGGCATGGGGAGGACTTGGCGGGATCAGTTTTATGGCACAAATAATCGGTACGCTGCTGGGTATCGCCATTGCATTTGGCGGCGGTTTTTTAGTCTATGTTGTTCTGAAGAAAACAGTAGGTATTCGACTGAGTGCGGAAGAAGAATTCAATGGTTCGGATTTAAGCATACACAAGATTACGGCAACACCGGAACGCGAATCGGGGTGGTAGCTTCGGGTTTGTTTCATGCATGAATTGTAAAACAAAATTTTAGAATGCGGGCAGGCTCTGAGGTCTCCCCATGTGTTCATTCCCTTGTGATGTTGGGCTTCGCAAGCTCAGCGCCAACCTACATTAGCCCAGGCTACGCTTGCTCGTAAAACGAGATCTATACACTATTCCAAGTAACATATAACTGTTTTAAGTTAAACACAAAAATCATGATACGTGCAAGAACAGTTGAAAACCACAGAGAGCAATTGTTGTCCAAACTACGCTACACCAAGCAACCACTGGCTGTTGCACTTTGAACTTGAATCCGCGATCTTCAAAAAGCTAAAATTTAATGGATTCAATCAGCATTACAAGCGCCACACCGCCAAATACTGTCCCCAGTAAAATCTGGGCGCTGTTGGCGATGATGACATCTACAATGGCCTGTTATGCTGGCGGAACAGGACCACCAGGTTCATAAGGAGGGGAAGGTCCATCATAAGTAAAATTCATATAGCAGGAGGAGTTATTCTGCACTGACAACCCTACGGTACACCTCGGTTGTTGAGAAGTTGGGTTGTCCACGAATAGCGGGGATACTGTCACGCTTATGACCCGTTGGGGCTGGCCGCTGTTATTCAAAATCAGGAACTCTCCGGTATAATATACATTGAGGATACCACCGGACGGGTTACTGAAGGATAAAGAAGGGGGTGGAGGGAGGATTACTGCCTGTGCATTCTGGATGAGTTGATTTCCGGATGCCGCACTCAGGACCATAACTCCCGAAGCCACAATGGATGCAAGCGGTTTACTGGCCGAATGAGCTCGAAGTACTCGAAAAGCCAATACTGCAAATAACAATCCGAGAATCACGAGCATAAATCCAGACAGGGTGGGAATCGACTGCGGGACAGGCCCATAGACAATGGTTCCAATAGGCGCGCCAGCTATGGCATCGGCACAGGACAGCATGGAGGCTAGTGTGGGGGCTATGTATATTAGTTTTTTAGTATGTCGAATCATGGGTTGATTATCCTTATCCTTATCGTTATTTTTGTTAAAAAATCTTGATACTACAGATCTACATTTCTCGTAAAACGAGATCTATACACTATTCCAAGTAACATGTAACTGTTTTAAGTTAAACATAAAAATCATGATATGTATAAGAGTAATTGAAAACCACGGAGAGTAACTGTTGTCCAAACTACGTTACACCAAATAACTACTGGCTGTTGCACTTCAAACTTGAATCCGCGATCTTCAAAAAGCTAAAATTTACTCGCTATTTTTGCGCTAGAGTTCTATTCCAGAATGTCACACATCGTGATATTTTGGATTGGGGGAGCAGAAGATGTGCGTTGTGCGGAACCCGCAGAAGCAAAACTAAATTTCTTTAGGTCTGATTTTAACAAGCGTGGAATTACGATCACCCAGAATCATGGAAATTAACGATTCGGTAACAGGAAAAATATTTGTGGTGCACGTACTGAAAATTCAGCGATTTCCTTGCAGGCACTAAATATGAATACCGATCTTTTTGATGGTCTGCCAGACCTCAATCTGCAACAGGTTTGTCTTGATGGCGGCGCATATTTGTTGCGCGGCTTTGCCAAAAATGTGGATGCTGACTTGATGAGTGCGCTAGCAGCCTGTCGGACTTCCCCCCATTAAAAATAACAAATTGCAAGTGTAAAA
>NZ_CAKMHQ010000041.1 GCF_927312905.1 Candidatus Nitrotoga sp. 1052
CCGATGATAGTGTACATACGTATGTGAAAGTAGGTCATCGTCAGACTCCTTGCAAATAAAAAACCCTCTCCATTGTGAGAGGGTTTTTTATTTTGATGAAACGATAGACAAAACTTTTCAAGTTAAACTATCTGGTTCAGATACGCCTTGCTAACTCACTGGCCTTACCTGTATATGTAGCTGGCGTTAATACTAATAAGCGTTGTTTTTCCGCTTCCGGAATATTTAATGTATGGATGAAAGCATGCAGGCTTTCGCGGTTGATGCCGCCTTTGCCGCGTGTTAGTTTTTTAAGTTTGTCGTAGGCATTCTCGATGCTGTAGCGCCGCATTACGGTTTGGATTGGCTCAGCCAATACTTCCCAGTTATTGTTCAAGTCTTCCGCCATGCGTTGCGGATTTGCTTCCAGTTTATTCAATCCCTTTAGGCAAGACTCATAAGCCAGCAATGTATAGCCCAGCACTACGCCCATGTTGCGTAGTGTGGTGGAATCGGTTAAATCACGCTGCCAGCGTGAGATCGGTAGTTTCTCGGAAAGATGGCGTAGCAAGGCGTTCGCTAAACCTAGGTTACCTTCGGAGTTTTCAAAATCTATTGGATTAATCTTATGTGGCATAGTGGAGGAGCCGACCTCGCCTGCTACCACTTTTTGTTTGAAATAGCCCAGTGAAATGTAGCCCCAAAGATCGCGGTTGAGATCAATCAGGATGGAGTTGGTACGCGCGTAGGCATCGAATAATTCGGCCATGTAATCGTGTGGTTCGATTTGAATGGTATATGGGTTGAAAGTGATTCCAAGTGACATGACAAAACGTTGCGCGAAAGTTTCCCAATCCACCTCAGGATAAGACGCCAGATGAGAATTGTAGTTACCTACAGCGCCATTCATTTTTCCTAGTATTTCTACGCTGGCCAAACGTGTACGCGCACGTTGTAGGCGATGTACTACATTGGCCATTTCCTTGCCGAGTGTGCTCGGTGTGGCAGTTTGTCCATGAGTGCGGCATAACATAGGTAGGTCTGCCAATTGATGAGCAAGATCGCGTAAGCAATTAATAAGCTTATCTAGAGTGGGCAGCATAACTTCGTTGCGCCCATTTCGTAACATTAGTGCGTGGCTCAGGTTGTTAATATCTTCTGAAGTGCAGGCGAAGTGGATAAATTCTAATTTGCTACTTGTTTCCGGATTGTCTGAGAGCTTTTCACGCAACCAGTATTCGATCGCTTTCACATCATGGTTTGTGCGTTTTTCTATGATTTTGATTTGTTCAGCATCAGCTTCACTGAATTGCGCGATTAGTTGATCAAAATAGGCGAGGGTTGCGGAGGAGAACGGTTCGATTTCAGGAATTCTCACCTCCAAACTGAGCGCTTTGAGCCATTCGATTTCGATCAGAACCCGATAGTGCATCAGGCCAAATTCGCTGTAATAAGTGCGCAAGGAGTCAATCTGGCTATGGTAGCGGCCATCCAAGGGAGAAAGTGCGGTGAGTGTGGTTAGTGTCATCGAGATAATCCTTGGAAAAAAAACAGCAAAATTTAATGTGAAAACAGAATTGGTGAAGCATACGCGTATCTATTATCTTCGATTCGGCTATTAAATAGTTTGAAGCAGCATATTTTACGCATGGGTCATGAAAGTAAGAAGCGACGCGTTGCTTTCCAGCATCATCATGTGATCGTTGGTAGCAGTACGCAATTTCTCCTTGGTAGGCATTTGGACTTTTGATCCGATAGCCTGCCTCAGGTCTGAATTCAAACTCTCTTCCGGATTCAATTCAGAACTGTAGCTGGGCAAAGTAAACATACCACGTTCGTAGAACGTGGTATGTTTACTTATCGATTATTTGCAATGATGCCGCCACCTAGACAAATTTCGCCATCATAAATTACCACCGACTGCCCTGGGGTAACAGCCCATTGTGCTTCACTAAATTTAAAGCTGCCAAGGGTGTCAGATATCGCGTTGAAGTGGCAACTTATATCGGCTTGGCGATAACGGATTTTAGCGGTGTAGTCGCGCGTAATATCAGGAATATGGCTATTAATCCAGTGCAGTTCTGTTGCATTAAGATATGTGGTCAGCAAAGCTGGATGATCGTGTCCTTGCACCACGATCAGGCGATTGTTCGCAATGCTTTTGTCCGCCACGAACCAAGGCAGGCCTTGCCCGCCAATGCCTAAGCCTTGACGCTGGCCAATGGTATAGAACGACAAGCCCATATGCTCCCCGACCATTTGACCATCGGGTGTGTACATCGGGCCGGGATGGGCAGGCAGGTAGCGGTTGAGAAATTCGCGGAACGGACGCTCGCCGATGAAGCAGATTCCAGTACTGTCTTTCTTGGCGTAGTTGGATAGATTATGTTGACGTGCGATTTCTCGCACCTGCGACTTTAGCAGCATGCCTAGCGGGAACATCGCTTTGGACAATTGCTTCTGATTCAAGCGGTATAAAAAATAGCTTTGATCCTTGCTGCTGTCTATCGCTTTGAGTAATTGATAGTTGCCGCCTACCTTGCGGATTTGTGCATAATGTCCAGTGGCAATGGAATCTGCACCCATATTGACAGCGTGTTCCAGAAAAGCTTTAAATTTTATTTCGGAATTGCATAGGATGTCCGGGTTGGGGGTGCGCCCGGCCGCGTATTCTCGCAAGAAATGGCTGAATACGCGATCCTTGTATTCCTTGGCGAAATTCACAGTTTCGATGGGGATGCCTATGGTATCGGCGATGGAAACTGCATCTATCAGGTCTTGGCGCGAGGAACAGTACTCGTCACTATCGTCATCTTCCCAGTTTTTCATGAACAGGCCAATGACCTTATAGCCCTGCTGTTTCAGCAGTAGCGCGGTAACGGCGGAATCCACTCCGCCGGAGATACCGACGACAATACATCCGTTAGCCATAATATATCAGCAGGTCTAGAGGATAGCGTTTGCCGCAAAGATAATTCTCTGCGCAGCTCAGTACTAATGGGCTACGGTGGCGTATGCTGTTGGCATGGAATTCTTCCATTGTCGTTCTGGATTGTACGAAAGTCTGCGTCAAGCATCCGTTCCGAGAAAAGGGCGATGACGCGTCCGGCAAAGGCGAAGCATAGATAGGTGGTCATGCACAGACGCATACCAGCGGAAAATGCCAATCAGATAGTGTAGCTTGAATTCGTAAGCTGATTCTTCCCATACTGCTGTTTCTTGCAGAGATTTGTTAGGTTCCAGATGATCAGTAGGTTGGTTGAACAACAGGGTGTGTTCCTCAATCGGAAGAAATTTGCAGTATTGTGCGATAACGGCGCCTACCGCGACTTTAGGTTTTCAGACCATGTCATGCCGGTTTCAGATTTTGTTTTTAAGCGGAGAATCGGATGAAATAGAAATGGCAGGGTTGCCCCTGCCATTTCTAAAGCTCACAAAATTAATGAGCCATTGGAGCCGCTGCGGGAGCTGCTTCGTCAGTTTTATGTTCGTCAGCCTTATGGGCCTTTTTAGCTTTTTTAGCTTTTTTAGTTTTTTTAGCTTTTTTAGCAGGAGCAGGAGCAGCAGAGTCCGACGCTGTTGCTCCTGTTGCAGCAGGGGCAGCAGCAGGAGCCGCATCAGCAGCAACAGCGGAGAAAGAAGCAACGGCAAATACAGCAGCGATCAGTGTGGACAACAGTTTCATGTGAACTCCAGTTTGAATTAGGTTAATAAACATTTTTGACATTAGTGTCAGCGATATTAACGCTCCGGTACTTTAATTGGTTGACAATTTGGATAATGAATTTAGAGTTGGTGCCGGGAGAGGGACTCGAACCCTCACACTGTTTCCAGCACCGGATTTTGAGTCCGGCGCGTCTACCAATTCCGCCATCCCGGCATGTGAACTTTAAGATTATCCATGAAACAGAAGTCTTCATCAAGTATAAGCCTGCTTCCGAGCAGGATGAATTTACTCTTTTTGCAAATTCATAGTAAATTAATCAGCTACTGATTGATGAATTTTATTATAAAGTCGGCCATCAAATAGATTGATTAGAGCATCTGGATTCCGGCCTTCGCGGGAATGACGAATTGCACTATTTGGCGGCCGACTCTATAGAATTAACTGTACGATACAAAGATATCCGATAAGCAATTTAACCAACAGCTTGCCCCATCTTGAAAATGGGCAGGTACATAGCTACCACCATACCGCCGATTAGTGTGCCTAGCACCACCATGATGACAGGCTCCATCAGGCTGGCCAGTGCCGCCACTGCATCATCTACTTCAGCCTCAAAAAAATCCGCCACTTTGTTTAACATGCCATCCAGTGAGCCTGCTTCTTCGCCTATTGCTACCATTTGCAGTACCATGCTGGGGAATACTCCTACATTTTGCATGGCTGCCGTCAGGGTGCCACCTTGGCTGACCTCCCGCTGGATTATCTTGGTCGCATCAGAATATACCACGTTGCCAGCAGCGCCTGCTACCGAGGTAAGCGCCTCCACCAGTGGCACTCCGGCGGCAAACATGGTTGCTAGTGTGCGTGTCCAGCGTGCAATGGAGGCCTTGCGGATTACATTTCCAAAAATTGGTAGCTTGAGCATTGCTCTATCCATGACGTCCTGCATTTTTTTGCTACGTTTCCAGAAGTAGAAGAAGGTGTAAAGTCCGCCTCCTAAAATACTGAAAATTGCCCACCAATAAGCAACGAAAAAATCGGAGATACTCATCATAATTAGCGTAGGTGCGGGCAGATCTGCGCCAAAGCTGGAGAATAACTGTTTAAACGCGGGGATTACAAAAATCATGATCACTGCGGTGATAATAAAGGCGATTGCAATAATTGCAACTGGATACATTAGCGCCCCTTTTATTTTGCTCTTGATGGCCAGCGTTTTTTCCTGGTAGGTCGCCAAACGTTCCAGCAAGCTGTCCAGAATACCGGCGTGCTCGCCCGCGCCTATCAGATTACAAAACAGATCGTCAAAATACAGCGGGAATTTCCGGAATGCCTGTTCCAAACTGCTACCAGTTTCTACGTCGGTTTTAATGTCATTCAGCAGGCGGGAAACGGAAGGGTTGTGGTGTCCCTTACCTACGATGTCGAATGATTGTAGTAGCGGTACGCCGGATTTCATCATGACCGCAAGCTGGCGTGTAAACAGGGTTAGATCTTTCTGGGTGATTTTTTTCCCTCCGCCGCTACGGGTTTTTTTTATACTGGTAACATTAATACCTAGACGTCTTAGCTGTGTGGCAGCGACGGCATCGCCGATAGCCCGCACCTCACCTTTTACCAGCTTGCCGGATTTATCCTTACCCTCCCATCGGTACTGGAATTCTTTTTTTTTCAGTTTTTCCGCTGCCATGGCGTTTCCTTAATAACTATTCGCGACAAAGTTAAGCTATCCGTTATGGAATATAAAGCTGTTCAGTACAGAATGATCAGTAAGTGACCGCCTCGGCTCATTGAGGTTGTCTGCATTTATTTATATCGGTTATATCAAGCCGAGCTTTAATTGCTCTGTAAATTTGTGGCTAATCCTCCAGTATTTTGTGGCAGATCTGGGAAAGTTTTCACCACCCTTACTATCCGACCTTGGATCTGGATTATCTCAATTGGGTAGTCTTCAAGCTGGTACCTACTTCAGGGAAATCCAGCAAATATTCAAGAATCAAGCCGTTTATTGTCGATTGCCCCTTCATATACCGGCAACAGCGTGTAGTGGCAGGTTGTCAGTTGCTTGCGCAATGCCTCTGGCGTCGCATTCGGGTTGCAAACAGCCGCTGTGATTGTGTTAAAATCATCAAAAGTGTTATATCGAACAATTTTTAGCTTCTCCGGTTCCGAGGGGCGCTGCGACCTTGCATCAGGCGAGGCCAGGCTTGGAACGCTGGGGTGTATCTGTAGCAACGGCGCTCATTCATTAACTTGAATGGAGAGAAATATGAACGCCGTTACCAACGCTGGATTTACCGACTACAAAATTGCCGACATCAATCTTGCTCCTTGGGGACGCAAGGAAATCGCCATTGCCGAAACTGAAATGCCGGGGTTGATGGCGATTCGCGAAGAATATGCAGGCGCACAACCGTTGCGCGGTTCACGCATCGCCGGCTCGCTGCATATGACCATCCAGACTGCCGTGCTGATTGAAACCCTGAAAGCCTTGGGTGCAGAGGTACGCTGGGCTTCGTGCAATATATATTCTACCCAGGATCATGCGGCATCAGCCATAGCTGTGGGTGGTACACCGGTATTTGCGATCAAAGGCGAATCACTTGAAGAGTATTGGGAATATACCCATCGCATCTTCGAATGGCCTAACGACAATCACGCCAACATGATTCTGGACGATGGTGGCGATGCGACCTTATTGTTGCATCTGGGGGCGCGTGCCGAAATAGATGCGTCGCTTATCAGCAAGCCCACTTCGGAAGAAGAAACTTTTCTGTATGCTGCTATCAAACAGCGCCTTGCTACGCAGCCTGGCTGGTATTCCAAACGCTTGGCGACTATTAAAGGGGTGACGGAAGAAACTACAACAGGCGTTCATCGTCTGTACCAGATGCATGCGCGCGGCGAGCTGAAATTTCCGGGTATTAACGTCAACGATTCGGTTACCAAATCCAAGTTCGACAACCTGTACGGTTGCCGAGAATCGCTGGTGGATGGCATTAAACGTGCAACCGATGTAATGATTGCGGGAAAGGTTGCTGTTATTGCCGGTTATGGAGATGTGGGAAAAGGCTCGGCACAAGCAATGCGCGCACTGTCTGCCCAAGTTTGGGTAACGGAGATTGATCCGATTTGCGCGCTGCAAGCTGCCATGGAAGGCTATCGTGTTGTTACCATGGATTACGCTGCTGAACATGGCGATATTTTCGTAACCTGCACCGGCAACTATCATGTGATCACTCATGAGCATATGAAGAAAATGAAGAATCAGGCCATCGTGTGTAATATTGGCCATTTCGACAACGAAATCGACGTTGCCTCGCTTAAGGCTTACACTTGGGATAACATCAAACCACAAGTCGATCACATAATTTTCCCCGCAGTAGATGGTCAACCCGGCAAGCGCATTATTCTGCTGGCCGAAGGCCGCTTGGTGAATCTAGGTTGCGGCACGGGCCATCCTTCTTATGTGATGAGCTCCTCATTTGCCAATCAGACCATCGCCCAGATCGAGCTGTGGAGCGAGGCAGAAAAGGGCACCGGCAAATATCCGGTCGGTGTGTATACCTTGCCTAAACACCTGGATGAAAAAGTGGCGGTGCTGCAATTGAAGAAACTTAATGCGCAACTGAGTACGCTCACAGACCAACAAGCCGCTTACATCGGCGTGCCTAAGGAAGGCCCTTACAAATCGGATCATTATCGCTATTAAAATGTGAGTTCCACACACTCAAAAACAACATCAAAGGCAACCTTATGCGACTCATGCTGATCTGGATTCTCAATGCGTTAGCACTGCTGGCGGTTGCTTACCTGTTGCCAGGTATTCATGTGGAAGGTTTTATCTCCGCATTAATTGCTGCATTGTTATTGGGTCTCATTAATACGCTTCTGCGGCCCCTGCTGATTCTGCTTACCCTGCCAGTCACCGTGCTATCGCTTGGCTTGTTCATCCTTGTCATTAACGGCTTGCTATTCTGGTTTGCCGGTTCGGTGCTGAAAGGTTTCGAAGTCAATGGCTTTTGGGCCGGTGTGATGGGTGCTTTGTTATATAGTGTTTTCTCCTTTGTACTCTCGCTGCTCCTGCGGCAAAAAATTTCGCAGCAGGACCGGTGATTATCGATCATGACAAACTTTAAATCATTCAGTTTTGAATTCTTTCCACCACAAACGCAAGAAGGCGCAAACAAACTCGCCGCCACATGCAAGCAATTGGCAGTACTTAAGCCCGCATACTTCTCGGTGACTTTCGGCGCGGGCGGTTCCACGCGTGAGCGCACCTTGGAAACGGTAGAGCAGATCAAGGCCGATGGCTATGAAGCCGCGCCTCATTTGTCTTGCGTCGGCTCTACACGTGAGAATATTCGCACGATTTTGCACACCTACAAAAATATGGGGATTAAGCGCATCGTGGCACTGCGTGGCGACCTGCCCTCCGGGATGGCCACTTCTGGCGAATTTCATTATGCCAATGAGTTGGTATCATTCATCCGCGCTGAGACTGGCGAACACTTCCATGTCGAGGTGGCAGCCTATCCAGAATTCCATCCGCAAGCGAAATCGCCGCGCGACGACCTGCTAAACTTTAAGCGCAAAGTAATGGCCGGAGCAAATTCTGCTATCACTCAATATTTCTATAACGCCGACGGCTACTTCCGCTTTGTCGATGAGTGTCGCAAGATGGGCATCACCCTTCCCATCGTGCCCGGCATAATGCCCATCATGAAATTCTCGCAGTTAGCGCGCTTCTCAGATGCATGCGGAGCAGAAATTCCACGCTCGATGCGAAAAATGTTGGAAAGTTATGGCGATGACAACGAATCCGTACAGGCATTCGGCCTTGATGTTGTCACGCAGCTGTGCGAACGTCTGCTCGCCGGTGGTGCGCCTGGCCTCCATATCTATACGCTCAACCAGTCTGCTCCTTCGTTGGAAATATGGAAACGCCTAGGGCTTTGACAGCCATGTGGTAATTGGCTGCTTTCTTTGCTCGGTACAATAATTCTCTTGACTTAAGAGGTTGCTTTATGGATTACAATAGGAACCATGTCGCAACTTGATTTCAGGCATCATTTTCTCATTGCCATGCCAGCCATGGCAGACTCTCCTTTTGCCAAGACACTTGTTTATATTTGTGAACACAATGAACAAGGCGCGTTGGGCATTATAGTGAACCGCCCGACCAATCTCACACTTGGCGAGTTGTTCGAGCAAACCAAAATTCCGATGGGCGAGTTTGAATTAAGCAGCATGCCGGTGTATTTTGGTGGGCCGGTGCAGACTGATCGGGGTTTTGTATTGCATAAACCGTTGGGTCAATGGCAATCCACTCTGGCCATCAACGACAATCTTGGCCTGACTACCTCCAGGGATATTCTGCTGGCGGTAGGCGCAGGATTAGAGCCCAAAAACCTGCTGCTGACCTTGGGCTATTCCGGCTGGGCGCAGGGGCAATTAGAGCATGAGTTAACACAAAACGCCTGGCTTACCGTGCCAGCCTCTGAGCACATTTTATTCGAGTTGCCTTCAGAGGAACGCTTGCTTGCTGCAATGGCGCTGCTGGGAGTGGATTATGCATCGCTCTCAGAGTATGCGGGACATGCCTGACGAGGGCATTGCTATTACAGTACACGGTATTTTGCTGGGATTTGATTTTGGCACTAAACGCATCGGCGTGGCGGTAGGCAATTCAATTTCCTGCACTGCACGGCCATTAACAACCTTGCATGGCGAACATAATGGGCAGCGCTTCGCTGCCATCGCTGAGCTTATCCGTGAATGGGAGCCGTCTGCGTTAGTAGTGGGGTTACCCAGTCATGATGATGGCACGCCGCACGAACTAACCCGCTTATGTCGCCGCTTCGCTCAGCGCCTCAAGGGGCGCTTTGATTTGCCTACCATTTTAGTGGACGAACGATATACTTCCACTGCCGCAAGTTTGCAGCTGGCTGAGATGGGTATACGTGGCATCAAGCAAAAGCCGCTGCTCGACCAAGTCGCAGCGCAGCAAATTCTGCAAGCCTATTTTGATGAGCCCTCGATAGAACAAATTGCATGAATAATCCACAACTCAATAAACATGGCGAACTCCAGCACTTGCTCTCGACTGAGGGATTGCCAGCACCTATCTTGCGCGGCATTTTAGACACAGCGGCTTCCTTTATGAGCGTGGCTGAAGGGCGCGACATTAAAAAACTTCCATTACTACACGGCAAATCTATATTCAACATATTTTTTGAAAATAGCACCCGCACCCGTACTACTTTCGAAATTGCTGCCAAACGTCTTTCGGCCGATGTAGTCAACTTGAACATTGGTTCTTCCTCCGCCAGTAAAGGCGAAACTTTGCTTGATACCGTTGATAATTTATGCGCCATGCACGCTGACATGTTCGTGGTGCGCCACTCGCAGAGCGGCGCAGTCCACCTCATCGCCAAGCACGTTGCGCCGGAAATCCATGTTATTAATGCCGGTGACGGGCGCCATGCGCACCCAACACAGGCGCTGCTCGACATGTTCACCATTCGTCACTACAAGAAAGAATTTCATAACCTGCGAGTGGCTATCGTCGGCGATATACTTCATTCGCGCGTGGCGCGTTCGCAAATTCATGCGCTGACCACTTTGGGTGTGCCAGAAGTCCGCGTCATCGCGCCCAAGACATTATTACCAAGCTGCGTCGATAAACTCGGAGTGCAGGTGTATCACGACATGGCGCAGGGCTTGCGCGATGTGGATGTGGTAATGATGTTGCGCTTACAGAACGAGCGCATGCAGGGCGCGGTATTGCCCAGCGCACAAGAATATTTTAAGTACTATGGTCTCACCCAGGAAAAATTGGTGCTAGCCAAAACGGATGCCATCGTGATGCATCCGGGGCCGATGAATCGTGGTGTAGAGATCGATTCCAGCGTTGCGGATGGGACACAATCGGTGATCTTGCCACAAGTCACTTTTGGCATTGCGGTACGGATGGCGGTGATGAGCACTTTGGCGGGAGTTGGGTGATGAATATCCAGATTATAAATGGGCATTTAATTGATCCGAAAAATCAGATTGATGGCCTCCGCGATTTATTTATCGTAGCGGGTAAAGTGGCTGCTGTTGGCAGTGCGCCAGCAGGTTTTGTGGCGCAACAGGTGATTGATGCGACAGGTCTTGTGGTTGCTCCCGGCTTGATCGACCTTTCCGCGCGTCTGCGCGAACCGGGTTACGAATACAAGGCCACGCTTGAATCCGAGATGGATGCAGCCGTAGCCGGCGGCATCACGACACTGGCATGCCCGCCGGACACCGATCCACCACTGGATGAACCGGGTCTGGTAGAGATGCTCAAGTATCGTGCCCGTGAATTGCATAAGGCGCGCGTTTATCCGATCGGCGCGCTGACCTACGGGCTGAAAGGTGCGGAACTTACCGAGATGGCTGAACTGGCCGATGCCGGTTGCATAGCCTTCAGTCAAGCCGATGCTGCGCTTACTGACACTCGTGTGCTGATGCGCGCCATGCAATACGCCGCCACCTTCGGTTTCAGTGTTTGGTTGCGCCCGCAGGACAGCTTCCTTGCACGCGACGGCGTGGCGCACGATGGCGAAGTGGCGACGCGTCTGGGCTTACCCGCCATTCCGGTGTGTGCGGAGACCATTGCGCTGTCCACCATGTTGCAATTGGCGCGTGAGACCGGCGTGCGGCTGCATATCTGTCGTATCTCCAGTGCAGAAGGGGTGGCACTGGTGCGTGCCGCCAAACAACAGGGATTGACGCTTACCTGCGATGCGTCTGCCAACCATGTGCACCTAACCGAAATGGATATCGGTTTCTTTGATGCCAACTGCCATCTGGTACCGCCGTTGCGTAGTCAGCGCGACCGCGATGCATTGCATGCCGGTTTGCTCGACGGGTCAATAGACGCAATTTGTTCCGATCACACACCAGTGGACGAGGATGCCAAGCAACTGCCTTTTGCCGAAGCCGAAGCAGGCGCTACCGGGCTGGAATTGCTGCTACCGCTGGCGCTCAAATGGGCGAGGCAGAGCCGCCGTGCGCTCGCCGAGGGGCTCGCCAAGATTACGCTGCAGCCTGCGCGCATATTAGGTCTGGACGCCGGACATTTGTCTGTCGGAGCCGTTGCCGATGTGTGCGTGTTCGATCCAGAAGTGTACTGGAAGGTTGAACCTGCGGCATTGAAAAGCCAGGGCAAGAATACGCCATTCATCGGTATGGAGTTGCAGGGTCGCGTGCGCTATACCCTGGTTGATGGGCAGCTTGTTTATCAATCAAAGGCTGGTCAATAACCTTGGTTGTGCGCAATCTGTAGATTTAGAGTGGCAATTTAATAATAGGCTTTTCTAAAATAATTAAAGTTTGCCCAGAGCATTGGGAAACAGTGTGGTTAGACATATCACAGATGCCTCACCGCTGCATACACCATTACCCTTGAAAAAATATGATTAAAAATTTGACCATTAAATCGCGCTTGATCGTTACCTTTTTTTTCATTGCAGTCACCCTGCTAGGAATTGAGTCGGTTTCCCTGTTTGGAATGAGCAAGGCGAGAGACAGTCTGAAAACCGTTTATGAGGACCGCATCATTGCACTCGATCAGTTGACGGACATTGAATCGTTGATACTGCAAAACCGCATCGCCATAACGGCTAGCCTGGTGGCGTCGACGCCTGATGAAATTAGCAGTAATGTTGCAAAGCTAGAAAAGAATGACGCGGAGATTGACGAGATATGGAAAGCCTACATGGCCACCTATCTTACGCCCGAAGAAAAGATACTGGCGGCAAAATTTGCCGATGACTATAAAAAATTCGTTACCCAGGGTCTAAATCCAGCCGCCGCCGCTTTGCGGGCAAACGACTTAAAGAAAGCGAGCCGAATCGTCGTGGAAGCTATCCGCCCGCTCTATCTCCCAGCTGGGAAAGGAATCAAGACACTTGGCAAGCTGCAATTGAGTGTGACTAAGCAGGAATATGAAGAGGTACAGAGCCGCTACGATATTATTCGCAACATTATCATCGCTACGGCAATCATTGGCCTGGGGTTGGCTATATGGATTGGCTTTATGCTTGTCCGTGCCATTTCCCGGCCGCTGGAGGACGTAGTGAGGATTGCCCGGGGCGTTGCCGCAGGCAATTTGACGCAGCGAATCGAAGTACGCGCAACAAATGAAATTGGCCAACTGATGAAGGCCCTGAAGGAAATACACGATAACTTGGTGAAGGTCATCGGCCAAGCACGCGACAGCGAAGCGCGCACCCGTGCAGTGCTGGACAACGTGGATGAAGGCATCATTGCAATTAACGAAGGCGGTGTGATCGAAATCTTCAACCCGGCGGCGGAGCAGATTTTTGGCTACAAAGGAAACGAGATTATTGGTAAAAATGCCAGCCTGCTGACGCAGGAGCCAAGCCGAGTTCAGCATAATGGTTCTCTTGAACGACATCAGCAGTTGAACAAACCCACGGCTCCTGGATTAAGCAGGGAAGTGGTGGGCATGCGCAAGAATGGCACAAATTTTCCGCTGGAATTCAAAACGCGTGAAATCCGTTTCAATATGGGGCAGCTTCATATCGTGGTGACAAGGGATTTGACCGCCAAAAAGCAAGCAGAGGTAGAGCAGAAAAAGCATGAGCAGGTGCAGCAGAGGAACGTTGAGTTGGAGGCGGCTAGCCAGATGAAATCGGAATTTTTCTCTACTATGTCGCACGAATTAAGAACACCGCTTAACGCCATTATTGGTTTTTCTGAAGTGCTCAAGGATGGCCTGATGGGCGATCTGACTGATGAGCAACGTGGCTATATAGGTGACATCTTAGATAGCGGCCAGCATCAGCTGTCTTTGATAAACGACATCCTGGATCTGTCAAAAGTGGAGGCCGGCAAAATGACCCTCCATCTGGAGCCGATCGATCTGACCTTGCTGTTCTCCAACAGCCTGTCTATGGTCAGGGAGAAAGCTGCTGCCCAGCACATTCACCTCAATTTGGATATCGCCGATGAGCTGGACGATATCCAGGCAGACGTGCGCAAGGTAAAGCAAATCGTTTATAACCTGCTATCTAACGCAGTCAAGTTTACTCCTGAAGGTGGCAATGTCACCCTGCGTGCCCGCCGCGTGTCGCGCGCCCAAGTCGGCCAGCTAACCGGTCGATGGGCAGGGCTGAGCTTCCCTTTGCGCGACAACAAAATTACGGATTTCATCGAAATCAGCGTCACCGACAGCGGCATCGGCATCGCTAATGAAAATTTTGAGCGGCTGTTCGAGCCTTTCAGCCAGATTGATAGTAGTTTGGCGCGCAAATTCGAAGGGACGGGATTAGGTTTGACGATAGTAAAGAGTCTCGTTGAACTGCACGGCGGCACTGTGGCGGTGGAAAGCGCCGAGGGCCAAGGCACCAGTTTCATGGTCTGGCTGCCGCTATGGAGGACGGAGGAAGCGTCAGCCACTCTGACCGAAGAACCAGCCGATCCGGTCATCCCGTCACCATTGAAGGCGCTCCGCCGTTCAGGAGAGCGGTTCGCCTTGGTGGTGGAAGATGACGACCGGGCGGCCGAGTTAATCCGCATCCAACTGGAGTCGTTAGGTATCAGCTCACTGCGCGCCGTTAGCGTTGAGGATGCACTCGATCTCGTCATGCAACAGCCCCCGGCGTTAATCACGCTGGACATTTTGATGCCAGACAAGATCGGCTGGGAGTTTCTCACTTGCATCAAGAAAATTCCTGCGCTGGCTCACATTCCGGTGGTGATTATTTCAATTATTGCAGACCGTAGCATGGGTCTCTCCCTTGGTGCATCGGCGGTGCTACAGAAGCCAATCAGCCGCGCGGATCTGTATGATACGCTGACCGATCTTGGCCTACATCCGTCATTACCCGGACAACCGCTAACGGTATTGGTGGTGGACGACGATCCCAAGGCGGTGGAAATCATTGCCATTTATCTGCGGGATACTGGCTACGTGGTAGTAAGGGCCTATGGTGGGCGTGAGGCAATTGAGGCGGCGTACCGTATTTTGCCCGACCTGATCGTACTCGACCTGCTGATGCCGGAAGTGAATGGTTTTGACGTGGTGCTGGCGCTTAAAAACAGCTTTGACACTGAGCGTATCCCGATTCTGATCGTTACCTCCAAACAAATCACCGCCGAGGACCGTGTCGCGTTCGATTATCAGGTAAAGAAAATTATGGAAAAGACTGTGTTGAGCCAAGACCACTTTCTCAGCGAGGTGCGGTGGGCATTGATGTCTCGCCGGAAAGATTACTGACATGGCAAAAATATTGGTGATCGAGGACAACCTCGCGAACATGAAACTGGCAGTACTTCTCTTGCAAAAGGCAGGTTACAGCGTGCTTAGCGCCTTGGATGCGGAGGTTGGCTTGACGTTAGCGCAAACTGAGCAGCCCGACTTGATCCTGATGGATATCCAGTTACCCGGCATGGACGGCCTGGTCGCTACGGCACTGCTCAAGCAGAACCACGCCACGCGCACCATTCCGGTCATCGCACTTACTGCTTTGGCGATGAAAGGTGATGAGGAACGCTGCCGCAGCGCGGGTTGTGATGGATATATCGTCAAGCCGCTGCGCTATCAGGAATTGCTGGCAGAGATCAAGGCACAGTTGGCGAAGCGTGATTATTCATCATATTCTTCAATGGAGCCGAACAAAGAAGAAAGTCCACCATGACTGCTCGTAAAGCAACAATCCTGATTGTGGATGATGAGCCCAAAAACAGGAGCTTGCTGGAGGTCTTGCTTAAGCCGGAAGGCTACCTTACCGTTACTGCTAACAGCGGAGACGAGGCATTGGCGATGGTGGCGGAGAAGCCCCCGGATTTAATTCTGCTCGATGTCATGATGCCCGGCATGGATGGCTACGATGTTGCGGCCAAGCTCAAGGCCAATCCCGCCACCCGCAACCTTCCCGTCATTATGCTCTCCGCGTTGGATGACCGCGGTTCCAAGCTGGCCGGGCTGAGCGCCGGGGCAGAAGACTTTCTTACCAAGCCGATAGATCGTGCCGAGTTGTGGGTGCGCGTGCGCAACCTGCTACGCTTGAAAGAATACAGTGATTTCCTCGCCAAGCATAATCAGCTCTTGGAGCAGGCTGTACGCGGGCGAAACGAGGAGATCACGGAGCGCAAACGCGCGGAGACCCAAATCATTCGACTCAACCGCCTCTATGCAATCTTGAGCGGCATCAATGCGGCCATTGTTCGTATTCGGAACCGGCAGGAGTTATTTGCTGAAGCTTGCCGTATCGCAGTGGAGCACGGCCATTTCAGGATGGCCTGGATAGGATCGGTGGACGCCAATGGGACGGGGCTGTCACCCTTGGCCTGGTCGGGCTTTGATGAAGGATATCTTGGCAAAATCATCTTGGCCATCAGGAACAACGAGGCGGATGCTTTAGTATTGATAGTGCGGGCGCTACAGGAAAAAATGCCCGTTGTCTGCAACGACATTGATTCCGACCCCCAGCTAGCCTATTGGCATATAGATGCATTGCAGCGTGGCTACCGTTCCATGGGCGTATTCCCCTTGATGGGAGACGACCAGCCGGTTGGCTTATTCGTTCTCTATGCTTCAGAGCCGAATTTCTTCGATATGGAAGAAGTAAAACTGCTTACCGAGCTGACCGCAAATATTTCATATGCACTGGAGTACATCAAGAAGGAAGAGAAGCTTAATTACTTGGCTTATCACGATGTCCTGACCGGACTTCCCAGTCGCACCCTGTTCCATGATCGGCTCGCTCAGGCGCTGACCAGCTCGCATCGTCACGGGGATAGGTTAGGCGTGCTGTTCATAGATCTGGATAATTTCAAGAACGTAAACGACAGTCTGGGCCATCATGCCGGTGATATTTTGCTGAAACAGGTTGCCGCCATGTTTTCCGCCTGCATGCGAGAGGGTGATACTGTGGCGCGCCTTGGCGGGGACGAGTTCGTGGTGATCTTGGAGAATATGGCATCGGAAGACGATGCCTGGATGGTATCGCAGAAAATCCTCAAGTTCATGACTAAGCCACTGACTATTGAAGGCCACGAGCTACTCGTTACATGCAGTATCGGTATTGCGCTCTATCCCAAGGACGGCGAGGACGTCAAGGCACTGCTTCAGAGCGCCGATGGCGCTTTGTACCTGGCCAAGAACAAAGGACGCAACAACGCCCAGTTCTGCACCGCCGAAATGAATGCCAAGGCATTAGAGCGGCTAACCCTGGAAAACGGCCTGAGACAAGCAATTAATCGCCAGGAGTTTCTTCTTCATTACCAGCCGCGAGTGGATCTAGCTAGTGGCGAAATCACAGGCATGGAGGCTTTGGTGCGCTGGCAACATCCCGTCCAAGGCTTACTTTACCCGACCAAGTTCATCCCGGTGGCAGAGGAGTCTGGCTTGATAGTGCCTCTCGGGGAATGGGTGTTGCGTACCGCCTGCGAACAGAATAAGGCGTGGCAGCTTGCCGGGCTCAAGCCAGTGAGCATCGCAGTCAACCTTTCGGCGCGCCAGTTCAAGCAGCAGGATCTGGTTGGAATAGTTACCCGTATTTTGAAAGAGACCGAACTGGACCCCTCCTATCTTGAGCTGGAACTGACCGAGAGCATGGTCATGCAGAATGTAGAGGCGGCCATAACTACACTCACTCAATTCAAGGAGATCGGGGTGAAACTCGCGATTGACGACTTCGGCATCGGCTATTCAAGCCTGAATTACCTCAAGCATTTTCCAATTAGCTTTCTTAAAATAGACCAGTCATTCGTGCGCGACATTACCACCAACCGGGATGACGCGATAATCGCCAAGATCATCATTTCCATGGCGCATGATCTGGGACTCAGGGTAATCGCCGAGGGGGTCGAAACCGAGGAGCAGAAATCCTTTCTGTGCTTGCATCGTTGTGACGAAATGCAAGGCTATTTTTTCAGTATGCCGATTCCCGCCGAGGAATTCGAAATCCTGCTCAGGGAGAGACGCTGCTTGTCGATGACGAAACCGCGGTTACTTTGAGTTAGCGCAACTGCCTTTCTTGAAGACGAAGAAAACATCTTGATTTAGATTATTCGTCTGTTGTGTCGTGATCGCCACAAGATTTTTGTGGTAATTTTCACTCAGCGCATGCGGAGATGAATGGTGCCTGGCTTTGTGCAGGGGTTAAGTAAATTCATCCCTATATTAAACATTAACGTGATAGTTAATGCTGATCTGCTACGATCTGTACTTGAATCTGCCTGTTAGCAGACTAAAATGAATCATAAATGAAAGGTTGTTTTAAAGTTATGAATCCATTACTTGATTTTTCCGGTTTACCGCGTTTTGAGGAAATCCGCTCTAAACACGTTGCGCCGGCGCTTGATCAACTTTTAGCTGAAAATAGCGAGCTATGCCAGCGACTATTGGCCGATGTAGCTACCCCCACCTGGGACAATTTCATACAGCCGTTAGCGGATGCCAACGAGCGCTTATCGCGATCATGGGGGCAAGTCTCGCACTTAAATGCAGTGATGAACTCGGCTCCGCTGCGCGAAGTATACAACGCCAATTTGCCAAAGATTACGCAGTACTACGCCGAGCTGGCGCAAAATCTCGCATTGTTTCAGAAGGTGAAAGCCATTCACTCCAGCGCAGAATTTGCGACTTTGAGTGCGGCACGTCAGAAAATTATTGAGAATCAATTGCGTGATTTTCGCCTCGGCGGGGCTGAATTACCGGCAGCGCAAAAGGCGCGCTTTCTCGCCATTCAGGAAGAGCTTTCCACGTTGTGCTCGCGTTTTTCCGATAATATTTTGGATGCCACTAACGCTTACACATGGCTGGTTGAAGACGAAGCGGAGCTGTCCGGTATTCCAGCAGACGAGCGTCAAGTTGCTGCCGAAGCGGCGCAAGAGGTAGGCAAAACGGGTTGGTTGTTTACCCTGAAAGCTCCTTCTTACGGCCCGCTCATGCAATACGCAGATAACCGTGCGCTGCGCGAGCGTATGTACACTGCAAACAGCACTCGCGCCAGCGAGCTTTCGCCGAACGCTTCAGCAGAAGATCAATCCAAGCCGGAATGGGATAACACACCGCTGATGAAGCAGATTCTAAAGCTGCGCGGCGAAGAGGCGCATCTGCTGGGGTTTTCCAATTTTGCAGAGCTTTCGCTGGCAACCAAGATGGCGAGCACGCCGCAACAAGTGCAAGATTTCTTGAGTGAATTGGCGCAACGCGCACGACCTTTCGCCGAACGAGATCTGGCAGAGTTGCGCGAATTTGCACGCGCGCAACTCAACATAACGGATTTGCAGGCATGGGATGTCAGCTACGCTAGTGAACATTTACGCCAACAGCGTTATGCCTTTTCCGAGCAGGAAGTGAAGCAATATTTCCCGGAAGATAGAGTGCTGGATGGCATGTTCAAGTTGGTGGAAACGTTATATGGCCTAACCGTCCGCTCTGCGCCAGCGCCGGTGTGGCATTCAACAGTGAGTTTTTACGACATTCTGGACAGTGATGGCAGGTTAGTGGGTCAGTTTTATCTCGATTTGTATGCGCGCAGCAGCAAACGCGGCGGCGCGTGGATGGATGATGCCATCACGCGTCGCCGTATTGCAGCCGGAATCCAAACACCCGTCGCCTACCTCAACTGCAATTTTGCTGCACCGATAGGAGACAGACGCGCGCTCTTCACGCACGATGAAGTCATTACCCTGTTTCATGAATTCGGCCATGGCCTGCACCATTTGCTAACGCAAGTGGAAGATCTCGGAGTGTCCGGCATCAACGGTGTGGAATGGGATGCAGTGGAATTGCCCAGCCAATTTATGGAAAACTTCTGCTGGGAGTGGAATGTGCTGCAAGACTTGACCAGGCATGCAGATACTGGGCAAAAATTGCCGCGCGCATTATTCGACAAAATGCAGGCGGCGAAAAATTTCCAAAATGGTTTGCAAACCTTGCGCCAGATAGAATTTTCTTTGTTCGACATGCGACTGCATAGCGACTTCGATCCACAAGGTACGCAGACTATCCAGCAATTGCTGGATGAAGTGCGTAGCAAGGTGGCGGTACTTATCCCGCCCGCATTCAACCGGTTCCCTAACAGTTTTTCGCACATTTTTGCCGGTGGCTATGCGGCTGGCTATTACAGCTACAAGTGGGCGGAAGTATTATCCGCTGATGCATATAGCCTGTTTGAGGAAAGTGGCGTGCTCAACTTGGCAGCAGGTCTCCGCTTCCGCGAAGAGATACTGGCGGTAGGGGGCAGCCGCGATGCGATGCAATCCTTTGTGGCATTTCGAGGTCGTGAGCCGACAATTGATGCGCTATTGCGGCACAGCGGTTTGGTGGCGGCAAGTTAAGTTTGTGTTCCGTTTCTATGAGGGCAATATGAGAAGACGTTTCTTATGGGCAGGATTGATAGCGCTAATGTGCGGCAGTGCGCAGGCAGATGGGCTATACCGTTGGGTGGATAAATCCGGCAAGGTACATTACGGCGATGCCCCGGCGGCGGATGCGGCAAAAGTTGAACAAAAGAAATTTGGCGCTGCCCCAACAGTTGATGTGAATGATTTACCTTATGCAACACGTCGTGCCAAACAAAACTTTCCCGTCACTCTGTATATAGCCGAGAATTGTGGCGATCCTTGCAAACAAGCACGTGAATTCCTAAATAAGCGCGGCATTCCATTTACAGAAAACAACGTGCGTACCAAAGAAGAGCTCGATGCTTTCAAGAAGTTATCTGGTAGTGAAGGCGTACCGACACTCGCAGTGGGAAAAACTTGGTTCAAGGGTTTTCAGGCTGAGCAGTGGGGCGGTGGACTGGATACGGCAGGTTATTCTCAAACTTCATCCCATCAGCCGCAACCACCTGCTAAACCATCAGCAGCCCAGCCAGCGAAAACTGAAACTCAACATTAGTTAAATCGGAGATGCCATGGGATTAATCGTAAACACATTTAAGAAAATAAGAAGCCTGACACTGATCTGTACTTTGGGCGCCGCAACTCTGGCTATCACCGCTTGTGGCGAAAAACCTTCGAAACCACCCCTACCCAAGACCGAGTCCGCCAAATTGTTTCAGCAGCAACATACAGAGCTTGAACAAGCCAAAAAAGTAGGACAGACCGGGATAAAAAATGCTGAGGATTTAAAGCAGAATGTGGAGCAATAAACCAAGTAAAGCGATAATGGTTTGAACGGCGACCATTTTTTTCGTCGCGCAAAATGATTTGCGCGACGAAGCTAACGATCGGATCCATAAACCCTTCAAATTGACGTAACAGCTAGCCTGGCAGCTGTGGGCGCTGCAGTAAAGCTATCTTATTATTTCTCAATAAAGGTAAGGAAGCCGCGAATATCTGATATAGCTGACTTCTATCCTTCAAGATGAATAAAATTCCTCATAACGTTGCCTCAATCGGTGAGAGTTATTATTGCAATGACTGAAAACCAAAACCCCGAACAAAAAGCCCGCGACACCATCGATGCACTGCTTAAGCAGGCGGGCTGGGTTATTCAGCACGCCAAGAAAATCGACCTGAACGTTGGATTGGGCCAGGCAGTGCGCGAATATCAGACTGATGTTGGCCCAGCTGACTATGTGCTGTTCGTAGACAAAAAAGCAGTGGGTGTAATTGAAGCCAAGCGTAAAGAAGAAGGCCAGCGACTTACTGCCCATGAAACCCAAACCGAAGGATACGCAACGGCCAAGTTGAAGTGGGTCAACAACAAAGAGCCTTTACCTTTCCTCTACGAAAGCACCGGCATTATTACCCGTTTCACCGATGGTCGCGATCCCAAGCCGCGTTCGCGCGAGGTGTTCAGTTTTCACCGTCCAGAAACACTCAAGGAATGGCTATCTCAGAATGATTCATTGCGTGAACGTTTACAGCACGTTCCAACGCTCAACCCAAACCAGCTTCCCGCCAAGGAATTACGCTTGCGCGATTGCCAGGCAATCGCCATTACCAATTTGGAAGCCTCGTTCAAGGCCGACCGCCCACACGCCCTAATCCAGATGGCAACTGGTGCGGGCAAGACTTACACCGCAATTACCTCCATCTATCGCCTGCTCAAACACGCTCATGGCAAGCGCATCCTGTTTCTGGTCGACACTAAAAACCTTGGCGAACAGGCCGAGCAGGAAATGATGTCCTACGTGCCGATCGACGACAACCGCAAGTTCACCGAGCTATATAACGTGCAGCGGCTCAAGTCAGCGTTTGTCGCCAAAGATAGCCAGGTGTGCATCAGCACTATTCAACGGTTGTACTCCATCCTCAAAGACACGCCGCTGGACGAAACCGCCGAAGAGATCAACCCGGCGGAGCTGAAGCAGTCCAAAGCGCCGATGCCCGTGGTTTATAACGAAAAAGTCCCGCCGGAGTTTTTCGACTTCATCTTCATCGACGAATGCCACCGCTCCATCTACAACCTGTGGCAACAGGTGATCGACTATTTCGATGCCAGCCTGATTGGCCTCACCGCCACGCCGGACAACCGCACCTACGGCTTCTTCAAGAAGAACGTGGTCAGCGATTACAGCCACGAAAAAGCCGTGGCCGACGGCGTGAATGTCGGCAATGAAATCTACGTGATCGAAACACAGATCACCCAGCAAGGCGCGCAAATCGATGCCCAGCAGCAAGTCGAGCGGCGCGAAAAACTTACCCGCAAAAAACGCTGGGAACAGCAGGACGAAGACGAAGCCTATTCCGCCACGCAGCTTGACCGCAACATCGTCAACCCGGATCAAATCCGCACCGTCATCCGCACCTTCCGCGACAAACTGCCGGAGATTTTCCCCGGACGCACCGAAGTACCCAAGACGCTGATCTTTGCCAAGACCGACAGCCACGCGGACGACATTATCCAGACCGTGCGCGAAGAGTTCGGCGAGGGCAACGCCTTTTGCAAAAAACTCACCTACAAGATCGAGGAAGACCCCAAGTCGGTACTGGCGGATTTTCGCAACGCCTATTACCCGCGCATCGCGGTCACCGTGGACATGATCGCCACCGGCACCGACGTGAAGCCACTGGAATGCCTGCTGTTCATGCGCGACGTGAAAAGCCGCAACTATTTCGAGCAGATGAAAGGCCGGGGCACGCGCACGCTGGACATGGACGACCTGAAAAAAGTCACCCCCTCCGCCGTCAGCGCCAAGACCCACTATGTCATCGTCGATGCCATCGGCGTGACCAAATCGCTTAAGACTGCCAGCCAGCCGCTTATCACCAAGCCCACCGTGCCGCTCAAAGACTTGGCGATGCAGGTAATGATGGGCGCGACCGATGAAGACACCGTGAGTTCACTCGCCGGACGCTTGGCGCGCCTCAACAAGCAACTGGATGTTGATGACCGGCGCCGCATCCGCGAAGCCGCCGGAGGCCTGGAACTCACCCAGCTGGTCGGCAAACTGTTCGGCGCGATAGATGCCGACAATATCGAAGCCCGAGCGCTGGAGCTGGCTGGGCAACCCATCGACACCGACCCCGGCGACGACAAACGCCAGCAGGCGCAACAACAATTGGTGAGCGAAGTCGCGAAAGTGCTGAATGGCGAACTGGTCGAACTCATCGACGCCATCCGCCGCGACAAGGAACAGACCATAGATCACGACAACCTCGACAGCGTGGTGCGAGCCGAATGGGACAAAGACGCCGCCAATAATGCGCAAGCCCTCACCAATGAATTTGCCGATTACCTGAAATCGAATCAGGACAACATCGCCGCACTCACCATTTTCTTCAGCCAGCCTTACAGAAGGCGCGAACTCAGCTTCGACCTGATCCGCCAAGCGCTGGACAAACTCAAATCCGACAAACCCAAACTCGCCCCGTTGCGCGTGTGGCAAGCCTACCGCCAGCTGGACGACTACAAAGGCGCGCAGCCCATCAGCGAGCTGACGGCATTGGTCGCGCTGATACGCCGCGTCTGCGGCATGGATGCCCAGCTCTCCACCTTCGACGACACCGTGCGCCGCAACTTCCAGAACTGGGTGATGAAACACCACTCCGGCGGCGGTAATAAGTTCAACGAAGAACAAATGGACTGGCTGCGCATGATCCGCGACCACGTCGCCAATTCTTTTCATATTGAACGCGATGACCTGGAGATGTCGCCGTTCGACGGGCAGGGCGGGCTGGGCAAGATGTATCAATTGTTTGGCGCGAAGATGGAACCGCTGCTGGACGAATTGAATGAAGTATTGGTGGCGTGATGCAAATCCCCCCTAGCCCCCCTTTTTCAAAGTGGGGAATTAAAAGCGGAATTGCGGCGCTGGTTGTCTTCCCCCTTTATGAAAGGGGGACTGAGGGGGATTTGAATTGGAACACTACAACGCAAAACTTAAGGAAAACTCACGCACGCTCCGATCTAACATGACCGATGCCGAGCGAATGCTATGGCACCACCTCCGACGCAAGCAAATACAAGGCGTGCAGTTCTATCGGCAAAAGCCATTGCTTTCATTCATTGCGGATTTTTATTGCCCGGCGGCAAAGTTGGTGATTGAACTTGATGGTAGTCAGCATTATGAAGCTGAACATCAAGCAAAGGATCAAGGCCGTGATGCAGCATTAGCAGGCTTGGACTTGCGTGTTTTACGGTTTGATAACCGGCAAGTTTTATTGGAAACGAATGCAGTGCTGGAAATGATTGATGCAGCTGTATGTGAGCGGGTATGAGTAACGTAATAAACGATTTACCAACTGGCTGGATTTCGACGCGACTTGGCAACTTATACAATTTTGAATATGGGAAGTCTTTGATCAAGGGCTCAAGAGCTTCGTCTGGGAAGTATCACGTTTACGGTTCAAGCGGCATTGTGGGAATGCACGATCAGTTTCTAGTTAAAGGGCCCGCGATAATTATTGGCCGAAAAGGGGCGGCAGGTTCAGTAAGTTATTCGTTAGATAATCTCTGGCCGATTGATACTACCTACTATGTGCGAGATGACAAACATCTCTGTTTGAAGTTTTCATATTATTTGTTTAAATCGTTAAATTTAGCGAAGCTTGAAGCATCAACCGCCATACCTGGCCTGAGCAGAAATCATGCTTATAACGAGACTGTCTTGCTTCCACCGCTCAACGAACAACACCGCATCGTCGCCAAAATCGAGGAGCTCTTTTCCGAGCTGGACAAGGGCATCGAAAACCTGAAGACCGCCCGCGCGCAGCTCAAGGTGTATCGCCAAGCCTTGCTGAAACACGCCTTCGAGGGCAAGCTCACTGCGCAGTGGCGCGCGGAGAATCAGGGCAAACTTGAAACTGCCGCTGCCTTGCTCAAGCGCATCCAGCAAGAGCGCGCGCAACGCTACCAGCACCAACTCGCTGACTGGGAAGCCGCCGGCAAACAAGGCAGCAAACCCAAAACTCCGAAACCCCTGCCACCGCTCACCGCCGAAGAACTCGCCGAACTGCCCGAACTGCCGGAGGGATGGGGGTGGTGCAAATTGGGCGACTTTGTTGTTTCTATTGATGCGGGAAAAAGCTTTAAGTGCGACGAACGTGAACCACGTGCTAATGAAATCGGAGTAGCAAAAGTAAGCGCTGTGACGTGGGGTGAATATGACGAATCAGAAAGCAAAACCTGCACTGATACATCGAAAGAAAACGATGCCTATTTAATTCGGAGCGGCGATTTTATTCTAAGCCGAGCAAATACTATTGACCTTGTAGGAGCTTGCGTCATTGCAAGGAAGGTAACAAAGAAAATCATGCTTAGCGATAAAACGCTTCGCATTAGGTTTGATGGTTTTCCTCAGGAATATTTTCTTCAGTACCTAGGAGCCTGTCGGACTTCTCTTGTAACTCATTGATTAAATTGATGCGCCCATTATTTAATCAAATTAATTTATATATAAAAAACAATATGTTACGCTGCCTCAAAACTCGAAGTCCGACAGTCTGCTAG
>NZ_CAKMHQ010000042.1 GCF_927312905.1 Candidatus Nitrotoga sp. 1052
CCCCGCCGATGCCAAAACTCGCATCAAGGCTGTTATTCGGAAGCAGGCGATATAGCGCTGCCGAACTCGTCGAACTCGTTGGGCTACCGTCACTATTGCGCGCTATCAACACACTGGTGTCGGGCAGCGCAGCAAAATTCCAATCGAAAATACCCGGCTCTGCCAACAAATTATTCGCTCCGATCAGCAGGCCATTACTTGAAATTCGAATCACGAGCAGCGATCCTCCTGGCCAACCACCGAAGAATGACGAATGGGATTCGCGAATGCCAGCCAGCAGGGAGCCATCGCTCAGTGTGAGTAAGGAGAATGATTCTCCACTGCCGAATTCATCTAAAAAATCTACAGCATAGGTAAACTGACCGACCGTACCAAACGAAGGTACCGGCAACCCATGCGCATCGACCTTATAGAGACGCAGGTTCTGATCCGTCAGTACGGCAAAGACCACTGAGCCGTCGCCAAGCAAAACCAGATCTGACTGGCGCGAAAGCTCCCAAGCAGGAAACGCAAATTCGATTTTACCCCGTGCGCCGAAATTCAAGTCAGGCGTGCCATCCGGCATGGTCTGCTGCAAAATGGCATTTCTGCCTGTTTTCGTTCCGTAAAGCAAACGCCCATCTGGACGAACGCCCAACGCAATATCCGTATTGGCGATCCCTGGTGCTGCAAGAGCGGGGGCGAATCCGGCATCGAGCATTCCGGCTGCGTCCAGTTGAAACGCTGTAACGGTGCCGACCGGGAGAACAGACCCGCTTCCGGTTCCAGCCACGACCGTTATCGCACCGCTTGCTTGTTCAGCGGCACGTACTTTGCCCATGAAGCGGCTGTATTGCCTTGGCGCCACGCGCCCATTCGTCCCGAAGGAGATGTCGGGGGAACCATTTGCCGTCAGGCGTTCAAGGAGATAATCAAAGGTCGCGCCTGCGTCTGAATTACCGGCAAGCACAACTTTGCCCGAAGTTTCAACCAGTATCGCGTCAATCGTGTCGTAGCTGTAGTATTCGGCGGTGTTCACGACAGCGAAGCCATCACCTCGACCATAGCTGGTTTGAAGATGACCGCTGCCATCGAGGCTTGCGACGGTAGCATCTACGCCGAGAGGAACGCAACCGCTGATGGAGCATATCTCGGTTTGACTGGCCACTGCCGGTACCAGTAAGCCGCCTACGCCATCTGACAGGACATCTATGGCGGAGAACACACTATAACCGGGGAGTGCAATTGTTGCGCTGCCGGCCGCACCAAAAGCACTATCCAGGACTCCGTTGGCATCGAAGTGACGTACACGCGCAGTGGTGGCGTCGACCAATGCGATACTGCCATCACTCAGTACTGCCAATCGGTGGAAGTTGCCGTTGCCGATCTCAAGTCGACCGGCAGTACCGAAAGACGCATCGGCCAAGCCGCCGGCAGTGATTCGCCACAACACGATATTGTTGCTCGCGAAGGCTGGAGCATATCCCATCAGAAGCAATCCGCCATTAGCAGTGCGCACCATCGTGCCCGGTTGGTCGAAGGGGTTGCCCACGTCGTACCCTGAGACCAAGCCACCATTTCCAAAGCCAGGATCGAGCGTACCGCCAGCCGTCACGCGAACCAGCAGATAAGTGCCACCGCTAAGGAACGTTCTTGCCATGACTGTAAACCCGCCATTGGGCTCAGCGACAACTGAAACGCCCCAGGTCATCCGAAAATTCGGAGGCAGGCCGCTGAGTATCTTTTCGCCATTAGGTGCATAGGTCGAATCACGCATGCCGGCTGGGTTAAGACGTGTGAGTCGCAATGCAAATTGCGACCCTTGCGAGGGGTTTGAGACTTGCGTGGCGTCCGAGACGATCAGCAGACCGCCGTCCGGCTGTTGCACGAAGCGCGCCGGGGTGACGTCCGCACTGAATAAACCTTGCGTGCCAAAGCTGGTGTCGAGGACGCCGGTTGCTGTGAGCCGGGTCAGTACAAGGCCGCTCGCGTTAGATCCATTTATCAGTATGGATCCATCGGCACCCTGTTCAATTTGTTGGACTCTGTCAACATTGGGCAGATCGAACAAGGCAATGCCATTCTGGCCGAACGTGGCATCAGGGGTGCCATTCGGAAGTAGTCGGACAACAAAAGCGTGCGATTGTTGCCCCGCCGTCCTACCGGCAAGCAGCAACTTGCCGTCGCGCTGCAGGGCGGACGCGGATGGCGTATCCTCCGCGCCGGAGGGCACCCCGATGCGCACGATGCCGCTGCTTCCGAACGAACTGTCGAGCGCTGGCGCTGCGTGCGCTTCAAACATCGTGGCATGCAACGCGATGAGCGCAAAAAGTATCGCGAATATTTTTTTAGTTGTCATCGTCTCTAATACCTTCAGTAAGCTCGACATTGTTTTTCCCTTATCAATACGCACACAGTTATAACCAGCAACGCCCTTTCATCAGGGCGCCGTTCGTTTCTCTTCGCTTACTGGCACCTCACAAACCACTCTTTACGCTGTGGCGCATGAATGGCTGGCATTGATAGATTGGGAAGCCGTGGCCAAAACTTTAGGCCAAGTCAAATCGGCGCACACATGACCACACCTTCATTGATCCAGCCGCGCATGACGACATCCTGGATGGCTGCCCCAGCACTGGAAAAGCGGTGATTGCTGTCGACACCGCGGGCAAACCCATTGTTATAGGCCCGATAGACCGGCGCTGTCCCGGTCGGACATATACCATTGGTCGGTGGAGTCGAGATAAAATCCAGACTTTCGAAATTCCAGCGCTTCTGCGTGGCTGGCGTGATGGCCTGAAGCTGCTTAAGGCCATCACATTCAACGCCCGCTAAAGTATAGAAATGCGAATTGGGGCCGGGGAACTGGCTGCCATAGAACCGGCAAACGGGCGTGCTGCCGCCCGACTTGAAACTATTTCCGGTGCGAATCCAGCCGGGCCCCGCGCTACCTCCATCGATGCCCGCAGCCTCACTGGCATCGGCGGTAATGAAATAATGATCCAGGTTGGTGTTGTAGAACTCAACGACCGGCATACTGACGAGCGCTCCACTCAGATCATACCGAGCCAGAACAGCACTCGTCGCATCCTGTCCCGCAACGAGCAAACGAGAATGGGCATCAAGCGCCAGCGCGCTGACGCTCTGCATGCCCGGTAGCGCAAATACCCCGCCAAGGCCAAAATTTGTATCCAGACTGTTATTCGGAAGCAAGCGGTATAGTGCTGCCGAATTCGTTGAGCCATCGCTACTGCTGCGCGCTATCATCACATTGGCGTCGGGCAGCGCAGCAAAATTCCAATCGAATGAACCCTGCCCCGCCAACAAATTGTTCGCCCCGATCAGTGAGCCATTGCTGGAAATCCGAATCACGAGCAACGATCCGCTTGACGAACCGGATGGGGCGTATTTGTTAATGTTAATGCCAATGCCGGCCAACAGAGAGCCATCGCTCAGTGAGAGCAAGGAGAATGGTATTCCAATGGGGTATGCATTGGCAAAATCCGTAGCAGCATAGGTAAACTGACCGGCCGTTCCAAATGAAGTTACCGGTAACCCATGCGAATCGACCTTATAGAGACGCAGATTCTGAGGCGTTAGCACAGCAAAGACAACTGAGCCGTCGCCAAGCAAAACTAGATCCGTCTGGAATGAACCCTCCCCAAACAACGCGAATCCGATTTTACCACTCGCGCCAAAATCCAGGTCAGGTGTACCATCCGGCATTGTCTGCTGCAAATATACAGCTCCAATTCCGCTGTTCGGTGTTGTCATTACGTAAAGCATGCGCCCATCCGGACGAACGCCCAACGCAATATCCGTTTGGGATATCGCCGGTACTGCGAGAGCGGGTGCGAATCCAGTGTAGAGCGTACCGGTAGAGTCAAAACGAAACGCCGTGTCGGCTTTTCCGGTCACGACCGTTATCGCACCGTTTTCTTGTTCAGCTGCACGCACCTTGCCCATGAAGGGGTTGCTCTGTTTCGGCACCACCCGCCCGTTCGTTCCGAATGCAATGTCAGGGGAACCATTTGCCGTCAGGCGTTCAAGAAAATAATCAAAGGTCGCGCCCCCATCTAAACTACCTGCGAGCACAACTTTGCCTGAAGTTTCAATCAGTATCGCGTCAATTTTGTCGTTGCTGTATTCGGCGGTGTTCATGACAGAAAAGCCATCGCCTCGGCCATAGCTGGTTTGAATATGGCCGCTGCCGTCAAGGCTTACGACGGTAGCATCCACGCCTCTATAATGACAAGGGAAAGGGACAAGGTCAGAGGAGCATGTCACGGTCCGACTGGCCACTGCCGGTATCAATAAGCCGCCTACGCCATTTGGCAGGATACCTATGGCGGAAATCTCACTATAGCCAGCAAGTGGAATCGTGCTGCCGGCAGCACCAAAAGCACTATCCACGACTCCGCTGGCATCGAAGTGCGTTACATGTGCAGTGGGGACGTAGACGCCGTTGACGTCGACGTAGACGCTGTCGACCAATGCGATACTGCCATCACTCAGTGCTGCCAATCGAAAACTGCCGCTATAGGAGTTGCCGTTGCCGATCTCTAGTCGACTGGCAGTACCGAGAGACGTATCGGGCAATCCGCCGGCAGTGAGTCGCCACAACACGATCTTGCCGCTCGGGTGAGGCGAAGCATCGCCCATCAGAAGCAATCCACCATTAGCGGTGCGCACCATCGTGACCGGTTGTTCGAAGCGGTTGCCCACGTCGGCCCCTGAGAGTAAACCACCATTTCCAAAGCCAATATTGAGCGTGCCGGCGGCCGTCACGCGAACCAGCAGAGAGACGTCGAAGCCGTTAGAGAAGTCTCTTGCCATAACTGTAAATCCGCCATTCGGCTCGGCGACGACTGAGGCCATCCCGAAATTCGGAGGCAGATCACTGAGTATTCTTTCGCCGTTCGGTGCATAGGCTGAATCACGCACGCCGGCTGAGTTAAGGCGTGTGAGTCGCAATGCAAATTGCCCCCCTTGCGAGGCGTCCGAGACGATCAGCAGACCGCCGTCCGGCTGTTGTACAAAGCTCGCCGTGGCTCCTCCCACACCGAAAAAGCCTTGCGTGCCAAAGCTGGTGTCGAGAACGCCAGCCGCCGTCAGCCGGGTCAGTACAAGGCCATTCCCGCCATATCCATCTATCAGCGTATATCCATTTATCAGTATGGAACCATCGGCACCCTGCTCGATTTGTTGGATCGCGTAATTGTCTCCATTGGGCAGATCGAACAGGGCAACGCCATTCTGGCCGAACGTGGCATCAGGGGTGCCATTCGGAAGTAGTCGGAGAACAAAAGCGTGCGATTGCCGTCCCTCTGTCCAACCGGCAAGCAGCAACTTGCCGTCGCGCTGCAGGGCGGACGCGGATGGCGTATCCTCCGCGCCGGCGGGCACCCCGATGCGCACGATACCGCTGCTTCCGAACGAACTGTCGAGCGCCGGTGCTGCGTGCGCTTCAAACATCGTGGCATGCAACGCGATGAGCGCAAAAAATATCACGAATATTTTTTCAATTGCCACCGTCCCAAATACCTTCAGTAAGCTCGACATCATTTTCCCTTATCAATACGCACACAGTCATAACCAGAAACGACCTTTCATCAGGGCGTCGTTCGTTTCTCTACGCTTCTTGGCAACTCACAAACCACTCTAACTTTAGGTCAAGTCAAATCGGCGCACACATGACCACAC
>NZ_CAKMHQ010000043.1 GCF_927312905.1 Candidatus Nitrotoga sp. 1052
CAGTAGCAACCCAACGTTGACCGCCGAGTCGATTGTAATTGATTGAAGGAAAGAAGATATTTCATGGTTAAGTCTGGTCTCGATTTGAATTTGGCAAGTAGTATTCGGGGTATTTCCAACCCGATTGCGAGGACTGCCAATGAACACGGGCAAACTTGTTTTTGCACAGGTGATGTCGCACCTGCCGCTGACCACTTTCCGCAGATGTGTCGCTCGCTACAACGGAGAGCACAAGGTCAAACACTTCACTTGTCTCGACCAGTTTCTGTGTATGGCGTTCGCGCAACTGACTTATCGCGAGAGTCTGCGCGACATCGAAGCCTGTCTGCGCAGCCAGTCCGCCAAGCTCTATCACATGGGATTTCGCAGTACGGTGTCGCGCAACACGCTGGCCAATGCGAATGCGGTTCGAGACTGGCGTATCTATGCCGACTTCGCGCAGAGCCTGATCGGCATTGCCCGCCCGCTTTACGTGGACGAACCGTTTGGCGCCGATCTCTCCGAGACGGTCTACGCGTTGGATGCGACCACTATCGATCTGTGCCTGTCGGTATTTCCGTGGGCTCCGTTTCGGTCGGCCAAGGCAGCGATTAAGTTGCATACCTTGCTCGACCTGCGCGGCAACATCCCCAGCTTCATTCATATCAGCGATGGCAAGTTGCACGACGTGAACATTCTCGACCAGATCATTCCCGAAGCTGGGGCGTTCTACATCATGGATCGCGGCTATCTCGACTTCACCCGACTGCATCGCTTGCACCAAGCAGGCAGTTTCTTCGTAACACGAGCCAAGGCGAATTTGCGCTTCACTCGACGATACTCTCTGCCGACAGACCGCACGTCCGGCATCATCTGCGACCAACTGGGTACGCTGACAGGCTTTTATTCTCAGCAACATTTCCCAACGACGATCAGACGCATCAAGATCAAAGATGCCGAGGGCAAGACGCTGGTCTTTTTGACCAACCACCTCGACCTGTCGGCGCAGAGCATTGCCGACCTTTATCGCTGTCGCTGGCAAATCGAATTGTTCTTCAAATGGATCAAACAACATCTGCGTATCAAGTCCTTTTTCGGTACATCAGAGAACGCGGTCAAGTCTCAAATCTGGATCGCCGTCTCGGTTTACGTGCTGGTCGCCATCTTGAGAAAGCGACTGAA
>NZ_CAKMHQ010000044.1 GCF_927312905.1 Candidatus Nitrotoga sp. 1052
TGCCCACCCCCACCAAGCCAATTCCAACACCCATCCGCCTCGCTTAATGGATCAAATTCATGAGGTGTGCTGCCGCAGACAATTAAGCAAACGGACAGAGGAAGCCTACCGTTTCTGGATTCGCCAGTTCATCTTCCATTTCAATAAACGTCATCCACGAGAACTTCGGGAAGGTGATGTAGCTCAGTTTTTAAATCACTTGGCTGTGCAATACGTATGTCAGCTTTGAAGAATATTCTCGAAGGTCTGCAATTGGCACAAAGCGGAAGTAACGACCTCTAGGTTTCAATGACCGCATTGGCCGAAAAGCGGTCGCTCCCCCATGACATTTCGATCGTCTGAACATTACACATAGCGGTATTGATCTGCGTTTATTGCCATCCAGAAAGTTGGCATTCGTTTAGGCATCCACCAGCAGTGACTGTACGCGTTTGATTAGGTAAGAGCTAGTACATCTAAATTTATAAGAGGCTTCAAGTTCGAAGTGCAACAGCTAATGTTGGCTCGGTGTAGCTCATCTTCACCCCGAATTATATTTCATACGGAGATCTAAACCCCAGCACTTTGCGTGGCCGGTGGTTGATCCGCTCTACCGCCCGCTGCACTCGCTCCTCTGCAACGTCATTTACTCCATGCCATAACCAGATAACAACAAGAGCATCCGGACAACACAGCACTTCCTAACGTAGTACCAACATAGCTCCACTCCCTCAAAGCGCCCTCGGTCTGCATGACTCTGGGCGTTTTCTTTTTCTGCAACAACTTCGAATAACTTTAAAAAGGAGAATAAATGATTTGGCAATTCTTAATAGTAGCCGCAATAGCCATCAGCCTAATCAAACTCGGTGCTTTATCGGTATGGGTCACAGCTTTATCGCTGGCCCTAAAAGTAATGCTGATATTACTCGTTGCAGCTGTTCTTTATTTCATTTGGCAACGATTCAACAGGAATTAAATAGCCATCCGTAACCGATAACCAGCCATCTCATTCAACCAACTCTGCATTAGCCGCTTTACCCATTTATCGTTCCACCCTCATCCATGCCTGCACACAGCGGGCTTTTTTACGTCCATAAATTAAGGATATAACCATGATCATTTTACGCAATCCCACTACCCTAACTTGCATTGCCGACCCTGATGTTCGCAGCCTTGTCGAACAAAGATTTACAGAAATATATGCAGATGGAACTTACGACTATAATCTTCTCGGCTACATGATCGTTGTCGAGCCAGGTGACAGTGTGGAGTCGCTAGAAAAGGAAAGCAGCTGTCCCATCCTGCATAATCTCTTCGATGATGCCTGCTTCGGCGATCAAGACTTCTCACCCTCATTTGAAGTTCTGGAAGAACATGCCAGTTGCTACGAAATGGTATTTATCCTGAGTGACGATGGATTTGGCATTTGCATCTTCATCCCGAAGACCGGAGGAATCGATTCCGATCTTCTGGCTATGTGTGCCCAATACGCGACGCCTGAACTGACACAGTCCTAAACTGATACAGCCCTAAGCAGGCTATCCAACTATCTCTCTGCTTACCGCTTCAATTCCCTCCCCTACTCCGCTCCATCGCCTGCCTCTACTACTAGACGTCAATCATTCTTTGCGGCTTTTTAGCCATCTTATATGAAGGTCCATTTAGTACTAACTGTAAAAGCCATCAGTCCATTTCGTTTGATTTTCATAAGCGGATAATTGAATAAACAGATAGCTGAATTCAGCAATCTACACGCAGCATTTTCAAGCACAGTCACATCATCTTAAATTACTAATCAATAACATAGCGTATTTCAAAACAACCAAATCAATTCACCCAAAAGGAGCTCTACCATGAAACCTGTAACAATAATCAATCAAGAAATTTGCATCTTGAAAGCTGCCTCATGCCTCTCACTCTCAGGCAAATCTACGCTGTCTTATCAAATAGGATATGGCGTAAATGGCGTAAACAGTAATCGCACCGAACCAGTAATCCAGTTGCGTGTGTATGCTAATTCGGGTGGCGGCTTCTTCAACAAAGACTGGATTGCCTTGAGTAACATCCAACAATTATTAGAGAAGTGCCCAAGCAATAAGCCCATCACATCATTTGTTCTTTATCCACTCTTTCAGGGCAGATCAATAAACACCCCTGCATTTCTCTTGGCTGTGCTGAAACATGAAGGTTTCTTGCGACCTTTGAAAGATAAGCAGCGTAGCTATGAACGGCTAGACCCTAACGAATTCATGACTGAAATCAAATCGCTGATTGAGGCGATTGGTACTGCCTCCACTGCTGACACTTCGATGGATAGTGCTTCTATTGTTGATCCAAACATCCAAGACAAACATAAAAATGTAGAGAACAAACCCAAGCAAGCAATGCCAAGCAAGACAGCAGTAACAAGCAAGAAAGTCGCACCCAAAACAAGTCCTAACAAGGCTTGAGCATTACAAGCTAGAAACCTATCCGCCGTAGTTGAAATCCGCTGGCAGCTACACACAGTCAAACCTAATCCCAAGAAACGTAACGGGAATTCAGCTTCGCAATGGAGCGCAGGTGCAATACCGACTGTATGCCGAACCACTCTCTGTCTTTCCACTTAGCCAATACAGGAGCTCTTGATGATTACTTCAGCTCTCGTGGTAGCCACTCTGCTTTGCTTCGCATTACCTTCAACACGAGGGATCGGAGTCATGGGTGTGGCATTACTTCTTTACTTTTTCCCACTCACGACTTTAGCGCTTCTCGTGGCTGGCGCTGTCATTTTCTATTTCATTTATTTCTATAAAAAATAACCATCACTAAAGGAGCAATATTTATGAATACCCAAAACTTTCTTCTCGATGCGATTGATGTAGTACTTGCTTGGGACATATCCGATGAAGCTTTTGCAGATGCCGTAATAGCGCAAACAAGGTTCATGGCGAGAGCCAACCATGACGAAATAGGTGGGTTCTGTTCGGACTGATTTCACGTAACTCGTTGCCATATCCGTATTTAGCAATATCTGATTTCTCGCTCATCTATTCCACCGTCGATTTCCACCTCCACCTTTACCGCCTTTAGCGGCTTCCACCGGCTTCTACCGGCTCGGTTGGGGTAGTGCTGAATACGGAGTTATACATCCTTTTTTTATTGATTATTTATTAACCACTTTATAAGGAATTACATCATGGCTACCACTGCAAGCATTACCCGCAAGCTTGTAAATAATAACCAACGAATTAATCATGCTGCTGACATATTTGGAATCCACTTCCCGATGCGCGTAGAACCGTTTATATATGCAATCACGGGCAAACTGGCCCATGAATATAACGGCGGTTACTGGGAGTTTTACGCACTAAGCAACGGTGGCTTTTATATGGCACCTGGCTCAGATACCCGCTTCCATGTGGCTTGTGAGAACGGCTTCGAGGGCAGCATGTCAGCGGATGCTTTGGGTATTACTGTCTGTTTGTATGCTTACAGTCATTTGTCCTTTGGCAATCCCAGCGCATTTACTGAGATATGTGCCCAGCAGTATCACTGGCTGAGGGAGTACATGTTGGGTCATGCCGAGGCGGGAGACATTTTGCAGGCAGTTGACTGATGGTAAGTTTTTTTCAGGGTTGCAGGTGGGAGAACTCCCCCACCGTTTTTTAATTTTAGATCGGAATGAATATGCTATACTTTTAAATGTTATGTCTCTAAGATCTTTTTTCAAGATGTTGTCTGGTTCTTGAGCTCACCTTCCAGACTTCGGCCATAGCTGGTGAGACGGCGCGGACGCGATAGTCTGTTCGTCGGATTTAAGATAACTTGAACGTGTGTGTACTTTATCGCAGACACCTCAAGTCTGTTAACGCTGGTCGCAACTGTATGTCCCCATGCGGCGGAGCTGACGTTAACTAGGCAAGTGCACAATCGTGACACCTCCTAGATCGAGGTACGTGAGGACGGAAGGCTAAGACTTGTCCGCGACTTACTTTTCGATCCATCAGCGGGCGCTTCCATTACGGAGACGTCATGCATCTCAAGAATCAAGTCGCAGTATATATCCCTGCAGCAACAGCAACAATTCCATCGGCTGTTTCCTCAGCGTCATTGCCGAATCAGTTATCCCATATCGATGATGCGCGACCAACTGCATTTCCAATAATTGCGTCCGCAATAGATACGCAATGCCCCTCAACTATTCCCGCGATAGATGATTTAGCGAGCTGTACATACGCTCAAACTCAAAGCGAAACCCCTGTCGATTTTTCGCCCAGCAGTTCTGAATCACCGACAGTTTCCTCAGCCGCTCAGCTAAAAGGCGGTAAAGGCGGCGAAGGCGGTGTTACCGCAATCTCGAACGCGGAATTTTTCGCTGCCGTATTTCCGCAATTAACCAAAGGAGCATTTGCTTTGGTTTGCTCCAAGCCTGGCGATCCAAATGAAGGAGGATGGCCAGCAAATCGTGCTGATCTAACAATCGGCAGGCTGTCCACAATTAACAACAACTACATAAATTGCTCCTCCTTCTATCCGGGTAACGACGGATCATTCAAGGCGCAAAAAAGCCAGTTCGCTGCTTGCCATTTCCTGATGCTCGATGATCTGGGCACAAAGGTTATGCAAGATCGTCTGGGCGAATTCAAGCTGTCTGCATTGATCGAAACCAGTCCAGGTAATCACCAAGGCATCATTATTCTGGCCGAGCCGATTACCGATGGCGATGTTGCGACTCGACTGCTCAATGCATTGATTGATGCGGGTCTGTGTGATGGTGGTGCAAGTGGGCCATTAACTCGCTGGGCGCGCCTCCCAGTAGCGATAAACGGCAAACCTAAACATGCAGACCATTCTGGAATGCCGTTCCGCTGCCGTCTTGTCGAATGGAATCTCAATGCAAGGTACACACCTGAAGAAATAGTAGATGGCTTGCAATTGGTGTTGCCACCAGCGGGACGCCCTCCCAAAGCATCAAAGGTTATTGCTGAAAATGCGCGTAGCAGTAAGGGCGACGATCATGGCGACGAGGTGTGGTTACCTAAAGCGGCAGTCAATCCGGTTTTGGTTGCGCTCAAATCCAAGGGTTTGTACAAAACCCCCCCTGGGTTCCGGCAAGCATGACGTCACATGTCCTTGGGTGAGTGATCACACCGATGCGTTGGACACGGGAAGTGCCTATTTCGAGCCAGATGATCAGTATCCATTAGGCGGATATTGCTGTCAGCACTCCCACCGGGAGCAATATCGTGTCCGTCATTTGTTAGATTTTTTGGGCGTGGAGGTATCAGCCGCACGACATAAACCGGTCATTCATATTGTCCCCGGTGAACTGCATAGGGTCGTATTTGCGGCTGAGCGAGAACTAGCGGATTACGGTCAACACTATCAATTTGGCGGATTGATCGCTTCCATTTCGACAGACCCGACAACAAGTGATCCTGCGATAGTACCAACAAGTTTGCCCGCGTTAACGCAGGTGTTATCAGTAGCGGTGACATTTGAAACCTTCAATGCCAAGCTTGGGGAGTGGGTGCGCTGCGATCCGCCAACCCGCCATGTCAGCATTCTCGACAATATGCAGACTTACCGTTTTTTGCCACCGCTTGCTGGTGTGGTTCGTCAGCCATATTTTCGTGAGTCTGATGGCGAATTGATAGTTCAAGCTGGCTACGATGCAGGCTCACACCGTTTTGGCGTATTCGATCCGCGTCAATTTCCGATTCAGGAGCCTACACTGGAAAACGCACGTAATGCTCTTGCTATGCTGGAGGATTTGCTTGAAGAATTTCACTTCGTAACACCAACGGATAAGGCAGCTGCACTCTGTGGGATGTTCACGGCTGTTGTGAGGCCGACGTTGAATTATGCTCCAGCGTTCCATGTGAAAGCACACGTATTCGGTAGCGGGAAAAGTTATTTGTGTGACCTGATAGGCTCATTCGCAGGCCCCGGTGGTAACTATAAAGTTAGTTATCCTACAACGGCAGAAGAGGCCACGAAAGTCATTCTTTCGCTGTTACTGACCAGTCCAGCCGTGATTGAGTTTGACGATATGTCTACCGACTGGATACCGCACGGCACCATAAATCGGGTACTTACTTCTGACAAGATCACTGACCGAATTCTGGGCGTAAGCAAAACAGCTACAGTCGGCACACGCACATTATTCCTAGGCTCCGGCAATAACGTTGGCCCTGTGCGTGATCTATTACGGCGAGTTCTCACCATTCACCTTGATCCGCGTTCTGCCACACCGGCCACACTTTCTTATCGTGGCAATCCAGTCGAAAAGGTGCGCAAGAACAGAGGGGTTTATGTCGCAGCTGTACTGACCATCATCTTGGCGTGGCGTAAGGCTGGGTCACCGCGTTCCGAAATCAAGAGCATTGTCACCTATGGCGGTTCGTGGACTGATTATTGCAGACATCCGTTGATATGGCTTGGCCATCCCGATCCCGCCACGTCTCTGATCGAACAGGTTACGCACGACCCTGACGCGGACATACTGGGTGGGCTTATGCAGGAGTGGTATAAAGCCTTCGCCTCCATCCCGACAACGGTGCGCAAGGCGGTTACAAGTGCTGAGGGAAACTACCCAAACTTGCGCGATGCGATATGCGAATTCCCGGTCGAAGAACGCGGTGTCATCAACCGTTCCAAGCTTGGTTGGATACTAAAAAAGAATTCCAACAGAATCGTTGGCGGATTTGAGTTCCAACCGGCCATCGCGGACGGTCGAGCTGCTTGGCGTGTCGTTCCAGTCGCATCCCCAGTTGCATTTACACCACCGCCTTCGCCACCTTCCACCGGGCCAGTTGCGGGGGGTGGCGGTGCAGTGGATTTGGGAGGAGTGGATTATGATTTTTGAGTTTGGTCATCCCAAAGCTGGAAAAAAAAAGGTGGTGAAGGTGGTGATCCCGGTGCCGTCAATTGTCGGCGGAATGCAGTATCCAGTGGATAGTGAACTGTACCCATAGAACCCCAGAAGGCATCTAGCCGAGGCGATCAGGGCGCAGTTGATAGCATCCCGGCAGAACAGCGCCGGGGGTTTTCTCTGCATAAACCTTAACCCAACATAGGAAATCCCCCGGCTATGCCGGGGTGGCAGTAGAAGTTTGACATTTACGGGAGTCCATCTGCGACACTCCGAATCGTGAGCCGCCAAGCAAACGAAGAAGGGAGTATCGAGATGGACGACAGCGAAAGCCTAAGCCATAGTAAATGGGAATGCAAATATCACGTAATATTCATTCCGAAGTGTAGACGTAAAACGTTGTACGAGCAGTTGAGGCCGCACCTTGGGCAAGTGTTCAAGAGGCTGTCCGAATACAAAGAAAGTCGGATAGAGGAAGGACATCTGATGCCTGATCATGTGCACATGTTGATATCGATTCCGCCGAAGTATTCGGTATCGCAAGTCATCGGGTATATCAAAGGGAAAAGTGCAATCCATCTGGCGCGAGTATACGGTGAGCGCAAGCGTAATTTTGTAGGGCAACACTTTTGGGCGAGAGGATATTTTGTGTCAACGGTAGGCCGTGATGAGGAGTCGATCCGGCAGTACATTCGGCACCAAGAGGAAGAGGGCAAGCGCCTAGAGCAGATGCACCTATGGCGCTGACCTGCCACCGAAAGGTGGCCACAAGAGCAGGGGCCGCGTAAGCGACCCCGTTAAGCCGCTTTGAGCGGCTCACAAATTAAAGCCCCCGGCTTTGCCGGGGGATACTTACTTCACCTGCCATGTACTACCGAAACTACATTTCTCTCAAGATAAAAATTTAAGGAAAAATTATGTCAAAACTAACACACACAACACATGTGACAAAAGACGCAAATGTCTGCGATGAATCCAATCAGGAGCCTGTAAAGACAGGGCAGCTCCTCGTGCGCCAAAAGGGGAAAACGCTCTCGATGGACTTGATAAATCGTGTGCAAAAGCAAGTTGAACTGCGCATGTCAGCATTGAAACATGGCATGTCCTATACATTGAGACAAATTTGCGGAGAAAAATTTTGGAGCCAGCTTAAAAAAGGAGAATGCATTGATGCAGGGCAATGTATGGTGTACATGACTGAACAAAACACCTTGCCACTGACTCATGTGAAGTGCGCGCATGAATATCCCAGACGGTACAAACTGAAATAACACGCTAAAAATTGGCAGCCACTTTCCCAATCGGAATTTGTGGTTGCCAATCCCCATTTATGCATCATTACAGGAATTTTTTATGCCCATAATTAAACTAACACCACACTTCGTAGCAAATAACCTGCAATGCCCCCAAGATAAATTACGCATTGAGTTTTGCGATGACGCGCTGCCCGGTCTCTATATTGAAGTCCGTTCTACCAGCCAAGGCCAAGGCACGTTCTACCTTCGTTACAAAGACAGCAACGGCAAGGCCTGCCATCAGAGGATAGGACGTACGACTGATGTCGACTTGGCGGATGCTCGCAAGCTAGCGAAGACATTGCGTGCCGAAATCGCATTGGGTAGTGATCCTCGCGGCCAAGAGAAAGCCAGGCAAGCAGTGTTATCGTTTACGGAGTTTTTTGTTGATCACTACCTACCCTATGTAAAACCAAGGAAACGCTCTTGGGCTCGCGATGAGGAATTATTCCGGCTGCGAATACAGGGAGTGTTTGGTAATAAACGGCTAAATCAGATTACCCGCCAGCAAATTCAATCGTTCCATACCGCGCTAATGAGCGAAGGCTTAGCAGCCGCAACTTGCAATCACCACATCAAGCTTATCAAGCACTCTTTAAATTTGGCAATTGATTGGGAAATGTTAGACA
>NZ_CAKMHQ010000045.1 GCF_927312905.1 Candidatus Nitrotoga sp. 1052
TTTTACACTTGCAATTTGTTATTTTTAATGGGGGGAAGTCCGACAGGCTGCTAGTGGGTCATAGTCGTATTTCTCGGTACCAGCCGACGCAACTGTGACTAGACCAGCCAGCCCTAACAGAAACAGAAAACCAGCCAACCCGAAAGGAAACTGAAACTGCCTCATCTCATATTTTCGACATTCAATCGCTCCAGTATATTCAGGTGGGTCGTCACCTGAACTCGCTTACAACAGTTGCACTTCAGAGTTGAATCCGCCATGGTTTATGGTTTATCAACGCTCTTGTAACTTCAGAAAGTGTCAAATTACCAAAAGGGATAAAACTGCGATGTTTTGCTATGGATAAGAAAACAAATCCCTATAATTGCCATTTTGGCTCTGCTTCAATAGTCGCTTTAAAGTGAAGCTAAAATTTAGTAAGTATCCCCCGGCAAAGCCGGGGGCTTTAATTTGTGAGCCGCTCAAAGCGGCTTAACGGGGTCGCTTACGCGGCCCCTGCTCTTGTGGCCACCTTTCGGTGGCAGGTCAGCGCCATAGGTGCATCTGCTCTAGGCGCTTGCCCTCTTCCTCTTGGTGCCGAATGTACTGCCGGATCGACTCCTCATCACGGCCTACCGTTGACACAAAATATCCTCTCGCCCAAAAGTGTTGCCCTACAAAATTACGCTTGCGCTCACCGTATACTCGCGCCAGATGGATTGCACTTTTCCCTTTGATATACCCGATGACTTGCGATACCGAATACTTCGGCGGAATCGATATCAACATGTGCACATGATCAGGCATCAGATGTCCTTCCTCTATCCGACTTTCTTTGTATTCGGACAGCCTCTTGAACACTTGCCCAAGGTGCGGCCTCAACTGCTCGTACAACGTTTTACGTCTACACTTCGGAATGAATATTACGTGATATTTGCATTCCCATTTACTATGGCTTAGGCTTTCGCTGTCGTCCATCTCGATACTCCCTTCTTCGTTTGCTTGGCGGCTCACGATTCGGAGTGTCGCAGATGGACTCCCGTAAATGTCAAACTTCTACTGCCACCCCGGCATAGCCGGGGGATTTCCTATGCTGGGTTAACAGGTAGGAAATCACTCGCTCCTGTTAATGTCCTCTGCGCTATTGGCAATTACTGGCTGCTTTTCAATGCGCGGATCGAATGGTACCTGAGCCTGTGACAAACTGTCATCCACCATTTGGAGAATGAAGCGTAAATAATTGTCTTGCACACTGAACGCTGTTACATCGAGACATTAGGAGTGTTGAAAAAAATTCAGTCGGCGTGAAAGTAATTACGGGGAACTTCCAGCATGAATAATTTTGATCGGGCAGTAGCGGAGCTTTACCGGGCGTATTGCGCTGGGTCTAGTCACGACTGGCTTTTATGGATTCGGTTGCCAATTTGTCTGTATCGATAATCAGACTCAGGCGCTCATCTAAAGTGGCTCTTTCGACTCAGTTCCCGCCGAGGATGAGTTAGAGTATGTAAAAATATTTTTTCACGTCGATCCACGCTTGCCGATCTGCTTAAACGTGAACCGGGAGATCGTCTGTTCTGTCATTCGGTAGCGAGCCGCTATACCACTCGCTTGTATATAATAATGCGTGAAGGGGGGGCAGGTGATGACAGAAGAGCAAAGTAACAGTGGTATTGTGCCTGACGATTACACAAAAAATGCACCGCGAATGTGCGACCCACCATCCGCCGTTCTGCAACGTCTTGCGCTGCACTATGATGATATTGTTGCTCGTATTTATAGTGCAGGAAGCGGTGTCGAAAATTGGCGCACGCCGATCAGCATGTTGGCGGATGTATTTGAATCATGGGCGGTGCAGTTCTTTTGCGTAAACAAACGGACGCCATTTAATGGTCGTATGAAGGCGGGAGTGCGGAACCAGCGGCAGGCTTAGATTATCTTCGCAAGTATCATTTGGTCGATCCACGTCTCAAGGATGTGGCTATATTGCCTGTCAATGACTGGTATTCCTGTGAAGACCACTATGATGAAGCGTTTGTTCAACAGGATCGCTACTACTCCGAATTCCTGATTCCTTATGGCGGTCGTTTTCTGTTGGCTGCAAAAATTTTTGAAGATAGTGCTTCAGTTTGCTTATTCTGCACCATCACAAAGGCCGGCAGACCACCGCTTAGTCTGGACGAAAAGCAGGTCTTCATGCGTATCACTGAACATTTAGTAAAGGCACTTAATATCCAGCGAACACTGGCCGAAAAATCGGATCAGCTATCGGTAGGTGCTGAGCTATTGGAAAGAATGCGCCAGCCGATGCTGCTGATTGATAGTCAGCGCCGTATCGGCTATCGCAATCAGGCCGGCAGAGACTTACTCATGCGTAACGACATGGTTTACGATGAGGGCGGGCTGCTGGTATGCCGCGACAGCGAGAGTGACCTTAATCTCACTATCGCTATTCGCGAGCTGGCTTTGGTGCCATTCACTACGCATGGCGCGGACTATGTCCCAGCAGATCGCCAGTCGATTCGATTAAAGCGACGTGATGGTCGACGCGTGGCGACTACGTTGCTGGCGCTACGTCCCGAGGCCACAATGGGTAGCTTTGGCCGCACACCGCAGGCATTATTCACAGTATTCGAGCCAGGTGCAGCGGTAGATATTGATCCATTTATCTTGTCAGCTACATTTAATTTAACCCCCGCCGAAGCGCGACTCGCCGCCAAAACTGTCAACGGCCTAACACCGGAACAATCTGCACAAACACTGGGCGTAAAAATCAGCACGGTTCGCAGTCAGCTGGTCGCCATCTACGGCAAGACCGGCGCAACGGGGCAGGCTGATTTGGTCAGGTTGGTGTTGTCGGCCACAACGTTTTGATCCGCACGCTTGCATTGGAATAAGAGCTGCCAAACTCCGCGCCAAGAATTCATCAGTCGCCCACCTGCCGTACAAGCCCCGGCACAGGAGCCAATGTATTTACTACTGCCAATGGCAGTGGTAACAATTGTCCACATGCAATCGCCGCAATCAGTTCACCGGAAAGCCCGGCAGTTATCAGACCGCGAGTGCCATGACCCAAGCTGGTATATAGCCCCGGCAATAGTTCGCCCACTAGCGGCATGGCTCCGGGAACGGAAGCTCTCACTGATGCACGTCCATTCAGTTGCTCAACATCCAATGAATCAATATTCATCGACTTGGCTAGCGTCGGCGATATGTCCGCCAGCTTGGACAAATTCTCTGCATGATCGGATGCCCGCAAATCCACCGCCTCATCATTGAAATCATGCGTCGCTCCCAGCACGTGCAGCTCTCCGTCTGATGGAGCGAGATAACCATTGGCAGATACAATTGTTCGCAGATTTTCGCTATGCGGTGTGGCAGGCAGCATAGTGATTTGCCCGCGCACCGGCGTCAGGGGAAGGTGTGACAATGGCGCAAACGATTTCACCTGATAACCGGTACAAACTACCACTACCTGAGCCTCATCAGACCATGCTTGTTGGCGCTCGTCTTTTCCCTCCACCCGCCAGCCGGACTCTACCGCTGCCAAGGATTCCGCGCGATAGCCGGTACGCCGCACTATGGCTGGGCTCGCTGCCAATGCCTCGCACATCTGTGGCGGAACCAGCCAGCCGCCGGCGGGAAACCACAGGCCGCCATGTGCCAACTCGATACCAGTCAGCTCGGATGCTTCAGCCGCATCTACGCGACGTAATACATGCGCTGGCCAATCAAGTGCCGCCAGCCGGTCGATACGTTTCGCTTCTTGCGCAGAAAATGCCAGTTGCAGCTCTCCGCATTCCGCACGGGCGATGCCGTCAATGGGAAGCTTTTCATCCAGCAAGGCAAGCGCATGCCCATAGGAGGCCAGCAAAAAACGTTGCAATGAGTCCATGCCTGCGCTTAGCCGAATATGCAATATTCCGCGCGGATTGCCCGATGCCGCCGCAGCTAATGCCGGCGCGCTTTCGATCAGGGTAACGGAGACTCCGCGCATCGCCAAAGCTGAGGCAACGGCACAGCCAGCCACGCCTCCGCCGATCACGATGACTTTTGTTACCTTAGCCCGCACCGGCGGCGAACCGGGAAGATGACCTTGCAGCATTTCGCGTTTACGTCCGAAGCCTGGAGATTTGCTGACCTGGAATCCCGCTTGTTCCAAACCGCGCCGTACCCAACCGGCACAAGTATAGGTGGCGAATGAGGCACCCGGCTGAGAGATTCGCACGATTTTCTCGAACACAGACTGCGTCCACATTCCGGGATTGCGAGCCGGTGAAAAACCATCCAGAATCCATGCATCGATGCCGCCGCAGATTTAAACGTGGCGTTTTTCCTCCAGTCCGGAATCGTTTGAAAAGTAGGCATTGCTAAAACGGCTGGAAAACGGCTGCCCGTCCTGCCAGTTAAGCATGGAGGAAGAATTCAACAATCGTCCGAGCTGGCTGCAGACAGCTTTAACAGCTTAACAAGGGCGGATATAATCATTCTGATGTTTGTAACGGTGCATCATTGTCTAATCGGTATTCAGCGGTACCATGCCCCACTTTGCCACAACGAAGCACAGTGATTCTTCGGCGCGATTTGCGGCAACCGGGCCGATTACTTCGCTCATACCACATTGGACAAGGCTGAAACTTTTCGAGGGCCGAATCAATAGTGTAATATATTCGACTTATTCACAAGGTGCTCTTGATAGTGCGATCCGCAACTTCAATATTTATCCCTAAACCGGGTCATCGTTTTAGTGTCGGCAAGCCTAACATCCATTGGACGCTGACCAAATGATATGCACGCGTTGCGAAAGCATGAACGTGCGCCGTTCTTCGTGGAAGAAAAACGAAGACCACATGAACCATTTTCTTTATGCGCCGTACCGTTGCCGTGACTGCAAGCATCGGTTCTTTAAATTCAGCGGGCCCTTCAAGCTTTCTGTCACAGCCACCTTGGGTTTGCTTGCCTGCGTAGGCTTTCTTGTCACGATTTATCTGCTATCCAAACCTGCCACTACCATTGCCTCTCCACCCAGCGCTTATGAGATAAAGCCAAGCAGAACACTTATCCTCGAGAAAGCAAGACAGGGCAAAGCCGATGATCAATACGCTGCGGGGCTCATGTACATGCCAGGTGGCGAGTTCTCAATAAATTACAAGGAGGCGCTGAAGTGGTTTGATTTGGCCGCCAAGCAGGGGCATGCAGGGGCGGAATTCAATCTCGGCCTGCTTTATAGAAATGGCCGTGGCGTATTGCAGGATTTCACCGCTGCTGCTCAATGGATTGAGAAAGCAGCCCACAAAGGTTACCCTGAAGCTCAGTATCAACTTGGAACATTTTACAAAACCGGTGAAGGCATCCAACGTGATCTGACGCAGGCTTACGTCTGGTACAACCTCGCGTCCGCACAAGGCTATGAACCCGGCATTTCGGGGCGAGATAATGTGGCAAGTCTCATGAATGCAGCTGAAGTACTGAAAGCACAAACGCTGTCACGGAATTTCAAGCTCACGCCGTCCAATCATGGTGAGGACAAAACTCTTGCGGTGAGCGTCGAAAACCTTATCAAAAAAGATATATCTGATACAAGCGTGAAACAACCAGCGCAACCAGGCCGCTAATCTAACGGTAATGCGTCAGATTAGCCGTCATCGTTACTCACATGCAATTGGGTTCAATATAATTTAGCAAGAATTGCTCTCGGCAATGAGCACGTGCCTCGGTTGGGAAGGACTTAATTCCTATCAGGTTGTCTGCGCCACCTCTCGTACGGCTTGTGCGATGGTTTCCGCCCAGTGCCGCACTTTCTCGCCATCCTCGCCTTCCACCATCACGCGCAACAATGGTTCGGTTCCAGAAGGCCTCAGCAATACTCTGCCACAACCATCGAGCGCCGCTTCGGCAGCAGTCACCACTTCACGTATGCTGGCATGCGCAGAGCAATCAGCCCCTCTGGCAACTCGCACGTTCAGCAATATTTGTGGATAAAGTGTCAAATCTGAAACAGCTTGAGCCAGGGTCTGCTGGTTAATGCGAAGTGCATGCAATACTTGCAAGGCGGAGATGATGCCATCGCCCGTTGTGTGCCGATCGAGACAGATGATATGGCCGGAATTTTCACCGCCAAGTTGCCAGTCTTGTTGCAACATCGTTTCCATCACATGACGATCACCCACCTTGGCGCGCGCGAAGGGAACGTGCATGCGTTGCATGGCATGCTCGAAAGCCAGATTGGTCATTAGTGTCCCCACCACCCCACCCTTGAGCGTGCCCTGCACATGGCGGTGTTTGGCAATAATGTAGAGAAGATGGTCGCCATCGTACAAACATCCATCCGCATCCACCATCACCAATCGGTCGCCGTCACCGTCGAGAGCAATACCGAGATCGGCATGATGATCTTTAACGGCTTGCTGCAAATTGGCCGGAGCAGTCGCGCCATAACCATCGTTGATATTTTTACCATCCGGCTGCACACCGATAGCTACAACATCCGCACCCAGTTCGTGGAAAACATGTCGGGCAATCTGATAGCAAGCACCGTGCGCGCAATCCACCACCAATTTCAGGCCGCGCAGGTCTAAATCGTAAGGAAAGCTACTCTTGCAAAACTCAATGTAACGGCCTGCCGCATCTGATAAGCGTTTGGCTTTACCCAGCCTAGCCGAAGGCATGGTTTCTATTGATGTTTCCAGCATTGCTTCGATGGCGTACTCCGTTTCATCTGCCAGCTTGCTGCCTTGGCTGGAAAAAAACTTGATGCCATTATCCTCGAACAGATTATGCGAAGCGGAAATCACGATACCCGCCTGCAAACGCAATGCACGAGTTAGATAAGCCACTGCAGGCGTTGGCACCGGTCCGGCCAGATAAATGTCTACCCCGGCGGCAATCAAACCCGCCTGCAAAGCCGATTCAAGCAGATAGCCAGAAATACGCGTGTCCTTGCCTATCAGTACTCCGGGATTTTCACCCTGTGACAAGTGCCAATCTGCGGAAGCCAGCACTTTGCCTGCGGAATAGCCCAAGTGCATGACAAATTCCGGCGTAATAGGATATTCACCCACCCGTCCACGCACACCATCAGTACCAAAAAATTTTTTACTCACAAGTCGACTCCTTCCACAGCGTTCCAAATTTTCAAAGCATCTACTGTGGCACGCACATCATGCACGCGCACCATGCATGCTCCCCGCATCACTGCCAGCAACGCAGCCGCTACGCTGGCATGTACTCGGTGTTCCACGTCTTGGCCAGTAATTGTCCCCAACATGGATTTACGTGAGATCCCGGCTAGTAGTGGTACACCCAATACAGAAAATTTATCCAGATGCCTTAACAGGGCGAGATTATGCGCCAAGGTTTTGTCAAAGCCAAAACCCGGATCGACCATGATGCGCTCCCGCGCGATACCTGCCTTTTGCGCGGATAATGTACGTGAACGCAGGAATTGAAGCACCTCTGCCACTACATCCTGATAGTGCGGTTGCTGCATTGTCTGGGGCGGGCCTTGCTTGTGCATCAGGCACACCGCTGCATCGCTTGCTGCCACAACGGCCAGCGCATCCGGTTGTTGCAGCGCATTGATATCATTGATCATGCTCGCTCCTGCCGCCAATGCCGAGCGCATCACTTCTGGTTTATAGGTATCCACTGAAAGAGGAACCGGGGCACCGTGCAAGCCTTCAATTACCGGCATGATGCGATCCAACTCTTCCTGCACGCTGATCGATAGCGCGCCGGGACGCGTGGATTCACCGCCTATGTCGAGAAGGTCAGCGCCTTCTTGAATCAGTTGGTGTGCATGAACTAGCGCTGCATCGCGTTGTGAATGATGCCCGCCATCATAAAATGAGTCGGGGGTAATATTGACGATGCCCATAACCAAAGTGCGGGACAGGTCCAGCTTGAATGAGCCACAGTGGAGAAGCATGTGATAGGTGAAGGTAAAAGGATAAAAAGGGAAGTGGGAACATCTAGAAGCACGGAAACATGCACCTCATCCCTTTCCCTTAAATCATCCTTCTCAGCTTTTCAAGCTCCCGGCGCTGGCTGAGGAGCAGATGGAGTTCCCGATGCTGTCGGCGCTGCATCCTGGGGCGGCTGGGCATCTTTGCTCGACTGGATGACCTTGGGCGGACGTGGCGGTTTACCGGCCATAATATCGTCGAGCTGGTCGGAATCCAAGGTTTCAAATTCAAGCAGTGCTTTCGCCATCGCTTCGACTTTGTCCCGATTGGCTTCAATCAGTCCTCGAGCCAATGCGTACTGCTGGTCTATGATGCGGCGAATTTCCTCATCCACTTTCTGCATGGTGGCTTCTGAAACATTCTTGTGGGTAGTCACGGAGCGCCCAAGAAATACCTCACCTTCATTTTCGCCATATACCATCGTCCCCAAGGCTTCCGACATACCCCATTGTGTTACCATGCGGCGTGCCATTTCAGTGGCACGCTCAAAGTCATTGGAAGCTCCGGTAGTCATTTGGTGCATGAAAATCTCTTCCGCAATACGGCCGCCGAACAATACCGCAAGCGTATCAAGGATCCGATTCTTGTCCATGCTGTAACGATCTTCCGCTGGCAACTGCATGGTCAACCCCAGCGCACGTCCACGCGGAATTATAGTAACCTTATGAACCGGATCAGTTTTTGGCAGCAACTTGGCCACAACCGCATGGCCAGATTCATGGTAAGCGGTGTTGCGACGCTCCTCTTCTGGCATGACAACTGAGCGGCGTTCCGCACCCATCATGATCTTATCCTTGGCTGCCTCGAAATCGTCCATCTCGACGAAGCGCTTGCTGCGCCGTGCGGCAAACAGTGCCGCCTCGTTTACCAGATTCGCCAGGTCAGCACCAGACATGCCGGGTGTACCACGCGCCAAAATATCGGCTTTCACGTCAGGCGCAATAGGCACTTTGCGCATATGCACCATCAGAATCTGTTCGCGGCCACGAATATCCGGCAACGGCACGACTACTTGGCGATCAAAACGGCCCGGACGCAACAGTGCTGAGTCGAGTACATCGGGACGATTGGTCGCAGCGATCACTATCACGCCGCTGGCTCCTTCAAAACCATCCATTTCCACCAGCAACGCATTAAGGGTTTGCTCACGCTCATCATTGCCGCCGCCCAAGCCAGCGCCGCGCTGGCGACCGACTGCATCAATTTCATCAATGAACACAATGCACGGCGCCTGTTTCTTAGCCTGCTCGAACATGTCGCGTACGCGTGCCGCGCCCACTCCGACAAACATTTCTACAAAATCAGAACCAGAGATTGAAAAGAACGGCACGTTCGCTTCACCCGCAATGGCCTTTGCCAGCAGCGTCTTGCCGGTACCGGGGCTACCCAGCAATAGCACCCCGCGCGGAATACGACCGCCCAAATTTTGAAATTTTGTTGGGTCGCGCAGGAAATCTACAATCTCGGATACTTCTTCCTTGGCCTCATCACAACCTGCCACATCTGCAAAGGTAACACGTTCTTTAGTCTCGTCCAGCATGCGCGCCTTGCTCTTGCCAAAAGAGAAAAGCCCCCCTCCTTTACCGCCGCCTTGCATCTGGCGCATGAAAAAAACCCACACGCCAATGAGCAGCAACATTGGGAACCACGAAACAAAAATGCTCATCAGAAAGGATTGCTCCTCTTCCGGCTTGGCCTCAATCGTGACGCCGTTCTTGATCAAGTCAGATACTAACCACAAATCTTGCGGCGCATAGCTGGTGATGCGCTTACCATCGTTAGTAACAGCCTTCAGCATGCGTCCTTCGATAGTTACTTTGGTGATGCTCCCCAGCCTGACTTCTTCCAGAAAGCGCGAGTAATCCATCTGCGTTTGCGAAGTCTGCTGCTGGCGCGTGTTGAATTGATTGAATACGGTCATCAGCACCAGCGCCACGACCATCCAAATTCCGATACTCTTAAACAAGTTGTTCAAAGTTACTCCTTAACCAGCGCACAGTCGCTACCATGCATCCATTAGACTACGTCTGACCCGATTACTCAAGGGCACCACTATAAATCCAACAATATTGCATTACTGCGTTAATTTATAGATTTTACCGCTTACATGTAAAATATGTACTGCGTATTAAACTTATCTCGCGTCTTGTCTCAACTTAGAAAGTTGCATTTTCAAATGTGCTCTCAAATTTTGAGGTTCCCAAGAGATATAGTTCATTGCTTCGATCACGTGATGAATCTGGCTTGCGCGTCACCACTCGAGCAAAGTAACTGCGCATCAATTTAATATAGTCCTCAAAACCTACGCCTTGAAACACTTTCACCAGAAATGCGCCGCTTGGTTGCAAATGGCGTAATGAAAAGTCCAGCGCCAGTTCCGCCAAATGCATAGCACGTGCCTGATCGGTCATGTTGATGCCACTAATATTGGGGGACATATCAGAGATTACAAGTCCAATTTTCTTGCCGCCTAGTTTGCCCTCAATTTGCGCCATCACACTGTCGTCGCGGAAATCACCTTGAATAAACTCTACACCATTTATCGGGTGTAATGGCAACAGGTCGACTGCAATTACTTTGCCACCTTCGCCCACCTTGATGGCAGCGACTTGCGACCAGCCGCCAGGGGCCGCACCCAAGTCAACCACCACCATGCCACGTTTGAGTAGGCGGTCACGCTCATCAATTTCCAATAACTTATATGCCGCACGCGAGCGGTAACCTTCCTTCTGCGCGCGCTGCACATATGAATCATTTACATGTTCATTCATCCACTGTTTACTACTTTTGGATCGCTTCATCGTTTAAAATATCAGTCTTATCAGGAGCCAATAAAATTGCTAACACTATCTGTATTACAACGCCAAAACCTCAAAGCGCGCGCTCATCCGCTTAAACCCACCGTCATGATTGGATCAGCAGGACTGACCCCCACTGTACTGGGAGAAATCTCCTGCGCCCTGAAGAGTCATGAATTAATCAAAATCAGGGTTATGAATGAGGATAGGGACGCACGCGTGAAAATCTTGGAACAAATTTGCACACAATTGAGCGCAGTAGCGGTGCAACATATTGGCAAAATCCTGGTTATATATCAACCACAAGAAGATGTACCCGAGAAAAAACCTGCACAGCATAAAGGCAAACTACTCAGCAAAAAACAGTTGGGTAGCCGCTAAACCTCCCAGCCTTGCATTACGTCCTGCCACCTCTTAGAGCAGAGGTGAGCGAAACGGCCATACTGCTACCCCTAGATGCTTAGAGGTCACTAGCAGTGATGGAGGGCGCACCTGCGTATTTCTTATGGTTGCCACGAGTGCTTGGAAGGCTTAAATATATTGCACGTTCACGATTTCATATTCGCGAACCCCGCCTGGAGCTTGAACTTCAGCAACATCTCCGCTGTACTTGCCTATCAGTGCCCGCGCAATTGGTGAGCTGATGGAAATCTTGCATTGCCTGATGTCCGCTTCATCATCTCCAACAATCTGATAAGTCACCACATCGCCGCTTGCGAGATCTTCCAGCCTCACGGTCGCGCCAAACACACAACGACCGTCTGCGTTGAGGGTCTTTGGATCTATCACTTGAGCATTACCCAGCTTGCTTCCCAATTCTATGATGCGCCCCTCAACAAAGCTTTGGCGTTCTTTAGCCGCTTCATATTCAGCATTTTCCGACAAATCACCTTGCGCGCGCGCTTCGGAAATGGCATTTATTACCCATGGGCGATCCACGGTTTTCAAATGATGCAGTTCGTTACGCAATAGTTCAGCACCTACCACGGTTAATGGAATCTTGCTCATACTGATTCTTCCTTCTTACGTTCTTAATGAATCAGACGCTGATGCTGCGTCTGCAAGTCATACACATTTAATTCAGCAATGTGCTGCATGCCCAAACAAGCTGCGCGCGCACCTGCCAGAGTGGTGTAATAAGTCACACGTCCCTGCAATGCGGCATGACGGATAGAATAAGAATCTTGCATCGCACTGCGCTTACTGTCCACTGTGTTAATAATCAGACTGATCTCGCCGTTCTTGATCATATCCACGATGTGCGGACGACCTTCTGCCACCTTGTTCGCCACAGTCACAACAACATCCGCGGCCGCTAATGCTGCAGCAGTACCACGCGTGGCCAACACGGCAAAGCCCATATCGCGCAGGCTCTTGGCAATTTCCACGGCACCCAACTTATCCGCACCACGTACACTGATGAACACCTTGCCGGTGGACGGCAACTTCACTCCCGCCGCCAATTGGGATTTAACAAAGGCTTCCGCAAAGGTGTCGCCCACACCCATTACCTCTCCAGTGGATTTCATTTCTGGGCCAAGAATGATATCCACACCGGGGAACTTAATAAATGGAAACACCGCCTCCTTAACCGAATAATACGACGGAATAACTTCTTTAGTCACGCCCTGCTGCGCCAAAGTTTTACCAACCATGCAACGTGCAGCCACCTTGGCCAGCGGAATTCCAGTAGCTTTGGACACGAAGGGCACGGTGCGTGAGGCGCGCGGATTTACTTCCAGTACAAATACAGATTCACCCTGAATGGCATACTGTACATTCATCAGGCCGACTACATTCAGCGCTCTGGCCATCGCCTTGGTCTGGCGACGCAACTCATCCTGAAGCTTTAACGACAAACTAAAAGGTGGCAAAGAACAGGCCGAGTCGCCAGAATGTACACCAGCCTCTTCGATATGCTCCATGATACCGCCGACCAGCACGTCTATACCGTCACTTACCGCATCCACATCCACCTCAATCGCATCATTAAGAAAGCGGTCGAGCAAAATCGGCATGCGTTCTGGAAAAATATTGGCGCTCTCCACTGCCTCGCGCATATAACGTTCCAAATCAGGCTGGGAATGAACGATCTCCATGGCACGCCCACCCAACACGTTGCTGGGCCGCATCACCAGCGGGTAGCCAATTTCTTGCGCTGCCAGCACCGCCTGTTCCGGCGTGCTGACCGTGCGATTGGGCGGTTGTTTTAAGTCCAATTGCTGCAACATCACGCGGAAACGCGCACGGTCTTCTGCACAGTCGATCATGTCCGGCGTGGTGCCTATGATGGGCACACCGTTTTTCTCTAAGCCACGCGCCAGCTTCAACGGCGTCTGGCCACCAAACTGCACGATCACGCCGGCCGGTTTTTCCACAGCCACAATTTCAAGCACATCTTCCAGCGTCAGCGGTTCGAAATAAAGACGGTCGGACGTATCGTAATCAGTAGACACAGTCTCTGGATTACAATTAATCATAATGGTTTCATATCCATCCTCACGCAACGCCAGCGCGGCATGCACACAGCAATAATCAAACTCGATCCCTTGACCAATACGATTCGGCCCACCACCCAGCACTATAATTTTTTTTCTGGTTGTAGGCTGTGCCTCACATTCCTCTTCATAGGTAGAGTACATATAGGCAGTATTGGTGGCGAATTCGGCGGCACAAGTGTCCACCCGTTTGAACACCGGACGGATACCCAGCACATGACGGCAAGCGCGCACGGCAGCTGCATCACTTCCCAGCAACTTGGCCAAACGTTTATCCGAAAAACCTTTCCGCTTTAATCCACGCAACTCTTCCATACCCATACTATCCAACGTACGACCCGCCAGCGCCACTTCGCGCTTGATCAGGTCTTCGATCTGCACTAGGAACCAAGGATCAATTTTGCTTAAGCTGAACACCTCTTCCAGCGTCATGCCCATGCGGAAAGCATCTCCCACATACCAAATACGATCCGGCCCTGGTGCGCCCAATTCAGCGGCAATCAACTCATGATCGGTTGTTTTTCCGTCTAGTCCATCCACACCCACTTCCAGTCCGCGTAGCGCCTTCTGAAATGATTCCTGGAAAGTGCGACCGATTGCCATCACTTCGCCCACCGATTTCATCTGTGTGGTTAAACGATCATTGGCCTGCGTAAATTTCTCAAAAGCGAAACGTGGAATCTTGGTCACTACGTAATCTATTGTCGGCTCAAATGAAGCCGGGGTTGCCCCACCCGTAATTTCATTCTTCAACTCATCCAGCGTGTATCCTACCGCCAGTTTCGCCGCCACTTTGGCAATTGGAAAGCCGGTAGCCTTGGATGCCAGCGCCGAAGAACGCGATACGCGCGGATTCATCTCAATTACCACCATATGCCCATTTTCTGGGTTAATGGCAAACTGCACGTTGGAGCCACCCGTATCCACGCCAATTTCGCGTAGCACGGCAATGCTCGCGTTGCGCATGATCTGGTATTCCTTATCGGTCAACGTCTGCGCTGGTGCCACAGTGATGGAATCACCAGTGTGCACACCCATCGGGTCTAAATTTTCAATCGAGCAGATGATTATGCAGTTGTCAGCACGGTCACGCACCACTTCCATTTCGAACTCTTTCCAGCCAAGTAGCGATTCTTCAATCAACAATTCCTTAGTGGGGCTAGCCTCCAGGCCGCGCTCACATATTTCGACGAACTCTTCGCGATTGTAAGCGATACCGCCGCCCGAACCACCCATGGTAAAGGATGGACGGATAACTGTAGGGAAGCCCATCACCTGCTGCACCTGCAACGCCTCCTCCATACTATGCGCAATCGCCGAGCGCGCCGATGCCAAGCCAATGCGCGTCATCGCCTGCTTAAATTTTTCGCGGTCTTCCGCCATGTCGATGGCCTCGCGCGAGGCGCCTATCATTTCTACGCCATACTTTTCCAGCACGCCATGTTTAGCCAAATCTAGCGCACAATTCAACGCGGTCTGCCCACCCATGGTAGGCAGGATCGCGTCCGGCCTTTCCTTGACAATGATTTTTTCCACTATCCGCCAAGTGATCGGCTCAATATAGGTAGCATCTGCCATGTTTGGATCGGTCATGATGGTGGCCGGATTCGAATTCACCAGAACCACGCGATAACCTTCTTCACGCAGCGCCTTGCAAGCCTGTACACCGGAATAATCAAATTCACATGCTTGTCCGATGATGATGGGGCCAGCTCCGATGATCAGGATAGATTTTATGTCAGTACGTTTGGGCATGTCAGGAACTCTTGCGCATCAGCGCCACGAAGCGATCAAACAAATAATCCACATCATGTGGACCGGGGCTGGCCTCAGGATGTCCCTGGAAACAGAACGCAGGCTTATCGGTCAACTCGAAGCCCTGCAGCGTACCATCGAACAGAGATACATGTGTCACACGCGTATTCGCCGGCAGGGTCGTCGCATCCACCGCAAAACCGTGGTTCTGACTGGTAATCATCACATGTTTACTCTGCATGTCCTGAACCGGATGGTTTGCGCCTCGATGACCGAGCTTCATTTTCACCGTCCGGGCTCCCACTGCTAAGCTAAGAATCTGATGTCCCAGACAGATACCGAACAACGGCACACCCACACGTAAAAATTGCTGCGTTGCAGCAATGGCATAATCGCACGGCTCGGGATCACCCGGGCCATTTGGCAGTAGCACACCGTCCGGCTTGAGCGCCAACACATCTTCGGCGCTGGTCTTGGCGGGTACGACTGTGATCTTGCAGCCGCGTTCGGCCAGTTTGCGCAGAATATTGAGCTTCGTGCCAAAGTCATATGCCACCACATGAAACTCGGAATGCACATTACTGCGGTAACCGTCCTTCAAATTCCACTCTCGCTGCGTCCAATCGTAATGCTTTTCACAAGAGACATGCTGCGCCAGATCCATCCCATTTAGCCCCACAAAGTCGCGCGCCGCTTGAAGCGCCGCCCCCTCATCCATACCGGTGGCAATGCAGCCGTTCTGAGCACCCTTTTCGCGCAGAATGCGCGTTAGCTTGCGGGTGTCAATATCGGAAATCGCCACTACTTTATTGGCTTTGAGGTAATCGGACAGCGATTGCGTGCTGCGCCAGTTGCTCACCGTCAGGGATAAATCGCGGATCACCAATCCGCTGGCGAACACTCGGCGCGATTCTTCGTCCTCAGCATTTACGCCCACGTTGCCGACATGAGGATAAGTCAGGGTGACAATTTGTTTAAAGTAAGAAGGGTCGGTAAGAATTTCCTGGTAGCCGGTCATCGAGGTATTAAACACCACCTCGCCCACGCACATGCCAGAAACGCCAATGGCAGTACCACGAAACACCGTCCCATCGGCAAGCACAAGAATGGCAGGGTTCGTTTGCGACACCAGATACTCTCCAAGGCTAGCTACTAGCCCGAACGTTTCATAAATTCGCGTGATGATTGCGCAAGATTTTGCGAACTGGGAAATATTTTCCCATCCCAGCGAATCTTACTTACTTGATTAGCCAGCTTTGTGAACGAACGGGGTCATACACCCGAGAGAACAAAACCTTGCATGGCAATCAAAAGACCAAAGAGAGCACGCGCCAATTTATGAAACATTCGGGCTAACAGCTCGGATGACATAAAGAAGCGGGACGAACCGATCGTTCATCCCGCCATTGCTATTTTTGAATTATACCTGATAGCGGGGGGGGTATCAATTGCGAAACCTAATCTGCCTGTCTGCCTGCTTAACTGAATTCACTGTCCCACCTGGTAAATAGTCAGGCTACAGCCAGCACTTTATTAATTACCACCCGCAGTTCTGGACTGAAGTTAAATTTCAATGCGGTTATGTGGCCTTTCTCGGACATTTTTTTCCAAGTCTTGCGGAGAATGTTGAGCAGTTTTTCTTCTTCAAAATGACTATATTTATTAACAAAATCTACCAGATAATAATGAAGAAACACTAAGCCAACGACGTCTTCCAATATCTGGCTTTCCGGGTTCGTTTTGAGCTTTTCTTTGCGCAACAGTGCTTGTACATTAACGATCATTTCCTCATCGTAACCTACCTCGCGCATAATTCCACCAGCAGTTTCACCGTGAAATTTATACAATTCAATGCGCCAGCATTTGTAACCCACTTTATCCATCGGATAATTGTTTCGTGAGATTCTCCAGCGGCAGATATGCTGGCAACGCGCTGCAAGTTGCAACGTTTCAGAGGCATCAGGCTCAAAATGCTTAAGCATGGTAGTCATGCGTTTAGCATAGAGTAATTCTTTTGGATAAATTACACCCTCGAAAACTTCCTGATTAGGATCAGCGGCGTTAGCGGCATCAAATTTGTCAAACGCTTGCTCAAAGCGGGGAGTATTAGTAATCATGCTGCCATCTTTAGCATCTCAACACAATATTAAGCAAAATGATTGTGCTAAATATTAATTTTTTCTCTGTTGAAGCGCGCTACCAAAGCACTTATTTCAACCCAAGCACATCCTGCATGTCATACATCCCAGCCGCATTGCCTTGCAGGAAACGTGCGGCGCGTAGTGCACCGAGAGCAAAAGTGGCGCGACTACTAGCCTTGTGAGTAATTTCGATACGTTCGCCGGTGCCTGCAAATAGTACGGTGTGGTCTCCCACAATGTCGCCACCGCGCACAGTGGCGAAGCCAATAGTGGACGGGTCACGTTCACCAGTGACACCCTCACGACCATATACAGCGCATTTAGCAAGGTCACGCCCCAGCGTTTTTGCAATTACTTCTCCCATGCCCAACGCGGTGCCGGAGGGTGCATCCACTTTGTGACGGTGATGTGCTTCGATGATTTCAATATCATAGCCATGGCTTAACACTTTGGACGCCATTTCCAGCAGCTTGAAAGTAAGGTTCACGCCTACGCTCATATTGGGAGCAAACACGATGCCGATGTGCTGCGCTGCCGCACCCAGTTGCGCCTTTTGCTGCGCAGTAAAACCGGTGGTGCCTATAACCATAGGCACGCCGAGTTTTATACATATTCCAAGGTGATTCACCGTTCCTTCCGGGCGAGTAAAATCAATCAACACATTCGCACCTTGCAAAGCATTCTCCACATCAGCGGTAATCTTCACGCCGCATACGCTACCAGCCAACTCACCAGCATCTTTCCCTAACTGCGCACTTGAGGTATGTTCCAAAGCCGCATGTAATTCCAGATCATCCGACTGCAGTATGCCTTCCAGCAAAGCCTTGCCCATTCGCCCACTACAACCGGCAATTGCGACTTTTATTTTATTCATCGCTACTCCTTGAGTATTTTTCAGGGCTAGTTCTCGTCGGCTGGTTCAACCGGCAGCAGGGGTACGACCACTGCGGGTAGTGCGGGCATGTTGCCATCGTCAATACGAGTTAGGTATTCACCCTCAAAATATAGTGTCATGCTTTGTTTTTCAAGTAACTTACCCTTTTTTTCGAGCCTATACACATAGTCCCAACGGTTAGTATGAAAGACGTCATTGACCAGCGGCGTGCCAAGGATGGCCTGCACCTGCAACCGCGTCATACCCAACTTGAGCTTATGACGCATCTCTGGAGTAACCATATTACCTTGATTAATTTCCATCTTGTGAGCAGTGAACGAGGGTAGCTTGGGCATAGTCATTTCACTGCACGAAACGAGCAACACAGAGACAGCAATTAACTTAATGCGCATAATAAAAACCATTGATAATGGAACTTCAGCATGATACATCAAAGCGTCTTCAGGACGACAGACCTAGCCCCACCTCAAGCATTTCGGCCGCATGTTTGCGTGTGGTATCGGTAATTCTTACTCCGCCCAACATGCGCGCAATTTCCTCGACACGTTCCACCTGCTTGAGGATAGATACAGTACTTACAGTGGCACCGTTTCGTCTGAACTTGCTCACCTGCCATTGTGCATCCGCCATCGCTGCCACCTGCGGCAAATGCGTTACGCACATTACTTGATGGCGCTGTCCCAAGCGCTTAAGCAAAATACCAACAATTTCCGCCACACGCCCACCTATACCACTATCCACTTCGTCAAAGATCAACGTGGGCACGGTGGCTGCCTGACTGACTGCCACCTGTATCGCCAGACTGATACGCGATAATTCGCCACCAGAGGCAACTTTTGCCAAACTGCGCAACGGCGAACCGGGATTGATCGCCACCTGAAATTCGAGCGCTTCCAGCCCATGTGCACTTCCTTCGGCAAGCGGTTTCAGTGCCACGGCGAAGTGGCCGCCCTGCATTGCCAGAGTCTGCATTGCAGTAGTAATTTCACGCGATAATTTTTCAGCTGCTATCTTGCGTGCCGCACCCAATTTTTTCGCGGCGGATAAATACTGCTCACGTGCGGCAACCTCTTGCTGCGCCAATGCGGCAAGGTCAGCATCGCTGCCCAGATCCTCCAGCCGCGCGACAATACTCTGCAAGGCTCCGGGCAATTGCTCCGGCATTACCCGGTATTTGCGCGACGCATCCACCACCGCAGCCATGCGCCGTTCCTGATCACGCAATTTTTGCGGGTCAGCATCCACTTTCTGCGGGTAATGGCGTAACGCGTACACGGCTTCCTGCAAATCATTTTGGGCACTTTCCACCATATTAAGCGTGTCCTGCAAGGATCCGTCGAATTCAATACCCGCGCGTAAACGGGTAGTAAGCGCATTCAATTGGGCAAGACAGGCAGTATCGGCTTCACTTAATACTTCCACGCCAAACTGTGCGGTTTCCAACAGGTCAGCGGCGTGCGACAGACGCGCATAATCGGCCTGTAATTCCATCCATGTCTGTACGCTGAAGTTCAGCATTTCCAGTTCCTGCCGTTGGAACAATAGTAATTCGCGCTCGCTAGCCACCGCTTCAGCGCTTTGCTCCAGTTTTGTGTGGCGGCGAAGCAACGTTTGCCACTCGCGGAATAATCCCGCCAGTTCTTCCGCCTCGTTTATCAAACCAGCATAGCCATCCAGCAGGTCGCGCTGAGCATCGGGACGCAGCAAGGACTGGTGCGCATGCTGACCGTGGATATCAAGCAGATGCTCACCCGCATCGCGCATCTGTTGCAACGTGGCGCTACGCCCATTAATGAAACCACGCGAACGCCCGTTGGCATCCAGCACCCTGCGCAACATGCATACATTCGCATCGCCTACCAGCTCTTGCTCGTACAACCAGGATTGCAAATCTGGCAAGTCAGTCATATCGAATTCCGCACTAATCTCGGCACGCTCACAACCGCTACGCACCATGTCCGCATCACCACGCTCGCCCAATACCAGCGACAAAGCGTCAATCAAGATGGATTTTCCCGCACCGGTTTCGCCGGTAAGCGCGGTAAAGCCAGAGGAAAAATCGAGCTCAAGGGAATCAACGATGACAAAGTCGCGGATACTAAGAAATTTCAACATTACAATGTTTTATTCCAGAGCAATTTTTCACGCAATGTGCGGTAATAGCTATGTCCTACTGGATGCAATAAACAAGCCGGCTGTTGATGACGGCTCACCATCACTTTGTCATTTTCCTGCAAGTCAAAATAGGCGTGGCTATCAAAATGCACACGCGCATCAGATATGCGGTGCGGCAGAATTTCCAGCAGCGATTCGCTTTTAACAACGATGGGACGATTGCTTAAGGTATGCGGACAGACAGGAACCAGAGCAATAAGGTCGAGTGAAGGATGCAAGATAGGGCCGCCAGCGGATAACGCATATGCTGTAGAGCCAGTAGGGGTCGCTACAATCAAACCATCTGCACGCTGAAGGTATAGATACTCACCGTCGATGCGCACCTCAAATTCAATCATGCTGCTGGTATTGCCGCGGTGCAACACCACTTCGTTGAACGCTAGCGAATTAAATACCTCTACACCATCGCGCAAAATACATGTAGACAACAACATGCGCTGCTCAGTGACGAAATTGCCGCCCAGCATAGCGGCTATGGTTTGCTGCATGGTATCAAGCGAAATGTCGGTAAGAAAACCTAATCGCCCCTGATTCACTCCCACTAGCGGAATACCGAGGGGTGCCAAGGTACGAGCAATGTTTAGCATGGTTCCATCGCCGCCCAGCACGATGGCCAGATCCACCCCATCCCCCATCGCGTCCAGAGCCATAACGCTGTAGTCGTGCTGCTTTAGGTGCTCGGCCGTGAGACTATCCACTACTACAGAAACATCTTGTTCGGCAAGAAATGCAGCCAACCGCAACAGCGGCTCGGTAATTTCCGGCGTCTTGTATTTTCCAATCAGAGCGATAGTTTTAAATGGGAATTTCATAGCAAAAATTATTGCTCTCTATATCTTTTTGGCAACGTCCCCTTCGACATCCTCTTTGAATTTGGAATTGGTGGAGTTCAAATTCTAATTTAAAACATAAATTTATCACAATAAAACCATGGATGAAATTAAACTACAACAATGGTTTAATTTCAAAGATCGAAACTCAAACATCACAGCCAGATTAGAAAAATACGTATTGCCACTCTGAATATTATTCAAGGTTCTCTATAACTAATCCGACGCTAGTTTGAGACAAATAATTCAACTGCATCCCCTTTTTAAACAAACAAAAAAAGAGGCCCAATCAGATTAAAGTAAAATATAAATTGCTCCCACTATCCCCATCCACCAACCACCCCTCATTACTTACCTCATTTGCTTGCATCCCATGCTAAAAAAGATAAAGAGCAAAAGGAAAATATACTATTTACGAGAGCGTTCTGGTTACGGGAGCGTTCTGGCGAGACGAATTCCAACCTTGTATTCATAACGTTTTATCTCTTCGTTCCCCATACGGTATGCTGCGCGCATAAACTCCGAACTGTATTTCCAAGAGCCGCCGCGAATAACACGTCCTACAGACCTATCATTTCCAGATGTTCTTTGCACCCAAGCACTTCCATTGGTTGGCGCACCTTTATAATTATTATGATAAGTATCCTCCGTCCATTCCCACACATTGCCAAGCATGTCGTACAGACCAAAAGCATTAGGCTGGAAGCTGCCTACCGGGGAAGATGATGCTCCCTCCCACGGAGTGGCAGACCCATCCCACTTGTGACCGCAATCACTGCAGTTAGCATTATTACGTCCGACATCATTACCCCAGTAGCGGGCGGTTGTCGTGCCGGCGCGGGCGGCATATTCCCATTCTGCTTCGGTCGGAAGACGGTAGTTCTTTCCGGTTTTCTTTGATAACCATTGGACGTAGGCTTGAGCATCATGCCAATTGACACAGGAAACCGGGCGGTTATCAAACTGGCTGTCGCCAGCAAGGTCTTTCCGAAAGACAAAGTCACCCGAATTGCGGCCAGCACGTTCTTCAACCCAACCACTTTCGTTGACTGCCCAACATGTCCCTGCGTCATGTTTTGTATCGCCCACAAATGCCGCATACTGGCCTCGGGTAACTTCGGTTGTGCTCAAGGCAAAGGACGGTAGAGTGACCCGATGAACAGGAGCTTCATCAACGCCGTGACCGACCTCATTATCCGGCGAACCCATGTCAAAACTTCCTGCAGGGATGACTATCATTTCAGGGCAGCCTGGACAATCTTTGAACGTTCCCTTTTTTACCTCAGCCTGTTCAGGTTCGTGTCGTTTACCTGCAGCATTAAGTTGCGCCGCGCCCAATTGGACCTCGACCTTTTTGATCGCGCCATCTCCCACACGGATTTCTTGTTCGAATATGCGATCATTCAAAGCATCGACTTTCTTTTGCACCCGCAACTTCAACGTGCCTGCAGGCACCTGCACGTCCAGCGGACATGCGCCCTTGAGTTTATCGTCGACGAATACTTCAGCATCCATATCATCAATTTTACAGGTGACACTCAGCAATGATCCCTTCTTCGCCTCAGTCTGCTCCAAGCTCAACTGTGCTGGCTCCTGATGCTTGCCTTCGGCGTTACTTTGCGGCGCACCCAATAACACTTCGATCGTTTTGAGCACGTTATCGCCCATACGAATTTCTTGCTCGAATATGCGTACATTGGAAGTATCAACTTTCTTTTGCACCTTCAACTTTAATTTGCCTTCCGGTACCAGCACGTCCACAGGGCATTCGCCCTTGAATTTGCCATTAACCAACACATCAGCGCCCACGTCATCACCTTTACAGGTTACACTCAGCGTGGAGTCAGCCGCGTATACGTCAGCGAATGCCGCAAGAGCTAGAATTAGTAGGGTTGAAATATAAACTGATTTCATGATTTCTCCGTTTAATAAAATGATTGGGGTGGAAATTTTATCCATCTTTAAATCTTAACCACCATTATTGATGGGTAGCGTAATGCGTTAAGTTCATCGACGCCGAGACTGGCTTGGTGCAGAATGGCGCGTAATGTACCACGGGCAAGTTCATTATTGTCAGGAACTACTAATTGAAAAAAATGGTTAGTACTTTGCGGGATAATTTTGGGGTGGTGTTGGATTTTTTTAGAAACAACCCCCTATAGCGATCTGTACCCATAACCAGATTCTCGAACAATAAGTTCGGCTTGTGGTTTCATTTGTAGTTCCTCGGTTGAACAAATAAATTTAATTATAATATTTTCAGGGCTTGGGTTGCAGACCATCCAAGCGTAGGATATTTGGTAACCATAAATATAACTAATATTTTGTGTCAACTTCATCAAGAGCATACTAAGCAAAGAGTATATTGATTCAATAAGGAATGAATGAATATAATTAACGGTGTTTACTCAAACTTTGCAGACACTAAACGAGATAGCTTATATCTTTACTTCTTAGAGACTTTTTTTACTTAAATCAGACCTTAGATTATCATTAAAATAAGTTGTACGGAGATATATCAAATGTAGAACAACATTAGAATAATTTCCAGCTTACCAAGTGAATATAATGTTCACCTGTGTATTCAAGTCTGAGCATTATGTTATTTTTGATGTGAAAAAAATGCTTGTGCATGGCATAAATGAAACATAAATTATTGTCGAATTCATTAAGTTTTAAACTGCTGATATTCGAGCCGACCTCGCTTATCGACCAACCACGAACACAACAAACCTTTATCGAAGAACAACGCCGCTACTTCCAGATCAGATTAAATGTCAACAATTCTTAACAACCGCGCACAAATTTTGCTTAAGACGTTGGTGGATCGCTATATTAACAATGGTCAGCCGGTGGGTTCGCGCGCGCTACTGCAGTTTTCCGGTTTGGAAGTCAGCTCTGCCACTATTCGTAATGTAATGGCCGACCTCGAAGAAATGGGGCTGGTGAGCAGTCCGCACACTTCCGCTGGACGCGTGCCGACTGCACGGGGTTATCGTTTGTTTATCGACACATTGATGGTAGTGCAACCGCTGGACAGCGCACGTGTGCAACAACTCGAACACCAATTACAACCGGACAATCCTTCCCGCTTGCTGATGCAGGCGTCCAATTTGTTGTCAGAGCTCACCCATTTTGCCGGTGTGGTCGCCACGCCAAAGCGCGCCACCATCACAGTGAGCCATGTCGAATTTTTACGCCTATCCAAAAAGAGAGTTCTGCTAATTATCGTAATGCCAAATAACGAGGTGGAAAACCGCGTATTGCTAACTCATAAGGATTACACCCAGTCACAACTCACTGAGGCTGGTAATTTTTTAAGCCAGCACTATGCTGACTGCCCATTCCAGGATATCCACCAACGCGTGCAGTCCGAATTACATCAATTGCAGCATGACCTGACATCGCTAATGAGCGCGGCGATGGCGGCAGGTGATGCGGTAATTGCACGAAAAAATGAAGATTACGTGATCAGCGGTGAACGCAATCTTCTGTATATAAACGATCTTTCATCAAACATGCAACAGCTGCGCGGGCTGTTCACCGTGTTCGAACAGAAAACCGAGCTGCTTCAGTTGCTTGATGCAAGCCGCCATGCACCCGGCGTGCATATTTTTGTCGGTAACGAATCCGGTTTGCCCGGGTTGGACGAGTGCAGTGTAGTAAGTGCACCTTACACTTCTGACGGTCAGGTTGTTGGCACACTGGCGGTGGTCGGTCCCAAGCGCATGAATTACGAAAAAGTCGTCCCGATTGTGGACATCACCTCCAAGCTGCTCAGCAATGCACTGTCGCAATATTAGCAAAAACAAAATACCAACATTAAAGGCATAGGGAAGTACAGTCCAAAACTTTTCAATTGGTATTCTGTTTGGCTTTTTTTCAGTTGCAAATTTTTTTGGATAAAACTTTATGCCTTACCCAACTGAACCCACTTTCACCCACGGCACACCTGAAAAATGTGCTGTGTTATTGCTTAACCTTGGCACGCCTGATGCTCCCACCGCCCAGGCGGTCAAACCTTACCTGCGTGAATTTCTGAGCGACCCGCGCGTGGTGGAAATTCCCAAGCTGGTCTGGTGGTTCATTCTGAACGGCATTATCCTGAACACTAGACCAAAGAAATCTGCCGCCAAATATGCCAGCATTTGGATGCCGGAAGGCTCACCCCTGAAAGTTCATACTGAACGTCAGACTAGCCTGCTACAAGGCTATCTGGGGGAACGCACCCATGGCATGCCACTGGTGGTGGATTACGCCATGCGTTACGGCAACCCCTCAATTCCCAGCGTGCTAGGCAAACTCAAAGCGCAAAACTGCCAGCGCATCCTGCTCGTTCCGATGTATCCACAATATGCCGCTAGTGCAACCGGCACCGCATGGGATGTCATTTTTAATGAACTCTCCAAACAGCGCAACATGCCCGCTCTACGCACCATTAAGCACTTCCACGACAACCCTGGCTACATTGCGGCCACTGCTCAAAACATTCGCGATTATTGGACGCTGCATGGCCGTCCGGATAAGCTGGTGATGAGCTTTCACGGTTTACCGCGCTATACGCTGGAAAAGGGAGACCCCTATCACTGTGAATGCCAAAAGAGCGGACGTCTGATAGCTGAGGCACTGCAACTTAATGCAGATCAATACACTGTTTGCTTCCAGTCGCGCTTCGGCCGCTCCGAGTGGATCCAACCTTATACCACTGCCATACTTAAAGAGTTAGGTATGAAAAAAACTAAACGCGTTGATGTAGTCTGTCCTGGCTTCGTTGCAGACTGCCTGGAAACGCTGGAAGAGATTGCAATGGAAGGTAAAGAAGACTTTAGGCATGCAGGCGGCGGCGAGTATCACTACATTCCTTGCCTCAATGAACGACCAGGCTGGATACACGCCTTAACGGATTTGGTGTTGGATAACCTTCACGGCTGGCTGGATAAACCACAAGCTGTGCAACTGGAACAGAGCCGCTTAAGGGCTCTGGCAATGGGCGCTAAGCGTTAGCTTGTAAAGCTAATGTACATTTCGCCATATGGGCTAACCCATACAGCGGTACAAAAATGTCTTATTCCCGAATAAAATTTTCGCGATAATATTTCATCTCATTGATAGATTCGTAAATATCGGCCAGCGCTTCATGCTTACCGTGTTTCTTTATTCCCTGAGCCACTTCAGGCTTCCAGCGTTTAGCAAGTTCCTTAAGGGTGCTTACATCCAAATTGCGGTAGTGGAAATAGCTTTCCAGTTGCGGCATCCAGCGTGCAAGAAAGCGCCGGTCCTGGCAGATGGAATTGCCGCACATCGGTGATGTGCGAGCGGGCACATGCTCCTTGAGAAACTCCAGCATCTGAGCTTCCACTGCTGCGGCGTCCAGCGTAGATGCTTTTACCTTTTCGATGAGGCCAGATTTGCCATGGGTGGCTTTATTCCAGCTATCCATGCCATCCAATATGATATCTGCTTGATGCACTACCAAAACCGGGGCTTCAACAATAGTATTCAAATCGCTATCGGTAATAACCAGCGCAACTTCAATAATGCAATCAGTTTCCGGAACTAGACCGGTCATCTCCATGTCTATCCAAATAAGGTAGTTTTGATTTTGTGCCATAATTCACTGAGTTTGTTTATTGATAATATCTAGCAGGTATTGTGCCATATCAACACCATAAGCAAATTATTTATAATTAGCAAAACATAGCTAGAGTACGCTATAAAATATAAAATAAACAAATAATATCAATTTCTTACATTATATATATAAAAATAAAAATAAATGAATCCATTCCAATTTTCCGCGTTATTTATTAGCGCACTGTTTTTAACCACGATCGCCCAAATGTGGCTGGCACGACGTCATCTTAACCACATCCAGGCGCATCGCGCCGAAGTGCCATCGGATTTTCGCGAGCAGATAGATCTCTCAGCACACCAAAAAGCGGCAGACTACACAAGCGCCAAAACGCGATTGATTATGGTGAGTGCACCATTCAATGCTCTACTGCTACTCGTATTCACCCTCGGTGGCGGAGTGCAGTGGATCGCAGACTTATGGTTGACCACCTTTACCAATTCACTTATACAAGGCCTGGCGGTCATCCTAACGGTGCTGCTACTTTCATCCCTGTTGGAAATGCCGTTCAGCCTTTACCGCACATTCGTCATTGAGGCACGCTACGGCTTCAATAAAATGACGCTGGCAATGTATCTGGCCGATGCCGCAAAAGGCTTGTTGCTCGGCGCCATATTCGGCCTGCCATTATTATTTGGAGTGTTGTGGCTGATGGAACGCATGGGCGCAAATTGGTGGCTTTATGTGTGGGGAGTATGGGTAACGTTCAATCTGCTGCTCCTATTCATCTATCCCTCTTTCATCGCACCGCTGTTCAACAAGTTCACTCCACTGCAAGATGAGACGCTCAAAATGCGTATTAAGGCACTACTGCAGAAATGCGGATTCACCGCACAGGGGCTATTCGTAATGGATGGCTCCAAACGTACCTCACACGGGAACGCCTACTTCACGGGCTTCGGAAAAACCAAACGAATTGTGTTTTTCGACACCCTGCTGGAACGCCTCGCGCCAACAGAAATTGAGGCAGTACTAGCGCATGAGCTGGGACATTTCAAGCGTCACCATGTGCTGAAGCGTATCGTTTTCACCTTTGCCTTGAGCCTGGGTTTTTTATGGCTGCTAGCACAATTGATGGAGGCAAACTGGTTCTATGACGGACTCGGTGTTACCACTCCATCGACCGCACTGGCGCTATTACTGTTCTTCATGATATTGCCGGTGTTCAGCTTTTTACTGCATCCGCTTATGAGCTACTACTCGCGCAAACATGAATTTGAGGCAGATGCCTATGCCGCGCAACAAACCAATGCGCATGATTTGGCCGGCGCTCTGGTAAAGATGTACCAAGACAATGCTGCAACACTTACGCCAGATCCGTTGTATTCTACGTTTTACGACTCGCATCCACCCGCGCTGATGCGTATTGCCCGATTACAAACTTTACAAGGAGCCTAGTCATGAAGAAATTTTTTGCTATATTTCTACTTCTGTGCGGTACAGCACAAGCTGAGCCCTTTGCCGATGGCCAAGCTGAAGCCGGTAAAAAATTGTTCGACAAATACCAATGTAACCGTTGTCACAACGGCAAGATGGGCGGTGACGGCAATGCCATCTTCACGCGCCCCGACCGCAAGGTGAAGGATCCGCAGCAGCTAGCGGCACAAATTTTAGTATGCGCTCGTAATGCGCGTGCTAATTTGTCCACACAGGAAAAACTAGACCTTGCAGCCTATCTCAACAAGAATTTCTATAAATTCAAGTGAGCGATATGACAACTTCCTGTGATTTGGCAAACAAAAAATGTAAACCTTGCGAAGGCGGTATACAACCGTTGCCTCAGGATAAAATCAACATTCTGATAAAGCAGCTGGATGGCTGGGCACAGCGCGATCACACCATCGGCAAGGTTTTCGACTTCAAGAACTATTATCAGACTATGGCCTTCGTAAATGCAGTGGCATGGCTTTCGCACCGGGAAGATCATCATCCCGATCTGAACGTAAGCTACAACAAGTGCCATGTGGAATATTCCACGCATGCCATTAATGGTCTGTCGGAGAATGACTTCATCTGCGCCGCCAAGGTAGACGCCTTGTTTAAGGTTTGAATCCACCAATCCAAGGGCAAGTAGTCGCCGCCTTCAGCCGCCAATATATGGTTGAACTGTGTGACGGAGAGATGCTGCCATGTCTGACACACGGAAAAAAAAGCGAAGTTGCATGTGGTGATATTGTAGAAATTCAGCGCATAAGTGATGCACAAGGGGTGATCGAACGTATCCTGCCGCGCCAGACTTTACTGTATCGTTCTGATGCCTACCGCCAGAAACTTATTGCCGCCAACATTACACAAATTATTGTGGTCGTGGCAAGCAAGCCGTCATTCAGCGATGAACTACTGGCGCGCTGCCTTATCGCCGCACACGATCAGCAACTTGCAACTCTTATTGTGCTGAATAAATGCGATTTACTGGAAGCAGCAATAATTGCGCGTGCCCAACTGGAACCCTACCGCGCCATTGACTACCGTGTGCTGGAACTGTCTGCCAAAGAGAATGTTTCTCCTCTGCGTCCCTTTCTACAAGGTCACACCAGCATATTGGTGGGGCAATCCGGTATGGGTAAATCCACTCTCATCAATGCTTTGCTACCGGATGCACAAGCACCCACACGCGAAATATCCACCGCACTGAATTCAGGAAAACACACCACCACCCACGCACGTCTCTATCACTTGGATACGGAAAGCCATCTGATAGATTGCCCCGGTGTGCAAGCATTCGGGCTACATCATCTGAATTTTGGTGCCATCGAAGCTGGTTTTGTGGAATTCGCAGCACTACACGGCCAGTGTCGCTTCAATAACTGTCGTCACACGCACGAGCCGGGCTGCGCACTGAAAAAAACAGAGCAAGAAGGGAAGATAGATGCACGGAGACTAAAGCTGTTTCAGGAGATAAGCCAGAACAAATGTTGACTCGCCTCCTTGAACAATCAGGGGGGTTATAACATTTATCAAACAAGGAGCCAAAATGTTCCGGATACGTCAGCTCCTCACTAACGTTGCCAATCCTAGCAGTAACAACAACACAATCCAGAATACCAGCGCGCGCCACACCAAACCTATAGCGCTTTGCATGAAGTCCACGTCAGCCTCATCCCCTATTCCCAGTTCGGGACGGTCCAGTGGCAAACCGCCCTGTGAAATTGGCGATCCAAGCCGTACACCGATCGCTCCTGCACCACTTGCCAGCACAATGCCAGCTTCTGGATCAGGCCAGTTTTGTGCCTGTGTACGCCAGCAATACACCGTGTCTTCAAAATCGCCGACAATAGCAAAGATCGTGGCGGTAAGACGCAGCGGAAGCCATTCTATCCAATGATAAGCTTGACGTGCAAATACGCCGAATTCGCTGAGCTCAGCTTCATTCTGGTTATCCCAACGCGTATAAATGAACTGTGCCATACGATACAATATTGCGCCAACTGGCCCCAGCCCCAGCATCATTGTAATCACGAACCACGCTATTATTCCGAACACACGACGATGTGAGGCCAGCAGTCCTTCTTCAATAGTGACGCGCGCAACTTCCTCGTAACTCAGATCATGACATGGCATTCCACGCCATGTAGAAAGAATACTGCGCGCTTTATCCAAATCGTTGTCACGTAGCGCTTGGTGAGTGTCGGTGTAGTAATGACTGAACTGGCGGAAGCCCATGGTGAGGTACAGAACCAGCACACTGAATGCCCAGGCGAACACCGGGTGGATGAAGTACGACAACCAATACAATGCTGCTGTACCACATAACGGTAGCAACACCGCCAGTAGCCAAGCAATCTTGCCATGCTTATGCTCACCTGTATTTAAGTGATGTTGAAAAAAATTGACATAGCGTGTGAGCCGAACAAACAAGTATTTGCGCGAAGCAAGCGGATGTAATTGTTCCAGCAACAGGGCGGCAATTAGTGAAAACAGGCTCATGGCATCTCAGGGTGCATAGGCTAAGTTAGCCCGCAAGATACCACACACACGCATAATTATGCGACACACCATTCATCCTATTTCCTTCAGCTGAACTTGTAAAAACGGCTGCGAACCCAATACTGGAGCGGATTAACGGCGGATGCGGAGAGTTACCCAATGGGTGAGTGAATTTGAGCAAAAAGCGAGGCTACAAGTCGTTGATTCGGCGTTACAGGTACAAGCCCAGGAACGGGTAGTGGAAGACATTCGCTTGGTGACACCAGGCGGGTGATTTCAGGTTCGTTGGGACGAGAACGGAAGTCCGACCGCACTGAGGCAGTTGACGTTCTTTGCCGAATTTCTCAAAATAACCGGGTTATTCGCCCGCTAGATGGAAGGCTGCCCGATGTTGTACACCAGCCCCAACGCACCCGCAAAAGTCGACGTCCCCGGCACCTGACTACTCTCGATTCTCGATGGGCAGCGACGTTATGCGCACGTCGCCGAGTTGCGCGGTGACGAAGTCGCACCGCAGATACTTGGCATGAACAAGATCGTCAGCGACGAGAACCTGCGCCGCGCCTTAGCCCATCTCTACTCCTGACTCAAAAACACGCTGCTAGAGCAAATGCTCCGCATTTAAGCGGGCGCGCACATCGCAACGCCCTCGTCTGCCCAACCGAGCGCCACCACTTCGGCGATGTCTTGCTGGTTCGTTGAGTACCGATGATTTGAATCCCACGCATTTTTCGCCCCGTTGTCAGCAAAAGCGCGGTTGTAAGCCCGATACACCGGAACACTCGCTTGCGGGCATGAAAATGAACCGTCAGCGTTTTTCCGTGGCACATTCATCGGGAACGAATAACCTTCGAAATTCCACTGTTGCTCAGTCGTTGGGCGCGGCGTTTTTTGCAAGTTTTTTAACGCCGCGCAATCGGCATCGCCCACCGTGAAAAAGTGTGAGTTTGGCCCGGGCGAGACGCTGCCATAGAAGCGACAGATACGCACGAAACCGCCTGCGTTGAACGACTTACCCGTGCGAACAAAGTGACCCGCGCCGCCGGAATCAACAAATGCCGCTTCTGCCGGATCGCTTGTGTAGAAAAAATTACCGCCTGGTGATTTGGGGAAATCTTGTGTGTTGCGGAATTCGATCACCGTACCAGCGCGTTTTGGAGCGGGGAGGTCGCGCAACTTGATCACATCAAAGTAGCCTGTTACTCCTAGCTCATAGCCAATCCATAAACCAGCGTTAAGTCCAGAGACGACAAACTCTTCAAACTCAAACCCCGTAACTGTAGTAGCTCGCTGCACACCTTCAGAGGTTGTGTAGCAAGGAACCATTGGGGGTGGACTAAAGCCGAAGAGAGGCGGCATAAGGGATACGCCACAACTCGGCACGCCCGGAGCGCTTATAGTCCCTTTTTCTGAAAGTGCGTTGGGGAGAAAGGGGCCAGACGGATAATACTCAGAGATTACAGTGGCACCATTAAAACTTGAAAACAAGTTTTCAAAGTGGACATGCGGCTCGATCCCACTTCTACTGCGCAGGTCGAATCCAAAAGCAGATAGAAGAGAGGGCGGTTGCGAAATATCCATAAACCGAACACTAGATCGCTTCGGAAAGTCACCCTGTGCGGTCGGCGGCAGATTTTCTGTTTGTGTAAAGAGCCGCGTGTAAGTGGCGGGGGGATAGTCCAGTTGAGGGGATATAACAAACTCCAAAAAAAGCCCCTCGCGTGGAACGACTGAAAACGGGCCAGGTTCAACGACACTTGCAGCCCGTGAAGGCAAAAACGGAACTAACCAGAGTAACGCAAAAGCCGCTGCTAAGAGCCAGTTTTTATGCGCCATCGATCGACTGAATGCAATCATGGAAGCCGTACACGCTGTGGATTTGATCCTGCGACGATATAGCTACGCACGAGCGTCTCAAGCGCGCCGACGCTTGAGGGGTTGTACGTCTCCGCCAACCATGCTGCAACGCCAGCAATATGCGGAGCTGCCATTGACGTTCCACTCAATCGTCCATAGTTGTTGTAAATCGTACCGTTTCCTTTTTGGGGATACGACACATCGCTCCAGGCCGACCAAATGTCAGTGCCTGGCGCAAACACGTCGATACATACCCCGACATTCGAACCGGGTTCGGAACCTGCTAGGGCGCCATTATTGAAGAACCCAGAAATGCCGCAGAAGCGGTCGTGTGCGCCGACCACCATAACACCATCGTTTGGCGATGCGGTTAGAGAGGGCGGTGAATACGCCGCGTCATATGCGTCCACTTGAGTGTTTCCGGCAGCCTGGACAAAAAATATCTTTGGGTACACCCACCCGTATGTCGGCGTCCAAACTGCGTTGTTTAGCGCGGCCACCTTATTTACGAACGTAAGATTGCTGCGGCTCACACCACTGCCGCTTATCGACATATTCACCACCGCCACTCTGTAAGGAGATGTCGCAACCACGTTTGCCTTTATCCAATAATAATCATTCCCGCCGCAACAGTATTATTCGTCGCTTCATCAATGACAATAAAGCTGCCCGTAAAACGGTTTGTAATATAGCTGTCGAAAACCAGCGGCTGTTGCACCTTCATCGCCACGCGAGCAATGTCATTCATATTGAGCGTGGCGCTGCTGTGCTGTTCCAATGTATTGACGTCCACACGATATTCAAGGCGCGCAAACAAACACTTCACCACACGCGTGGTGTGCTTGATAATGTATTTGCGACTCAGGTCAAGCGGCGATTCAGACAGCCAGCACAGCATGGCCTCAAATTCCTTGGAAACTTGCGGCATAGCGGCAGACTTCACGAACATATCGCCGCGTGAGATATCGATCTCATCCGTCAGGGTTAGCGTGACCGACTGTGGCGCGCAAGCACGTTGCAAGTTGCCATCGAAGGTGACGATCTCTTTCACCTTGGTGGTGCGGCCGGAAGGCAGGATAGTAATTTCATCGCCCGCCGCGATATCTCCCGACTCTATACGTCCCATGTAACCGCGGAAATCGTGATATTCCTGCGTCTGCGGACGGCACACCCATTGCACCGGGTAGCGGAAGTCGGTAGTGTTGATGTCATGGTCAATCACCACATTTTCCAGCAGTTCCAGTAGTGGGCTGCCTTGATACCAATTTAAGTTTTCGCCGCGCTCCACTACCATGTCGCCATTCAATGCCGACATTGGAATGCAGGTCATCTCATGCAGGCCCAGCTGCGCGGCAAATGCACGATACTCTGCGCAAATCGCGTCGAACGTTTCTTCTGAATAATCCACCATATCCATTTTGTTGACGGCCAGCACAATGTGCGGCACACCCACCAAACTGGTGATGAAGGTATGGCGGCGTGTTTGTGTCAGTACGCCCTTGCGTGCATCAATTAATATGATGGCAAGGTTCGCGGTACTGGCCGCAGTAACCATGTTGCGCGTGTACTGCTCATGCCCAGGTGTGTCGCCGATGATAAATTTGCGCTTGGGCGTGGCAAAGTAACGATACGCTACGTCAATGGTAATTCCCTGCTCGCGCTCCGCCTGCAAGCCATCGGTGAGCAGTGACAAATCCACTGCACCCATGCCGCCCCGCCGCTCGCTGGTTTTGGTGATGGCAGAAAGTTGATCCTCGAAAATGGACTTGGAGTCATGTAACAAGCGGCCAATTAACGTGCTCTTGCCATCGTCAACGCTACCAGCAGTGATAAAACGAAGAAGCTGTGTGGTATTGCTCATAATTAAAAGTAACCTTCTTTTTTGCGCAGTTCCATTGATGCCTCTGAAGTCTGATCATCCATGCGTGTCGCACCGCGCTCAGTAATGCGTGTGATGGCTGTTTCTTCAATAATTTCCTGCGCGTTGCGTGCATGCGACTCTACCGGACAGGTACAAGTCATATCGCCCACAGTGCGGAAACGCACCATCATTTTTTCCACCTTTTCACCTGACCTGGGCTGCACCAGATGCGACACCGGCAAAATACCATTGTCACGGCGAATCACCTCGCGTTCATGCGCGTAGTAGATGTCGGGGATATATAGCTTCTCACGTGCGATGTATTCCCAAATATCCATCTCTGTCCAATTACTGATCGGAAACACGCGAATATTTTCACCGGCATGCACCCGCGTGTTGTATGTATCCCACAACTCGGGGCGCTGATTTTTCGGATCCCACTGACCGAACTCATCGCGGAAAGAAAAGATGCGCTCCTTGGCTCGTGCTTTCTCCTCGTCACGGCGCGCACCGCCAATACAAGCATCGAAACCAAACTCGGCAATAGTTTCCAGCAAGGTCACAGACTGAAAGGCATTGCGTCCCTGATCTGCATTTTTCAGCACAATCGTTCCCTTCTTGATCGAGTCATCCAGCGAACGCACGATTAGCCGCTCGCCTAAATCAGATGCCAATTTGTCGCGACAAGCGATCACTTCCGGAAAGTTATGCTCAGTATCAATGTGTACCAGCGGAAACGGAAAGCGCGCTGGGCGGAAAGCCTTTTCTGCCAGGCGCAGCATAACGATGGAATCCTTACCACCAGAGAATAGCAACGCAGGATTTTTGCATTCCGCCGCCACCTCTCGCATGATGTGGATAGATTCACTTTCCAGCACATCCAGATGGGTAAAAGGTTGATTACTCATTTTTTTCTCAACTTCTAAAAATACAAATTCAAAATAACTGAATCTATGGTTCAACAAATAAAATGCCGCGGGTAAATGAGGCACGCCTTTTCAGACATCTACTGAAACCCAGAACAGGCTATACCTGCTTGATCGGAGTAATCTTGTTCACGTGCAAACCGCACTCCTTATTTTGCGTATCCTCCCACCACCAGCGCCCGGAGCGGATATCTTCGCCCGGAGTGATAGCACGCGTACAGGGAGCGCAACCAATACTGGGATAAAAACGGTCATGCAGTTTGTTGTAGGGCACCTCATACTGCTTGATGTATTCCCACACATCAGCATTGCTCCAGTCGAGCAGCGGATTGAATTTCTGCAAGCCATTCTCGACATCGAACGCCGATACCTGCAAAACACCCCGCGTAGGCGCCTGCTCACGACGCATACCAGTGATCCAAGCGCGTTTGCCGGATAAGGCGCGACGCAGCGGCTCTACCTTGCGGATATGGCAGCAACTCTTACGCAACTCCACGCTGTCATAAAAGCCGTTCACCCCATTTTGGGCGACGTACTCTTCGATCCGACGAGCATCTGGGAAAAAAATTTGCAGCGGCACGCTGTAATGCGCACGAACCTCCTGCATCAGGTCGTAAGTTTCTTGCGGCAGACGTCCGGTATCCAAGCTAAACATTTCAATGTCGGGCTGATATTTGTCAATCAAATCGGTCAGTACCATGTCTTCCGCTCCCAAACTGTTAGCAAAAATAACCGGCGCGTAGTCACGCACAGCATTGGCCAACACAGCGCGTACTTGATCAATTTTTTGATGCAACTCACTCATGGACTGAACCTACTGTTGCAATTCCATCGCGTTTTACACGACGGAACAGTGGTAATTTTTGATCCGACGAAGTTTGATAGGTTTCTGAAAAGTCCGTCAAACCCTTTAGCGCATCATGGATGTTCTTGTCCGGACGCGGTGCAAAAGCATCAAAGCCGACGCGCTGCATGTAGAACAACTGGTCACGCAACACATCGCCAATAGCGCGCAATTCGCCGACGTAGCCAAGACGTGCGCGTAAATTGTAAGCAATCGAATAACCCCGGCCATCCGCGAATTTAGGAAAATCAACAGCGATGACGTTAAATTTATCCACCTCGCCTTTCAATTCTTCCGGCCTCTCATTACTGGCAAGCCAGACACCCAGCTCCGCGCGACTTTGCAGCTTGGCCCGTTGCGCCTGCCACACTTTAAGCGGCACAATGATTTTTCCGGCAGGAACGGTGACTGATTCTGGCGTCTCATTTTCACTCAGGCGGAGGACGATCCAATCATCGCTGACAACGGCTTTGTTTTTAATAATCATGATTGTTAAAACCTCGATTTACGTTGAACTGTATAATTATCTGGCTTATTTATAAACCCATAAGCATTTTTATCAACAGCATCTTCTGCATTAATTGGTGTTGCATACACATATTCTTTAAAGGGCGTCATGCCTATCCTGCGTGCCGTGTCGATGAAAAGTTCTTCTTCAAGGCGCTCACGCATATAAACTTGCAGCAGCCGATCAATCACCTCAGGCATTTGTTGAAAGTTAAAAGAGGGGCCAATTATTTTACCGATTGCGGCATCGTTACCCTGTGCACCACCAACCGACACTTGATACCACTCACCCCCATCCTTCTTGTCGACGCCGATGACGCCAATATGTCCAACATGATTATGCCCGCAAGCATTGACACAGCCTGACATATTGAGTTCGATCTCGCCAATATCATGGAGAAAATCGAGGTTATCGAAGCGCTCTGCAATCATTTTTGCAAGCGGGATTGATCTGGCAAATGCCAGGGTGCAGAAATCCGCACCGGGGCAGCAGATGATATCGGTCAGCAAACCAATGTTCGGCGATGCCATGCCATGTTCTGCTGATTCTTTCCAAAGGCTGACAAGGTCAGATTGTTTAACGTCAGCCAGCACCAAATTTTGCTTATGAGTGACTCGCAGTTCGCCGAAGCTGAAACGGTCGGCCAGATCTGCAACAACATCCATTTGCTCTGCACTCGCATCTCCCGGCGCTACGCCCGTTCTCTTAAGTGATAACACCACAACCGCATAGCCCGGAATTTTGTGCGGCTTCACGTTGCGTTGCAACCAATTCGCAAAAGCCTTGTTCTCGGTCTTGTATGACGCCACACCGGGATCATTTGCCGGTAATTTTTCATAAGCGGGCGCTGTAAAGTAGGCCGCGACACGGTTCAGCTCTTCAACAGTCAAAGTACCCGGGCCGTTTTTGATATCAGCCCAATCCGCTTCAACCTGGCGTCTAAACTCTTCAATCCCGACGGCTTTAACCAGTATCTTGATGCGTGACTTGTACATATTGTCGCGGCGGCCATATTGGTTGTAGACACGCATGATGGATTCAATGTACGTCAACACATGCTGCCACGGCAAAAAGCCGCATATCTCGCTAGCGATAATAGGCGTGCGTGCCGTACCACCACCTACCAACACGCGGAAACCAATTTCCCCTTGCTCATTCTTGAGCACGGACAGCCCGATGTCATGCACCGCGATCGCCGCGCGGTCTTCGGCTGCACCATTTATTGCGATCTTGAATTTGCGCGGCAAGAAGGCGAACTCTGGATGGAAAGTGCTCCACTGGCGCAGAATTTCGGCGTATGGTCGCGGGTCAATAATTTCATCTGCCGCAACACCCGCATATTCATCGGATGTAATGTTGCGGATGCAGTTGCCAGAGGTCTGAATCCCGTGCATTTCAACTGTGGCAAGATCAGCCAAAATATCCGGTGTTTCTTCCAGCTTGATCCAATTGAACTGGAGATTTTGACGGGTCGTGAAGTGACCATAGCCACGGTCGTATTTGCGCGCGATGTGCGCAAACATGCGCATCTGCGCAGAAGACACCATGCCATAGGGCACAGCAATACGCAGCATATAAGCATGAATTTGCATATAAAGTCCGTTCTGCAATCGCAGCGGACGAAATTCATCTTCGGTCAGTTCATCTGACAAACGGCGGCGCACTTGGTCGCGATACTGAGCGACGCGCTCATTAACAATTTGATGATCATAAACATCGTATTTATACATTTTTCAATTTCCTTACATTAACGGCGCATTATAAAGCCAAGTTAAGCTAACCTTGCCTCCGCGGCCAATTTTAAAAACGCACTTTAACTATCAGGTAACAATTTTCAGTACAGCATCAGCTTGACACCGATAACAGTCAACATGGTCGCCAGAATCGGGCGCAACACCTGGTCTGGAACCTTTATACCAAGATGGCTACCCAGATAAATCCCTGGCAGCGAACCCAGCAATAAACTGCCCAGCAGCCCGTAATTTACCGTACCCAGCGCGGCATGACCCAACCCGGCAATCAGGGTGAGCGGCACCGCGTGTGCAATGTCAGTGCCGACGATCCTGGCCATAGGCGCGCGTGGATAAAGGAACAGCAATACCACCACGCCCAATGCACCCGCACCAACCGATGAAATTGTTACCAGTACACCCAGAATCGCACCGGTTAAAATAGTTGCACCGGTTAAATGATGCGCATGCAGTTCAAACATCACGCCATCCGGACGCCTCCCAAGCTTTATCAAATACGGCTTGAACAGCAGTGCCGCAGCAGTCAGCAACAATGCAACGCTCAATACGCTGGTAATAAGCGACTTAAGATGCTTCTCGTCCAGCGCCAAATAATGGAGTAGCGCCATGCTGAGCAAAGCGGCGGGCAAACTACCCATCGCCAGCAGCTTAACCACCTTCCAATCTACCGTACCGCGTCGTCCATGCACCCAACTGCCGCCCATCTTTGTCAGCGACGCATACAGCAGGTCAGTGCCGACTGCCGTGGCCGGGGCAATGCCGAACATCAGCACGAGTACCGGTGTCATTAAGGAGCCGCCGCCAACGCCAGTCACGCCAACCACAAAGCCGACTATAAAACCAGAAAATGTATAAAGCCAGTCCATCTAAACTCCCTAAAACGGCGCGCATGGTAGCGCACCTCCATATTGTTATCCAATAACATTATGTTAGTATCTTATAATCTATAGTTATAAGAAAAATCGATATGAACTTACAACAATTGCGTTACCTGCATGAGATTGTTAAGCATGAACTCAACATTTCCGATGCAGCAAAAGCTCTATATACCTCACAGCCCGGGCTGAGCAAGCAAATGAAATCTTTGGAAGAAGAGCTGGGAATCGAGATATTTGTGCGCAATGGCAAACGCCTTACCGCAATCACCGAACCAGGCAAGGCCGTGCTCGAAATTGCCCAGCGCATGCTTCATGAAGTAGGCAATTTAAAACAAGTGGGGCAGGAATTTCGCAGCCAGGATAGTGGCTCACTTACCATCGCCACCACCCATACCCAGGCACGCTATGCCTTGCCGCCAGTGGTCAAACAATTTATTAAACGTTATCCAAAAGTCAAACTCAGCCTACATCAAGGCAGCCCCACCCAAATTGCGCAGCAGGTACTTAATGGAGAGGCAGATATCGCCATCGCTACTGAAAGTCTTATTATGTACGACGAGCTGACAACCTTGCCATGCTATGAATGGCACCACTGTATTGTGGTGCCGATAGGACACCCGCTATTGGCGGAAAAAAAACTGACACTGAAAAAAATTGCTCAATATCCCATCATTACTTACGACTTCGCATTTAGCGGACGCGGCAAGATCAACGCCGCCTTCAATGCGCACAACATCACTCCTAACATCGTACTCACTGCTATTGATGCGGACGTAATTAAAACGTATGTAGAATTAGGCTTGGGTATCGGCATAGTCGCCCAAATGGCATTCATTCCAGATCGAGATAAACTCTTACGCATAATAGATACTGGCAATCTATTTCAATCCAGCACCACGCGCATTGCCATCCGCCGCAACGAATTTCTGCGCGGCTATACTTATCACTTCATCGAGCTATTTGCCCCTCACCTTACCCGCGAGGTAGTGACTAAAGCCCTGCACATTAATGACACCTCCCTTAATTCAAAATCCTGAGCGAGATAAAGCTCGAGAAAAATTTTATCGCGTTGCATATCCGGTAGAGCCGACACCGTTCGGGCTGAGGTCGGTTGTCAATAATGGACACCAACGGGTTCATGCCGCCAACCTGTTTCCATAGAATTGGCGCTCAAATGCGACAGGAGACAGATATCCCAAACGTGCCTGTTTGCGCTGCCGTCGGTAAAACATTTCGATGTATTCAGTGATGGCCTGAATGGCCTCGGCGCGAGTCTTGAAGCGCCGGTGATGCACCAATTCATTTTGAGCAATCCCCAGAAGCTTTCCATGGGGCGTTGCCGTAGCAGTTCCCCCGGCGCGACATCGATGGCACCATGCCGAACTGATCGAGCAATTTTCTGTACTCATGGGCGCACAATACTGGCTACCCCGATCCGAGTGGTGTATCAGTTCGCGCGGTGGGCATTTTGCCGCCACACCCCGAAACAGCGATTGGCTGACCAAATTTCTGGTCATGCGCTCCCCCATCTTGATTTGCTGCTGATAGCACAATGTCCTTGCGGGTGAAACTATGACCTTGCTTCATCACGATTTCCTCCCACCAGTCGTTGACGCTCAGCTTTATATTGGGCAACGACCCGGTAAACGGAGCGGTACCCCCCGCCAGCAGATGTCAGCATAATTGGCAAAATCATCGTCGGCTTAAAACCGGGAGGCAACTTTGCTGCAAATCCTATGGACGAATCAAAAAAAGCCGGTCTTTGATGCCCATTTGTTTAAGAAATGACGTACTACTGCGTGTGTCGTGCACCTAAGTACGAATCACAACAGAGAGACGAAGCGACTCATCTTTGTGTTCCGCGTCATACAATTCACACGATCTGCGCAAAAATCCGAGTTGCCGTTGAAGCTGCTCAAAGGGTCCATTTCAATTGCCTCTCTTTTTCGTCAAGTAGGGTGGGCACGCCCTTGTGCACACGCGATCAGCGTCAATCATATCCCAGCACCGCACTATCCATCGTATCAGCCCAGTCATGCGCATATACCCCATCACGCACATAGCGGTGAAATGTCGAATGAGGCCAATCAACCGCACGTTGTACATGTCCGCGTTTAACCGGATTGAAATGAATGTAATTGACATGGCAGCAAAATCATTTTCATCACGAATTTGGTGTTCCCAGAATCGCCGTTGCCAGATAGTCGATTCGCAACGTTTGATTTTGATGCAGCCAGCCAGCCGGCACGACGATAATCTCTCTGCAGGCCAAAGAAATCGCTCGCTTGATCATCATCCAACGGGTGGGAAAATCGGCATCACCGTCAGGTAATGTCCACACGCAATTTATGCATCAATGACGAATGGACGCGCCACACGCACCGTTTTGATTGAAGCGCGCAATGCGTTACAAATCGCTTGGTCACATAGAATCGACTACCTCCGGACGGTTCAGCATCTCACAATAGGATGTAGATGATGTAAGACACCGGATATACGTGAATAATCGAACCCACAATCCAAAAAACGGAGTGATTGCAAATGAAGAAAAGTCCATATACGGTCATTTCACCTGCGCAGAAGCAGCCGTTCAAAAGAGTCAACAATCGGTGAGATTTACCTGGGGGCTTAGCGGAAGGGCGAAGGAATTCCTATTAAGCCAGCAATTTCGAAATACGGGTGTTCGCTACATCCAAGCGTTTCAAAAGGACATGCAAAAAAGAATCATCAAACTGAAAACGGCATTCCACCGATGCTCTTGCCAGAGTATCCAGATTAATCTCAATCAGGGTGACCTCAGTTCCCGTTTCCACCGCAGTGCTACGTATAAAAGTGCTGTCCGGGAAACGTTTTATCTCACCAAAACACTCACCCTTATGCAAGCGGCCCAACACATTACCATTCTTGAGTATCTTGACCATACCGTTGGCCAGAATGAACAACGTATTGCCTATATCACCCTCTTTCAGGATCAATGTATCCTTACTCACCTTGCGCCAGTTGCTGAAATGCAGCACTTCCCACAACTCTACAACCCTGAATCTCTCGAAAAACGAAAGCGAACGCAGAGTATCAAATTTCTCCGTATCATAAATTTCATTCTGCTCTTGGAACAGTGAACTAAAGGCGAAGAAAGATGATAGGTCTTGAGCGAATTCATCCCAATTCTGGTACCGTTGAGACAAATCTTTCTTCATAGCATGCTGAACGATGGCATTCAGTTCATCTGGGATGTCTAGACGAAAAGTCTTGGGTGGAGGTGGTTCGCCATGAACAATCTGATAAAGGAGACCGTGGCTGCTATTCGCCTCGAACGGCAACCTGCCAGTGAGTAGCTTGTACATCGTCACGCCGAGCGAATATATATCTGATTGTTGCGTCAATGGCAGGTCACTGATTTGCTCAGGCGACATATAGGCAGGCGATCCCACCCCGCTGACATGCGTATCCTCATAGTTCTCAATAATCGCTGCGCCAAAATCTGAAAGTTTGATGTCGCTTTCTCCATGCAACAGGATGTTAGCTGGCTTGATGTCGCGGTGGATCACACCTTGAGTTTGCGCATATTCCAATGCCTTACAGCACTTGAAAATGATTTCCGCGACGGTGGTGAAAGGCAATAGCTGCCCTGCTTCGGTATATTTTTCCAGCGATCCACCATCGACGTATTCCATTACCAAATAATTGAGGTCGTCGCTTAGCACTGCATCGAAAATTTTCACAATGTGCGGGTGCTGCAATTTCCCCGCCAAGGAGGACTCAGTAAGGAATAGCTTATGGAACGTTTTTTCGACTGTCGTACCGTTTGATGAATACAGTTCAAACAACTTGATTGCAACTTTCCTATTGCTAAACGGATCTATTGCAAGGAACACCTTGCTAGTCGCCCCAGACCCCAACTCCTTGACGGTTATATATTTACCAATGTTTTTCATGAAAAATATTGCGCCAAAAAACGATGCTTATTAAGCAATTGTTACAACTGATAGTTGAAAATTATTACAGCATCGTTAAGGTATTCACTTGGCCATTGACCGTTATCGGTCGCTATGTGTTCAAGACAAAGCAGTCCATTCAGACGTCTTGATGCCATGGTTCCTTCTGGCCTATATTGAAGCGTTATTTCTTATGAGTATTCCAGACGGTTCAAGCCATGGGTGTGTATCCGGCCACCTTTATTATTACAACGGCAGGTTTACATTGATCAAGGCTCCTTCCGAACTGATAGGAAATAACTTATAGACCATAGACTGAAAACTTTAATCCATGTTGTCCATTAGAACAGCACCGCATTGAAAAATAATGAAAATTCCAAATGGATACTATTAGAAACCTCATTGATTTTAATGGATTCAGACTTCCAATGAACAATCTGGGTTTAACGCTCCGGCTGGTATCTCAGAGCATCGTCCGCTGCAACGGGTTGTCAAGCTTTGCAGATATACATCTACTCTTTAATTCTGTCACTACCAAGCCTCCAAATGGTGCTTTGTCAAGCGTGCATCCAGGTAGGCGCAGGCTGATGCCAACTCGAATTTAACAAAAGCAATACCAACCCTGAAACATTGATCATACGCATCATGGATGGCGTGGGAGGTAATGCCGTGAACTATCATGATCCTCGGTGCGCCATGGCCGGCCAATGGGGGTATGTAAATGTGTAGCGTTACGCTGGTGCGGTGGTTAAGGTTGCATCCAACCAGGATTGCCGCTCCATGAATAGAAATATCCTTGATTTTTCCTTCATGCAAGTCTTGACCTTCGACGATAGCGGCAACTCTCCATGAGGCCTTATAACGAGTTCCCTTGCGGAGCTCTTTGACACCTTGTGGCTGCGATGATTTAATCGGCGACACATCGTCGAAAGCATCTAACACGGCAGGCGTGTCATTTTCAATACTAATCATCATGTCTATCCTAGGCTTATCGAAACAAGATACCTTTCAGCAAAGTTGCCAAGTGAGTGCAGGTTATTGGGCACTTCCAATACTGTCAATTTATATGGGACGAATGGTCAATTTCTATTGACGAGAGGTTCCTAGTGAAACACCAAACGAGTGTCTGGTAATGACACAGTCATTCACGCAAAGCGATTATTCCTTTTTAAAAAGAAGCCTGAACAGATTACTTGCTCAAACATGCTACCGCTCAATCAGCATGGCATCACCATAACTGAAAAAACGGTATTGCCGTTCTACCGCATGGTTATAGGCGGCAAGCATTGCGTCCATGCCACCGAAGGCGCACACCAGCATCAGCAGGGTAGACTTGGGCAAATGGAAATTAGTCAGTAAAACATCCACTACTTTGAAACGGTAACCTGGAGTAATGAATATACTTGTTTCACCCTCCCCGGCACACAACCTGTCTTGTTGCGCTGCACTTTCCAGCGCACGCAAACTGGTAGTACCCACCGCGATGATCCGTCCGCCCCGCGCCCGAGCCTGCATAATGGCTTCCACCGTTGCTTGCGGAATAGCATAGCGTTCGCGGTGCATCACATGATCACGGACATTATTTACACGCACTGGCTGAAAAGTGCCGGCGCCGACATGCAAAGTTAGATAGGCCAGTTGCGTACCTTGAGCGCGTAAAACGGCAAGCATTGCGTCGTCGAAATGCAGCCCTGCCGTAGGCGCGGCTACCGAACCGGGCTGGCATGCATACACCGTCTGATAACGCTCTTCGTCTTCGGCATTTGCTGCATGAGTGATATAGGGTGGCAGCGGCAACCGCCCATATTGTTCCAGCAATAACGACACATTTTCTTTACTGTCGAAGCGCAAGCGGAAAAATTCTCGCTCGCGTCCCAGCACCGTAACGGGGAGATGGCCTGCCAGCAACAACTGGCTGCCCGGCTTGGGCGCATGGCTGGCGCGCACTTGGGCCAGCGCATGATGTTCATCGAGAATACGCTCGATCAATACCTCAATTTTGCCGCCGCTTTCCTTTACTCCGAAGAAACGCGCCTTGAGCACGCGCGCATCGTTCAATACCAGCAAATCGTGTTCACGTACCAAGGAGGGCAACTGGGCAAACACGGAGTCTTCTCTAGACTCCCCGTGTACGCACAACAAGCGACTGGCATCGCGCCGCTTGGGTGGGTGTTGCGCGATCAAGTGCTCGGGAAGTTCGAAGTTAAATTCGTCGGTGAACATCAAAAAAATTTGCAGCTATCCGAACGCTTCATCTTCGCGCAGGTAGCGCCATTGCCCAATGGGCAAATCGCCCAATTTAATTTTGCCGATACGCACGCGCTTTAACCCGGTAACTTTAAGTCCGACCAGTTCGCACATGCGACGAATCTGGCGTTTTTTGCCTTCGCGCAGGATGAAGCGCAATTGATCGTCATTCAGCCAGCTCACTCTGGCGGACTTAAGCATCTCGCCGTCCAGTTTGAGGCCGTGGTTCAACATGGTTAGGCCGTTAGCTGAAATTTTGCCCTGCACGCGCACCAGATATTCCTTGTCAAGCTCGGAATCCTCGCCGACCAGTTGTTTGGCGATGCGGCCATCCTGAGTCAATACCAGCAAACCCTGCGAATCAATATCCAGCCGACCTGCGGGCGCGATGCCATTCAAATGCATGGGATGAAAAGACAGCGGTGATTGATCGTTGGCAAAGCGCGATGAAGCATTAATCAGTGTAACTGCGGGCTTGTGGTTGTCTTCCGCCTGCCCGGAAACAAAACCGATAGGCTTGTTCAGCAAGATAGTTACGCGCGTTTGTTGTTGCGCTTGGGCGGCGCGGTTCAGCGTGATGCGCTGGGTGGGATCTATTTTTGTGCCCAGCTCAGTTACTGGCTTGCCATCCACCAGCACCCACCCACGTTCAATATAGCTGTCTGCCTCGCGGCGGGAGCACAAGCCCTGTTCGGACATCAATTTGGAGAGACGTATTTTTTCCATAAATTTTTGTATTCAAGTCTAATGCAGTAGCAGCAATACATACTGTGCGGCTATTCAAGAAACGATGCGGGAGCGCTATGCTACACGATTGCATCTCGTATTATCCCTATGGTTATGTCATTCGCTGCGAACGTGATTTTGATAGCTATAGAGAGGAGCCACAAAATTCACGCTATTCAGCAAGAAGGAAATTCTTCCTATTGGGAGAGTGTATGAAAAAAAATTGGGTTGCAGAAATTTAAACAGATGCCGTCCGTTTGGAAAAGTCTAGACCAGCAACCTGATAAAAGCTTTCTAAATTACTTAAATCATCCAGCACCGCTGACGCTCCAGAAAAATCCTGCTTGCTCGTGTAGTGATTAATTGTAATGAAAGTTTTCAATCCAGCGGCCAAGCTGGAACGCAGACCATTCTCAGAGTCTTCCAGCGCAATACACTCAGCAGCATCGAGGCCTAGCCTCTCCAACACCCAATAATAAATGTCGGGTGCGGGTTTTTTATGCTGAACGATATCGCCATAACCAATGACATCAAACAGAGCTTCGCTACCCACGCCCAACCCCTGTTGTAAAAGCGTGACGACGTTATCCAGCGAAGTGGTGGTGGCAATGGCAAGCTTCAATCCTGCCTGTTTGGCTTCGGTTATCAGTCGTTTTATATTAGGGCGCAATGGAATACCGCCTTCGCGTAACATCGCAGTGTAATGCGCGGTCTTGACCAAATGGAGGTGTTTCACAAAACTCTCATAATCAGCCGGCTTCTGGAAACCAGGCACATAGGTAGTAACGAAATGATTGATTCGTTCTTTTCCGCCGGTCACTTTAAGCAACTTGTCATACAGGGCAACATCCCAGTTCCAGTCGAGATGATTTTCCGCGAATGTTTTATTGAACGAGAGGCGATGCGCCTCTTCGGTATCTGCTAACGTGCCATCTACGTCAAATATTATAGCTTTAGTTTTCATTCTGCACTTTCCATTAGCGATTTAGCAATACTCATTAAAAATTGCACCTTGCATTTTAGTCGAACTCCGAGTCCCCAGAGGTAATTTTAAATAATATTGGAGAAGCCATATAATTGGCAAGATCAATCCGGCGGTAATTTTTAGTGAAATTCATTTCTGCGTATAGAATCATTATAGCTTTTTGTCTTGGCCTGCTTACCGTTCTAGGCTTTGCACCTTTTTCGCTGTTCCCTCTCGCTATTTTTTCACTAGCCGCACTATTCTGGCAGTGGCAGCACGCAAATGGGAAGCGTGCGGCAGCATTGCTGGGGTTTTCCTTTGGTTTTGGCTTATTCAGTGCCGGCATAGGCTGGCTATACATTGCGCAGCATGATTACGGCGACATGCCGTTCTTACTGGCGCTCTCCACTACCGCTCTGTTCGCTGCATTCTTGGCGTTATTTCCCGCGTTGATTGGATATGCGCAGGCAAGGTTGCGAGCTCCTTCTTGGGCACGCTTGATACTTGTAATGCCTGCGTTGTGGGTTCTTCTGGAATGGATACGCGGGCTGCTGTTCACTGGTTTCCCTTGGCTGACACTGGCTTATTCACAAGTATCTGCTAGCCCCTTGGTGGGATATGCGCCAATATTCGGCGTTTATGGTGTATCACTAGCGGTAACGATAAGTGCGGGATTGCTGGCGCTGTTGTGGCAAATGCGTTGGAATGCTCAAAGAAAAGCGGCGCTGGTGGCGCTGTTGCTGCTATGGGCTAGCGCTGCGGCGCTGCGTACCATAGACTGGACACAGCCTGAAGGCGAGCCGTTCAAGGTTGCGTTGTTGCAGGGCAATATTCCGCAAGATCTAAAATTCCACGAAGGAAAGCTTGTCGACACACTGGAAACCTATCGCCGACTGGTGCTGCAAACCGATGCGCGTTTGATCATTTTACCGGAAACCGCATTGCCACTGCTACGCCACGACCTGCCGGAAAATTACATGGATATTTTTCGCAAGCACGCCAGGCAAAACGGCGGCGATATTCTTATCGGTGCATTTGAAAGTGACAACGAGCTGCACTACAACAGCGTATTCACGCTTGGCACAGCAAATAGCCAAAATTACCGTAAAAACCATCTGGTGCCATTCGGCGAATTCATCCCGTTGCGCCCGGCGTTGGGCTGGATCATTAACGAAGTATTGCATATCCCCATGTCTGACTTAGCGCGCGGCGGCGAGCGACAACCGGTATTGCGCATAGCGGGCCAACGCGTTGCCGTGCAGATTTGCTATGAGGATGTATTCGGCGAAGAAGTCATCCGTTACTTGCCGGAGGCAAGCTTGCTGGTAAATGTCAGCAACGATGCCTGGTATGGCAAATCGCACGCAGCGATGCAGCACAACCAGATCGCACAAATGCGCGCACTGGAAACAGGGCGCATGATGCTGCGCGCCACGAACACTGGCGTAACCTCGATCATCAGGCGCGATGGCAGCATTCAGCAGATGTTGCCACAGCATGAGGAAGGCGTACTCACTGGACAGGCGCAGGGCTATACCGGCAGCACACCATATGTGCGCTGGGGCAATGCGGCAGTGCTGATTATTTTGCTAATGATGCTCGTCTTGGCCAAACTGGTGCAGCGCAGGTCACGCTCTCACTCACCTTCAACGCATTCTCCCAGTGTAAAAAAATCAAGGTGAAAGAACGCATTGAGGGATTTACAATGAACTGGGTTTGCTACCTCGTTTGTTGTACTGACGGCACTCTCTATTGCGGCATCACCAATAATCTGGAAAAACGTCTGGCCGCACACAATGCTGGTGAGGCGGCGAAATATACTCGCGGCCGTCGCCCAGTGCGGCTAATGCATGTCGAGCCATGCGCCGACAAATCCGCTGCCTTAAAGCGCGAGCTACAGATTAAAGAATTATCGCGTGGCGAAAAACAGGCGTTATGCGGAATTACATGAGAACAGTCTATGGAGATCAAATAGCGCTGTACTTGTCGCCAAGCATTATTAACCATCTATCAGGTACCGCCAGCGTGCTCCTGCGCTATGATTTTGGGATTGAAGTCGTGATGGCTGGACTGCTGCACGCGACATACACCCATTGCCCTGAACATCCGGAAGGCAAGCAAGCGGCGAGTGAGGAGGTGTGCCGTAAACTCGGCGGCAAGCGCAACAAGGTGGAGCGTCTGGTCAGGGGCTATACGCTCAGGGGAATGAGATCGCCGAGATATCAGGTCGTGGTGACGGATGTCGGGCGACTCACTGTTTTTGAAGCCGAAGTGGAGATGATTGCTCTTGCCAACGAGATTGATATTTACCTGAGTGGTGAAACCCGGTACTCGGCACCTCGTAACGATGAAATGACTCCAATACAATTGGACATAGCCGGCAGAATTTGCGGGATTATTGGGATAAGCGGCATGTCCCGTAGCCCGCACCAAGGGCGTAACGATAATCGGCTGCCACCTCCGCTCAACCTGCTCACCAAGCAAAACATGAGCTATCGGTTCAATAAAGAGCATTCTGCAATCACGCCCATGCCTGGCAACGCCAAATTCGTGTCCCTCTGAATAATGCCAACGGATGTGCTGATCCGACAGGCACGATTTCGTGCGAACAGGTTTGCTCCAGCAGTTTGACCTGAAGGTTGTTTTCCTCCGGGGTTGTGTTGTTGCGGACCTGCTCTAACGGAACGCGCAGCATTATGCATGCTGTCATCCATCTAGCTCTGGATAGCGACGAAAAATATCATCATTGTTGAAGGCGAGCCGACGGCCGGACGCCACGTAACGCTTGATATGCGGCCGGGCAAAAACCAGGTCATGCAGCGCGCGCAAGCGCGAACAAGCGCGTAATGTTTTTCGACTTGCTGATGGAAAGGCATAGTGCAGCCCCGCGATGATCTGCGCCATGGACAAATCTACATAGGTAAGCCGCGTGCCCACCATCCACGGGCCGTCGGCCGAGTTGCGGTCCAATATGCGCTCGAAATAATTGAGAAACTTCGGCAGGCGATTTGCCAGAAAATCCTTCGAGCGCCGCTTCGCGGCCAGCTTCTGTTCCTCGTAATAAAGTCCGCTGCCGAGGGGGTGATGAGTGTCGTGAATTTCCACGACGAAATCAGCGATGGTGAGTTGCAATTGATGAGTCCACAGCTTGCTGGCCGTGTCTCGCGGGGCGAGACCCAAGCGGCCGCCGAGAAACAAGAGAATGTTTGGAGTCTGCCCAATTAATTGCCGACCGGCTTTGAGGAACGGGGGAGCGAATGGAGGACGCTCGATGCTCTCATCTTCAAAGAATTTTTCCATGGCCGTTATTCCGCCGCCTTCTTCTTCCGGGATCAGTGCTACGTCGATGTACTCCGCTTCTGCCTCTTCGAGCGCGAGGCGCACAAATTCGCCCCGTCCCTGAATTCCAGGCCAGTAATAGAGCTCATAGATCATAATTAGGTCTCCTGTTCGATGTTCGATAGTACTACCGCACTTCACCATGCATGAACAATACGACAGCCACGTTCGTGTTCTCGTACAATCGGGCCAAGTTTAAAATCTGCTGTAAATTTTTTTCAGTTGGTTCACGGACGTTTGGTTATTAGCTGGCGAGCGCAACGGCATTGTTGTACTCGCCAGCTATTACTCGTGCGGCGGCTCTCTCAGCGAATTCGTCCATGCCGAGGTAGCGGCATTCCTGCCAAATCTCGTTCTGTTCAGCAAGCAATGCACCGATCAGTTGCATCGCTGAATCATCGTCACATCGTCATACTGGAAGATATGAACACCCATTCCCGACGGCGTATTTCCTCGTTCAATCGCTCCTGACATCATTTCTTCTCTATTATTGATTAACGTCTCAGAACCACCAATTTTCCAAATTGAAGCGCTGGCTATCTCACCACTATTTTTCAGCAGCTTACGGATTTAATTGATGATAGCCATTTATTACGGATTGCCAATCTCAAAACATTGTCTGTTCAGTAGCGCACAGAAATCAACCTTTAAATGTTATATTTTAATAATAAGTTTGTTTGAAATTAATCACTCAATTAGAGGCATCCATGCGCCAAGCTATCATTTCCTATTGCTAATGGACATGTTAACTTTAATTTTATTAGCTGGGCCAAAATAGCGACATGCCGAAGAAAACAGACTCAACCCAGCTGAAACTTCTTCAACGAAATCCTAACTAAAGATTTAAAAGTTACCCCGAAATTTTTTTTGAAACTTCATTGGAAACGCTTAATAAGCGCAACAATCACCAGGAGAATTACCATGATTTCTCGCGTCACATGCACTCTCATTTTCGCAACTCTCGTTACTGCGGGCAATGCTCATGCACAGGTTCGCACCGTCAGGGACATTCCGACCGCACTGGCAGTAGAAGCCGTCGCCGCCGCCGTCGCTGACTGCTCTTCGAAGGGCTATAACGTCAGCGGAGCTGTGGTCGACCGCGCTGGACAGATCAAGGCGCTACAACGTGCAGACAACGCAGGCCCGCATACGATTGATACCAGCCGCAGGAAAGCGTACACAGCTCTTTCGATGAAAACTTCGACCGCGCGGCTCATGGAAAATACACAGAAGAACCCCGCAGCTGCCAATCTTGTCTACATAAATGATTTCATTGCCTTGGGTGGCGGAATACCAATTCAAGTGGAAGGCGACACAATTGGTGCCATCGGCATTGGTGGCGCACCCGGCGGCCATCTCGATGAACAGTGCGCGGAGGCAGGAATCGCTAAGATCAAAGACCGCTTGAAGTGAGGGGCTGGCAATTGTGAAATTCAACGGGTCAAGCAGCGAGTAGATTTGCATGGTATCGCTGCATGAAAGCAAGGGGGACAGGTAGCCTGGGCGGCCTGTTCCCTTTATCGGTAATGGAATATCCCGATGTTCCCTGATGATCTCCTGCATGGACCGATTCCGAAGATACTACCGCCCGATTAAGTATGGTGACTTCATTACGACTCTCATAGAGCCTAGCTGCATATACAGTGATGTCATGTTGGTTCAATAAAGTTATTCCATTGAGCAAACACAACTACAGATTAATCAATGGCGGATTAAAATCAATAAATTTAATAATTTGTTACTTAATTGATTTTACTTGTTAACTTTGCCTTGCTATGACTGACCATCTTCAGCTTCCAGAGCTTAACGTTTGCCGGGCAACATGCCCTTCATGCCGCGCATCAATTTACCTATGCCGCCTTTGCTGAACATCTTCATCATCTTTTGCGTTTGTTCGAACTGGCTCAATAGTTGATTGACGTGCATCACCTGAACCCCCGCTCCGGCGGCGATGCGGCGCTTACGCGAAGCTTTAATGAGTTCCGGGTGGGAACGTTCTTGCATCGTCATCGAGTTAATGATGCCTTCAGTGCGGTTGATGGCGCGGTCGTCCATCTTGGCGCCCGCCGCAGCCTGACCGAGTTGTGCAGGTAGTTTGTCCATCAGGGCAGACATGCCGCCCATTTTGCGCATTTGCACGATTTGCATCTTGAAATCGTTGAGATCAAATCCGTGACCACTTTTAATTTTTTTGGCGAGTTTTTCAGCCTCGGCCTGATCAATCTCACGGTGGACATCTTCAATCAACGACAATACATCTCCCATGCCCAACACGCGCGAAGCCATGCGCTCTGGATGGAAGGCCTCCAAGCCATTAAGCTTTTCGCTCACGCCAACAAATTTGATCGGCTTGCCGGTGATGTGCCGTACCGACAAGGCCGCCCCGCCCCGCGCATCACCATCCAGCTTGGTGAGAATAATACCGCTTAGCGGCAATGCCTCGCCAAATGCTTTTGCGGTATTCACGGCGTCCTGACCGGTCATGGCGTCCACAACAAACAGAGTTTCAATCGGATTAAGGGCGGCGTGCAATTGCTGAATTTCTTCCATCATTGCCGCATTGATCGCAAGGCGACCAGCAGTATCCACAATCAGCACATCGTGGTGATGCTTGCGCGCGTAATCAAGCGCCGCCAGTGCTATATCGCGCGGCTTCTGGCTAATGTCAGAGGCGAAAAAATCGATTTCAAGTTGCTGCGCCAGGGTACGCAATTGCTCGATAGCAGCAGGACGGTAAACGTCGCAACTAACCAGCAACACTTTTTTCTTCATTTGCTCGCGCAGCAATTTGGCAAGTTTGCCACTAGTGGTAGTCTTGCCTGCGCCCTGCAAACCAGCCATCAAAATCACGGCCGGCGGCACGGTGGTGAGATTCAACGCATCGTTGTGTTCACCCATCAGCTTGGTCAGCTCGCGATGTACGATACCAATCAATGCTTGTCCCGGCGTCAGGCTGCTCAACACTTCTTGTCCCAACGCAGCCTGTTTCACCTGGGCAGTAAATTCTTTAACCACGGGCAACGCCACGTCAGCTTCCAGCAGGGCCAAGCGTACTTCACGCAAGGCATCCTGAATGTTGCTTTCAGACAAGCGCGCTTGTCCCCGCAGGTTTTTTATAACGCCTGAAAGGCGTTGTGTAAGGTTGTCTAGCATGATCTCGCTCCTGTTTTCCGCAGCATTGGCTATAGTGTAGAATCTGTGAAGTCTAAAACATCCTGACCAAAAATGTCGAATCTTCCGCTCTATGTAATCACCTTTCTTGCGTACAGCGTGTTAGCAGTTTATTTTTGGCGTGCACAATCTGCCGGAAGTATAGATGTCTTAAACCGTGGAATGATTGGCCATGCTGTATTGCTGCCGCTAGCACTCCATGCATACCTGCTGTATGGCAATTTATTCAGTGGAGGTGATCTGAACTTGGGGTTAATTAATGCGCTATCGTTGATTTTGTGGCTGACCATGCTGGTGTATTGGGTAGCACGTTTTTTTTACCCGATTGCCAGCCTGCAAACTTTAGTGTTGCCTCTGGCAGCAGTAGGTGCGTTACTGCCGGCGCTGTTTCCTGCGGTCCATCCGCTAACGAACAATCTTTCATTTATCCTTGAGGCGCATATTCTGGCAGCAATGCTCGCCTACAGTCTATTCACCATTGCGGTGCTGCATGCGGGCCTGATGTCACTGGTGGAAAAACGCCTGCACCATGCTACGCTACCGCGCGTGCTGCAAGGCTTGCCACCATTGCTCACCATGGAAACCTTATTATTCCGCATCATCGGCGCTGGCTTTGTTCTGCTCACTCTGACATTGGTGTCGGGCGTTGTCTTTTCCGATCAGCTATTTGGCAAGCCGTGGCAATTCAATCACAAAATGCTGTTCGGTTTCATTTCCTGGTGCGTGTTCGCAGTGTTATTACTGGGCCATCATTATAAAGGCTGGCGCGGGCGCACTGCGGTGCGGTGGACAATGAGCGGCTTCATTTTTTTGCTACTCGCCTATCTGGGCACCAAATTCGTGTTGGAAGTATTACTGCATCGCTGATGTCACTTGCCATAACTCTGTAAAGTGTCGTAAAATCTGCGCCCTTTGGCATTTGCTAACGATAAAGTAGAAACTATGGTTATTATTCGATTTGCACGTGGCGGCTCCAAGAATCGCCCGTTTTTTAATGTAGTTGTGGCCGATTCGCGCAATCGCCGTGATGGCCGGTTCATCGAGCGCGTTGGTTTTTATAACCCGGTTGCCCCGGAAGGCCCTGAAGGCATGCGTATCCAACTGGATCGCGTGGCTTTCTGGCAAGAGAAAGGCGCGCAATTGAGCGACGCCGTCGCCAAGCTGGTCAAGCGCGCTGGTGTCGCAGCAAAAGCATAACCAATCAGACTCCATGATAGTTATGGGGCGCGTGGCAGGTGCGCAGGGAATTCTCGGCTGGGTGAAGATTAAAACTTACACCGAGTCCGTGGATAGTCTTGCCGACTATCCCACTTGGTGGCTAGGAGACGAGAAGCAACCTTGGTGCGAGATAACTGTGGAAGCCTTTGCTGTGCACAGCAAAGGCTTGGTCGCCAAGTTCCCCGGCAGCAACGACAGAACCACCGCCGAAAAATATAAAGGCTTGCTGGTGGCAGTGCCGCGCAGCAGTCTGCCTCAAATGCCTGAGGATGAATATTATTGGTCGGATCTAATCGGGTTGACGGTCGTTAATCTCGCTGGCGAATGCCTGGGAGTGGTGGACAACCTTATGGATACCGGTGCTAATCAGGTGCTGTGTGTGCAGGAAGATCTGTCCAAAAAAAATCGGGGGGAATTATTAATCCCGTTCATTGCCAGCGCAATCAAGCAAGTGGACTTGACGAAAAAAGTGATACGTGTCGATTGGGCCGCAAAACACTGAGCGGCGGCGATGCGCTTTGATGTTATTACGCTATTCCCAGAAATGTTCGACGCGATTACCCAATATGGGGTAACGCGGCGTGCGGCGGAACAAGGCAAGTTTGTGCTCCACACATGGAATCCGCGTGAGTTCACCAGCGACAAGCATCGTTCCGTGGATGACCGGCCTTATGGCGGCGGTCCGGGAATGTTGATGTTGGCAGAGCCACTAGCGCAGGCAATCGCAACAGCGAAACAAAGCCAAGCGCAAACTGGCGTGGTCAAAAGTTGTGTAATTCACCTGTCACCACAAGGACGACAACTAACCCACGAAGTGGTAAAGGAATTTTTGGAGCGGAATGATGGATTGATTCTGCTGGCAAGCCGTTACGAGGGTGTAGATGAACGCCTGATACGACAGCAGGTGGATGAAGAACTTTCCATCGGCGACTACGTGTTATCCGGTGGCGAGCTGGCAGCAATGGTGCTGATAGACAGTTTGGTGCGGCACTTGCCCGGTGTGCTTGGGGATGCCGAATCAGCACAGCAGGACTCGTTTGTAGCGGGCTTGCTGGATTGTCCGCATTACACGCGGCCAGAAATTTTTGAAGGCGAAGGCATACCGGAGGTTTTACTTTCCGGGCACCACGCCGAGATAGAGAAGTGGCGGTTGAAGCAGGCGTTGGGACGGACCTGGCAACGCCGCCCAGATTTGCTGGCACAACGCCAGTTAACAAAACAGGAAGCTCGGCTACTGGCAGAGTACCAGCAGGAACAAGCGTCCGTACAACAAGAGGAAATAAAATGAATCTTATCGCAATACTTGAACAAGAAGAAATTGCCCGCCTGGGAAAAGTAATCCCGAGCTTCGCTCCTGGCGACACTGTTATCGTCAATGTGAACGTGGTCGAAGGTGAACGCAAACGCGTTCAGGCTTATGAAGGCGTAGTGATTGCAAAGCGCAATCGTGGCCTGAATTCATCTTTCATTGTGCGGAAAATTTCCGCTAGTGAAGGCGTGGAACGTACCTTTCAAACCTATTCAACAGCCATCGCCAGTATCGAAGTAAAGCGGCGTGGTGATGTGCGTCGTGCCAAGCTGTACTACTTGCGTGACCGTTCCGGAAAATCCGCACGTATCAAGGAAAAACTCCCTAACCGCAAAGCAGTTTAAGTTTGCAGTTAGTCATCCTCATTTTTATTTAATTAAAATGAGAATTGACAAATTAATTGCCTCCGGCAAAACCGGAGGTTTTCTGCTGGGGCACCTCAAAGGCTCTGGTAACCCATAAGCCACCTATAAGCGGTTATAGCCCAAATTTCATTTGGTTGTAACGTTCGTCTTCCTGCTCCTGATTAAACACACATGAACATGTGTCAACCATCAAGTACCATTCGACTACCTTGCACATTCTTTGTAACGCCAATTCCCGAAATATCTCTCCTGAATGAATGCTTGCGCAATGCACCAAATATTGCTTGCTTCCGTCTCTTGGGAATATAAACTACCTGATATTTTCAGGTTCCATCCCATATGGCTCAGACCCTGATATTCTTTTATTTTGAAACTCCTTCTTTTGATAAACACAGAAGTTTCAATACGGCCGACGTACAGGTCAAACCTTGGGGAGCCCCCGGCGAAGCCGAGGGTTTACCTCATGAAACTAGCCAAATGTTCGTGTAAGGAAGGTAAATGAATTACCAGGCAAAGCTACCTACACCATTTGGTATGCTTGGTATCCGCTGTGAGGCGGATGCGCTTACCGGCATCGACTTTCTGGAGCCGGGTGCCACGCCACAACCGCCGAGCCAAGCGTGCGCTCGAGAGGTGTGCGAACAATTACAGGCCTATTTCATTGATCCAAATTTTCATTTTAATCTTTCACTCAAGCTTAACGGCACTACCCATCAAACAAAAGTGTGGCAAGCAATATCTGCTATTCCATCTGGACAAACACGAAATTATGGCGATCTTGCCACTTTGCTAGGTTCCAGCCCGCGAGCGGTTGGTCAGGCGTGTGGTGCAAATCCCATTCCCATTGTCATCCCCTGCCATCGCGTGGTGAGCAAGTCTGGTATCGGCGGCTTCATACACCAGCGCGGAGGGGATGCGTTGGATATCAAATGCTGGTTGCTAGCATATGAAGAACAATCAAACCAGGGAGTCTGTCGGACTTCGCTCGTAACCAATTAATTACATTGATGCGCCAATTGTTAACCACACGAATTAATATATAAAAATCAATGCGTTATGTGCAAAATGTATGAACAACACTGACATCCTGGATGAATTCTGCGACTGCCTGTGGCTGGAGGACGGCTTGTCGCGCAACACACTGGAAAGCTACAGACGCGATCTGTGCAAATTTATTCTCTGGATGGAAAAACAGCATAATTCTACCTTGCTAGAGGCCACACACGCTGACGTCCAAGGCTTTCTCGCCTATTTGGTCATCGAACAAAAAGCTAAAGCCACCAGTACCAGTCGTGCCATTTCAAGCCTCAAACGCTTGTTCCGTTATCTGTTACGGCAGAGCAAAGTAGACACTGATCCCACCCTGCAAATCGCTACCCCCAAGCTGCCGCGTAACCTGCCAAAAACGCTCACTGAACAGGATGTGGATATGCTGCTGCAAGCACCCGATATGAATACATCTCTGGGCATGCGTGATCGCACTATGCTGGAAGTGCTATATGCCAGTGGTCTGCGCGTTTCCGAGTTGATCAGCTTGAGCGTCGCACAGGTCAGCCTCGACATGGGCGTAGTACGCGTGATGGGCAAGGGCAATAAAGAACGTCTGGTACCGCTGGGAGAGGAAGCGCTGGACTGGCTGCACCGCTATCTGGTTGTTGCACGCCCAATTTTGCTGGGCAATAAATTAAATGCTGCGATGTTCGTTACTCAACGTGGCACAGCGATGACGCGGCAGATGTTCTGGTATCTCATCAAGCGTCACGCAAAGCACGGCGGCCTACTCAAGCCACTGTCGCCGCACACCTTGCGCCATGCCTTCGCCACCCATTTGCTTAATCACGGAGCTGATCTGCGCGTAGTGCAACTGCTGCTCGGCCATGCCGATATTTCTACCACACAGATTTACACGCATGTTGCACGCGAACGGTTAAAGCAACTGCACGCGCAGCATCACCCGAGGGGGTAATAGACGTAATACATCAAACCTGTTCAGTCAAATCAGCGGTGGTGTCTCAACCAAGCAAAGGTTCGGATGGCCGAAATCTTAATGAACTATTTTTCAGTTTTATGAGATACAACCTATTACATCACTCGCTTATGGGATGTCCATTCTTGATTTTGACGTTGCTTTTGACTATAACCACACCTTCGGTACCCCGAGCAATTTCAATGGCTTTTTCCTCTTCTGATAAAAGGTGAGCAGTACCGCTCAACCATACAACGCCATTGTTATCCGTATCAACTTTAATACTTTTAAACTTGCCTAAATGTTTATCAGCATGCAGTCGGGTATTTATTTTATTTGTTATATCCGAGTCCTTGACTATTGTCGTGGGGTCTGGAAGGTCCGATTTTGAATCGGCGGTAAAGCCCATACGGGGTATAAGCAATATACCGACCATAAAACAAATTGTCGCGATTTTGATTTTCATGACTTTACCTCCTTGATAAAAATAAGAGTTATTAAAATAACACTTCTTTGCATAATTTTCAGTTCGCTAACGCTCATAAAATGTAAAAAAATGCCGAAGCCAAGATGCTTTTTCAGGTTCTGGTACAAACTTCTTTCACATTGTTTTTTGTAAAAAATTCGTATCCAATGATGCCATATTTTCAAGAACATTTATCGCCAGCTGTGGGGGCATAATATGAGTAATCGAATCTCAAGAAATTTCCGAAATATTTTTCTAACTCTCATCGCAATTTGCGGCAACGTCTGTTTACCTGCACCAGCGTTTTCACAAAGCGACATCGGCATTGAGTTCAAGGACAAAGGTCAAATCGTCAAGACTCTGACTTTAAGCGAGCTTGCTACTGCTTTTCCAGCAGTTTCGTTAAAAATTTTCGAGATCCACGAGAAAAAAGACCACATCTACAAGGCTTATCCTGCCCGAGCGCTTTTTGACAAAACATTTGGCAAAGAGTGGAAGAAAGCAGAGGAGATTGTATTCATTTCCATGGACGGATATCAAGCGAGCATTCCGGTCACAAAGTTTCTCTCCCATGATGCCTATTTCGCCTTTGCTCACGACGACGACTCGCCATTTACGATGACCAACATACTACAGAATAACGAGGTAGTACAACTCGGACCGCTCTACTTAATCTGGGACAACATGAAATCAAAAGTGCTGCTTCAGGACGGCGCGTCAGACATGCCTTACCAGGTGAAGAGCATCGAACTCACGACATTTGCGACTCGCTTTCCGAATCTTTCCCCGCCAGCCAAGGCATCCGCAGAAGCGCAGCTTGGTTTCTTGCACTTTCGCAAGTATTGCATGGCATGCCATATGATCAATGGTGAAGGCGGCGGCAAGGCACCTGAACTCAATTACCCGACGAGTGTGGTCGAGTACATCAAGCCTAAGTACCTGACACGCTGGATCGAGAATCCATCGAGTATTCGACACAACACGCTGATGCCTGGACTTGCACAAGAGATCCCTAATCGAGCGAAAGTCACAAAAGAAATCATCGAATATCTCAAGGCAATGAGCACAACAAAACGTAGTCCAAAGCGTCAAGACATCCACTGAGCGCCAGCCTGAAGCTATGGAACGAGCGAAGCAAACTCCGGGTTGCGCGAGTTCTCTGCTCAGCTGATCTCATCATCGAATATGACAGAAATTTTTTTAAAGTTATACTGAAAAATTTAACTGCAAAAAAATCTGATGGAAATTGTTGATTCTTCAAGTTCAAAATTAACTGGCTTTACGATGAAAACTGGACAAGCTATCACTATCACGCTTTGCTGCGTGGACTGCATCAATCATGACCTTGCCATCAAGGCATTGAAAAAATCTAAAGAAAGATGCGTCTTTGACCGCGTACTTTTCCTGACGAACCGAGATTTCACCCTTCCAGATATTGAAACAGTAGAAATACCAGCGATTCGCTCACGGCAGGAATATTCGATGTTTGTACTGCATGAACTGCATCGTTATATTGATAGTGATTTCGTTCTTCTTGTCCAGTGGGACGGCTACATCATTAACCCCGACGCATGGACGAATGAATTCCTAAGCTTTGACTATATCGGTGCGGTGTGGGGTCATCATAAAGATGGATTCAGAGTTGGTAACGGCGGATTTTCGCTGCGGTCGCGTAAATTGTTACTTGCCACGCGGGAAATCCCCTTCGATGAAGAGTTAGCTGAAGATGAACTGATTGGCCGCAAATATCGCCCCCTGCTGGAGGAGCAATACCAAGTGCGGTTTGCGCCAGAATCCGAGGCAGAAAAATTTTCCTTCGAAACCACTTATCCAGCCCGCCAGCCTTTCGGCTTTCACGGGTTATTCAACATATGGATGGCCCTTGCTCCAAATGAAGTGGAAGAGTTTATCCATAGTCTGCCGTCCAATGTTACAAATTCCATTCAGTTTTTCCGGCTTGGAATCAATTACCGGGATCTGCGACAGTTTCGTTTTGCTGAGGCAGTCTTTCAACGCATCCTTGAGAACAATCCCGCGCATTCAGACGCCCGCAGTCAATTGGCGGCAATGGCAAGTCCTCCTACTTCAAAATCGATAAGCCGAAACGAAACATGTTCGTGCGGTAGCGGTGAACGGTACAAGAACTGCTGCGGAAAAATTGCCGTGACATCTATACCACGCGGCGCAACCCGCGAGGAGGACATTCAATGGATGTTGTCCGTCGCATTAAAGCACCATCAGCTGAGCCACATCGTTCATGCCAACACAATTTATGGCTTGATTTTGCACGAACAACCGCAAAATGCAGTTGCGTTGCAATATTCGGGGGTAATTGCTTATCAGTCAGGTGCCCACGAAGAAGCCTTAAAACTGATTGAGCAAGCCATCCGGATTCAGCCTTCAATTCCGGATTTTCATAATAATCTAGGATTGGTGTTTCAAGCCATAGGGGATCGTCATCGGGCTGCCGAATGTTATCGCCAAGCAATCGCCCTGAACGCCAACTATGTGGAAGCATATAACAACTTGGGCTTGATTCTTGAAGCCACAGGACGTCCTGCTGAAGCAGTTACTTATTACGAAAGAGCAATTGCCTTACGGCCCGATTTTGCTCAGGCACACTGGAACCTTTCACTGGCGTTACTCGCAATAGGTAATTTTTCGCGTGGCTGGGATGAATATGAGTGGCGTCTGAAGACGCCAGAACTGGCTGGTGAAGGAAAACGTTTTACACGTCCGTTATGGAATGGCGAAGACCTTCGCGGCAAAACAATACTTTTGCACGCAGAACAAGGGTTTGGCGATGCTATACAGTTCATTCGATATGCGCCACTGCTGGCTTCGCTTGGGGGACAAATCTTATTTGAATGTAAACCTGCGCTGAAGCGCCTGTTTAAAGAGGTGAAAGGAATACATGAAGTCATCTTGCGAGGCGAACCCCTACCGCAATACGATTTCCATTGTCCTTTACTCAGCCTGCCGTCCAGGCTCCGCACAGCTGAGGGGGAAATACCAGTAGCGGCTCCTTATCTTTCCCCGGATGAAGGCTTGGTTGAAGATTGGCGGAAACGCATGCCGGATACTGGATCAGCATTAAAAGTGGGGTTGATGTGGGCTGGAAGTCCCGGAAACAAGAACAATCTGAATCGCTCCATATCCCTCAGTCAACTTGATTTGCTTGGGACCGTAGAAAATGTGGTATTTTTTAACCTGCAAAAAGGCTCTGGGGAGGCCCAAGCTAAACATCCGCTTGCAAATCTCCATTTCATCGGCTTGACGGAAGACATCGGGGATTTCGCCAGCACAGCGGCATTAATTGCCAATCTTGATCTCGTGATTTGTGTCGACACATCGGTTGCTCATCTTGCGGGTGCTATTGGCAAACCGGCATGGGTGCTCTTGCCATTTGCGGCGGACTGGCGCTGGCTGCTGGAGAGAGAAGATAGTCCGTTGTACCCGTCCCTTCGCTTGTTCCGACAATGCAATATTGGCAACTGGGAAGAGGTAGTGGCGAGAGTTCGAGACGCCTTGTGCAAGATGGCAGCGTAATCGCTCATGAGAATTTCATTACGTTTCTGAATTTAGATTGAAATATTCACAATTTACTTTCTGCCACCAACGCCGGATTCAACTGCGGATCGTTGTACATTTTGAACTGGCGATAAACCTTGAAGTATGCACGGCCCGCCTGTGTATCAGCTAGCAACTCGTCCAGGCAAGCACCCAAGTCGCTGCGCTGCTCATTCAACCGCTCCAATTTTCTACGGCACGTTAAACGATGAGCTTCATCAACTTCAATACGCTCGGTCTGCTGACGCATGGCGCATATCTTCAGTGCGAGAATCGACATCCTATCCACCATGCTGCCAGCAGTCTCGCTATTCAAACGCGCACCCTTTGTTACTTTGATGATCGGCGAATCAGTTCGCGCAGAGAGAGCATCCACCAGTTCAAGGGCGATTAATAATTGTTCATCAATACATTCAATGGCATCATTGCGGGCCTGATTGTAGCGATCGATAGCTCGTTTATTAATGGCGATATCAATGTCGCTGACCTTGATACGGCGAGCCAAATCTTCCTGCGCCCAAAGCAGGCAATTGTTGCAATGATTCATGATGATCCACTTCCATAACTCAGTCCCATCGGAATGAGGTATGACCGAAGATGTAGACCAAGACGGGTTAGCCAAGTAACTGTCGTGAAAGGTGGCAACCAAATGACTGGCAATCAGGCACATATTAATTTTTTTGCTTTTTGCAGACTGTCATTTTAGCGGATTTCACTGTGCACTTGTAACCGCGAGTGCTTGGCAAGCAAGCTACGATTTTACTACGTGAAGTTTTGTGGGTAGAGTAACTATCGGCGATTAACAACGGAGTCCGATAAACACTCCTGGGGCTAAGTAAACCGACAAATCATGTGCTACAAGTCTGGACAGTTTATTTGCTCGCTACAGAATGACAGTTTTTGTTGCCCCCCCCTGCACTTTTAAGGGACAATTTGATTCTTTTTTCCCGTAACGTATTCACTTTTTGCAAGGAAGATGTTGGAATGTCCGAGATCGCCAAGATCTATCAGCTCACCCAAGTTCTCACACAACCGCCATTGCGATGGTATTTCGATCCAAAAATTTTGGAAATTGAGCAGCGCATGCTATTCGATAACGGCCCTGGCTATATCGGACACGAACTGTTGGTACCAAACATCGGCGATTACCATGTTCTGAATTGGATGGATAATGCTAAGATGTTGGTGCGTAATAAAAATGGGGTGGAACTGCTCTCCAATATTTGCCGTCATCGTCAGGCCACCATGCTTGAAGGGCGTGGTAGCGCGAAAAACATTGTGTGCCCGCTGCATCGCTGGACGTACCAACTGGATGGCCAGCTGTTGGGTGCACCGCGCTTCCCGCAGAATCCCTGCCGGCATCTCCATAAGACTCCGTTGCAACACTGGAATGGCTTACTGTTCGCAGGTAAACGCAATATTGCCAAGGATCTAGCGGATATTCCTGCGCTAAAGGAACTGGATTTTTCCAATTATCAACTGGATCGTGTAGAGATAGATGAATATGCTTTCAATTGGAAGACTTTCATTGAGGTATATCAGGAGGACTACCATGTAGCGCCGTTCCATCCCGGCCTGGGTAAATTCGTCAATTGCGACGATCTGAGTTGGGAATTCGGCGACTGGTACAGCGTGCAAACTGTAGGCATCAACCATGGCCTGCGCAAAGCTGGCAGTGCCGCCTATGGCAAATGGCAGGAACAGGTGCTGCGTTATAACAACGGCGCGCTACCCAAATACGGCGCGATCTGGCTGACCTACTACCCTAACATCATGGTAGAGTGGTATCCAAATACATTAGTGGTCAGCACTGTCATTCCGCGCGGTGTCGATGCCTGCACTAACATTATGGAGTTTTACTACCCCGAAGACATAGTGCTATTTGAGCGCGATTTTGTCGAAGCAGAAAAGGCTGCCTACCGTGAAACCGCGCTTGAGGACGATACCATCTGCCTGAAAATGCATCAGGGGCGCAAATGGCTGTACCAGCATGGAATCGAAGATGCTGGACCGTATCAATCTCCGACTGAGGACGGCCTGCTGCATTTCCATGAGTTTCTGCGGCGCCAGCTTGATCCGCACTTAGGAGAATGATCATCTTAATCGCCGCTACTATAAAATTCCGCACATTTTCATACCCGTGCAGGTGGAACCCCTGTTTAATTAAACAGCTTTATTTCCTCTTGCGCGGGGTTAGCATTTTTTTTACCCATCCGCTTAAATAATCTATTGGAATGGGCGCGCTATGGATGCTAGTCGCCGGGTTCCTTTTCGGCTGGATGGGGGTGTTTGTCAAACTAGGTGCAGAATATTTTTCTCATATTGAATTAGTATTTTATCGCTCTTTCCTTGGGCTATTGATGATCTATGCCGTCATCCGCCAGCAAGGACTGTCGCTGTCGACCCATCACTTGAAGCAGCACTTGTGGCGCGGCGTTTCTGGCACCATCGCGCTGATGCTATATTTTTACTGCATCACCGTGTTGCCGCTGGCCACCGCAGTAACGCTTAATTACACCGCACCGCTCTATCTCTCTATCCTGACCATGCTGGCATTCAAGGAACATTTCCGTCCGGCTCTCTCCAGCGCCATCCTGCTGGGGTTTTGTGGCGTGATATTGCTGCTGCATCCCACCTTGGCCCAAGATCAACTCATCCCCGGTCTTATCGGGCTGATTTCCGGCCTCTTGGCCGGCATCGCCTACCTCAATGTCAGACAGCTTGGGTTAAGGGGTGAACCGGAATGGCGTGTGGTGTTCTATTTCAGTCTGATTGCCGCTATTAGCAGCGGCATCGGCATGTTGCTCGGAACCGTTCATCCGATCACTGCGCCTGGATTATTTATCTTGCTCGGACTCGGCAGCACTGCCACACTAGCACAGCTAGCCATGACCCGCGCCTACCGTACCGGGAAAATGCTAGTGGCGGGTAGCTTGTCCTACAGCACTGTGATATTCGCCAGCATATTCGGCATGATCTTGTGGGGCGAGGCATTGCCACTGATGGGATGGATAGGCATGGGACTCATCATTGCAGGCGGTGTGCTAAGCTTGAAACTGGCACCCAAGCACAGTGGCACATAACTAACGAAGAAGAGACTTGATATGATCACAATAGAACAAACCCCCACCCTGCTCAACATTGCTGTACTGGGCGAATTCACCTTGGCCGATTTCAAGCAATTCGAGGAACACGCACTCTACATGCTTAAATCACCCGGCACGGCCAACCTGTTGTTCGACCTACGTGACATGATCAGCTACACGGTGGATGTAGCATGGGAGGAAATCAAATTTTTCAATCGCGAACACCCACATGACTTCAGCAAGATTGCAGTTATTACTGACGATCAGTGGATCACATGGCAAGCTTGGCTATCGCGCATGTTCGTGGATGCCGATATACGCGTCTTTACCGAATATGAACAAGCAAAAACCTGGGCGGCTACAGCTTGATATGTTCTTAATTATGTTAAAATAGTTAGTATATAATTTATAGTTGATTTTTCAGGAGATAGTAAATGTTTTCAGGTTTTATTGATTTGCCATGGTGGGGCTATATAGTTGTTACACTGACCTTAACCCATATTACCATCGCATCTGTTACCATTTTTTTGCACCGCCATCAGGCACATCGCGCACTGAATCTGCATGCTGTTCCCAGTCATTTTTTCCGTTTCTGGTTATGGCTAACCACCGCTATCGTCACAAAAGAATGGGTTGCCATCCACCGCAAACACCATGCTAAATGCGAGACAGAGGATGATCCACATAGCCCGGTTATTCTGGGCATCAAGAAAGTGCTATTGGAAGGCGCTGCTCTCTACCGCAAAGAAGCCCAGAATCAGGAAACACTAGACAAATACGGCCACGGCACACCGAACGACTGGCTGGAAAACAATCTTTACAGCAAACGCAGCGAGCTCGGCATCACGCTGATGCTGATCATCAACGTACTTTTGTTTGGCCCACTTGGCCTAACCATCTGGGCCGTGCAAATGGCATGGATACCCATTAATGCAGCCGGTATTGTCAACGGCATAGGGCACTACTGGGGTTATCGTAACTTCCAGACGGCGGACGCTTCCACCAACATCGTGCCGTGGGGTATCTTCATCGGCGGTGAAGAACTGCACAACAATCACCACGCTTATGCCTCCTCCGCCAAACTTTCCAACAAGTGGTATGAAATCGACATCGGGTGGTTCTACATCCGCGTCATAGAAACGTTCGGTCTAGCACAAGTGAAGAGGCGTGCCCCGCGAGTACGACTGAACCAAGCCAAGACTTCATGTGACATGGAAACCCTGCACGCCGTTATCGCCAACCGCTACGAAGTCACAGCCAGATATGCCCAATTACTGAAAAAAACCTACTCGACGGAAATAGCTCGGCTAAAACTACAAGCCTCGGATAAAATTGATATAGCGCGCATCAAACACTGGCTGCACTTGGATGAAAACGTTTTAACCGAGCAACAAAAAACGAAACTCAGCGTAGTGATTAAAGCCAGCGGCATTCTACGGACAACTTATACCCTACGCCAAGAGCTGGCCGTCGTCTGGCAAAACTCTACAGCCACCAAGGAGCAATTAGTAAAGCAATTGGAAGACTGGTGTCATCGAGCGGAGAACAGCGGGATTGCGGCATTACAGGAGTTTTCCCAACGACTACGTTGCTACGCTTAGCATACTTCTTTTGCAATATGAATAAAAAACCCGCTTAAGCGGGTTTTTTATGCGTTTGAACAAAGTGAATAGCTTACTTCAGCTTGGTTTCCTTGTACATCACATGTTTGCGCACCACTGGATCAAACTTCTTGATCTCAAGCTTTTCCGGCGTTGTTCGCTTATTTTTGTCCGTCGTATAGAAATGACCAGTACCGGCGCTGGATTCAAGCTTGATTTTTTCACGCATTTTTCGTTACTCCTTAAACGTTTTCGCCGCGTGCGCGCATTTCAAACAACACCGCATCGATACCATTCTTGTCAATGGTACGCAACCCGGCATTTGTCAGGCGCAAGGATATCCAGCGATTTTCAGTTTCAACCCACAAACGACGACGCTGCAAATTCGGCAGGAAACGACGCTTTGTTTTATTATTGGCGTGAGATACATTGTTTCCCACCATCGGGCGTTTCCCCGTTACTTGACAGACGCGAGCCATAGCTATTTCTCCAACTAGTTTGCAAAAGAAACGCAATTCTACTCTAAAACCTTATACCTGATCAACCTGCAGCTGTTTCATCAAGTTAGCGAAATTAACAATGCCCGCTTTCTCCAACGTTAAATCCTCTGAGTTATGGCAACTCAGCATCCCTATCTTTCGTTCACACTCATGTCTAGACTGGGTAAAGACTCCCCCTTTTCTATTAATTCCACACGCGCCCAACCATGCGCGAAGGTGATATCGAGGCGTGCGCCTACAGGCAAAGCAGCGCTGTCTAAAATAATTGCACCATGTGCATCACGCACCACACTGTAGCCGCGCGCCAGCACCTGCTGCGGATCGAGATGGTCGAGATGTTGCTGTAAGGCGTCTAGGCGGGTATTGTGGCGTTCCAGTGTACGATGCATGACTTCCAGCAGGTGGTGAGCCAAAATTGTCTGTCGTGCGCCAAGCTGTTCAATGTTTGGACATACCGCACGTAAACGCCGCTGCAACGACTGCCAACGCCATTGTTGGCGCTGCAAAATATAGGTTAGCACGGTCTGCAAGCGTTGCTGCAGATGGTTAAGATGCTGAGTTTGTTGCTGCACTCGCTGTGCGGGGTGTACCAGGCGACGCTGCAAGTAATCGAGCTGCTGCATTACGCGTTCGAATTGGCGCTGCTTGCCGCGTGCTAATCGCTGTGCCAAATGGTACACGCGTTGCAACAACTCCTGCCGCTCCGGCACAACCAGTTGCGCTGCCGCAGTGGGTGTAGCAGCACGCTGATCAACGACAAAATCAGCAATAGTAAAATCAGTTTCGTGCCCAATGCCGCTCACCACCAGAATACGACTGGCGAAAATGGCACGCGCCACTATTTCTTCGTTAAACGCCCATAAATCCTCGATGCTGCCACCACCGCGACATAACATCAGCACGTCGCACTCCGCGCGCTCATTAGCCAATCGAATGGCTTGCGCGATCTTTTGCGCCGCTCCCTCCCCCTGTACCGGGGTGGGATACAGCACGACAGGAACACTTGGCATACGCTTAGCCAAGGTAATCAACACATCGCATAACGCTGCTGCCTGCGGCGAGGTGATAATGCCAATTTGTGCAGGGAAGAACGGCAGCGGCCGTTTTCGCGCAGCATCGAACAGCCCCTCGGCTTCCAGTTTGCGTTTGAGGCGCTCGAACGCATCATACAACGCACCCAGTCCCGCTGGCCGCATCTGCTCCAGCGTCAACTGAAATTCACCACGAGCTTCATACAACGTGGCCAGAGCCAACACCTCCACTTGCATGCCATTTTTTGGTAGCCAGTCAAGGTACTGACTTTTGTGGCGGAACATCACGCAGCGCACCTGCGCCTGCTCATCTTTCAGGGAAAAATACCAATGCCTGGAAGTAGCACAGACAAAATTGGAAATCTCGCCGCGCACCCATAACAGCGGCAAGCCATTTTCCAATATCTGCTTGGCAGCCATATTGAGCTCTTGCACACTGAATATATGATTTTTTTCATCTTCAACTAATTTAAAAATCATATTGACATTCTTGAATAATCCACAATTTGAAGAAAGATGCCATATTTACACCAAAATTATAGCGTAACATTTTGGCAATTTATGATATGCATTTGTTTTTATTGTAATTTTTTAAAAAGCACATAAATTAAGCAGGCAACCAAAATTGGTTACTTGATAAGCAGTTAAGCACCATTTCTAATCCCTTTTCCACATAGTTATCCACAATTTTTGTGCATGAATAAACATTCATGGCTTCCTCACTCGATGACATTGTTTAACCTATCTAATCAATCATGATACAAACTTAAGGGGCAATCAAGCTAGAGTAGCTGGAGAAATCTTGCTCAAACAAGTGCGACCAGATACAGTTCCGCTTTATTAATTTAAGCATATTTGGAGAAATTCAGTGTTTGCACTTGTAGAAGCGGCTGGTTGGCCGATTTGGTTTCTGATAGTTGCATCTGTAATTGCCGTTGCGTTAATTGCAGAACGCTTGATGACCCTGCGCAGCAAAAAAATTGCACCCGCAGAGCTATTCAACGAAGTGGTCCATGAACTTAAACAGCGCGGCGTCAGCGATGCCATGCTTTCCCGTTTGGAGGCAGAATCCCCGCTCGGTCGTATCTTCGCCGCTGGCCTTAAGAACATTAAAAGCCCATCTTCAGTGATGAAAGAATCTGTCGAGGAAGCAGGGCGCGCCGCCGCACACGAGCTTGAACGTTTTCTCACTACATTAGGCACAATCGCTTCAATAAGCCCGCTGTTAGGCCTATTCGGCACGATGGTGGGAATGATTGAAATTTTCGGTGTGCAAAATACTGCAGAAAATGCCCCTGCCGCACTCGCCCATGGCATCTCGATAGCCTTATACAACACGGCATTCGGCCTGATGGTGGCTATCCCCAGTATGATTTTCTATCGCCATTTCCGCGCTAAGGTAGATGGTCTGACTATCGAAATGGAACAGCAAGCAATTAAGCTGATTGAAATCATACATGGCGCACGCCGAGGTTAAGCCATGAACTTTCAGCGCGGCCGCATGCGTGATGAACCAGAAATCAACCTGATTCCAATGATAGATATATTTTTGGTAATCATAATTTTTCTAATGGTGTCGACCACATACACCAAATTCTCCGAACTGCAGATTAACCTGCCGCAGGCCAGTGGCGATGAAACGACTTCGCAAGCAAAACAAATCAATGTGTCAGTAGATGCTTCGGAGCATTACGCCATCAACAACGCGGCCACGACATTCAATAACGTACAGAATATGTCGCAAGCGCTGCGGGCAGCCGCAGGCGAACAAAAAGATCCGACCATCGTTATTAACGCCGATGCCAAGGCGCCGCACCAAGCCGTAATTAACATCATGGAAGCAGCGCGCCTCGCTGGTTATGGCCGCATTACATTCACCACCAGCCGAAAATAACGGGCGCAGGCTAAGCGAATGCAGTGGCTAGAGCAACACTGGTATCGCACCACTCCGCTACACCTCATCCTGTTGCCTGTCAGTTTCATATTCCACATGCTGGCGGCAACCCGACGTGCGCTTTACCGTAGCGGCATTTTAACTTGCGTGAAGCTGCCGGTACCTGTCATCGTGGTGGGCAATATTACCGTTGGCGGCAGCGGGAAAACACCGCTCACACTATGGCTGGCGCAGCAATTAATCGATAGCGGCTGGCATCCCGGCATTATCAGCCGCGGTCACGGTGGCGCCACTACATCCCCGCTGGCCGTGCATGCGTCAAGCAGCCCCGATGAGGTCGGGGATGAAGCAGTGCTGATGGCACAACGCAAGCTGTGTCCAGTGTGGATCGGGCGCAACCGCGTTGGCGCAGCTCGCGCGCTGTTACAGGCTCACCCCGAATGCGATATCGTGCTTAGCGATGATGGCCTGCAACATTACCGCTTGCAGCGCGATTTTGAAATCGCGGTAGTAGATGGTACACGTCGCTTTGGCAATGGCTTCCTGCTCCCGGCCGGTCCGTTGCGTGAACCACTATCACGCCTGACTGAGGTGGATGCCGTAGTCGTTAACGGGGGAATGGCCACCAACGGCCAACACAGCATGCAATTACATGGCGAGAGTTTTTACAACCTGCTCAATCCGAGTACCATAGCCCAAGTTGCCGATTTTTACGGCCAACGTCTGCACGCCATTGCCGGGATCGGCCACCCGCAACGCTTTTTCACGCATCTGAACCGTCTTGGTTTGAAGGCACAAGCCCACCCTTTCCCCGACCACCATCGCTTCACGCCCGCCGATCTGGATTACACTGATGCAGACGCAATACTCATGACGGAAAAAGATGCGGTAAAATGCACAACATTCGCCAACGAAAAATGCTGGGTGCTGCGCGTGGATGCGCAGCTGGATTCCTTGCTTACCCAACAAATTCTAGAAAAGGTTACTCCTGATGGATGCCAAACTGCTTGAAATCCTGGTTTGCCCATTGTGCAAATCCCCGCTGATTTACCGCAAAACCGAGCAAGAATTAATCTGCAAGGCGGATCGTCTGGCATTCCCTATACAGGATGACATTCCCGTAATGCTGGCAGATGAGGCGCGCAAACTTACCCCGGAAGAAATCGAACGGCTCCGATGATAGCTTTTCATGTCGTCATTCCGGCACGCTTCGCCTCTACCCGCCTGCCGGGTAAGGCGTTATTGCCGATTGCCGGCAAGCCGATGGTGGTGCGAGTTGCCGAGCAATCCGCGCAGAGCGGCGCACAACAGATTTGGATTGCCACCGACCATCAATCCATCATGGCTGCCGTGCATGAATATGGCTTTAAGGCCTGCCTGACCCACGCTCACCACACCAGCGGCACCGACCGTATTGCCGAAGTGGTGGAACAACTTGGATGGCCAGACGACACTATTGTAGTCAACGTACAGGGCGACGAACCCCTCATGCCCCCCGAACTGATCAGTGCCGTAGCACAACACCTGCACGATCACCCAGAGTGCGCCATCGCCACCGCCTGCCATCCCACCCATGATAAAGAGGCGATGCTCAATCCCAACATCGTCAAAGTAGTGCTGGATAAAGAGAGCAATGCCCTGTATTTCAGCCGCGCGCCGATTCCGTATCCGCGCGATGCGCTCACCCTTGGCACAGCGCTACCGGAAAATCTCACGGTATTACGCCACATCGGCATTTATGCCTACCGTGCCGGGTTTCTGCGTGCCTTTCGCAATCTTGCACCTGCCGCCATCGAACAAATTGAGTCCCTGGAACAATTGCGCGCGTTGTGGCACGGTTACAAGATCGGAGTTACCGTTAGCGCAGACGTACCCCCCAGTGGAGTCGATACCGAACAAGACCTGCACGCTACCCGCAAGCTGTTTGACAGCAAGCGTATAATCAACGACCAATCAAACGGAGCACCATCATGAGACTTATACTGCTAGGCGCACCTGGCGCCGGTAAAGGCACCCAAGCCAACTTGATTAAAGAGAAATTCAATATCCCTCAAATATCTACCGGAGATATGTTGCGCGCGGCGGTCAAGGCGGATACCCCGCTAGGACGAGCGGCAAAAAAAATAATGGATGCTGGTGGATTGGTATCTGACGACATCATCATCAACCTGGTGAAAGAGCGCATCAAAGAAGCAGACTGCGCCAATGGCTTCTTGCTGGATGGTTTTCCGCGCACCATTCCGCAAGCCCAAGCAATAAAGGACGCCGGCATTGAAATTGATTTCGTGGTGGAAATCGAGGTGCCGGATAGCGACATCATCCAGCGCATGGATGGCCGTCTCGCCCATCCCGCTTCGGGGCGTACCTACCATATAATATTCAATCCGCCCAAAGTACCCGGCAAGGATGACATCACCGGTGAAGACTTGATACAACGCCCGGATGACCGCGCAGACACCGTCAGAAAACGTCTTGAGGTCTACCACGAACAAACCAAACCACTCGTCGAGTACTACTTGAATTGGGAAAAAAGTGGATCAGCCAAGGGTAAATGCGACGGCATGCGCGTGCCGTACTGCATCAACATTCCCGGCATCGGCAGCGTGGATAGCATACGTGACCGGATATTCAACGCATTGGCAGCACATCAACCATGATCAGCAAACCCATCCTCACGCTTGACGATGCCAAAAAAATCGCTGCTGCTGCCGAGGCCGAGGCACTGCGCAATTCCTGGCGAGTAGTGATCGCTATCGTGGATGACGGCGGCCATCTGCTCTATCTTCAACGCAACCATGACACCCAATTTGGCAGCGTGGAAATCGCCATTCAGAAAGCGCGGGCAGCGGTTGCCTTTCAACGGCCAACCAAAGTTACCGAAGACGCGGTACTGGGCGGACGCCTGATTCATCTCGCCCTGCCGGGCGCCCTCCCTGCCGAAGGCGGTGTACCGATCATGCATGAAAACCAGATCATCGGCGGAATCGGCGTCAGCGGCGTTCGCTCGTTTGAGGACGGGCAAATCGCGCAAGCCGGTATAGCAGCTCTGGGCTGATTTATGCTTTACACCCTGTCAGGCCGCACACCGGAATTAAATGGGCAACAGCATTACATCGCGCCCAATGCCAGCGTCATCGGCTCAGTCATTCTCGAAAATAATGTCAGCATCTGGTTCAACGTGGTAATTCGTGGCGACAATGAACCTATCCGCATCGGCGAAAACAGCAACGTTCAGGATGGCGTAGTAATGCACACCGACCCCGGCGCGCCGCTCACCTTAGGCAAAAACGTCACTGTCGGCCACATGGCAATGCTGCACGGCTGCACCATCGGCGACGGCAGCTTGATCGGCATCCACAGCACCATTCTTAATCATGCCGTAATCGGCCGCAACTGCCTGATAGGCGCGAACACACTGATTACCGAAGGCAAAGTAATCCCGGACAATTCACTGGTGGTAGGTTCGCCCGGAAAAGTAATGCGCAGCCTGAAAGAAGAAGAAATCGCAGCCCTGCATGCCAATGCTGCGCGCTACGTGGTAAATATTGGTCGCTATCGGGAGTCGTTGGTGCACGTAGGGGCAAAAGATTTTTTGCCCCTACAATCTTTTGCCCCTACAAAAGATAAACATGGCGACATTCAATTCTGACACGCCCCACCGCAAATCTCTCCGCCTGCGTGGATATGATTATTCGCAGGCTGGTTTGTATTTCATTACCATCTGCACGCATAAGCGGCTGCCGTTATTCGGAGAAATCGTTGATGGAAAAATGATGCAAAATGAGACTGGAATGATGGCAGAAAAATGTTGGTGTGCCATACCCGATCATTTTTCGTGGGTCATGTTGGATGCGTTTATTGTCATGCCAAACCACGTGCATGGCTTTATCACCGTAGGGGCAAATGACGTAGGGGCAAAAGATTTTTTGCCCCTACAATCAAAACCAAAACATGGCACATCCCGAATGATTGGATCAATTGTTCGGGGATTCAAAATTGGCGTTACCAAATGGTTTCGTTCCAATACAAATGTTCATGTCGTTTGGCAACGCAATTATTACGAACACATCATCCGCAATGACGAGGCGTACTTAAAAATTGCTGAATACATCCAGACCAATCCCCAACGATGGGAAGAGGATATCTACCATATCTAATCTCACCGAATCCGCCATCAATGTAGGGGCAAAAGATTTTTTGCCCCTACAGGTGTAAGATAAATTTCTGCATTACCAATCAATGGTTAAAAAATCAATAAATTCATATGGAGTTATCAGCCACATGACAAAGAAAAACGCATTTTATGCCCAATCCGGTGGCGTAACCGCAGTAATCAACGCATCGGCTTGCGGCGTGATCGAAACGGCGCGTGCACACAAGGACAAAATCGGCAAAGTCTATGCAGGCCGTAATGGCATCATCGGCGCGCTGACTGAAGACCTGATCGATACGACCAAGGATTCCGCCAAGTCCATTGCGGCATTGCGCTACACGCCGTCCGGTGCATTCGGATCCTGCCGCTTCAAGCTGAAAGGTATTGAAGAAAACAGATTGCAGTATGAGCGGCTGATCGAAGTCTTCAAGGCACACAACATTGGTTATTTCTTTTATAACGGCGGCGGTGATTCCGCTGATACCTGCCTGAAAGTTTCACAGTTGGCTGAAAAAATGGGTTACCCCATTCAGGCAATCCATGTACCCAAAACAGTCGACAATGATTTGCCCATCACTGACTGTTGCCCTGGTTTCGGCTCGGTCGCAAAATATGTCGCCGTATCGGTACGCGAGGCCAGTTTTGACGTTGCTTCAATGGCCAAGACCTCAACCAAGGTATTCGTGGTGGAAGTGATGGGCAGACATGCTGGCTGGATAGCCGCCGCCGGTGGCTTGGCCTCGGATGTGAATTGCGAGTTGCCGATTATTATTCTGTTTCCCGAAATCCCCTTCAACAAAGAAAAATTTCTGGCCAAAGTCGATGCCATGGTAAAGCAGCATGGCTATTGCTCAGTAGTGGTGTCAGAAGGCGTGCAAGGTGCAGACGGCAAATTTCTCTCCGACCAGGGGCTGCGAGATGCTTTCGGTCATGCCCAGCTGGGTGGCGTAGCGCCGGTGGTAGCCAACATGGTGAAAGATGGGCTGGGTTACAAATTCCATTGGGCGGTGGCTGATTACCTGCAACGTGCCGCGCGCCATATCGCTTCCAGGACCGACGTCGAACAGGCCTATGCGCTCGGCAAGGCTGCGGTGCAGCTGGCATTGAAGGGCGAAAACGCCGTCATGCCTACCGTTGTTCGTCTCGCCGACAAGCCCTACAAGTGGAAAATTGGCGTTGCCCAACTCAAAAACGTGGCTAATGTAGAAAAAAAAATGCCGCGCAACTTTATTACCAAGGATGGGTTCGGCATCACCGACAAGTGCCGTGCATACCTCGCTCCGCTGATCAAGGGCGAAGATTACCCACCTTACAAAGACGGCTTGCCCCAGTACGTTCGGCTCAAGAATGTGGCGATACCCAAGAAACTAGACGATTTCAAGATATAGCTTAAACACCGCATAAAACATTACCCAACATATCCAATATTTAAAAAGGTCGCAACAACAAGCAAAATCTACCACCCCGTTATTCCCGCTTTCGCGGAAACAACGGTTGCTGAAATGGCATCTATCACGAATTACGTAAGGGAGAAACTTATGTCTGGTGGGCTGATATTTTCGTTGTTATGCGCAATGGCGGCACTCATATATGGAGCGGTTTCTGTTAGATGGATTTTGGCTCAGTCGACCGGCAACGATCGAATGCGCGAGATCGCTGCTGCAATACAGGAAGGCGCTTCTGCCTACCTGAACCGGCAATACAGCACGATAGGCATCGTCGGTGCTACTCTGTTTCTGGTAATTTTGCTTATACCGGAGCTGGGTTGGAAAACCGCTATAGGCTTCGCCATCGGCGCGATTCTGTCGGGCCTAACCGGCTATATCGGTATGCACGTGTCAGTGCGCGCCAACGTGCGTACCGCACAAGCTGCACATGCCGGCCTCAACGCAGCTTTGAACTTAGCTTTCAAGGGCGGGGCCATCACCGGCATGTTGGTAGTCGGCTTGGGTCTGCTGGGTATAGCGGGTTACTACACCTTCCTCACTATTTCAATGGGCAGCACCCCTATGGAAGCAACCCATGCCTTGGTCGGCCTGGCTTTCGGCGGCTCGCTGATTTCTATTTTTGCCCGTCTTGGCGGCGGCATCTTCACCAAAGGTGCTGACGTAGGCGCAGACTTGGTGGGGAAAGTCGAAGTTGGCATCCCCGAGGATGACCCGCGCAATCCAGCGGTGATTGCCGACAACGTCGGCGACAATGTCGGCGATTGCGCTGGCATGGCTGCCGACCTGTTTGAGACCTACGTCGTGACCATCATCGCCACCATGCTTTTGGGTGGTTTGCTGATGGCCAATGCCGGCTCTAACGCGGTGATCTACCCACTGACGCTAGGCGGGTTCTCGATCATTGCTTCCATCATCGGCACCTATTTCGTAACAGCACGGGAAGGCGGCAAGATCATGAACGCGCTCTACCGCGGCTTGATAGCATCTGCCGTGTTGGTGCTGATCGCCTTCTATCCCATCACCCAGTGGCTAATGGGCGACAATGGCGTTTATTCCGTTAACGCGCTATATGGTTCGGCTCTCGTTGGGTTGGCACTGACGGCCACAATGGTGTGGATCACCGAATACTACACAGCGACCGAGTACAGCCCGGTAAGACATATTGCTGAAGCCTCCACCACTGGCCACGGCACCAACGTGATCGCCGGTTTGGGAGTATCGATGAGGTCTACCGCTGCGCCAGTGTTAGCGGTGTGCATTGCCATCTGGAGTGCCTACGAACTGGCCGGTTTGTATGGTATCGCTATCGCCGCGACTTCAATGCTCTCTATGGCTGGGATCATCGTGGCGATCGATGCCTTTGGCCCGATCACCGACAACGCCGGTGGTATTGCCGAAATGGCCAAGCTGCCGAATAACATCCGCAACATCACTGATCCACTCGACGCAGTAGGCAATACCACCAAGGCCGTGACCAAGGGCTACGCCATCGGCTCCGCCGGCCTCGCGGCACTGGTGCTGTTTGCCGACTACACCCATGCGCTTTCCACTAATCACCCGGGATTGACTTTCGATTTATCTAATCACATGGTAATCATCGGCCTTTTCATCGGCGGCATGGTGCCCTACTTGTTCGCTGCCATGGCCATGGCAGCGGTCGGCCGCGCCGCCAGTTCTGTGGTGGTAGAAGTGCGCCGCCAATTCAAGGAAATTCCCGGCATCTTGGAAGGTACCGGCAAGCCTGAATATGGAACCTGCGTTGATATGTTGACCAAAGCCGCTATCAAGGAAATGATCTTGCCCTCACTGCTGCCGGTCGCGGTCCCAGTAATTGTCGGTCTAGCCCTTGGCGCACAAGCATTGGGCGGCGTGCTCGTTGGCGCCATCGTGACTGGCATCTTCGTGGCAATTTCCATGACCAACGGTGGTGGCGCATGGGATAACGCCAAAAAGTATATTGAGGAAGGCAACTTCGGCGGCAAAGGCTCCGAAGCCCACAAGGCAGCGGTAACGGGCGATACCGTCGGCGATCCTTATAAGGATACCGCTGGCCCTGCCATCAATCCGTTAATCAAAATCATGAACATTGTGGCGCTAATGATCGTGCCATTGTTATGAATCCGATTCAGTAGACCATTCAGCGTGCCATTGTTATGAATCCGATTCAGTAGACCATTCAGAGGGCTACCACTAAGCCCCCTTTTCTCGCCCTTATTTTATATTCGCTGAATGTTACAATTCGCATCTTTCAATGCGCACAAAAACTCTCATCATGAGTACAAGTTGGTCAAGATTCAGGACTCTTTTTTGTTGGACTAGCCTATTCAAAATCATGACCGAGGTTGCCAACTATCAAACGCACCGAAAAGACCCTCGTTCTAATCTTAAGGAATAAATAATGACAGCTCGCATCATTGACGGCAAGGCCATCGCTCAGGAATTACGTGCTGAATGGAAGGTACGTGTGGATGCGCTAAAGGCGCACGGCATTACGCCGGGCTTGGCAGTCATCATCGTAGGTGAAGACCCTGCCTCAAAGGTGTATGTTGGCAACAAGGTAAAAGCCTGCGCCGAAATCGGGCTCTATTCCGAACATATCGCCCTGCCCGCCGACACACAAGAATCAACATTGCTGGCGAAAATTGCTGAACTGAATGTTAACCCCGCTATCCATGGTCTGCTGATACAACTACCCTTGCCCAATCACATCGACAGTCAAAAGGTGCTGGAAGCCATCAGCCCGAACAAGGACGTAGACGGATTCCATCCGATGAATGTCGGCGCATTAGTTACCGGCACTACCTTATTTCCGCCCTGCACACCATCTGGTACAATGAAACTGTTGGAGAAAATGGGCATCGAAATCGAAGGCAAACACGCCGTGGTAATTGGCCGTAGCAACATCGTCGGCAAACCAATGGCACTTATGCTGTTGCACAATAGTGCCACCGTCACCATCTGCACCTCCAAGACGGTGAATCTTGGCAAGCACACACGGGATGCCGACATTCTGGTGGTCGCTACTGGCAAACCTCGGATGATTACCGGCGATATGATCAAGCCCGGAGCAGTCGTGATTGACATCGGCATTAACCGTCTACCCAACGGCAAGCTAGTGGGCGACGTTGATTTTGAAAGTGCAAAAGAAGTGGCAGGCTACATCACCCCTGTGCCCGGCGGCGTCGGGCCAATGACTATCACCATGCTGATAGCGAATACCATACAAGCAGCAGAACGTGCAGAAAAGCAAGAATAACTATCATTCCAACAAAAGCGGAAATGACTAAACCTAAACCAACTCACAAGGAAAGAAATGACTACAACCACCACCCCCTCCGGACTGCAATATGAAGACATTACCATTGGCAGCGGAGGCACCGCTCAAGGCGGACACACCGTTACCGTACATTACACTGGCTGGCTTACAGATGGCACTAAATTCGATTCCAGCAAGGATAGAAACGATCCTTTCCAATTCACTCTCGGCGCAAGAGAAGTAATTGCTGGCTGGGATGAAGGTGTACAGGGCATGCAGGTTGGTGGCGTACGCAAACTGACTATTCCGGCATCACTGGGCTATGGCGCGCGTGGTGCAGGACGCGCCATTCCACCGAATGCGACACTGGTGTTTGAAGTGGAGTTGCTGGAAGCGTTATACGCGCGCGGAGGATAAATCCATTAAGCGCGAATGCGCCGGTATTTAAATCGGAGCTGCCGGGGGTTAAAAATAGAGGTGTAGCGTGACAAGTTTGTCCACCATCAAAAAAGATCACCCGCGTAGACATGACAAAGTTTGCACTAGAGCCCCAAATGACAGGGGAAATGTTATTAAGGTAGACATTTCTTACAAAGAGTCACACAATAACTAAGCTGATAGAAAATAAAGCTTTTATCGGAGTAGCCTTCTCAACAAAACGAAAGGGAAAATCATGAAACTGAAAAAAATAGCTTGTGCAGTTGCACTGCTGGGAGCAGGAAGCACTTTCATCGTACCCGCAGCAATAGCAGCACCCGCAACAGGTCAATCCGCGTATTACGTCGGCGCCAGCGTCGGTCAGTCGGAATTCAAAGACATCCCCCCTAGTTTGACAAATGTCGATGACAAGGATACTGGGTACAAGGTATATGGTGGCTATCAGATCAACCCAAACTGGGGAGTGGAAGCCACCTATTTTGACTTGGGCAAATTTACTGGTAATGAAACCGCGTTTAATGGCAGTACCGTTGTTCCTGTCAGCGCATCTTCCAAAGTTACTGCTTGGGGATTAGCAGGTGTTTTTACGGCACCAATCAGTAATGGGTTTTCGGTATTCGGCAAGCTTGGTTTGGTTAGAAGCGAGCTAAAAACTAATTCTTCCGGTGTTGGTTTTTCAGCTCATCAAAAAGAATCCAGCACTGGCGCCAACTTCGGCTTCGGCGCTAAATATGATTTCACCCCGAATCTCGCCGTCCGTGCAGAGTGGGAGCGCTTAAAAAAGGTAGGGGATGACGCCACCACTGGTGAAACTGACATGGACTTCTTGTCGGCCGGTATCACATTTAAGTTCTGATGTTTTGTATTACCGATGCGCAACCGGACAATTGAAGAATTGCCCGGTTTTATTGCGCTCAAAACCATATCTAGAGAATGCATTTCCGCCAAATTCCCTCGCCCAGTGATGCGCACCACCACAGGATTCCATGCCGGCCAGGCAAATCTCCGGCTACCCAAGGTACTGCGCCATGTCTTTCCGCTTCAACTGCTTTCGCAGCACTTTCTTGCCGTTCGCATCCTCGCCGTGAATCTGTAAAACTTCCTTTGCCAGGCCGATATTAATCGTCGTAATCTTCATTTCGAACACCCCCCTGTTTTAGTGATCATAATCCAGCCACTACTTTGGCACTTCAATGCAATTAGGGAAAGTGGACGCCCATTCCATTAAAACCGTGGGTTTATCTCCTCGTTAATTATTATTCACTCAGGAAAACACCATGCCTTACGTCAACATTCGCATCGCCGGTACCCTCAGTCGCGAACAGAAAGCCAAGATCGCTGCAGAGATCACCGACACCCTGGAACGCATCGCGCACAAACCGAAGTCCTACACCTACATTACCTTCGACGAACTGCTGGACGAGAACTGGGCGATTGCAGGAAAGTTGCTGGATGAGGAATAAGCTGAGCGCCAAGTCGGTTGCCGTCATCGGCGGCGGACCTGCCGGACTGATGGCTGCAGAGGTATTGATTCAGGGCGGCGTTCAGGTCGATCTTTACGATGCCATGCCATCAGTGGGACGGAAGTTTCTGATGGCTGGCAAGGGCGGCATGAACATCACGCATTCCGAGCCAATGGATCCATTCCTCTCGCGCTACGGTGCACGCCGCGCCCAGATCAAGCCGCTACTTGACACCTTCGGACCGGAGGCTCTGCGAGAGTGGGTGCATAACCTTGGCATAGCGACATTCGTCGGCACGTCCGGGCGCGTATTCCCGGCTGACATGAAAGCAGCACCGCTCTTGCGCGCTTGGCTGCACCGCTTGCGTGAGGCCGGAGTGAATTTCCATATGCGCCATCGCTGGTGCGGGTGGAATGAAAATGGTGCGCTTCGTTTTGCCACCCCACAGGGCGAGCACACCGCGAATGTCGATGCAGTGGTGCTGGCACTGGGTGGCGGCAGTTGGGCGCAACTTGGTTCCGATGGCGCATGGGTACCGCTGCTCGCTCAGCGCGGCATTCCCGTTGTGCCATTTCAACCCGCAAACTGCGGTTTCGATGTCGGCTGGAGCGAGTACTTCAGCTCCCGCTTCGCCGGGCATCCGGTAAAAGCAGTAACGGTGACCTTTACCGATGCAGCGGGGCGCTTTCACCATCGACAGGGTGACCTCATGGTGACGGCGACCGGGGTTGAAGGCGGCCTGATTTACGCTTTGTCAGCACTTCTGCGCGATGAGATTGCTGCCACCGGCGCGGCAGTCATTTACCTTGATCTGACGCCCGGAAAAAATTTGCCTCGCATCATCGCCGAGATAGCGCATCCGCGCGGTTCCCGCTCGATGGCCAGCCATTTGCAGAGCCGGGCAAGCATCAAGGGGGTAAAAACTGGCCTGCTGCGCGAATTGGTGCCGCCATCAGACTTCGCCAACCCCGAGCACCTTGCGGCTTCAATTAAATCATTGCCGTTGCGGCTCATCGCACCGCGTCCGCTGGATGAGGCCATCAGCAGCGCAGGGGGCGTTGCCTTCGAAGCGCTGGATGAATGCTTGATGGTGCGCGCCATGCCCGGCGTGTTCTGTGCGGGCGAAATGCTTGACTGGGAAGCGCCCACCGGCGGCTATCTGCTCACCGCCTGTTTCACAAGCGGACGCACCGCAGGCTTGGGAGCGCTGGCCCACCTCGAATACGGGAACATTTAGCCATGGCTAAACTAATGTTCCAGCCCCGGCCAGGCCAGGCCAACCTCACACCATGAAGTTGATCAAATATTCAATGAGCTGCGCGCCGCCAAACCCACCGAAAGGCAAGAGCAGCGCGCGCAACGCCGGCTGCTCAGTGACTGGGGCAAAAACGCCCTCACGAGTGTTGCGAATACGCTCCATCAGCAGTTTGATCTGTTCCGCGCTAATTGGCGGCTCTTTCAGCTGAGACTGGCCAGCCACCGTACCATTGACCCTGTCAGGTGACGGGCTACCGTCTTCAGGATTTTCATCAAGATTGTTCTTCAGCGGGGACGGGGCCTGCATGCGCCACAACAGCATTTCGTAGTAGTTGAGCGCCTTGGTGCGCGCCGCCAAGGCGCCTCTATGCAGCAGTACCTCGCTGAATAGCGCATAGACCAGCACGAGCCCGATGACAAAAACTAGCACAAGCGGAAAATTCATCGCGTCAAAGAGATCGCTCCGCGCGATTACCATGAACAGAATCGAGACGAACGGCAAGTAGATAAGCCAATGAATGCGTTGCGTGGCGCGCATAACTAACTGAAAGTCAAGGTAGTCCGCGAGATACGCACGCGGCACGCCGGTCTCGGCCTCTTTGCGATTGAGCAACCGCTCAGGCCACACGCTGCTCATATTGCTCAGTATCTTGATAAACTGCGCGCAAGCACGCGTCTGGTAGCTGACCCAGAAGATGACCAGCCACAAAATCGACGCGTTGAGGAATACAAGAATGAGGTTCAGTCTTTCCACAAGCTGACCTCGGTGAGGAAATAATGGCATGCCAAAAATTTGGTACGCCACATAGCCAAGTAAGACTACAATTGCAGTGGAGAGCAAGATCCAGCCTGTCATCTCGCGCATGCCGGTGGCACACAAGTAGTTCTGCCACAGGGTTGCGATCTCGACCTCAGTATTCCCTGGCTTCGGGCCGACCTTGTCTTCCCTATTGAATGAGGTCAAATCGAGATACGGGCCGGTCAACATTGCAGACCATCTGCTGCGCGCCAGCGTCCATGTCTGCGGCAGGGCAAAATTGAAGCTTCTGGATATGAGACGCGCCTCCCGCCAGATCCAAATCCAGAGTACAAGCGCAAGCACAATCGTAAGCACGAAGCCGATGAAGCGTAACACCAGACTCGGCCACACGCTGGTTCCTTCCAACCACACGAACGGCTCACCGATTCCCTGCTTAAGCGAAGCATTCATTTCTCCTATGATATACGCGAAGATATAAAGCACCACTAAAGCCAGCAAACCCACGCCCGTCAACCAGAATTTTGCGACTTTCGCATTCATAGGAGAGGAAAGTACATTTTTCACGGCGCACAACGTTTCATGAACATGACGGCTTGCCATGGCGATTAACAGGAGTCCAAGGGCGATCATTAAGAAAATCTCAGGCGCATGCTCAAATGATGGCCGGCCCAGCGGCCTGGCCGGCTCGATGCCCGTGCACTCCGCCCAATAGTTGTGATCACAGGGTTTATATATCTTTGGAGAGATAGTGCCCTTGGGGTTGGAACCTTCAATTTTGGAGGCGTCATACCAAACGGTGAGATCATCAACCGTCGGCGAGGCGACATGCACAGCCTCTGTCCGACCGATCTCGAAGATCTGCGGATACAGCCACTGCTTCATCTTGCCGGTCCAATCGAACACCTTGTTCTCGAGCGCCATCAATGTAGCAAGGTAAGTTGCTGTCTGGTAGCTATCTCGAAATGGCAAGGTCGACTGTTGCAGTTCCGGACGAAGCGACAATCCGAAGTTGGACGCAACTACGAGGTTGCGCGCCCAATCCTTCTGATCAGCGTGCAGGTAGCGCGCATCAAGGTCGGTGGTGAAGAATATCTTGTCCTTGAAACGGTTGCGAAGCGCCTGGAGGATAAGGAGTTTGTCATACACGTCGGAACCAACGATACCAATCGCCTTTATGCCGTTCTCTGCAAACTGCTTATCGCTATTAAGCTGCGTAATCTCGTCGGCAAGCCGCCGCAGATAGTCATACTGGCTTCGTCCTTCGGCGTGCTCTATCGGGATATCGTTGAGCTGCGCGCCCAAGTCCTTTGATTTTCCACCATCATTCTTGTGCGATGCTTTGGTGCCAGACTTGTCTATATCAGGCAACACGCCATCCAGCCCACGCAGATAGGTAAATGTGCGTACCTGCTTCGACACGCTGGGATCAGTCCCGCAGAGCGACGAAAAGCCGTCGGTGAGATTCCGGGATAGCGTGCGAGCATACGTGGAATCCCACTCGCTGATTAGCACCAAGCCGTCCTTGCAATTACGTGGAGAGCTTGCATATTTCTTGCTATTCACAAACTGCGCCCATTTCAGCTGCCACCACGAATCATCATATCCGAACTCACGATTGACGCCGCGCTGCCACAACTCCCACAGCAACGCGGCCGAGAGTGTGTCGTCGGTGCCGATCGTGCGAACGATCTGGGGCATTGTCAGATCGCTCGATCGGGGAAAGTCTTTTATCTTGATGCAATCCCACAGCTTCTTCTTGCTGTCATCTCGCCCCCCCGAAACGAGTGACAGTTCGCAATTAGAGACGGTAGCGCTGGGCGAGAACATCTGGAGCATAACGCCACTCTTCGGCATCACAGAATTTTGCTTCGTGACATTCCCGGTTGTCGGCAGACCACTATCGGGAAGCAGCTTCGTTAGCATCGCCGACCCCGCCGGCCCGACCAGCTTGACATTGAGGCCATCGCTGCTGTTGGCTGGTAACGTAGTATCCGGAGGTGGCGTCAAACCTCTAAACAAGGCATGCAGCTTCACCAGCGGCGCAGTGGTGAACTTTTCCTCGTTCAGCCAGAGCACCAGCACATTGGAAGACGGATCTTTCCGCTCGTACCACTCGTATGGCACAGTCAACTGCAACGGACGGCTGCCTGATTCAGGCAGGTTGATGTTGAAATAGCCTATCGCGTCGGCGTTCTCGGGATGATAGCGATGAAAACCTAGCGCTGAGACCACTGCGAAACGCGAGCGACGCCGATATTCGGCCGCTTCGACGAATGAGCCGCCAAAAACACTCACAGCGACAACCGTCAAACGACTGGGGGCAAGGTGGCGTAACTCATTGATGCGCTCGTGCAGCGCCTCAGTGGTATGCGCCTTGGAGTTGGATGCCTTGAGAGTAGACGCGACCTCGGTGGCCTGAGCGGAACGCTCCTCATGTTTCTCTATCGCTGCGAACGGATCCTGCCACAGCCGCGCCTCGATATCCTGTTGAGTGGTCGGCATAAACTTCACGCGCTCTGGATCAATCGGGCGCGCGCTCTCCAGCGGCACGGTCTTGACCAGCACGCCTGCTGCCAGCAATACCACCATCACAATGGGCAATGGGTTGGCAAACAAGCCTCTGGTTTTGTCACTGTTGTCGGCACTCATAAATTGACTCAATGCAATAGTTAACTTGTCACGATTTCCTGGATCAGGCTCCCCATCAGCCATAGATGAATTTCAGCTTTGCACAGTTTCATATACACCTTATTTGGCAGACTGGCTGACTTGTTCTTGGGCGCGTGTCCTCGGTTAAAAAGTCAATAACAATCTGATTATAAATATATTTTTAACATAATCAGCATGCCAAAACAATCAATAAGCTACGCTCAAAACTCGCTATATTCCTAAAAATTAAATATTTTGATCAGAGTTTAATAATGGAGCTGCGCCAAGAAAAAGAGAATAAGCAAACTGCTTATTCTTAACAAGAAAATCCATTTATTTTGCGACTTGTCTCACTTAAAGCATTCTTTAACTGTTCAGCTTTCGCAGATAGTCTGCATTGATCATCTTGTAGCACCATCAGTTTTAGCTGATCAATGATCGCTGGCACCGCCGAATGTAAATTGATACATAGCACCGATAGAAAACTAATACACCGAATTGAGAAGATTGCCGGATTTTAGAAACGGCCATGATCACAGACGAGGGGTATGTGGAAATCGAATTATTGAGGAAGCACGGCATGAGCTTGCGCAAGATTGCTGAAGAGTAGGATGCCGCTGCTCGCGCAGCGCGGCATTCCCGTTATGCCATTACAACCCGCAAACTGCGGTTTCGATGTCGGCTGGAGCGAGTACTTCAGCTCCCGCTTCGCCGGGCATCCGGTAAAAACAGTGACGGTGACCTTTACCGATGCAGCAGGAGGCTTTCACCGTCGACAGGGTGACCTCATGGTGACGGCGACCGGGGTTGAAGGCGGTCTGATCTACGCTTTGTCTGCACTTCTGCGCGATGAGATTGCAGCCACAGGCGCGGCAGTTATTTACCTCGATCTGACGCCCGGAAAAGATTTGCCGCGAGTCATCGCCAAGATAGCGCATCCGCGCGGTTCCCGCTCAATGTCCAGCCATTTGCAGAGCCGGGCAAACATCAAGGGGGTAACAACTGGCCTGCTGCGCGAACGGGTGCCGCCATCAGACTTCGCCTATCCTGAGCATCTTGCGGCAGCGATCAAATCATTGCCTTTGCGGCTCATCGCACCGCGTCCGCTGGATGAGGCCATCAGCAGCGCAGGAGGCTTCGCTTTCGAGGCACTGGATGAATGCTTGATGGTGCGCACCATGCCCGGCATATTTTGTGCGGGCGAAATGCTTGACTGGGAAGCGCCCACCGGCGGCTATCTGCTCACCGCCTGTTTCGCTAGCGGACGCACCGCTGGGCTGGGAGCGCTGGCCCACCTCGAATGCGGGAACATTTAACCATGGTTAAACTTATTTTACAGCCCCGGCCAAACTAACCTCACACAGTGAGGTTGATCAAATATTTATAAGCTGCGAGCCTCCAAAAATAAGAAGAGGCGGATTCAACTCTGAAGTGCAGCTTGTGTAAGTTAATTGAGGTGCACCCACACACCAGCTTGACAGCCGTGAATTTGCACATTGATTGTGTGCTCTCTGACTTCGCGATCTACCAACAAGCCTAAGCGTTCCTCGATAGTCATCTTCCTCGTACAACTCAGGTAAGGTCTGCTGTTCAATCAATGCACGTGCCATGCCGAACAGGCGTAGTTGGTTAAATTGTTCATGCATAGGATGGTTCCTTATCTCAACTTTTAGTTGAGACCAGCTCCTCCGAAGAGACGTGGCACGGCACATGTCCTTTACTTAATATCGTTCTGCCTCAATAAGCAAAAACCTTAAGGATTAACCACTATAGGTGGTGTGAATAAGCATCATCTTGATTATGTAATGAAGCAAAAATTGTTCACACTACTTTAATAAAAGGAGGACATAAAAATGTCTTATATGAAAAAAGTAATTACATCCACTATGCTGGGAAATGGGCTGGAATGGTATGACTATGCGCTATATGGCACCTTCTCGGCCCTTATCAGCCAGCAATTTTTTCCAAAGGGCAATGATGTTGCTGCACTAATTGCCACCTTCGGTATTTTTGCTGCTGGGTTTTTAATGCGTCCCTTGGGTGCCATGTTTTTTGGGGTTATTGGCGATAAATTCGGACGCAAAAATGCGCTGGCATTGTCTATTTTGTTAATGGCATTTCCCACGGCCTGCATAGGCTTGTTGCCTACTTATCAAGCCATTGGTATTTGGGCACCCATTCTTTTGACGCTAATCAGACTGATACAAGGCTTTGCGGTTGGTGGCGAGTTTGGCGGATCCATTGTTTATTTGGTTGAGCATGCGTCCCCAAAAAATAAGAATTTCATCGGTAGTCTTTCTATGTTAAGCATGCTGATAGGATTGCTTAGTGGCGCTATTGTCGCAGCAGCACTTGCCAGATTTATGCCGATTGAAGATTTTGAATCTTATGGTTGGCGAATCCCATTTATTCTCGGTTTCTTTATAGGCATGACAGGCTTATATATCCGCACCAAGCTGCATGAAAGCCCCGCATTTTTAGAACAACAAGAAAATCACACTATTTCGGACACACCATTGAAAGATGCTTTACAGCACAACTACAAAGAAATTGTTTTAGGCGTAGGCATCTATCTTGCTGTCACTATTCCGTTTTATATCCAAACGGTTTTAATGCCCAGTTTCATGGAAAAGTTTCTGAATTTTTCAAAGGCAGACTCTTTTCTACTATTCACTATCAGTTTAATAACGATGATGATAGTAGTGCCTATTTCTGCCAAATTATGCGATAAAAAGAATAGGGAAACTGTACTTATAGTTGTGCTGTTAGCGTATTTTTCTTTTGCAATCCCCTATATTTATTTGCTGGATTATAAAACCTTTAGCTTCGCGCTCATTTCGCAAATAACTTTTTCAAGCATTCTTGGGTTTTATATTGCCCCCATACCAACGCTGGTAGTTGAGTTGTTTCCGACCAGAACGCGCTATACAGGCATGTCGTTAGCGTGTAATTTGGCTGCAGCAATATTTGGCGGAACGACACCTATATTATTGACAAAAATGATGTCGGCAACTGAATCACATTTGCCAATTGCGTTTTATATCATGTTCGCTGCGATTGTTTCTTTCGTTTGCATTGCAAATGTAAAAGCGAGGCAAAAGCGTGCTTTGTTACATCTTGTATAGTTTTTGTATTATGCGTTTATTTGCTAGTAGCACTGGATACTGAGAAGTCACGATGATTAATCTTAAAATATAATCAACGATATCATTTCTATGGGTAGAAGCAGCTAGAGTTGGATTAATCCCAAATTGCCTGAAACATAGTCGTGGACTTGTCCACGACTTCAGTAGGATTTAGGTGAAATGAAAGGTCAACGCGGCTGGCGGAAAAAAATAGGGGCAATCGTCGACAGGTGATCGTAAGCAAGCCTGCATAAATGGCAAGCAATTTGCTGCAATTTATAGATGCCTGCGGTGCTATGTTCGACTACATGCTCAAGGTGAAGTGTGCATATGAATTGCATGAATATCCCGATCGGAGCAGCCCGCTTTGCAATGAAGGCGTTACAGAAAAGGGAGTTAGGACGGCAGCAATGGGACTAATGCTGTTGAACTGCTGCTTGCTCCCGAAGAAAAATTCGGGATCCATATTCATGACGCTGATGCTTCGAATTTATCGACGCCGCGAATGATGGTTGATTATGTGTATTCTCGTGTCAGAAATACCGAGGATAGGTCATGTACATCACAAATAGGCTTCAATCGCTTCCGTTCCGTGCTTGTAAACTCGTTCGGAGTGCCACGAAAAATGTTCATCCTGACTCTCATTTTGAACGCGATCTTGGCCTTCGCTAACCACTTTGCCCTAACTTCGTGTTCCTTCGACATCCGGGTTTCCATAACGTCTGATAGCTTCTCTGTAAAGTTCAGGCGTATTATTTATGCCAAGCTTCCACATAATATTGTTTCGGTGAGTTTTTACGGTGGACAATTTAATTTTAAGCTGTAGGCAAATCTCCTGGTTCGTCATCCACTGAGCAAAAAGTCTCATTACAATTTCTTCGCTTGGGGTCAATTTCTCACCCGGCAATATTGGCTTTGGTTTTTCCGGTAAATCTGGGTCGAGATAAATCCCGCCCGCCATGATTATTTCGATCGCTTGGTGGATTACCTGGATGTCTGCGCCCTTCAACAAATAGCCACGCGCACCAGCATTTCTCGCTCTTCTTACGAGCTCCACATCGCTCTGTCCACTATATATAAGAATAGCCAAATCAGGATAAAGGTTACTGAACTCTTCGGTCAGGTCAATGCCATTCCCGGCCTCAAGACGGATATCCATTATTACCAGATCAACGATGTTGTTTTGCATAAAACGTCTTGCTTCCTCAACGCTTTTTGCCACGCCAACTACTTTAAATTTAGATACCGTATCGAGAAATCCGCACAATCCGTGAATCACGGCCGGATGATCTTCTACGATCATAATTTGAACAAGTTGTGTATTGGGCATAATAAATAGATCAATCAGGGAGGGGAATAGTAGCGCGCACGACTGTGCCACTGGGCAATGATGTAATTGTTAATTGCCCGCCCACGGACGCCAAACGTTTTTTCATGCTAGACAAGCCAATACCGCGACCTGGATTGTCGTTGAAATGATTTACGTCAAAGCCATCGCCATCGTCGCTAATGGCAAGTTTTACACAATGCTCCGTGCTTTCTAGTCGCACTTCGGCCTGATGAGCCGCAGCGTGAGCAATTATATTAGTCAATGCTTCTTTTGCAATCATGAGCAGGGCTTCTTCAGCGCCGTTACTTAAGCCATGCATCTCGCCCTTAGCACAAAATTCAATCGGCATGCCAGGGTGCGCCATGTCAAATGTAAGCTGCTTTAATCTTTGGGCCAAACTATTTGATCTCCAAGGCCGAATGCCACGGATAATGTTGGTTAGTTCGCCCAAGCTATCTTTCAGTAGCCCTGCCGCTGACTTGAATGTGATTTCCGCAGGGGCTATGTGTCCACCTGCCTTTGGCAATTGTATGACACCGGTCTCGATTTTTAATTTGACAGCTACAAGCATCGGTTTTAGGCCATCATGCAAATCATTTTCTATTCTTTCGCGCTCTTCATCTCGAGCCTTTATCACGCGTTGTGCCAGTGCCCTAAGCTCGGTGTTCGCCACGCTGAGCTTTTCATCCATGACAGTACGTTCCCTGATATTCAGCAGCAAACCTAAAAATATAGCGGCCGCGCTCAGAAATGCGATGGCGGCAATCCAGAGCATCGTGTTGTCAATATTGCGGGATACTTGCGAATCAATTTCTGCCAACGCATCATCAACATCATCGAGATAAACCCCTGTGCCCAGTACCCATCCCCAAGCCGGCAGCTCAATGACATACGCGCGTTTAGGTTTTGGATCAGGACTCCCACTTGAGGGTTTCGGCCAAACAAAGGTCTCATAGCCACCTCCTGCATGCGCACGGCTAATTAAACTCTGGATAATTAATTTCCCTGTGGCATCTTTAAAATCCCACATGTTCTTTCCAACCCATCCTTGTTGTCGTGGATGAATCAGCATTGTTCCTTGAAGATCGTATACGAAGAAGTATCCGTCATCCCCATATTCCAGTTTCTCCAGAATGGCCTTGGCTTCGTTTTTTGCGGCGGCATCTGTTCTGCCTGATTTATAAAGGTGGGCAATCGCATGGGTTGCGAGTGCTACATAGTTCTTCAATTCAGCTTCCTTGCTGGCAAGGTACGCTGGCTTGATAACTTCCTGCTCTTGCTGCGCCAACGATATTGCATGGTGACGAACGGTCAGTGCGATAGCGCAAAGCGCGAGCGCGAGGGGCATCACCGCAAACAGAATAATTTTATGTCGTAGTTTCATGATGCAAGTCTACAACGCGGCTCTCTTCCTAACCTCAACTTTTAGTTGAGAGGAGCTCATCCGAAGAGATGTGGCGCGGCAAATGTCCTTTTCCTAATATGGCACTGGGCATTAAGCAAAACCGTAAGGATTGACCGCTGCAAGTAGTGCCGTTGGCAGCGCCTTGACTACATATAGCAGTTCTCCAGCATCGAATAAATTAATGCGACAGAACCACTGGAGCGACAAAAATCAAAAGGGCCATTTGTTGAAGTAGAAGTAATAAATAGGATCCATCCATTATTAATGGAAATAAACGATAAGGAGAAATTAAAATGAACTTGCCAGAAGCATATTTTACTATCGGAGCCATCATTGGCGTTTATTTCGTTCTACGTATATTTTTCAGCACAGTTGTTGTAGTTAAAGGGAATGAAATTGCCATCCTAGAACGGCGATATGTTGGCAAACCCTTGCCGGATGGCCGCGTTATTGCGATGAGCAGTGAGATTGGCGTGCAAGCGCGCGTATTGGGGCCAGGTTTGTATTATTTGATCCCATTTTTGCATGATGTCCGCAAGGCACCATTTACTATTATCGCCGAAGATGAAATTGGAATTATTGAGTCAGTGGATGGTAGCCCCATTCCTCAAGGGCATATTTTTGCCAAGGTGATCGATGCCCACAACACATTTCAGGATGGAGAAGCGTTTCTTTTGGGCGGTGGACAAAAGGGGCCGCAAGTTCAGATTATTCCTCCCGGCAGCTACCGTATCAATACTGCTCTTTTTAAAGTGACTATTGGCAGGAATTTTTATATCCCACCTGGTCAAATCGGAATAATCACCTCAATGGACGGGGAACCAATGACGCCGGGACGCTTGCTTGCCAAGCATATTGAAGGCCATGGAAACTTTGAAAATGGTCAAGCTTTTCTTAACAATAGTGGTCAGCGCGGCCCACAAATTGACGTGTTAATGCCAGGAGTTTACCGGATTAATACCTCATTATTCAAAATAGAGCTCCGCCCAGCAACTGTAATCCCTGTTGCAAATATAGGGTTGGTAACCGCACTTGACGGTGCTCCGCTGCCTGACAATGAATTTGTCGCTAAAAAAGTTGAAAACCACATGGACTACCAGAATGCATCTCTATTCCTAAATGCAGGTGGGCAACGTGGGCCTCAACTTGATGTACTTAGACCCGGGACTTACTACATCAATCCGGCTATGTTTGATATTGCACTTGAGCAGATTACCGAAGTTCAGCGCGGGCAAGTTGCTGTAATTGTATCCAATGTTGGTGACGAGCCACCAGTGGATATTGCATCAATGGCAGCAACGGAACTTATATCCGGACAGGAGCGTTATGTCGTATCAGAAGGGTATCGAGGCATTCAAAAAACCGTCCTCGGGCCAGGTCGCTATTACTTGAATCTGTGCGCGGAGATCGCTTATATCATTGACACAACCAATATCATCATCGCTTGGGCAAACGGGGACCATCAACCACAATTCAAGCCGCTTAAAGTGATATCCAAGGATGGATTTACGATTGAAATAGCGATGAAGGTCATTATTCGAGTACGGCCAGATCAAGCACCTTATATGGTTGCCAAGATTGGCTCCATCGTCAATCTGGTGCATCACGTAATCCAGCCGACAGTAGCATCATCATTACGCAATCAGGCATCTGAAACCTCTGCCATGAGTTTTATGCTGGATCGTCAAGTAGAACAACAGAAAGTAGAAGAGCGCGCACGTATCGAACTGGAGAAATACCATGTCGAATGTGTATCCGTATTGATTTGCCAAATTAATTTGCCACAAGATTTAATGGACACTCAGACGCAAAGGATAATTGCCAGAGAGCAAATGGAAATGTACAAGGCCGAAGGTTATGCACAAGATCAACGTGCAACGATGGAAAAAAAACGAGCACAAGCGGATATGCAACCAAAGCTGGTGGATGCTGAAATTGGGGTGCAAATCGCAACACAATCCAAGCTAACAACTGTAATTTCAGCAGAAGCTGATGGCGAATCCAAGCGTCTTATTGCTGAAGGTGAGGCTGCGGGTATCAGGGTTCAAGGGGAAGCCGAAGCAGCCAGAATTTTGGCAATTGGTAAATCTACTGCCGAGAGTTATGACCTGCAAAATAAGGCTATTGGTGGCAATGGTGTAACTGCCATAGAAATCGCCAAACAAATTGCTTCTGGTAACGTGAAAATCACTCCCGACTTTCTGGTGCAGGGCGGTGATTCAACGGGGGGGCTTGTGTCAGCTTACCTGGCCAAGTTAATCGGTAATTCGCCACAAGCGCCAAATAAAGCAACAATTGTTGACGCTAATTAAACCCAGATTATCCATTAGCCGTTCTCATGTTGCCACAGGAATGACAGGCGGATTTTCTGAATTGCTCCATAGACCCTTGAACCACGCTCGTCTTTTTCGCGGTAGCGAGAGGATCAAGGTGTTGTTATCGGGATCGTGATGCCAGCTTGCTCCGATGGCCAAGACTTGGCCGTGCAAGGTAGCCAAGGTCGATTGCACTTTCGTTCGCAAAACGGCTTGCCGAAACAAACTGATCAAATTGTAGGCCAGCATTGCAAAGCCCAAAGCTGCCTCAGTGGCCCAGAAATTATTGAGGGCAAAGCTGTCCAGGCCGAAATCGGCCTTGAGCTCCTTGATGCGGTTCTCGCAGTCTGCACGCCCCCGATAGCTACGCCAGACATCGACGTCAGGCAGACTCAGCGAAGTCACCATCGCCCCGTAGCGCCAACCTGATAGATCTGGATCGTCGGCGAACAGCGACAGCGTCTTGCCGGGTGCCGCTTTGCGCTTGACCGACTGACGTGCCACCACGATCCGGCGAGGCGCAATCCAGCCCTGTGCCTGATACGTAATCTCGGTCAGCTCCAGCCCGGTCTCGAGCGCCCACCAGCGCGCGTCACGCACAATGGCCGCCTGCAATCGCTGAGTGAGTTTGGCACTGATGATGTAGTCAATCTTGCGCCCTTCCAGAAGGCTCAGGATCGCTTCATTAAAGAAGCCGCTGTCGGCACGAAATAATCCGACCGTCTTGTCGCCCAGATGGCGCAAGGTGGATTCGATGAAGGCCAGCACGTTATTGGTCGTATAGGCATTCCCTGGTCGCAGCCAGAAGTTGGCGACCATCCGCGCTTCAGCCACAAATGCGAGCAAAGGATGATGCGAGGGCCGCCCGCGTCGCCCAGGGTTGTATCCCCGCGTCGCGCCCTCCTGTTCGCTATGGCGGGTGAGCACCGTGGAGTCCATGTCGAGAGTGATCCGCCGCAGCGTGCCGACTTGACCGAAAAACCAGCGATAGACGGACTCTTGTACTGCCTCATTGCGAGCCATGTCGAACCGTTTGAACAGTCGCATGATCGCTTGGTAACCCGCGGCCTTCGGCCAATCGAACAGGCGGGTCAGGGTGCCGTCAAAGCGCACCGTTTCGGCATGGGCAAAGCGACAAGCACCGCACCAAATAGCGACGATCCATTGTTCGATCAGCTGCGCTGGCGGATACCCACGGTTGGAACCCGGTGGCGGCAAATCCCAGCCAGTGGCCGCCTGCCGAAAACCCATCTGATCAAGCATTCGCTTGAGCAGCGCCATTCCTCCCCAGGCGCTTATCTCACGATTGGAAAACTTGATCTTGAAACCACTGTCCGGCGCATTAGTCGACATCAAAAAATCACCAATAACAATAGATAATCAGTTAGTTGGCCTAATGAATATCATTAGAACCAGCTTATGCATTCAACATCATCCGCGGAGCAAAGCTTACCTCAGAATTGCTAATGGATAATCCGGGTTAAATAAAGGGAGGAAATACAAATGTCAAATATAAAAAAATAATTTCATCCACTATGCTGGGAAATGGGTTGGAATTGTATGACTATGCGCTAGATTGAGACTAGTTCAATTTATTCATTGTTCAGACTTCGCAGATACGCTTCATTGTTTATCTTGTAGCACCTTCAGTTTTATCTGATCAATGCCCGATCCACCCCTGCCGCGTTATAATCGCGTTCTTTCTTTTCGCACATAGCTTTCATTCGGAGCCGTCGCCATGTCGCATAATCTGTTCAACACTCGTCAAACATTCACCCTCGCCAACGGCAAGACTGGCACGCTGTATTCCTTGAAAGCACTCGAAACAGCTGGGTTGGGCAAAATTTCACGCTTGCCAGTTTCCATCCGCATTGTGCTGGAAGCGGTGCTGCGCAATTACGATGGCAAGAAGATCAGCGAAGCGCACATTCGCCAGCTGGCGAACTGGCAGCAGAACTCACCACGCACCGAAGAAATTCCGTTCGTGGTGGCGCGTATTGTGTTGCAGGATTTCACCGGCATCCCGCTGCTGGTTGACCTTGCCACCATGCGCGATGCCGCTGCGAAGTTGGGCAAGAATCCGATGATCATTGAACCGCTGGTGCCAGTGGATTTGGTGGTGGATCATTCGGTGCAGGTGGATTATTACAATAGTCCGGATGCGCTGCGACTCAACATGGAACTGGAGTTTGAACGCAATAATGAGCGCTACAAATTCATGAAATGGGGCATGCAGGCATTTGATACGTTCAAGGTGGTGCCGCCCGGCGTAGGCATCGTGCATCAGGTGAATCTGGAATATCTGGCGCGCGGCGTGCTGCAAAAAGACGGCGTTTATTATCCCGATACGCTGGTAGGTACCGACAGCCATACCACTATGATTAATGGCATCGGCGTGGTCGGATGGGGTGTGGGCGGCATCGAAGCGGAAGCTGGCATGCTGGGCCAGCCGGTATATTTCCTCACGCCGGACGTGGTGGGTGTTCATCTCACGGGCAAGTTGCGCGAAGGCATCACCGCGACCGACTTGGTGCTGACCGTAACCGAAATGCTGCGCAAGCATAAAGTGGTGGGAAAGTTTGTGGAATTTTTCGGTGCAGGTACCGCGGCGCTCACCCTGCCGGATCGCGCTACTCTCGCCAACATGGCGCCAGAATATGGCGCAACAATGGGCTTCTTCCCGGTGGACGACGTAACGTCGGACTACCTGCGCAATACCGGACGGAGCGATGAAGAAGTGGATGCTTTCCAGTCCTACTTCAAAGCGCAAGGGTTGTATGGCATACCTGAGGCAGGCGCAATCGATTACAGCAGCGTGGTAGAGCTGGATTTGAACAGCATCGAACCTTCTCTGGCCGGACCAAAACGTCCGCAGGATCGCGTACCGCTCTCCGGAATGAAGGAGAATTTCAACACCTTATTCAGCAAGTCAGTGACGGAGAACGGCTTCAACCAGCTCGCTGAAAATTTGGGAAAACGTTATATCGCCGATTTGGCCGACCTTAGCGGAAACGTTTGTGTACCGATCATCGGTGGCGGCCTGCAGGATCAGGAAACCGCACCGGCTGGCACCGGCACACAAAGCAAGCACAACACCAGCACCGTGACTGAAATCGAGATGATGGACAACCGCCCGACTCCCAGCGTGCGCTGCGAAACAAGCGGTGAAATGATGCCGGCAGTACAACTCCGCCATGGCGATGTATTAATAGCTGCCATCACCTCCTGTACCAACACGTCCAACCCCGGTGTGATGCTGGCGGCAGGTTTGCTGGCGAAGAAAGCGGTGGAGGCAGGCCTGCGCGTGCAACCACATATCAAAACGTCGCTTGCCCCCGGCTCGCGCGTAGTGACGGACTACTTGACCCATTCTGGTCTGCTACCTTATCTGGAACAACTCGGTTTCCGCTTGGTGGGCTATGGTTGCACCACTTGTATCGGCAACTCCGGCCCATTGAATGCAAAAATCGAAGATGTCATTCTCGCCCACGATCTGATCGCTGCAGCAGTGCTGTCCGGCAATCGCAACTTTGAGGCACGCGTCCATGCCAACATCAAGGCCAATTTCCTCGCCAGTCCCCCGCTGGTAGTTGCCTTCGCGCTGGCCGGCCGAGTAAACATTAATCTGGATAGTGAGCCACTTGGCACCGGCCGCAACGGTCAGCCAGTCTATTTGAAAGATATCTGGCCGAGCAGTACGGAAATCCATGCAGCAATGAAATTTGCTGCCGACCCCATAGTGTATCGCAGGCTATATAGTGACCTTACTCGCGACCTGCCACTGTGGAACGGTATTTCTGCCCCCACCGGCAACCAGTACCACTGGGACGATTCCACCTACATTGCGCGCCCGCCGTTCTTCGACGATTTTGACATGACTGTCGGTAGTGTTTCCGACATCCGCAATGCCAAGCCGCTGGGCATTTTCGGTGACTCAGTTACCACCGATCACATCAGTCCGGCTGGCAGTTTTAAATCCACCACCCCTGCCGGCCAATACCTGCAAAGCAAAGGCGTGGCCATCAAGGATTTCAACAGTTACGGCGCACGACGCGGCAATCATGAGGTCATGATACGCGGCACTTTCGCCAACGTGCGCATCAAGAACCTGATGCTGCCACTCAATGCCGACGGCAGTCGCGTGGAAGGCGGCTACACACTTTACAACGGCGAACAGATAGCGATCTACGACGCAGCGATGAAATATATCGCAGACGGCACGCCCACTGTTATTTTCGCCGGGGAAGAATACGGCACTGGTTCATCACGAGATTGGGCGGCGAAAGGCACGCAATTGCTGGGCGTGAAAGCTGTAGTGGCTAAGAGCTTCGAGCGCATCCATCGCAGCAATCTGGTGGGCATGGGCGTGCTGCCTTTACAGTTCAAGGGCAACGACAGCGTGACTTCGCTCAAGCTGACCGGCGAAGAAACATTCGATCTCACCGGCATAACAAATTTCATTAAGCCACAACAGGATGTAATGCTCACCATCAAGCGCCGCGACGGAAGCACGCAACAAGTTTCGCTGCTGCTGCGAATCGACACTCCCGTCGAAGTGGATTACTACCGCCATGGCGGCATCCTGCCTTATGTACTGCGCGAACTGGTAACTCAGTAATTCCAATTGTCGACAGAAACCTTCGGTCAGGCGGGAATGATTAACCCTTGACTGGCACCACTTTGCTGGCGGCTAGTTTGGCGCGTATTCTCGCTTCGTCGGTATCTACTCCGTTTGCCAACGCCACGCCCATACGCCGTTTTAAAAACGATTCCGGTTTACCAAACAAGCGCAAATCGCTTTGCGGGACACGTAACGCTTCATCGACACCAGTAAAAGCGATAGCCGATTCTTCCAGTTGCCCATAAATCACCGCGCTCGCGCCCGGTGCACGCAATGCGGTACTCACTGGCAGACCGAGTATGGCGCGGGCATGCAGCTCAAATTCATTCTGGACCTGACTGCACATCGTAACCATGCCAGTGTCGTGCGGACGCGGGCTGACTTCACTGAACCACACATCATCGCCATTGACGAACAGTTCGACACCGAAGATACCTAAGCCCCCGAGATTGTCCGTAACTTTCCTGGCAATATCGCGTGTGCGCTTTAAAGCCATTTCAGACATAGCCTGCGGCTGCCAGCTTTCAACATAGTCACCATGAATTTGGACATGCCCGATCGGTTCGCAGAAATGCGTTTCGACTTCGCCATTACTGCCCATCGCACGCACGGTGAGCTGAGTAATTTCATATTCGAAATTAATAAAACCCTCGACGATTACCCGCCCCTGGTTCACCCGGCTGCCGCTGGCTGCATAATTCCACGCCTGCTCCACCTCCGCCGCGCTGTCGATTTTAGACTGCCCCTTGCCGGAGGAGGACATCACCGGTTTCACCACGCATGGATAGCCGATGCCGTCATCAATCGCCGCCCGCAACTCTCCCATACTGCTGGCAAAGGCATAGGGAGAAGTGGGCAACCCCAATGTTTCCGCAGCAAGGCGGCGAATTCCCTCACGGTGCATGGTAAGTTGAGCGGCGCGTGCGGTTGGAATAACTCGCGCCAATCCCTCCCGCTCAATCTCGACCAGCATGTCGGTGGCAATAGCTTCAATCTCCGGCACGATAAGGTGCGGCTGTTCGCGCTCGACCAGATCACGCAATGCCGCAGCATCCGTCATGTTGATGACATGTGCACGATGTGCCACCTGATGTCCCGGTGCATTGGGATAACGATCCACGGCAATGGTCTCCACACCCAAGCGTTGCAATGCGATGATAACTTCCTTACCGAGTTCACCGCTGCCCAGCAACATAACTTTGGTAGCGGAGGAGCTAAGTGGTGTTCCGACAGTGAGTTGTTTTTTCATAACTGGTACGAATAAGAAGTTATAACCTGGAAGGCAATACCGGCGAGACTAGTGGTGCGGAGTGCTGATTAATTCAATCCATTATCGGATAGCGCAAAAAGCGCTAAGCGCTGAAGAAACCCAATGCTGTATTGGTATAAGCAAACCGAGCAGAGCATAAGACGGCGATTCAATTCAGGAAATGGTCGTTCAACGTATTAAAAGCGTGGAAATCTAATACGCATAGAAATAATAGCATCAACTTTACGCAAATGCGTTCATAAATTGATCTTCCTTACAATACCGTTAAACATGACACGAGCTGCCGTTTCAAGTGTGTGAAAATAACATGTTAAAAATTACCCTATGAGGAGACAAGTTACGCAATGGCATTGAAATACGGCTACATGCCGTCAGACAGATCAATGAGGTAGTGTGTTAGAACCAGCACGCTTAATGTTGTGGCAATTAATGATATTCTGATGATAGGTAAACAGGTAGATTCCAGCAATATGGCGATAGATAGGCCATTGCATGCTGCATTGCTGTTACTCACGACCGCCACATTTTAAAACATTGCATGGATATCTGCATTGGATAAAATTTCAAGAATTGACAGTGGAATGCTAACTGACCTATATGTTCAATACGAATCAACCAAGCAAGGTTGAGATACGCATTTTATTAACCTGCTCGACAAAATTAGGGAGTTCGGGGAATTAAAACTGAAAAAAAGGCATCTCAGTTTGGGCCACGGCGAAATTTTTTACCTGGTCATCAATAAGTTTTTTAACTAGCAAGTGGGGATTATCCCCTCATTTGGAGATAACCATGCAAGAGCTACAAGAAGTTTGGATCGCATTTAAACTCGGCGGGATAATTATCCTGCCATTGTCGTTACTGGGGGTAATCGCTTTAGCCATTATGCTTGAGAAGGCATTCCTCTATGGCCGTTTTGCACGTCTCTCACATGACTTGCTAAACCTTGTTGAAACTTATGGCTTCGCATGGGAAGACCTGGAAAAGATACTTTCCGGGTTGAATGAACGTCACTATTACAAGCGATTCTTTGAGGTAGTGATCGCCAACCGGCATCGGCCTTCATGGTGGACTGAGTCTCGTGCAGCTGATGAAGCCCAGTTGATTGAAACATCCCTTGCGCGCAGGTTATGGGTGTTAGAAACCATCGTCACCGCTGCTCCTTTGCTCGGGCTGATGGGAACAATTGTTGGAATGATGCATGCTTTCCAGATAATTGGCGGCAGCGGCGTTGTCAATCCTACGGGGGTGACAGGAGGCGTGGCTCAGGCACTTATTGCAACTGCAGTCGGCCTATTGATTGCGCTTATTGCATTGTTCGGATTTAATTATTTTTCCCGTCTGCAATCACAAACGATGGATGAAATGGAGCGCCTTGGTACGCGTCTGATTGATCACATCCGTTTGGATCAACAGGGTAGCCCCCATGAAGCTGCGTAAATCCAGAACGTATTGCAAGGGGCGCATCGAGATCATTCCGATGATCGATGTGATGTTTTTCTTACTGGTGACATTCATGCTCTCTTCATTGTCAATGCAGAATCTTGATTCCCTGCAGGTGAATCTGCCCCAAGGGGAAGCCGAAAAACTCAAAGCTGACGCGCCGGTAACGCTGACACTGACTGGTGATAGCCAAATTTTTATCAATCGTATTCCCGTAACACTGGAAACCCTGGCCGCCACGCTCAGGCCGCTATTGCACGATTCGCAACAGAGCTTGGTCGTATCAGCGGACAACGAAGCACCGCAAGGCATTGTAGTGCAGGCGATGTTGCAGGCTCGATCCGCCGGCGCCCAACATTTTTTGATTGCGATAAAACATAAATGACGTGGTAAGCATGCCCGAATCTAGATCGAAGGAGATTCGATTCTGGTGGCCAATACCGCTGGCGACCATCATTTGGCTGGCCATCATTTTGGAATTTGGATATTTCCTGGCATCTCCCAAGACAGAGATTGTTCCTTTGCCTCCAATTGATGCACGCTTTGTAGAATTGCCCGAAACAAAACCAGAACAAGAATCCTCGCCTACCCCAAAAAAGAGTTCTCAGACTCAACCTGAGCCTAAACCTGAGCCTAAACCTGAGCCTAAACCTGAGACTAAACCTGAGCCTAAACCCGAGCCTAAATCCAAACCTGAGCCTGAGCCAAAACCAAAACATGAACCCCCGCCCTCGCCTCAACCTCAGGCTATCGAAACGGAAATACCAATTAAGCCTTTACCGAAAAGAACAGTCACGGAGACTGAGGTCCCGTTAGCCATCCCCCCAGCGTCACATTCGGCACCTCCGGCTGACCTGGCGAGCTACATTAACGCCGCCAGAGCGCGCCGCCAGGCAGCCGAAATTTCTGATGAACGTGATAACGCTGAAACAATATCTAACCAGCGCCAGCTTTCAGCTGATGAAAAAAGGATGGCTAACATCAGACGCAATCTTCAGCCACCAGGCACAAGCGGTGTATTTCAAATTCTCAGCATGGGTGTTCGGACCGCCCGATTTTCATTTCGAGGCTGGACAACAGACTATAACAACTCTCGGCGCGAAGTAATCGAAGTCGATGCCGGGTTAAATGGTGATGTGGAGCGCGCAATCATTCGCAGGATGATCGAACTGATTCGCAAGCATTTCAAAGGAGATTTTAATTGGGAATCGCAACGCCTCAACCGCGTTGTCGTCCTGTCTGCACGCATGGAAGATAATGCGGGACTTGAAGATTTTTTGATGCTTGAGTTCTTTGGCACAGACTCTGGATTTCAGCGAAGTCCGCCATTGCGTTAATGCATCTTCATACGGTTTAGTACGATTCCAGGATCCTGAATTCGAATACCAGCAACTATGAGAAGCTTGCCAACAATCCAGAAGACTACCAACGATACGAAAGGTACAAACCATTTACACAATCGTATTTGGTTCTGCAGCGTGCGGGGAATCCGGCATTCAAACAGAAACAAGGCTTCTCCAGCTTGCGCCATTGCTGCCGGTTACTAGTTTCGATATGCAACTTGGGAGTATATTCATGAAACGCATCGAACGTAATAAACCAATACGATTAGAAGATTTGCCGAACATTGGCAAGTCAATTGCGTCCGATCTTCGAAATATTGGAATCCATTACCCAGATCAACTTGTCAACCGTGAACCTCTAGTAACATTCCGCGAACTGGCTAAGGTCATGGGCCATCGTCATGATCCGTGCGTGCTCTATACTTTAATTTCGGTTAAACACTTTCTTCAAGGTGAAGAAGCCCTCCCATGGTGGAAGTACACGTCCGAAGGAAAAAAATTGCTGGCGTCATCCAGTGAAGATGAACGCACCTGAAATTACGTGCATCTGTCGTGCAAATTGACTGTCGAAATTTTTCTGCGCCATGATATTGGCCGGAAACTTAATTTCCAGAGCCCCATCAAGCAAGACCGGTATTTCCTGAAAATCAAGCTGTAATTTTTGGACTATTTTATAGCAGGTGCGCTAACGGATGACGCGGCATTCACTGCAGATTGTCCTTTAGCAGCCTGCTTCATAGCATATGCAGCTTCCGGGGCTATGTAGTTTTCATCATGCTTGGCCAACACCTCATCCGCACGGAACACGTTCCCAGCCTCAAGCTTGCCATGTACCACCACCCCTTTCCCTTCCTTGAAGAGATCGGGCAAGAAACCTTTGTACACAACCGGCATACTCTTGGCGGTATCGGTTATGCTGAAATGCACTGTCAAACCATCGCTCTGACGCTTGACACTATCCACAACCACTAATCCGCCCATACGGAAGCCGCGCCCCTGCGGCGCTTCTTTGTTAAGAACTTGGGTCGGGGTAAAGTACAGGCTAATATTATCGTTTAGTGCATATAACACCAAACCTATAGCTGTACCCAAAGCAACAAGTGCAAGAATTATATATACAAATTTTCTCTGACGCGGTTTCATGTTATTTTTTTCCAATATCAATATTATTTCAGTCCGAATGCTTTATGAATCGACACAGTTTCGATTGCTTTGAGTTTATTTTGTAAGGTTTTGTTCCATCAGGTATCTGAATACTCCACGCTTGTGTTCGCATAGATAAACATTCTTGTCCAATTCGAAGAATTTTTCGCGATCATCGCACGAATTGATGAAACGATTAGAATAGCTGGCAAACCTGTCCTTGAAACATTACGTCATATCATCTTCTGCATTGCGCATCAGGTGTAATTGCTGCAAGATAAGTGCTCTTCTGTGGCGCACCATCACAATTTCAATAATAAATATCAGCAGTGCCATTCCGTACGAGCCCCATATATACCAGGCATAGCCATTCATGGCAAAAAACTCACCCCAGTTCATCGCTTAACCTCCGCGAGCTCAGATACCCACTGGGCCTTGCATTCACGCTCTAAAATAATACATCGCACACGTAGTAAAGAAACCGCAATGGCATATAGCCAGACCGCCATCATCATGGTGTACATGCCCTGCTGCATAGCCACGTGCATGCTAGTGCCGGTGAATTTTACCGAAGCTCCTTGATGCAGGGTATTCCACCATTGCACCGAAAAATAGATGATAGGGACATTGACCGAGCCTATTATGGCGAGCAGTGCGCTGGCACGGTCGGCACGACGCGGATCATCAATCGAGGCATGCAAAGCGATAAAACCAAGATACAGGAATAGTAAGATGAGTTCAGAAGTCAGTCGCGCATCCCATACCCACCATGCCCCCCACATCGGCTTGCCCCACAACGCGCCAGTCCATAGCGAAAGAAAAGCAAGCAGCGCGCCCGTAGGTGCCAGCGCAGAAGCCATCATGGAAGACAAGCGCGTATTGAAAATCAGCCCTAGCGCGGCATAACCCGCCATGACCAGGTAGATAAACATAGACAGGATGGAAGCAGGCACATGTATGAACATGATGCGGTAAGCTTCGCTTTGCTGGATATCAGTCGGTGCCACAAAAAAACCAATATAAAGGCCCACAACAAACAGGATTGCGGCCGACCACGCGAACCACGGCACCATCTTGCCGGCCGCCCCATAAAAGGTGCTCGGCGAGGAATATTTAAACCAGTTTATAGCCAATATCTACTCAATTAAAAATACACAATGTGTTTTATTCCATCGAAATACGCAGAGCGAGGGCCGTAACCCATGGCGTGAATGCCAATGCCATCACCAGTAGCGCGCCTAGCAACGACAAGTGAGAGCTCACACTTGTGCCACTTACAACGGCTTCCACTGCGCCTGCTCCAAAAACCAACACCGGGATGCACAACGGCAATACCAGTAGCGACACTAACGCCCCGCCGCCGCGCAGCCCCAGTGTCAGCGCAGCACCGACCGCACCTATCATGCTGAGTATCGGTGTGCCAAGCAGCAGGGCAGCGATCAATACCCATAATGCCTGCGCCGACATATCAAACTGCAAGCCCAGCACCGGAGCCATAATCACCAACGGCAAACCGGAGACCATCCAGTGCGCCAAAATCTTAGCTAACACGAGTACCGACAGCGACTGCGGTACCAGCATCATCTGCTCCAGAGTACCATCCAGATAATCCGCTGAGAACATGCGCCCCAGTGATAGCATTGAAGCCAACAAAGCCGCCACCCAAACCACGCCGGGAGCCATTTTGCGCAGCATATCCATTTCGGGACCCACCCCTAAGGGGAACAGACTGACCACCATGACGAAAAAAACCAGTGTGGTCAGCACATCGGCACGACGACGCATGGCCAGCACCAGATCGCGACGAATCACCAGGCTCAACAAACCTATCAGCGACAACTTGTTCATGACAGCGCAAGCCACCGCGTTGCAACCCCGACCACTTCCAGTGGCTGATGAGTAGTGTAGATCACCATGCCGTTATTCACCAGATGCTCGCCAATCAATTCTTGCATCAGCCCAACCGCGCCCACGTCCAGTGCAGTGAGCGGTTCATCCAGTATCCATAAAGGGGCATTGCTAAGCAACAAGCGCGCCAATGCCACACGCCGACGTTGCCCTTGAGACAGCACTTTGACCGGCAAAGTTTCCCGGCCGCGCAGACCCATACGACGTAAGGCCGCAATTACCTGTTTATCATTCACCTTGCAGCCAGCGAGCCCTGCACTAATGCGCAAGTTCTCCAGCGCATTCAATTCATCCTTGATGGCATTCAAATGGCCGAGATAAATCATCTCTGCATAAAATGCATCACCCAGCTCACGGATGTTCTGCCCGCGCCAACGAATCTCGCCCGCAACAGGCATCATAAAACCGCATAAAGTACGCAGCAAGCTGGTCTTGCCACTGCCGTTGGCGCCCTGCACCTGTAGCAACTCGCCAGCTGAGAGAGAAAAATTCAGATCAGAAAATAGCAGATGATCTCCGCGACTACAAGCAAGATTGCTAATTTCCAGCATTACGTGGTCGGTTTTCGCTCAATATAAAATAGCGCGGAATTGTATACGATTGCACCAGTGCATGTTAGCCAAAAAGTGAAGGTGTCTGCTACTCGATGTAGCGAAAATTAGCTTCGCTGAAAAAACATGGGTTAGAGAAAGCGTATTAGCCACGCAATTATTTTTGATAACGATTCACTGCATTGTTGTGTTCATTTAATGTATTTGAAAATTGTGAACTGCCATTCCCGCGCGCCACGAAGTACAGAGCATCGGTCGAAGCCGGATGAAGAGTCGCCTGTATCGAAGCTAGCCCTGGCAGTGCAATCGGAGTGGGCGGCATGCCTGCGCGGGTATAGGTGTTGTACGGCGTATCCACTAGCAAATCGCGCTTGCGCAAATTGCCATCGAAATTCTGTCCCAACCCGTAAATTACGGTCGGATCAGTTTGCAGCAGCATACCCTTGCGCAGACGGTTGATAAATACGGCCGCTATCATGCCGCGATCACTTGCCTGCCCCGTTTCTTTTTCCACGATAGAGGCCAGAATCAACGCTTCATAGGCCGACTTAAGAGGCAAGTCAGGCGTACGTTCTTGCCAACTTTCCTGCAGGTGCATTTGCATAGTCTTGTAGGCGCGCTTAAGCAAGGCAAGGTCGCTTGTACCTTTGACGAAATAATAGGTATCGGGAAAAAACTGTCCTTCCGCATACGCCTCCGTTGCGCCGATGCGTCGCAGAATCTCTGCTTCGGACAGGCTCGCGCTATCATGCCGAATGGCCGGATTGGTATTCAATGCAGCGCGGAATTGGTTGAACGTCCACCCTTCAATTATGCTGAATTCACTCTGGGCGGCCTGCCCTTCTGTCACGATAGCTAACAATTCCAACATCGTAACCGCAGTTTCCAGTTCATAGTTACCAGCCTGTATCTGTGCAGATTTGCCCAGCATGCGCGCCAACCAGACAAACATCCAGTCATTGGGCAACGCGCCAGCCTGTTGCATCTGCCGCGCCGCAGTCTTCAGGCTGCTGCCCTGATTGAGGGAAAATTCCAAGGGAAGCACGGGAAATGTCAGCGGACGAACAACATAATAGCCAATAGCACTCGCCAGCAGCACGGCCAAAAGCAACACAACGAGCAACAAGCGTTTAATCGTGCGCATGGTTCAACCATTCCTGCACTTGCATGGAAATCGGGTGATGGCTCCAGTCACTGCCTGACAGCTCACGCACCGGCCATAAACCAATCACACTATTCACCAAAAACACTTCGTCAGCAACAAGCAATTCCGCCAGTCCAAACTGCCTGACCCAGCACGGCACACCATGCTTGGCAGCCCACTCTATCACGCGTTCACGCTGTATGCCGGCCACGCCACAGCTCGACAAATTCGGTGTAAACAATTCACCGTTCCGTACCATGAAAAGATTGCTGCGTACGCCTTCAATCACATTGCCGAAAATATCCAGCAACAGACCCTCTGCGATGTCCGGGTCACTCCATTCCGCAGCAGCCAGAACATTTTCCAAACGGTTAAGGTGTTTAATGCCAGCCAGTTTCGGTTGATGAGCCAAACGTAAATCGCATATCCGGAGCCTGACACCGTGCGAATAATTCCTGTCTGGATAGTCAAGTGGAGGAGTGAGACTCAGGATGCGTGTCGAAATCATATTTTCAACTGGCGCATAGCCGCGAGCAGTTTGTTCGCCACGTGTGATGATTATTTTGGCCACACCATCGGGCCGCTGTTCAATCAAACGCCGCAATTCCTCAAACAGCAGCGCCGCTTCTGGACAAGTGATGCGCAATGCAACGCAATCCTGTTGCAACTTGCGATAGTGACGCGGCCAACACTGTATGCATCCACCGAGCACACGCAGCGTGCGAAATACGCCATCTCCATATAGCAAGCCGCGGTCATGAATGCTAACCTGATCTCCTGGAACGCCATTGATCAGCATGTAGTTCCTTGAGACGTGCAAGCGTTTTAAACCTTGCGAAACACCAAAGTAGCATTGGTGCCGCCAAAGCCAAATGAGTTGGACATGGCGACATTAATCGTCATGTTGCGCGCAATGTTAGGCACATAATCCATATCACAAGCCTCATCCTGCTCGAAAATATTTATGGTAGGCGGGGCAATCTGATGGTAAATGCCAAGCGCGGAAAATATAGCCTCTATACCGCCCGCAGCTCCCAGTAAATGTCCTGTCATGGATTTGGTGGAACTGACCTTAACCTTCATCGCGTGTTCGCCAAGGCAGCGCTTCATTGCCATGGTTTCAGCCAAGTCGCCTAGCGGGGTGGAAGTGCCATGCGCATTAATATAATCCACCTGATCCACATTAAGGCCGGCATTGCGCAAGGCATTACTCATACAGCGCGCGGCACCCTCGCCGTCCTCGCGCGGTGCCGTCATATGGTATGCATCGGCACTCATACCATAACCTGCCACTTCGGCATAAATTTTTGCACCGCGGGTTTTGGCATGTTCATATTCTTCCAGCACTAAAACCCCAGCACCTTCTCCCAGCACAAAGCCATCACGTCCTTTGTCCCATGGACGGCTGGCGGTAGCAGGATCGTCATTGCGAGTGGAAAGCGCTCGTGCAGATGAAAACCCCCCTAACGCAAGCGCACAAATTGACCCTTCAGAGCCACCTGCGATCATAATGTCGGCATCACCATATTCGATCAACCGGGCAGATTCGCCTATGCAATGAGTGGCTGTGGAACAGGCTGTCACCATGGACAGATTAGGTCCTTTAAAGCCATACATGATGGACAGATTGCCAGAAATCATGTTAATAATTGTACCCGGAATAAAGAACGGTGAAATCTTGCGTGGACCCGCCGCCAAATAGTCGTTATGACTATCTTCAATCTCCGGCAGCCCGCCGATACCAGATCCAATATTGACACCGATGCGTTCGGCATTTTGTTCAGTTACCTCTATCCCGGCATCTTTAATTGCCTCCATGCCAGCTGCCAGGCCGTAATGAATAAATACATCCATACGCCGAGCATCCTTGGCAGAGAGGTATTGGTTCACATCAAACCCTTTCACCTCTCCGGCAATCTTCGATGTAAACAAGCTAGTGTCAAAACGTGTGATGCGGGTAATACCTGATTTGCCATCAACGATATTTTGCCATGCTTGGGAAATTCCTGTACCAACGGGCGAAACAATACCCAAGCCAGTAATGACGACTCTGCGTTTTGCCAAACCGAACTCCGTTATTTTAGGGGAAAGCGAAAGGATGAATTACTTAGGATGATCGTTAACGTAATCGATTGCCTGTTGCACCGTAGTTATTTTTTCTGCGTCTTCGTCTGGAATTTCACACTCGAACTCTTCTTCCAGCGCCATCACCAGCTCAACCGTATCCAATGAATCGGCACCCAGATCATTAACGAACGAGGACTCATTCTTCACTTCAGTCTCGTTTACACCGAGTTGTTCAGCAACGATTTTCTTGACGCGTTGTTCGATATTAGACATGTAACTCTCCCTACTCTGGTTAAAGTTCAAAAAGCCTCGGCATTCTACCAAACTTACCTCAAATTCCCAACCAGCCTCTTCCAATATGATTGGAGTCTGAAGGGTTATCGTATTTCTACCGAGGAATAAGTCTTAAATTGAATAATTGATGGACGTAAATTCAGGAGTTCCAGTGTCACTCCGAACAAAAAAGTGGACCATGCTTACTCCCGCCACCACACTCTCTTTTGTGATCCGCTACGTGGTGGGATTGGAAGTTTTCTTACGAAAACCGAGCAGCCACAGCACATAGCCAGATAGGGCATAGCACAAGAATAGCAGAAACAGCACTCCAGGCGGATAGCTGGAAATCAGTATAAAAAATAACGCAACCAGGATAATAACAATAAACGGCACGCTCTTGCGCATATTGAAATCTTTGAAACTGTAGTAGCGCACGTTGCTAACCATACTCAAGCCGGCAAACACCGTGAGTGTGACAGCATACCAACGTGCCTCTTGACCGCTAAATTGATTGTCCAGCATTACCCAAACGAAACCTGCGATCACCGCGGCGGCAGCAGGGCTGGGCAGACCTTGAAAAAATCGCTTGTCTACCGTTTCAATATTTGCGTTGAAACGTGCCAGCCGTAATGCCGTGCCAGCGCAATAAATAAAGGCTGCGAACCAACCCAATTTACCTAAGTCCTTGAACGCCCATTCATACATCAGCAAAGAGGGGGCCACACCGAACGAAACCATATCGGACAGGCTATCATATTCCGCTCCAAATTCACTTTGGGTGCGGGTCAGTCGCGCCACACGACCATCCAGACCATCTAGCACCATTGCAATAAAAATTGCTACGGCAGCAAATTCAAACTTGCTATTCATTGCCTGCACGATGGCGTAAAAACCGGCAAACAGTGCCGCCGTAGTCAATAAGTTGGGAAGCAGGTAGATACTGCGCCTGCGCAGATTCATCGGTTTTCTGTCATTCAGGTCAGTCATGATTTTGAAAGATTTTCATCATATTGGCCTTTAGCTTTTGGCCAAAACCGCCAGTATCGTAGTAGTTGCGTATACTTTATCACCAATTGACACTTTTACGGCAGCCGTCAGTGGCAAGTACACGTCCACGCGCGAGCCGAAGCGGATGAAGCCATATCGCTGACCACGTGTCAGAACATCGCCTTCTTGCACATAACACAGGATACGGCGTGCGATCAGCCCGGCCACCTGCACACTGGTTACATCTTGCCCATCAGCCCTTTTAATCCATATGGCATTTCGCTCATTTTCCAGCGAAGCCTTAGCCAGATCAGCATTCACGAACTTGCCAGGGAAATATTGGATGCGCTTCACCAAGCCATCTATGGGACTGCGATTGGAATGCACATTAAATACATTCATGAACACGCTTATCTTGATGGCATCGCGCTGCACATAGGGATCCTGCGTGCGCTCCACCGCCACAATGCGACCATCAGCAGGTGATAACACTGCATCTGCATCCTGTGGGATTTCGCGCGGCGGATCGCGGAAAAATTGCAGCACAAACAGCGCCACCAACCAAAGCGGGAGCGACCACACCCCGCCGCCAAAATATGATACCAAACTAGCGATGAATACGGCGATGGCCAAGAATGGCCAACCCTCGCGTGCGATGATTGGATGGGGATAATTAGGCATTAGAAGGGAGAAACGAAAATTGGATTTTTAGAAACAAGGATTGCAGAACAAAAATCGTGCAGCTTAGGATTGAAAGCGATCCAGCACTCATTATTCAAACTCTCAATCCCAGCCCCATCATTCCTAGTTCTTGCTTTGGTCAACCAGCTTATTTTTGCTGATCCAAGGCATCATGGCTCGCAGTTGGGCACCCACTGTTTCAATCGGATGCTTGGCGTTAAGACGACGACGCGCGGTCATCTCAGGGTAGTTGGTACGGCCTTCCAGGATGAACTGTTTGGCATATTTACCAGACTGGATATCCTTCAAACAGTTACGCATGGCCTCCTTGGTGTCATCGGTAATAATCTTAGGACCGGTGACGTACTCGCCATACTCCGCATTATTTGAAATGGAATAGTTCATATTGGCGATGCCGCCTTCGTACATCAAATCGACGATTAACTTCAATTCGTGCAAGCACTCGAAATAAGCCATTTCCGGCGCGTAGCCAGCTTCCACCAGCGTTTCAAAACCGGCCTTCACCAGTTCAACGGCACCGCCACACAACACGGCCTGCTCGCCAAACAGATCTGTCTCCGTTTCTTCACGGAAATCAGTCTCGATCACCCCTCCCTTGGTGCCACCAATGGCTGCGGCGTAAGAAAGCGCGATGTTTTTGGCCTTGCTGGACTTGTCCTGATATACAGCAATCAGAGACGGCACACCGCCGCCCTTCAAATATTCGGAGCGAACTGTGTGACCGGGGCCTTTTGGCGCTATCATAATTACGTCCAAATCGGCACGTGGGATGACCTGGTTATAATGAATGTTGAAGCCGTGGGCGAACGCCAAAGTAGCGCCCGTCTTCATATTTGGCGCAACTTCAGTATTATAAACATCAGGGATATTCTCATCAGGCAACAGCATCATGACCACATCGGCCCCCTTCACCGCTGTCGCGACTTCCATAACCTTATGTCCAGCCGCTTCAGCTTTCTTCCAGGAAGCGCCACTCTTACGCAGGCCGACGGTCACATTGACACCAGACTCCTTTAGATTCAAGGCATGAGCATGGCCTTGTGAGCCGTAGCCGATAATGGCCACTTCCTTGCCCTTAATTAGAGACAGGTCTGCATCTTTGTCGTAATAAACTTTCATGTTGGCCTCTTTAAAATAATCATAAAGTTAAAAAATTAAAGTTTTAAAATGCGATCGCCGCGCCCGATGCCGGACGCGCCGGTACGCACGGTCTCCAGGATTAGGCTGCGGTCTATGGCTTGCAAGAAGCTTTCCAGCTTGTGACCGGTACCGGTTAATTGAATGGTGTAAGTTTTGTCAGATACATCAATAATGCACCCGCGGAAAATATCCGTCATGCGCTTCATCTCCTCTCGCACCGCACCCACCGCACGCACTTTCACCAACATTAACTCGCGCTCCAGATGTTCGCCTTCGCTCAGGTCCATCACCGCGACTACCTCAATCAGCTTATTGAGCTGCTTGTAAATCTGTTCGATCACTTCGTCAGAACCGCTGGTAACTATAGTCATACGCGACAGGGTGGCATCTTCTGTGGGCGCCACAGTGAGTGACTCGATGTTGTAGCCGCGCGCTGAAAACAACCCGGAAACACGCGATAAGGCGCCCGCCTCATTTTCCATCAACAGGGAAATAATATGCCGCATTACAAATCCTCCGCCAGAATCACTTCAGACAAGCCCTTGCCACCCTGTACCATGGGGAACACGTTTTCAGTCTGGTCTGTTATGAAATCCATGAATACCAGTTGTTGCTTACGCCCAAACGCTTCTTTCAATGCAGGTTCCACATCCGATGGCTTCTCAATGCGCATACCAACATGACCATAGGCTTCCGCCAGCTTCACAAAATCGGGCAACGCATCCATGTAGGATTCGGCATACCGGTTGCCATGGAAGAACTGCTGCCACTGGCGCACCATCCCTAGATAACGGTTATTCAACATGATAATTTTGAGCGGCAATTGAAATTGCTTGCAGGTGGAGAGCTCCTGAATGCACATTTGAATACTGCCTTCACCAGTGACGCAAGCTACATGCGCATCTGGATGAGCAAGTTGCACGCCCATTGCCGCGGGCAAACCGAAGCCCATGGTGCCCAGCCCGCCGGAGTTAATCCAGCGACGCGGCTTATCAAATTTGTAGTACTGCGCCGCCCACATCTGATGCTGCCCAACGTCGGAAGTGATGAAGGCATCGCCCTGGGTAACTTCATACAGCTTTTCGATCACGAACTGCGGCTTAATTATCTCATCCGAATTTTTATAGACTAAGCTATTCTTGCCGCGCCATTCCTTAATTTGCGCCCACCACGGCGCAATCGCCTGCTGATCGGGCTTTTCCTTGCTACCGTGCAATTCCGCCAGCAGATCGTCCAACACATGTGCCACATCGCCGACGATAGGCAAATCCACCTTCACCCGCTTGGAAATTGAGGAAGGATCAATGTCAATGTGAATGATCTTGCGTTTTTCCTGATTAAAGTGCTTAACATTACCAACCACGCGATCATCAAAGCGTGCTCCCACGGCCAGCAATACATCACAATACTGCATCCCCATGTTTGCCTCGTACGTGCCATGCATGCCCAACATTCCAACAAATTGCTTGTCTGTCGCCGGATAGCCACCCAAACCCATCAAGGTGTTGGTACAGGGAAAACCCAACAAACGCACCAACTCGGTCAATTGCTTAGATGCATCAGCCAGGATCACGCCGCCGCCCGCATAAATCATCGGCCGTTTGGCTGCTAGCAGCAACTGCACGGCACACTTAACCTGCTCCAGGTCACTATGCTGCGCCGGATGGTAAGAGCGGATGTTCACCGATGATGGATAGCTGAACTCCGTCTTTTGATTGGATATATCTTTCGGAATATCTACCAGCACTGGCCCAGGTCGACCGCTTTTGGCGAGATAAAATGCCTTCTTAATGGTGCTGGCGATTTCCTTAACGTCTTTGACCAGGAAATTATGCTTCACGCAAGGTCGTGTTATGCCAACAGTATCCACCTCCTGAAAAGCATCTTCGCCGATGGCATAAGTCGGCACTTGGCCACTGATAATTACCATAGGAATAGAATCCATATAGGCAGTGGCAATACCTGTGACTGCATTGGTCACCCCGGGGCCAGAGGTGACTAACGCGACCCCCACCTTATCAGTGGAACGGGCGTACCCGTCGGCGGCATGAACTGCAGCTTGCTCGTGACGAACTAGTATATGTTTAACCTGATTCTGAGCGAACAACGCATCGTAAATGTGCAAGACCGCACCGCCAGGGTACCCGAACACATATTCAGTCCCCTCTTCCTGCAAACATCTAATGGTTATTTCCGCGCCCGTCAGTTCCATGTCAAACTACCTTAGCAAACAATAATTAAAGAACCGTGCAAGATAAAGGTTAGACGCATTTTGGTCAACCCCCACGCCAGAACGGGATTAACAATTATCTATTGATTTATGATGAAATTTGTTAGCATTCGTCATTCATTAATTTAGTAGGCCATCTGTAAAACTAAAAACTTCATCACAATTACAATGTTGCTCAAAATCTATTTGCTTACATATCAAAGACATGTAGTGCCGTGTGATTTTATCGCACCTTGAATTTTGAATTTGGGTAACCTTTGAATTTTCAATGTTACCCAGTAGTTATCACCCATCAGGGGAGCATTTCAAACTGGCCAGCCACGACGAACTTTCCAAATTTCTCGCCGAAACCGAACGTCGCGCCTACAAACAGGCGTTGTTCGCGATACGCGACGAACATGTGGCGTTAGATATCGTACAGGACTCCATGCTTAAACTTGCCGAAAAATACGGCGGTAAACCCACAAATGAATTGCCCATGTTATTTCAGCGTATCCTGCAAAACACTATTCGCGACCATTGCCGAAGACAGAAAGTGCGCTCCAGGTGGATTTCGCTGATGTCCTCGCTGATTCCACAACATGAGGAAGCTGATTTTGAGCCACTGGATAGCCTTCAGGACGAAGACAACAACAGCCAAGGACTTGCTCCTGATGCATCTTTTGAACAATCCCAACTTATTGCTCTGATTGAAGAAGCATTAATCATTCTCCCGGCACGTCAACGTGAGGCCTTCCTGTTGCGTTATTGGGAGGATATGGATACTACAGAAACAGCGGCGATCATGGGTTGCACAGAAGGTAGCGTCAAAACACACTGCTCACGCGCCACCCATAGCCTCGCGGCCATTTTGAGGAAAAAAGGAGTTCACTTGCCATGAAAAAAAATGAACTGAACCATGAAAATATCAAACAATTGCTTAACCACTCCGTCGCACAGCTCGAACGACCCACGCTGACACGCCTGCGCCACGCGCGGGAGCAAGCCATGGCACGCTATGCTACACGTCGTGCGGAGCCTGTATTTGCCCGAGCTGGGCATGCCATATGGCATGCTTTCGGTGCGCAACACAAGTCGCGCTTGTGGGCCACCACTTTGCTGGTTGCGATTATTCTGTTCAGCGCTACAGCTTATTGGAATCATATTGCGAAATCCGATACAGCCGACGTAGATATCGCCATTCTGACTGGTGATTTGCCCATACACTTTTACGTTGACTGATGCAAATCATGCACCTGATCCGCCATCACCTGTTCGCATTGAGCGTCGCCGTACTTTTGTTTCTGCCAACGATAGCTGGAGCACAGTCATGGGAGAATCTCACCCCAGTGCAACGAGAGGCACTGGCTCCGCTCTCTAAAGAATGGAATACACTGCAAATACAGCAGCAGCAGCGTCTCATCAATTTGGCGAAACGCTACCCACAGCTTGATGCAGTGCAGAAACAACGCCTGCATAACAGACTGGAAAAATGGAGCAAGCTAACGCCCGAACAGCGTAACCGTGCCCGCGAAAAATTCCAGGCATTTAGCAAAGCTCCTTTGGAAAAACGCGAACAGGTCAAACAAATGGTTCGCCAACAAGAAGCTGAAAAATTGAGCATACCTGCTGCAAACCCCGCATTAACCAACACGCCATAAAATTTATAGCCATGCTTCCTATGACAGATTTTGGTGCACACCGCAACAACTCGATCACACGAATTTACGTGAGTTAGAAGTGCAGTAAGCTGAAAAAAAATGGAGTCCAGCGTTTCAATAAATCGGCCCACACGGCTTGCCGCGCCCCATATATGGGTTGAAATATCTTGCAAATACACTGTGATAACGCGGGAACAGTGGCCGTCAGCTTCGTGGAAGGTTTCAACTCTGTCAAAGACCAATTCCAAGGGAAGCTGTAACCCCATCTATGGCGGCATCATTAGGTGACCCTGTTAAGGAAATTTATTTAATCCGAGTCCCCGTCCTGCGGCTTTAACCATCAGGAAAATAAAGCCTACTGGGCTGCTAGCGGAAACAAGCCCGCCTTGGCTACTTGTCACCCCCTGCTTTCACGCAACGATATTATGAAAATCAGCCCGCTACTTAACCCGTTGGACTCCATTATTGTCAACGTCTCATACTGACTCCGTTTGGTATTTGTCTAGTCTTCTAATGTCCCACCCTCTTTGATCCGGGCATTTTCTTCCCGGTGGTTACGTTGGCGCGGCATCTCCACGAAAGTGGCGTTTATAAGATTTCAAGCATTAACAGAATGAGGTATTTGGATGGTTTACCTTCGTATTTTTATGCATCTATAATCTAATTTTTCCCGTTCAATCTTTGGAGTTACCTTGTTTAAGCTAATTGGTGTCATATTAGGTTTTTACTTTTTCGGTTTTTTCGGAGCAGTTATTGGTTATTTACTGGGAAGTTTTCTTGACCGTTATAAAGCTTATGGTATTGGCGGAGTTAACCCGCTCAGCCAACACCAGCGCCAATCAGTATTTCTTGAAACTGTTTTTATTTCAATGGGCAAACTTGCTAAAGCGGATGGTCATATATCGCAAGATGAAATTGATCATGTTGAACAGTTCATTCAAAAACTGGGAATGTCAGCTGAGCATAGGCAACAAGCAATTGCTCTTTTTAAACAAGGAGCCGATGCAAACTTTGATATTGAACCGAACTTAAAGAAATTTATTGCCATTTGTGGCAATACGCATAACTTAAAGCAAATGTTGCTGGTCTATCTCATAGTCATGGCTTTGTCTGATGGGCATATTCATTCAGCTGAAGAAATAATGCTAAAAGACGTTGCCCGTCATTTTGGTTATGACCAAGCTGCATTTAAGCAAATACTGGATATGGTTTTAAATCAGTCCCACTTTGCCAGCGGACAAACACCCACCGCCTCCCGCCTGGACGAAGCCTATAAAGCGTTGGGCGTAAGCAAAGAAAGCAGCGACCACGAAATAAAACGCGCTTATCGCAAGTTAATGAGCCAATATCACCCCGATAAGTTAATGGGCCAAGGTGTTCCTGAAGATATGATCGCTGTGGCAACTGAACAAGCAAAGGAAGTACAGGTTGCCTACGATTTGATTACAACGAGCCGAATAAAAGGCGAGGGTAGTTAGTTTTGTGCAAGCTGCCATATAACGAAAATTTGACCAACTTGAATCTGAAACATCATCCACACTTGATTCCAGATATCCCCGTCTTTTATTTCCTGCCATAAGTGACGAAATGGTATTCCAGGGCCTGAGGAGTTTCCTGGCTGCATTGCTCGCGCGCCAACTCCTGCCATTGTGTTTTATCAAATTCCGGAAAGTGCGTATCGCCTGCTACGTCTTGACTGATTTCGGTGAGGTAGATCGTGTCCACTAACGGCATGGCCAATGCGTAGAGTTCAGCACCTCCGACGATAAAAATTTCATCATCCCCTGCACAAGCCTTTACCGCTTCTTCCAGCGAGTGCGCCATGATGCAGCTTTCAATTTTTAATGCATCATTGCGTGTTACCACCACGGTAGTGCGGCCGGGCAGCGGCTTGCCGATGGAATCGAAAGTCTTGCGCCCCATGATCAGATGATGCCCCATGGTGAGCGATTTAAAGCGTTTAAGGTCTGCCGGAATACGCCATGGCAATGTGTTGTTGATCCCGATGGTGCGATTACGAGCCATTGCAACAATGATCGCAAGCTTGCCCTTCCTCTTGTCCCCTCCTTCGTCACTCGTCATACAGCGACTGCGGCTTTAATCGCCGGGTGTGGGTCGTAGCCATCCAGCGAAAAGTCCTCAAATTTAAAATCGAAGATATTTTTCACATTAGTATTGATGTGCATGACAGGCAGCGATCGCGGCTCGCGCGACAGTTGCAACTCAGCCTGTTCCAGATGGTTGAGATACAGATGTGCATCGCCGAAGGTATGCACAAAATCACCTGGTTTCAGGCCACATACTTGCGCCATCATCAAGGTAAGCAACGCGTAAGATGCGATATTGAACGGCACGCCCAGGAAAATATCCGCACTGCGCTGATACAGCTGGCAGGAGAGCTTGCCATCAGACACATAGAACTGGAACAGGACATGGCAAGGCGCCAGCGCCATTTGATCCAGTTCCCCTACGTTCCAGGCGGAAACGATCAAGCGGCGTGAATCGGGATTACATTTAATCTGTTCTATAACATTGGAAATCTGGTCGATGGCGAGACCATCCGATGCCGTCCATGAACGCCACTGTTTGCCATACACCGGGCCAAGGTTGCCATCCTCGTCTGCCCATTCATCCCAGATTTTGACACCATTTTCCTTGAGATAGCGGATATTGGTATCGCCCTGCAAAAACCATAGCAACTCATGGATGATGGATTTCAGGTGACATTTTTTGGTGGTGACCAGCGGAAAGCCGTGTTCCAGATTAAAGCGCATCTGATAGCCGAATATGCTTACTGTGCCGGTGCCGGTGCGATCGCTCTTTTTTGTGCCGTGATTGAGCACATGTTTCATCAAATATAAATACTGGCGCATAAAGATTCAGGGAATAGGTGGTGACTGTTTGTATAATGCCAGACAATACATAAAATTTATTGAGGAACAAATGCTAGCACAACTTACTCTCTCCCTGACGCCGCCCAAAAACCTGATTAACCAACATCTGCTGGTGCTGCTGCCCAAAGCCAAGACGCTACCTCAAGACTTGCCGCATCTCGACTTACTCAAGACAGTGCTGGCGCGACGCGGCCTCAAGGTGGATGAACTGACTAACTCGCCGGTTTCTGCTAATGCGGCTAATGGCGCGTTGATGGCTTGGACGATGCTGGATTTTTCCAAGGACGCCTTCGCCATCCAGACCCAAGTGCGCAAAGCCATGCAATTGCTTCTGGCAGAAATGCCCAAAAGCATTGCCATTGTGGTGCTGGGCGATCCTGCGCAACGCAAGCTGACTGCAGAGCTGGCTGTGTATGGTGCATGGGTGAATAGCGCCCTGCTGCCGGAACATAAGAAAATAGATAAACGCAAACCGCTGCGAAAAATTGAACTATTTGGATTTGCGGACAGGCAAGCATTTGTATCACTCAAGGCGCAGGGCGAAGGCAATTTCCTATGCCGCGAACTGACTGTGCTTCCGCCTAACGAGCTGACTCCAGCTCTCTATCGGGCGCGGGTAAAAATACTCGCACAACAACATGGCTGGAAGCATGTGGAGTTTGACCTTAAGAAACTGCGCAAGTTGGGCGCGGGTGCTTTCGTGGCTGTGGCGCAGGGCAGCGCGGACGAAGATGCCGCCATCGTACATCTGCGCTACACTCATCCGAAAGCCAAGCAAACCGTAGGGCTGGTGGGCAAGGGTATTTGCTTCGATACCGGCGGGCACAACCTGAAACCAGCGCGCTATATGCATGGCATGCACGAGGACATGAACGGGTCGGCCGTAACACTCGGCATCTTGCTTGCAGCGTCACAGGGTAAGCTGGCGGTGAATATCGATTGCTGGCTGGCGATCGCTCAAAACCACATCAGCCCCAAGGCGTACAAACAAAACGATATCGTGACTGCGCTGAACGGCACCACCATCGAAATTATTCACACCGATGCCGAAGGACGCATGGTGCTAGCCGACACACTCACGCTGGCGGCGCGCGCCAAACCGGATCTAATAATTGACTTTGCCACCCTAACCGGCAGCATGGCCGTGGCCTTAGGCGCGCGCTACAGCGGCGTACTAGGCAACCGCGATGAGCTGTTACAGCGTGCGGTCAACGTGGGCAAGCAATGCGGCGAGCGTCTATGCGCCTTCCCCCTGGATGACGACTATGAAGCTGCGCTGGATTCAAAAGTGGCTGACATCAAGCAATGCACGCTGGATGGCGAGGCCGATCACATCTTGGCAACCCGTTTTCTTAAGCACTTTGTGGATGACATTCCTTGGCTGCATGTGGATTTATCCGCCAGCCGTTGCGAAGGTGGGCTGGGCATAGTAGCGAGCGAAGTGACGGGATTTGGCGTGGCATGGGGATTACGTATGCTGCAGGGTTAATTCGTAATAGTTCGCTTTGCGAAGGCAGACAATCCACTGTTCTTACTACCAGCGCTGGAACTACCTGCGCTGGAATGTTGAATAGGTGCCCTAGCCCAAAATTGCACAGCAAGCGTCAATTCGACGGATTGACCTTCCAGAAACTAAAAAGCCCGGCATTTTCATGCCGGGCTTTTTTTATCCAATCAAGAACCGATTAAGGAGCCTGAATATTGGATGCTTGCTTACCTTTAGGACCTTGCGTCACTTCAAAGGTAACCTTTTGGCCCTCTTGAAGAGACTTGAAGCCGCTCATGTTAATTGCTGAAAAGTGTGCGAACAAATCTTCACTACCATCATCTGGAGTGACAAAACCAAAACCCTTTGCGTCATTGAACCATTTTACTGTACCAGTTGCCATGTGTATTACTTCCTTAACTAAAAACGGGGAAATCCCCCGCGAAACTATTTGAATCGAAGATTGCACATGGAAAAAACCAGTATCGCAAAAACTTTGAATCAAACGCCAGTTAACCTTATACACTCATAGAATGGATATTGTCAAGGTAATTCTCAGAACATCTAAAATGCATGTATATACGTCCATGTTTTAATGAGCAAGCTGGGGTATTGGTCATACGCTCGCTCATAGCGTAACCCACCACCATTGAATAGGTCTTTGTGCCCCCAAATAGAGCTAGCCTTCGTCAGTCGAATGTAGGTGATATCAGAGTCACCCAAATCCTGTTCGAGGTGGTTGCAGTGAATTCTGCTTAAGCAAGTTTGGTGCGACTGCTAATTTTCGGCATCGACAGCAATTTCGCCACCGCTTCAGCACTCAATTCTTCTTCAGCTACTTGCTTGATCACCTGCTCTCAAAATTTCTTTGCTGTATATCACGTTAGGAATTCTCTATTTCATTTGACACATCCATATTCGTTTATCAAAACGTTCGTGTCCACTTTCTTCAACTTACCTCATTACTTCGGGAGTTAAAAATCGAAAAATGGCTTAAAAATTCTCTCGCATGAGCGAGTAAAGGAAAGTATATGGGCGTTTTTTCAGAAACCTGCTAAAGCTTAGGTTATCAACAATTATGATTTATGCAGATACGATCTCTCGAAATGAACTTCCCCAAGAGTGTTAAGGAAACGCTGAATAATTCACCGCACAGCAGAGTCCGGTGCGTAGTTTCCGG
>NZ_CAKMHQ010000046.1 GCF_927312905.1 Candidatus Nitrotoga sp. 1052
CACAGGATTCGACCAACCAGTTGTTTCTGTTCGATTAACGTTGGGACACTAGTGATAATTGATAAAAAACAATCCTCACCAATAAAATCAAAAAAGCAGAAATAATAATTACGAGACCTAAAATACCGCGACCAACATAAATATCTGGCACTATATAAAATACCAACGTTATGATGCCGAATCCCAAGGCAAAGGAAGGCATGAGCCGGAGAAAGGTATTTCTTATATCCTCTCTGTAATTATGTTTATACATGCCAAAAGCACTCATACTGAAAACCATTACTAATGCAAATGCACATGCCGTCAGGAAAAAATTCTCCATCTTGACAAAATATGGAAAGTCGCTATCAAAGAACCGAATAGTCGCCCCAAGATAGACTGAGGCTATGAATACAAGAGTTTCAACAAAAAGCAGAATGGACACTATTTTGGAGACATAGTGATTGGAAATTCTAAACAACATTAATTTACTCCAAAAAATTTGCTCGTATCATTAAGCCACACTCACATCATATCGACTTTTGCAGCAAGAACATTAGGGATGTTAATAAACCGATAATATGAGAATAAGATTGAAGCTTTCCAGCATATCTGCTAGATTCAGAAAACCATGATAATAGCAAAGTGAGTTTAGTATGGACGTTGTTGCCGTAGTTGGGCTTGGCTATGTGGGTTTACCTCTGGCTGTAGAGTTTGGAAAAAAGCAGCGAACTATCGGGTTCGATCTCTCCGCCACCAAAATCGAGAGCTACAAACGGCACATTGATCCAACCGGCGAGTTGTCAACCGAAAACCTGCAGGCGGCCATCCATCTTACAGTCAGCTCCAACCCATCCGAATTGTCTCTTGCCGACTATATTGTAATCGCAGTTCCTACACCCGTTGATAGTGCCCACCAGCCGGATTTCTCTCCTCTTGTTGGCGCCAGCAAAACGGTTGGGGAAAATATGAAGCTCGGCGCAATCATTATCTATGAATCCACAGTTTACCCTGGTGCTACTGAGGAAATATGCATTCCAATTCTGGAGAAACACTCTGGTATGGTATGGAAAAAGGATTTTCACATTGGATATTCTCCAGAAAGAATCAATCCCGGCGATAAAGAACGCACCCTTACTTCCATTGTAAAAATTGTATCAGGAGATGATAACGAAACATTGGAGAAAGTAGCAAAGCTTTACGAAACTATCATCAGTGCCGGTGTACACAGAGCATCCAGCATCAAGGTCGCAGAAGCAGCAAAAGTGATCGAAAATACCCAACGTGACCTGAATATCGCATTAATTAACGAATTAGCCATAATTTTCGATAAACTTGGAATTGACACGCTACAGGTACTGCAGGCCGCTGGTACCAAATGGAATTTTCTCCCATTCCGTCCTGGATTGGTCGGGGGGCACTGCATTGGCGTAGACCCTTACTATCTTACCCACAAAGCAGATATGATTGGTTATCATCCCCAAGTGATACTAGCCGGACGCCGAATAAATGATGGAATGGCAAAATTTATTGCGGAAAAAACCGTGAAGGAAATGATCCGGGCCGGCCTCAATGTAAAAGGCTCAAAAGTTAACATACTCGGATTAACATTCAAGGAAAATTGTCCTGACCTGAGGAATTCGAAGGTCATGGACATAATTCACGAACTCCGGTCCTACGGTGTAGAAGTTCATATCCATGATCCTGTGGCAACAGTCAAAGACGCTCTTCACGAGTATGGCTTGGAACTTGTAACTTGGGAAAACCTGCCACGCGCAGATGCACTTATTGCTGCAGTTTCACACAGTGAATTTCTTGCCAGACCTCTTGCAGACTTCCAGTCAAAAATTGTTTCAAATGGTTGTTTTATTGATGTAAAATCTCATTTTGATCAGACAGCTCTGCGTGCAGCAGGACTTAACGTCTGGAGACTCTAAATAAAATGGTTACAACATCCAATACTTGACGAACACCAAGACGCGAATCAATATTTAGGGCGGCCAAAACCACAATATTTTGACGTTGCCTGAATTGGGCTAACCTTCTTGAAACTTCCCAAGCTATACGACTATTGATATTTCCAAATCTATATCCCCCCAATAAGAAATGCATTTGGTATAGTGGTGCAAAGTGGTTTAAGGCCTTGGACAATGTGTACACTTTGCTTCCAGTTTAGCGTTACTATCTTAGTCAATTTAAAGCCACCACGAAATTAAAAGGAAAGAAGTTATGCCAAACATAAACAGGCCAACATTAACCGTTTTAATGATTGCTGGAGCAATCCTGTTCATGGGAGGCATGACCGCCTGCGGCAAAACTGAGACTTCCGAAACACTCGTTAATGAAGCCAAGCAGTACCAACTGAAGGGCGACAACAAAGCCGCTATCATCCAACTAAAGAATGCGTTACAAAAGAACCCGGATGATGTCGAAGCCCGTTATCTTTTGGGCACCATCTACAATGAAACAGCAGATTCCCAATCAGCCGAGAAAGAACTCCGCAAGGCTTTGAGCTTGGGCATGAACCCCACCAAGGTATCTCCTGACCTGGGCAAAACCTTGCTCATGCAAGGGAAGTTCCAGATGGTTCTGGATGAAATAAAGCAAATCTCAGGGAAAAAGGAATCTGCTGATATATCAAGCTTGCGCGGTAATGCTTACCTCGCATTAGGAAAAGGCAAAGAAGCCAAGGAATCGTTTGAGCAGGCACTAAAGATCAAGCCTGATTTCCCGGACGCGCTCATCGGACTAGCCAGACATTCTATTACGGAGAAAAATATTGATGCCGCAACACGTTTCTCAGAGCTAGCTGTAACCAAAAATCCACAAAACACGGACGTTTTGCTCTTTAAAGGCGATCTTCTACGCGCCCAAGGAAAAATCGAGCCCGCTCTTGCCGCCTATGACCAAGTTTTAAAATTACAGCCGGACAATAGCTCAGCTCATATCAACAAGGCCTTCCTGGAAATTGGAACAGGGAAATTCGATGTAGCCAAGGCAGATATTGACGCGGCACGCAAATTATCACCGAACAATCTAATCATTATCTATGCGCAAGCACTACTTGATTTCCGCCAAGGGAAGCATGCTGCAGCATTGGAATCTCTGCAGAAAGTTCTAAGTGTAGCACCAGAACATATGCCTAGCGTTCTGCTGACAGGAGCCGTACAGCTCGCGCTTGGATCAATACCACAAGCCGAACAACACTTGAAAAAATACCTGGAGAAGGATCCAGGTAATCTCTACGCTCGTAAATTGATGGTATCCACGTTATTGAAAAGCCGCCGTACACAAAACGCAATCGATGTATTATCCCCAGCGCTTAAAATCGCGCAACAAGATGATATCCAACTGTTTGCTCTCGCGGGTGAATCATATATGCAGGCTGGAGACTACACAAAGGCGGCGGAATATTTTACAAAGGCCAGCGCGCTTGCTCCGAAAGCGGCAGAACTTCACACCGCTCTAGGCTTGAGCAAACTGGCGCTAGGTGAGAATGACCGCGCAGTGGCCGAAATGGAAACAGCTACAGCTTTGGACACAAAATCATCCCAGGCAGGCGTCTTGTTGGTAATGACTCATCTTCGCCTTAAAGAATACGATAAGGCACTCGCAGCAGCGAAAACCCTTGAGAAAGAACAGCCAGACAACCCCCTTGCTCACAACCTGAAAGGCGCTGCCTACCTGGGCAAAAATGATAGCGTTGCCGCACGCGCGAGCTTTGAAAAAGCACTTTCCATCCAACCCACCAATTTCACTACTGTGATGAACCTTGTGCAACTTGACCTACGGGACAAGAAACCAGAAATAGCCAAAAAGCGCCTTGAGGCTATCCTCGAAAAAAACAAGAAAAATTCTCAAGTCATGACTGCACTAGCCGATCTTGCGCTCTCCCAAGGGCAGACCAAGGAAGCCACCACCTGGCTAGAGAATGCCAGCAAAGAAAACCCGGATGCATTGCAGCCGGCCATGCTGCTGGCAACTCATTATTTACGCATAGGTGAAAAACAAAAAGCACTTACCCTCGCCCAAAAACTTCAAGGCTCCAACTCCAGCAACCCAGAAGCTCTGAATATTCTTGGACAAGCCCAATTCGTCAACGGCGATAAGCCAGCCGCTTTGGCAACCTACAACAGGCTCGCCGCGATGAAGCCGGACTCCGCCCCTGCCCAATTCCTTATCGCCGCCGTTCACATGGCAATGCAGAACCAGCCGGCAGCATCAGATGCCCTCAAAAAAGCACTATCATTGCAACCGGATTATCTGGAAGCGCAATTGGCCCTAGCCTCTCTGGAGGCCAGCAAAGGAAATTATGAGCAAGCCCTCGCAATTGCCCGGCAGATTCAGAAAAAAAGCGAGAAATCACCCATAGGCTTCGTGCTGGAAGGTGATGTGCTGATGGCTCAAAAAAAACCTGATCTTGCGGTAAAGGCCTATGAGCAGGCATTCACTATCAGCAAAAGTGGACCACTGATTGTGAAGTTGCATTCATCGCTCAGCCATGCAGGAAAAGGCAAAGAAGCTGGCTCCCGCTTGACCCAATGGCTGAAGGAACACCCTGCCGATACTGAAACTCGGATCTACCTTGCCGGGACCTATCTTGCTGAAAAGAAAAATAAGGAAGCCACTGAGCAATACGAGACCATCCTGCGCCAAGAGCCCAAATACGTTCCGGCACTGAACAACCTGGCTTGGCTTTATCAGCAGGAAAAAGACCCTCGCGCCTTGGAGTATGCCGAAAAAGCCAATCAATTAACACCGGATAATCCTGCGATACTGGACACCCTAGGTTGGATACTGGTTGAGCAAGGCAACACATCACGCGGCCTGCCACTTCTGCAAAAGGCAAGCTCTTTGGCGCCAAAAGCTGCGGAAATTCAATATCATCTTGTACTTGGATTGGTTAAATCAGGCGACAAGCCTAAGGCGCGTAAGGAACTTGAGCACCTTTTAGATACCAAGAAAAATTTTTCTAAGATTGAGGAGGCGCGAGCCTTGCTAAAACAACTTTAATAAGTTACCCAATCCCCTGAAAAAAACAATCTATCGAGGATAAGCTCTCATGATTGGATGGAGAGATAAAGATCAATTACGTTAAGCCTTGACGAAGCGAACACATTGTTGAACCTATCGATCAACTACCCACGGGGGATATGAGAAATCGTGAAGTGGGTGGGCTTGATGATCCGTCGGCAGGAGCTCACGCATAAACGATTACCAACAAGTAGTCGGCAAGCTTTGGTAGTTGCGCTAACACTTTCATCTTTCGTCGCCAAATATAATTAATATCACATAAACCATCATGGAATGACCGAATCTGGCATTGCTTTAGAATAGGTAAGCTCATGAGATTAAAATGTCGATCATGCATTGCGGCCAAGTCTGGCCGGTGCTCTCGTGCAGAAAAACAAGTTCGCGCAACAGGTGGGCATTGCACAACGCGTGCACGCATTCAAGTTTCCAGTAAGGCTTCCAGCAGTCATGCACGAGAGTGGCAATCCGCTTGGGTAAAATTCCATGCGCTTCGATCGCCTCCATCCCGCGCTTGGTATGCACGCCATACCATGTGTGCGTTTCGCTGGCCGCCGTATGCAACCAGTGCAAGCATGACGCCACCCGCAAACCCGATTCGTCGGCATGAACCACCGGCGCTTCGATCAGTGCCTGTGTGATGCTCTCAACTGCGGGTCGCAGCATCTGACCCGCCTCTTCAATCCACGCCAGCAGCGTGGCTGGTGAAACTTCCAGCCCATACAGATCGTCGATCAACTCTGCGCGCTTCGCGCGAGCGGCAACAGTTGGCCTTGCGTCAGATGAACCGCCAGAGCGCGAATGTTCGGCCCATGCTGCACCGCCTCGCTCATGCCTGCGGGAAAGTGACTCTCGTGCAGTTTGCCGCGCCCGCATTGCTGTCGCAGGGTGCGATGTTCAATCGCTTTGTAACGCACCACTGGAATATCGAACACTTGCCGACGTTCTGCAATCTGTGAGCAGGATAGAGGCAAGGTCTCCCCACATCCATCGCAACGCTCCGGTAAACCATGCTCAATAACCTCGTCCGGTTCCCGCACGCGCTTGAGAGTCGTTCCTTTGTGTCCGACCTGACCAACCGGGCTTGGCACCCGAGGGGCGACACAGTGAGCGTGTCTTCTTCAGACCATCGGAGGACGGTGGCTTGCTCGAATTGTGACTGTCCTTGGATAACCGAGCTTCCAATTCTGACACTCGCGCAGTTAAAATCCGAACCTGTTCGAATAACAGGCGGATCAAATCATCCTTTTGATCCGAGGTCAGTTTGTGAGGTCAGGAAGTTCGAGTTCGCGCATGGCTCGAAGTATGATAAATAACTTATTGTTCTGCAAGCCTATGCTGAGCAGTCACAAAATTAATATCAATTTTTCATAATTACCTAATACTCTTGTAATTCTATCCCATCTGACAATCAGCCAAAAGGTAGCTGGTTGCTATGCTGCAAGCGCTAGCGGAACTTCGTTGGAGTATATTTCAGAATAAACTGAGTAAGCCCTTCGAGCTGTTAAGCGTGAATTTACGATGGCATCAAAAGCGTGAAGATTGGCCAAATTGAAGACGAAAGGGACTCTGGGCCCATGATGAAAGACCGCGGGACCGATTGGGCGGGCTTCAAGCCCGAACTGGTTCAGGACGCGAGAGATAGAACGGCGGCACAAGATGATGATATGTCCAAGACCATTTGTACGGCAGTAGTCGACACCAGCATGGATCATCTTCAGCATGATCTCGGATTCACTCTCGGAAGACTCTTTCGGCGGCTGGCCATTCCTTAATTTCTGAAAAGGACGAAGGACGCCTAGTCTGGAAAATTCGGCGATTTCTAGATTACGCTGAAGGAATTGTAAAGGATCAAGAGCCGAGACTTTCTGAAAGGGTAAATTTCCAAATTGATCAATTACAAGACGGAAAGAACCTATCCAGCGGTTATTGCTCTTGACGAGAAAATGAATAGCATTATCGTCATGAGTGTCTTTTTCCATTTCATCCTTACATTTGCTTGCCTCCTCAAATCTTTTTTCCAAGCAAAAAATTTGATATCGTAGGTTGTAGTGAATATTTTTACTTTCTTCAGTATCAGCCAATATGACTTCATAGCTGTTGTTTGGCATTTTCTCGGTTTCTCCACTGACAAGTTGAAAGAAATAGCAAGACAAGATTTGAACTTGTATTTTGCGCCTTGTTTAAAGCCATTTATGAACAAGAGCAATAGGCTTTTTCGTATCTGAAAATTATTATGTTATCTTACTGCAACATTTGAATATTTGTGAGTTACATGTCCTCTTTAGCAAGGTAAATATAAGTCATACTTTTAAGTGTGCATCTGTTCGATACCGAACATAAGATACAAAGCAATTTTTATGCCATAGCCAAATTTAAAAAGCTAGGATTGTCGACTTCCTGCTATCAGAAAGAACTACAGAGAGAAACCTCGATTTAATTTAAAAGACGAATATTGAATTCCACTATTTAATATTATTATTTATAAATATATGTCTGCATTTAGAGACATTTACAATAACTTTTAATATTTTATGATTTTAATCAATTGGTTATATTGTCTCAATATGGAGACAATATAACCAATTGATTAAAATTAATCATAAAACTAAATAATATCTTATATTAGCCGTTATTGATTCAAGACTGCTTTACAAATACATTTTTCAATGCATGTTGAAGAGATTTTTTGCTTATAGTAGTCAATTGTGATAATTTTCAACTTAAATAACATAACTTGTGGGGTTGTCTGCCAATGACTACTGAGCCAGATTCCACGGATCAGAATGATCAAGCCATCATTACGTTTCCGTCCCCACACCGATTACAAGATGTTTCAATTCCCAAGTTAAAATCCGATACTGTCAAAGAAATACCCTTTGCTCAGCAACAATTTCAAATCCGGTTAGCAAATTCGCAAGGCATACGTGAAGCCGCTAGCCTGCTGATCAAGAAGATGTACAGTTGGCGCGGCTATGACACGGATTCCGTAAAACCGGATCCCAACAAGATCACTTTGGTGACCTACTATGAAGATAACGTAGTGGGCACCCTCACCTTAGGTCTGGATTCCCCTACCCAAGGTTTAGCAGCTGATGAGCTTTACCATCCTGAAGTGGAGCTTCTGCGTAGTCAGGGCAGAAAAATTTTCGATATCACACGCTTGGCAATCGACCTGAATCTCAAATCCAATAGAGTAATGCCGGCGCTACTTCATATTGCCTATATTTATGCAAGAAATATCCATCATTGCACCGATACTTTAATTGAGGTCAATCCACGACATGTGATTTTTTATGAGCGCATGATGGGTTTTAAACAACTAGGCCCAGAGAAAATTTGTCCTCGTGTTAATGCTCCGGCTGTGCTATTGACGCTAAAGATGTCCCATATGTTCGAACAGATTCAAAAATACGGCGGTCTCGGGCCAGATGCAAAAAACACCAAGTCGATTTACCCTTATTTCTTTTCCCCCACGGATGAACTTGGGATTACTCAACGTTTAGTGAGAGATGGATTTGGCCCCGTCACGTCGTCATGAGCACATTTGAATACGAGCAGGCCTTTTCTCGCAATATTGGCTGGCTAACGCGGGATGAGCAGAATCAGCTGCGCCACAAACGTGTGGCGATAGCCGGCCTGGGGGGGGTCGGCGGGATTCATCTATTAACGCTTTGTCGGTTGGGTATAGGCAAATTCCATCTGGCCGATTTTGATACCTTTGATCTCGTTAATTTCAATCGCCAGTCTGGGGCGACAATCAGCGCATTGGGCCAACCCAAGCTCGATGTCATGATCCAACAAGCGCGTGATATTAATCCAGAACTTGACGTAACCGGCTTTGCCCAAGGAGTGAATGAAAACAATCTCGATGCCTTTCTGGAAGGGGTCGATCTCTATGTCGACGGGCTGGATTTTTTCGCTTTTCAAGCCCGCCAGCAAGTGTTTGCCGAGTGTGCGGCAAAAGGTATACCAGCCATTACAGCTGCCCCGCTGGGAATGGGGACTGCGGTACTCTATTTTTTACCTGGCGGCATGAGCTTCAATGATTATTTCCGTCTGGATGACGGCCCCGAAGCGGAAAAACCCCTGCGTTTTCTCCTAGGGCTTGCGCCCGCCCGCTTGCAAATGGGCTACTTGGCTGATCCATCAGCAGTCGATCTGGCTAATCGCAAAGGCCCGTCCACCATCATGGCCTGCCAGCTTTGTGCCGGTGTCGCGGCGACTGAAGCACTGAAAATCCTCTTGGGCCGCGGCCCCGTCCGGGCGGCGCCCAAAGGCTACCACTTCGATGCCTACCGCAACAAACTGATGCTGACTTGGCGGCCCGGCGGCAACCGCAACCCTTTGCAGCGTCTCGCTATCGCCTTCGCCAAACGCAAACTTGGACTATAAAATGCAACCCACATCTCAACCCATCACGGATATTCTCGAACTCGCCCGCTGGGCGCCCTCCGGCGATAACACCCAGCCCTGGCGCTTTGAAATCCTCGACGAGCTCCATCTGATCGTCCATGCATTCGATACCCGCGACCATTGCATCTACGACTTGGATGGCCATCCCAGTCAGATTGCCCTTGGTGCGCTACTGGAAACCCTCGCCATAGCCGCCAGTGCTCATGGCCTGCTGGCAGAATTCGGGCGCCGTCCCGACTCACCGGATACTCATCCTGACTATTTAGTGAATTTAATCCCGGACAGCCAATTGCCGTCGGACCCCCTGTTACCCTATATAAAACAACGTTCAGTACAGCGTAGGTCAATGCACACCAACGTACTTACCGAGCCACAAAAAAAAGCGCTGCAAAGCGCAGTAGGAAAATATTACACCATACGCTGGTTTGAAGGATGGATGCACCGCTGGCAGATGGCCAATCTGATGTTTGACAATGCCAAGCTACGACTCACTCTGCCCGAGGCCTATTCTGTCCATCGCGATATCATCGAGTGGAAAGCACGCTTTAGCGAAGACAGGGTACCCGACCAATCTCTGGGGCTGGATGCCATGACCCTTAAACTGATGCACTGGGTCATGGCTAGTTGGCAACGAGTCCTTTTTTTTAATACTTATTTGGCAGGGCACATAGTTCCACGGATTGAAATGGATCTGTTGCCCGGCCTGTTCTGTGCCGCCCATTTCGCCATTCTGGCCGACGAAGCACCCACGACGATAGACCATTATGTGGCTGCAGGGCGGGCAGTTCAGCGGTTTTGGCTGACAGCCACAAGTCTTGGTTTGCAACTGCAGCCAGAGATGACCCCTGTAATTTTTGGTCGTTATGCGCGTGATGACAGGGTGTTCAGCCGCCTGCCCGGTGCCATGGAAACAGCGACTCACTTGGGCGCCCGACTTTCAGGGCTGTTGCAGAACAATGCAGTGGAACGGGCCGTCTTTCTCGGAAGAATCGGTAACGGGCGCTCAGTCGCAAGCCGATCCTTACGTCTGCCTATACAAAAGCTTTTGCAGCTTTGATTTGATGTTTTGGCAGGTTCAGATCAACGAAAATCAGACTAGCGGAAAGTGCTTGTAAGCAACGCAATGAATGTGCCGCTATGGCGAGGCTGAACGCAAATCTGCGGAAGTTCTTGCGCCGACTGGTGCTTTTGTTCGCCTATCCGCACCAGTTTCTCAATGCTAACGGCTTGGAGATCAGATTTATCCCGTGGTTAGTCAAAAACTGTAACGCACTTCGGTATAAACCCGGTCTTTATTGTCGAACTGCCCGAACAGGCCGGTATTGCGCCCTGTGAAGATATCGGCTCCTGCTGCCAGCCGCCAATTGCCGTCCAGCTTGTAGGTGAGTTTAAGCTGAGCGAACCAATCGTTGCGGTTGAAGCTTTTGACCAACAGCATTTTAGGTTCGAGTTTAGGGTGCAGCGCTTGGGTACTAAGCAGCAATGATATTCCACTTTCAGTTTTGTTTGGTACGATACCTGAGTCATGATTCGGGAACAAGCGCTGAAAGATTTGCATGTTGAAACGCGTTTCCTGCGGAAAACTCCATTCCAGGCCAGCGACGTAATCAAAGATGTTTTGCTTGACCAGGCCATCCGCGTCGGCTGCGTTTGTCGTGCTGAACTGTTTGTCCTTGGTGTAGATCGCCTCAGCCTTGAGTACCATCGGTCCAAGATCTTTGCTCAATGTGGCGCCTATCTGGTGGATGCGCTCGTGAATGGGCTGAAAGGTGATGACAGGGGTAGGCAGCAGTGTAGTCTGGCGCGAAAAGGCCGCCGCCGGATCATTGGCGGTGTAATAGAAGCCGGAGATATCCCAGCCGCTCTTAAGATAGGACAAGCGCGTGCCATAAGCCATATCACCCAGGCCGGTGGGTTTTTTTTCTGAAGCAATGACCGTTTGCATACCCGGGATGGGGGGCGGATTGAGTGGGTAGAACTCGGCGCCGGGCTTGCCAATGTTATCGTAGCTCATGTAGGGTATCCATACCCCTTCAACATGAAAATCCCCCTTAAAATACTCAGCCCGTGCCGCCCACTGCGGGATGCGGATGATGTCGAAATCCTGCAAAACGAACTGGCGCAAATCTTTGGCAGATACCACATCGGCAAAAAACAACCCGACCATTTCGCCCCAAATAATATGTTGTCTTCCTAAACGAAAGTCCCAGTTTCCAGTGGAGAAATCAGTGTAGGCCTCACGGATCATGGCCTCGAAACGTTGGTCTTTGCGCACCGCTTGAGGATAAAAATCGGTGAGATCATAGATCGGGTCATAATTGATGCGCCCGCCCAATTTCCACGCCATCCCGCCCTCCGTGCGGCCCTGAGTAGCAACATCAAGCATGTTGTTGAATCTGGACCAATGTTGATTGCCGGCGTAGGTATAAGCCAGATTATTTTGATAAAAACCGGTCGGTCGCAAGTTAGAGTGGGGCTCAGGTTTCTCCGTCTGTTGCGCAAGGGGCGAAGCGAAAATAGTTGGAACGCTCTCCGACACGGATTCCTTGGGACCGGGGGCAGGGTCGTTAAAAAGGTCGTCGATTGATTGCGCATTCACACTATTTTTTCTCCCTTCTGCTGCGCCTGCCGGGGCGGTGCTTATAAACAGGCTTAGCAGCAAAGCTCCGAGAACCCTTATCAGATAAACGGCTCTATGTGAAATAGAGTGGGTAATCAACTTTCAACCTCCCGCAGAGGAGGTAAATCCGTTCGTCCTGAGCCTGTCGAAGGATGAGCGGATTTACTTTTCGCCAAGCGAGAAACTTCCGTCCAGTCGACACGCATCATGGCTTCTTTCTTCTTGCGGCTCCAGCCCTTGATTTGCAATTCGGCTGACAAGGCGTCTTTCCGCGTGACACACTCCTGCGACCAAGCAAGCTCCACCGGGCGGCGCGTTGCGGTATCACCCTCGCATTCTCCAGCCTGGTACTGGCCGATGCGCCTTTCAAGATTGTCGGTATATGACTAGTGTAATAGCTACCGTCGGCACAGCGGAGAATGTACACCCAAAACATTTCATTTATCCCTTTTAGCAATCCGTCCATCCTTCGACAAGCTCAGGACGAACGGAATTTAAAAATCCGTTCGTCCTGAGCTTGTCGAAGGCTTGTCGAAGGATGGATGGATTTTTAAATAATTATTTCTTGTTGTTCATCTTGCGCTTATCGAAGGGTTACCCACTACGAATCACATAAAGCCAGATAAACCCTTCGTCTGTTTTTGGGGCAAAAATTCCCTCTCATGGTGTTCTTCCTATGCCACCATTTGACCATCGGCCAGTTCAATCACCCGGCCAGCCATTTCCATGACCCGCGCATCGTGAGTGGAAAAAACGAAGGTCGTACCTTCATTCTGATTGATGTCTTTCATCAACATGAGAATGCCTTCGCCGGTCTTGTGATCTAGGTTGGCGGTCGGCTCATCTGCAAGAATTATGCTCGGACGAGTGGCGAGGGCGCGCGCAATCGCCACTCGCTGGCGTTGACCGCCACTCAACTCATTGGGGCGGTGGTGCGCATAGGGCTCCAGGCCAACCATATTCAGATAATGCTGCACGCGTTCCTGCCGTGTTTTCTTATCTACATCACGCATTTGCAATAAAGGATATTCGACATTTTCCCAAGCCGATAATACCGGCAGCAGATTGAAAGTCTGGAAGACAAATCCTAGCGTATTCAATCGAAGATCAGCTAGTTCATCAGGAGTTTTGCCGCTTATATCCTGCCCTTCGATCAGAATGCTTCCCGAGGTCGGAGTGTCAATACAGCCAATCAGATTGAGCAGGGTCGACTTGCCACTCCCTGACGGTCCTGCGAGTGCCATGAATTCGCCTTTATGAATATTGAGCGAGATATTAAGCAATGCAGTAACAGTTTGTTTTCCTAAATAATATTCTTTATTTACCGATTGAACCTCAACAATCGCCGCCGCAGATTCAACAGCGATTTCTTCATCGGCAACAAACTCCAGCTGAAAACAGTGAACAGTAATCTTATCGCCACTTTGTAGTTGGGCACGTTGAATTTTCTCCCCATTCAGCAAGATACCATTACCTCTTCCCAAATCTTCCAGATAATAAAAGCCGTCGACCCAGGTAATATTGGCATGCCTGGGGCTAACACCAAGGTGTGGCAATTGTATTTCGCATTCCGAAGCGCTGCCAATCCTGTAATCAGTCCTGGAGAGTTGAATATTATGCAGAATCTGTTGATCCTGTTTTATCAAGAGACTAGCCATGACACCGCCTACCCGCTAACCAGGAACAAAACTGATGACGAAAAAAAACAGATTTTTGCTTATTGCTTGGCATACAAATATGACCCCTTGTTCAATTTTATCGTATGATATTCTGTAATCTTTAATAATCCGGTTTGGATTGACAGAATACTATTTATCACTATGATTTCATTTTATCCTCATCCGCAAACCATGTCTCTGCGCAACGCTCACATTAAGCGCCATCGGTTAAAAGCTTTCTGGACAGCTTTCCTGGTCACGATGCTTTTGTCGATTTTCAAAGCAACGCTGGCTGCTGACAACACAGGCAGCGACAATTTTGCACGTGAAATCCTATCGCGCGCAGATCGTATTCGTTTTCCAGACGAGGGATTCCAGGTTGACGTGACAATCACGACAACAGAACCCGACGCCGATGAAGATGTACGCGTTTACCGGATACTCTCCAAAGGTAACAACCAGACTTTGGTGCAAACTACAGCCCCTGCAGTAGACCGCGGTCAGATTCTGCTGATGCGGGATCGTGACCTATGGGCTTTCCTGCCCAACTTGTCACAACCAATTCGTTTGCCGCTTTCACAGAAACTGACTGGGCAGGTTGCGAATGGTGACTTGGCTCGCGCCAATTTCGCGGGTGATTACGAACCCAAGCTCCTGCGCACAGAGAAAATAGACGGCGTGTCCTATCACGTTCTGCAACTGGATGCAGTCGATAACGGGGTCACTTATCGCAAAGTGCTTTACTGGATAAACGAAAAAAACAGTCGACCTTATAAAGCTGAATTCTATGCACTCTCAGGTCGCCTACTGAAAACCGGCCACTACCAGGAATTTCGTGCCCTGGGCGGAGAAACGCGACCGACCCGGCTAGTAATAGAAGATAGTCTGCGCCATGGTCGTCGTTCGGTACTTGAATACCGCGACATGGTTATACGTGATCTGTCGGACAAAATATTCACCAAGGATTATCTGAAGAAGCTCAGTCGCTGATACGGCATTGCAGAGGCTTCCCTCAAATATTATGGCGTAGTGCATCAACTACCGGCAGGCGTGAGGCGCGACGAGCCGGAAACACGGCAGCCATAACCGCCGCCAGCGCGCCAATCAGGGTCGCTGCCACAAGCACCCACGGTACCAGTAAAATCGTAGCGGTATAACCGACATTCGAGCCGGGCGGCGGCGGCATGGAAATACCGATGCCCGATATTATGCCTGCAAGCGCGGCCCCAACAACCACGCCGAGCAAGCTGCCAAACAAGCCCAGCAGCGCGTTTTCAAGCAGTATTAGTTTGAAAATTTGACGCCGACGCTGCCCCAGAGCAAGCAAAGTTCCAAACTCGCCTGTGCGTTCGTATACCACCATATTGATGGTGCTGGCAATGCTTAAAACTAGCATGACAAGAATGATGACCTGTAGCGCCCCGAATTGGCGCCGATACAGAGCCTCAGTCTTTTGATAAAAATCGGCCAGCTCATGCCAGGGCTTTACGGCATAGCCGAGCGGCTCCAGCCTAGTTCTGATCATCGCTGTCACTGCGTCAGTTGCGGAGGTATCGTCCAGCAACACGACAGCGCTATGTACCGACTGGGTAAACAACAATTCCTGTGCGGCTGACAATGGAATTCGTACGGCTCGATCGTCATATTCTTTGGAGAATGTGCGGAAGACGCCTACGACTTCATACTCGAAAGTATTCAGCGCGCCTTCCGGTGTATTCACCATCAACGTCACGAAGCTGCCCGGGCGCAAGTGCAGAGCTGCGGCGACACCCTCTCCGATAACCGCACCGAATGCATCCGTGACCCGCAACGGCCGACCTGCAACGAGAGTAGTTGCGGTTCCTAATTGCGCCTCCTTGCCCGGTTCAATGCCTTCACCGATGATGGGCAAATCGGCGCGGCCGTTGTTGGCCAGCCCGGAAAAATTCACGCGGGTCATTATGGTCTGCACATGCGCAATGGACTGTACCGCGTTCGCCACCTCATATGGCTGCGTGATCATATATTGCGAAGGATCACGGCGACCATACTCGAGATAGCCACTCCTAAATATCTGCGCATGCCCGATGCGCGAGTGAATTGTCGACTCACGCAACTGCACAAACACATCCTCGACAAAGCCGCCAGTGATGATAATTGCAACCACCCCAATGATGATCGCCGCCAGCGTCAGCGCAGTGCGCAGACGATTGCGAAAGATGTTACGGAAGGCGAGCTTGAACATGGCTTTCGCAGTCCTCAAATATTCAAATATTATGACGCAACGCGTTAATGATTTGCAAGCGCGAGGCTTTCCATGCCGGATACAAACCCGCCAGTGCAGTGGTAATGAACGCAATCATAAACGCATTCATCATCACGTTCAGGGTAATCCGTATTTTGCCGGTATATCCCTCTTCCATACCCGGGGGTGGCGGCATGGGGATGCCAATCGCGGAGATCAATTCGGCCAGCCCATAGCCGACGATTAACCCCAGAGATGCACCGACCAGCCCGAGCACAACCCCCTCAATGGCGAACAACTGAAGGATTATTTTGCGCTTGAAACCGATGGCCAGTAGTGTGCCGATTTCACCGGTACGCTCGAGCACATTCATTACCAACATGTTGGAAATACTGAGCACGATAATGCAGCCAATAATCAGCCGCAGCACGTTCATTTGCTGCGAGAACAACACCACCGTTTTGTTGTAGAAATCTGCCTGCTGGTACCAAGGCACGAACTCCAGCTTGTTCGCCGATGCGGGGAAACTGGCGCGAAACTGCGCGAGATAATCAACCGTGCGCTCAGTGTCATTCAGCAGCACCAACCAGGCGTGGGCACCATTAACGCGCAGCAGTGACTGCGCCAGTCCAATGGGCAGACGCAGGGCGGCATTGTCGTAGGCTTGATTGGCGCTAATAAATACCCCGGCGACTTTCGCCTCGATGGCGTTGATCCCGCCACCTGAAGCAGTTGCCAGCAGTACCACAGTAGCACCCGGCCTCACGTCGAGACTACGCGCAAGACCGCGCCCCAGGATTACCTCTTTTGCCGTAGCGCTGGCGAGATTCTGACCTTCAACGATACTCAAAGCTTTGATGAGCCCTGCCTCCTTTTTGGGGTCGACACCATGTGCCACAAACGATACTGTCATCTCTCCATGGCTGATGAGCCCGGTCACCGCCAGCCGCGGCGCTACCAGCTTGACGCCGGGCGTGGACTCGATTGCTCTGCGCTGCGGCGAGTTCTCCGGCAATACATACGCATAAGGATTTGCTGCTCCCGCGTTGAGGTATCCTGGCTGCATCACCTGAATGTGGCCTAATTGAGACTGGATGGTAGCTTCGCGCATGGCCCAGAAGATCCACTGGACGAAACCGTCGGCGAGCACCAGTGCGATAACACCGACAGCTACCGTAAGCAAAGCTGACAGTGCCCGCCGCCGATTGCGTGCAAGGTTGCGCGTAGCGATCAGCAGGTTAGGCATAGAACTCCCATGCGGCGGAATCGTCAACTGAGTAATCCATCAATTGCCTCAATTGCCGGAATAGCGGCATTACGAGAGCCGTAGGCTCGTGGCCCCAGCCTGCGGGGAATGGATGCACGGCCCACGTACCTAAGGCTCGCGGTTCTCGGCGCGTCTCGTATTGACAAGCGAATTGCATTTGTGATGCCCCGTATTTCGAAGAATTCCCACTAATTTCGTTGTATTAAATCATGATAGGCGGATTCAACTCTGAAGTGCAACTTTTGTAAGTGAATTTAGGTGGCGAGCTGCGTTAATATCGGAGCCACTTAAACGACCAAGTAAAAGGAGCACAGATGAAGCAATATAAGCAGCTCACCAGCGAGGTACGATACCAGATTTACGGGCTGAAACAAGCGGTTTTGAATCAAACTGTTAGCCCCAAGTAGTAATGTCCGGTTTCTCCCAAATAGAAATGTCCGCTGGTGATACAAGTCACCCCCTGTTTAAAACAACGGCGGATATTTTGAAATGGGCAAACTTATGAGTCAAAAAGAAGTGAAACGAGCACAAGTATTGGACATGCTTGAAGAGGACAAGATCAGCCAGCAAGAAGCATCGAAGCGGCTAGCAGCCTGTCGGACTTCCCCCCATTAAAAATAACAAATTGCAAGTGTAAA
>NZ_CAKMHQ010000047.1 GCF_927312905.1 Candidatus Nitrotoga sp. 1052
TGGCGGATTCAACTCTGAAGTGCAACTTTTGTAAGTGAATTTAGGTGGCGAGCTGCGTTAATATCGGAGCCACTTAAACGACCAAGTAAAAGGAGCACAGATGAAGAAATATAAGCAGCTCACCAGCGGGCAACGATATCAGATTTATGGGTTGAAACAAGCGGGTTTGAATCAAACTCGGATTGCCCAAAAGATTGGCGTGGACAAGTCGACGATTTCACGAGAGTTTAGGCGAAACAAAGGTCAACGCGGCTGGCGACCAAAACAGGCGCAATCGTTACGTGATGAGCGCAAGCAAGCCTGTATCAATGGCAAGCAATTCTCATCGGATAGTTGGGCGGAAGTCGACAGGTTGATCCGGGAAGACCTCAGCCCAGAACAAGCCGCCAATCGGCTTAAGTTGGAAGGTGAATTGCAGATTAGCCATGAGGCGATCTACCGGCATATCTACGCAGATAAATGGGAGGGAGGAAATCTGTGCCGGCATTTGCGCAGCCAGAAACCGCGCCGCAAGCGTTATGCAAGCGGGCAAGAACGACGTGGCACGATCAAGAACCGAGTCAGCATTGATGAGCGTCCAGAGATCGTTGCGGAAAAAACACGTATGGGTGATTGGGAAGGCGATACTGTGATCGGCAAGAACCACAAAGGCGGATTGGTTACGCTGGCTGAACGCAAGTCGCGCTATGTGTTGGCGGGGCATATACGCAGCAAGCATGCTGCCGGGGTCACAGCTGTGACAACGCGCCTGCTGACGCCTTACAAGGATAAGTGCCACACCATCACATTCGACAATGGCAAGGAGTTTGCGGAGCATGAGAAAATGGCAGCAGAACTAAAAGCGGACATTTATTTTGCCAATCCTTATCACTCTTGGGAGCGGGGGTTGAACGAGAACAGTAACGGGCTATTGAGGCAGTACTTCCCCAAGGGCATGGAGTTGACAGACATCACCGAGGAACAAGTGCAGGAGGCGGTAGAGCGGATCAACCACCGACCTCGAAAAGTACTC
>NZ_CAKMHQ010000048.1 GCF_927312905.1 Candidatus Nitrotoga sp. 1052
CGGCAATACCAGGTGGCTGGCAGAATTAACGGGTAGCCCGACAGGCTGCTAGGCGTCGGCACCCGTCAGGTGCGGCGGTTGTCCAAGCGATATCGGGCGGAAGGCCTGGGTGGATTGGTCAGCAAGAAGCGCGGTAGAGCCTCAAACCGGCGGTTGGATGAAGCCGCACGTACGACGGCCATTGAACTCATCGGCACACACTACCGGGACTTCGGGCCGACGCTGGCTAACGAGAAACTCGCCGAACTGCACGGCATTCAACTGTCCGTCGAGAGTACCCGCTAGTTGATGATTGGGGCGGGCTACTGGCGCACCAGAAGAGGCGGTACGGTGTGCACGCATCCAATGCGTGAGCGCCGCGCCCGGTTTGGCGAACTGATCCAGATAGACGGCAGCCCCCACGACTGGTTTGAAGGGCGCGGGGAATATTGCACGCTGCTGGTGTTCATTGATGATGCCACCGGGCGGCTGACGCAACTGCGCTTCACCCCGACCGAGACCACGCTGGGCTACATGCGGGTATTGCACGATCACATATGGACACATGGCGCGCCAGCGGCACTCTACAGCGACAGGCACAGCGTCTTCCACATCAATGCCAAAGATGCTGACCCGGAGGCTGAAACGCAGTTCGCCCGCGCCGCACGTGAACTGGGTATTGAATGTATCCCGGCCAACACCCCGCAGGCCAAGGGTCGCGTGGAGCGCGCCAACCAGACCTTGCAGGATCGGTTGGTCAAGGAAATGCGGCTGGCTGGCATAAACGATATGGACAGCGCCAACGCATGGCTGCCGGGCTACATTGCGGACTACAACCGGCGCTTTGCGGTGGTGCCAAAAGACCCGTCTGATGCGCATCTGGCCTACCCGGGCACCTCGGCAGAACTGGTGCGCACCTTGTCAGTTCAGATGACGAGAACGCTGTCGAAGAACCTCTCATGTCAGTATGAGAACCAGTTACTGCAAATAAAAACCACGGGCACAGGGCTGGGGCTGCGGGGAGCGAAGGTCACGGTGCACGAACACTTTGACGGGAGAAAAGAGTTGCTATGGAAAAAGCGTCAACTGGCCTATACCGTGATGGACAAACCACGGCGTCAGACGCCCGTAGCAGACAGCAAATCAGTTAATGCGCGGGTGGATAAAGCGATGGTACGGCGTGATACGGGGCACAAACCCGCTCCGAGTCATCCTTGGAGAAACATACCTATCGGTAAGCTTGCCAACGATGGGCGGTGCGCAACTTTGTAGCAAAGGGAAAATAGGGTAAAGCGGACATTTCTACTTTGCAGAAAGGTGGACATTTCTATTTGGCGTTGACAGCTAAACAGAAATAAGAGATGGGCAAGCGAAAACCTAGATCGATTAATTCTAGAATTTTGAAATTGAAATTTCTAAAGTAGCCGCGTTGTGTTGCCAAGCATTTCTCAGCGCGCCTTACAATTCTGCAGTCATTTTACACAACCATCGGATTGATATTAATGGTAGACGGTTTTCCCTATCACGAAGCGTTCTCGCGCATGTCCAGCCTCGGAAAACCCAAAGCCGATATCATGGCGGCCTTGGCCAAAGACATCAATCCTGACCCTCGATATCAAAATTTTCCCGCAAGGGATTAGCGAAAATAATTTGTCGGAATTTTTTACAGACGTTGACATCTATGTGGATGGCTTGGATTTTTTCGTCTTTGCGATTCAACTATAGGGCATTTCTATAAATCCGTCGTCAGAGTAACGGATTCGCTGTGATTCGGTCAGTTTTCTGTTTTTCTGAATTCGAACGCAATTTGCGATTTTTGAGTCGATTTTTGGGCTCAATTGATTTCTATAGTGGACCCCGTTTTCCGGACAGTGAATTAAGATGGCAGCCTGCGTTTGCTTAATGCCTGTGTGCAGCACGCACCCATAAGGCATGCGGTGCTTTGTTAAGAAGCATAAAATCTATTGATTGAAAGCTTGGCAATAGTGCGCGTCCATGTATGACCCAAACGCGCATTTCTTACAGCGCGAGGCCGTTACATGCAGCTGAGAACTATATCCGCACTGGCACACACGTCAAGTGGTTGTCGGAAAATTTTACACCGCTCCATGACAAGCGCGTATGCGCCGGCTTTGTGCGGAACGCAAAGGGATGCACACTACACCCGGTCCAACTACCATTTCTCGAATGATACAAAATAGTTCTCGTGCTATGATTCCAATTTTCTGTGAGCGAGCGTAATGCAAGCCCGAGACAAGCCGGTCATTCTTTTTATTGCCGAAGCAGTCACACTGGCACATTTCGCGCGTATTGTAACGCTGGCGAAGGCGCTCGACCCGACTGCATATGAAGTCATTGTTGCCTCCGATCCTCGTTACACCGATCTGGACGCACCGCTTAGCTGTGCGTTCTATCCCCTGCGCTCTATCCCCTCCGCCGAATTCGCGCAAGCCCTCGCCCAAGGCAAGCCGCTTTACGATGTTGAAAAGCTCACCCGCTATGTCGAAGAAGATCTCGCGCTGATCAAGCACTTCAAGCCTGACCTCATTGTCGGCGACTTTCGCTTGTCGTTGGCGGTCAGCGCACCCCTAACGGGGGTTCCCTACGCTGCCGTAGTCAATGCCTACTGGAGTCCCTATGCCGACATTGCCTATCCTATCCCAGATTTACCCATGACCCGGTTTTTGGGTGTGCGCTTCGCGCAAAGACTATTCGATGCGGCAAGACCCATCGCATTCGCCCTGCACGCACGCCCGCTTAATCAGGTGCGCCGTCGATACAACCTGCCCCCTCTGGGACATGATTTGAGAACCGCCTACACCTGGGGCGATTACACCCTCTATGCCGATGTACCTGAATTAGTGCCAACACAGCCTGTGCCAGCCAATCACCGTTATCTTGGCCCGCCGCTCTGGTCTGCCCGCGCGCCCCTACCGAACTGGTGGGGACACCTTCCTGAAGACAAACCCGTGGCATTGTTGACTCTAGGTAGCTCGGGCACAGCTGACCTATTGCCGATGGCCGTATCCGCCCTGTCTGAACTGCCGATCACCGTGATAACCGCCACCGCTGGCAAAATTGACCTGCCAGACGTGCCCGCCAATGCCTTCGTGGCAGATTATCTGCCGCTGGATGTCGCCACTCGGCGCGCAAGCTTGGTCATCTGCAATGGCGGCAGCCTGACCACCTATCAAGCACTTGCATCCGGAACGCCCATTCTAGGAATTTGCTCCAATATGGATCAACTGCTAAACATGAGCGCCATCGAACGTCTGGGTGCGGGCTTATCCATGCGGGCAGCGCGTGTCCGACCCGCCCAACTGAAAGAGGCCGTCCGTACCCTGCTTGAAATCCCCACCTTCACCCATGCAGCCGAGCAGGCGGGTGAGCGTTTCAGACAATTTGACGCCGGGCAACGTTTTCGAGCATTCATTTCGGAAGTTTTGGGTTAGTCAAGCCTGATTGGAAGGAAAGTTATGCGCAAAATAGGCATCGCGGAAATACTGGTATTTTCGATACTGTTCGTGGCCGTGATCGGATTGGCGACAGCAAGTAGCTATCTTCTTTTTGGCCGGATGCCGCTAGGTGAATTTCGGGGCATAATACTTATCGCTGGGGTGATTGTCCTGATATATGCTTATGCACTGATTGCGTACCGCCTGTTCATGTTCTTCATACCCCTGCGAGAGGGTGAAATCGCGGAAAAGTCGCGAGACGAATTTGGCTACCATATACACTTGCTGTTCAATCTAATTTTGTTCTATTCACTGATGCGCAGCGGTGCCATTCCCGTACCCCTTATGCGACTGATCTACTTGGCCTTGGGGGCTCGCCTCGGCGCAAACACTTACAGTTCGGGCATTATCTTTGATCCGCTCTTAGTAGATATTGGCGCCAATTCGATTGTCGGCCAATTCGCCTTACTCGTGCCACATGTCATCGAGGGCAAGCGCCTGGCACACTACAAAATAAGCATCGGGGATAACGTGACAATTGGGGCGCATGCAGTTGTGCTTGCTGACGTTTCTATTAAGGATAATGCGATTATCGCAATAGGGGCGGTTGTGTGCAAAGGCACCAAGATTGGACCAAACGAAGTATGGGGAGGGATTCCTGCTCGACTCCTCTATACCAAATCGTCCGATTAAGGTTTTTTTACAGGGATTCCTGGTCTGACCTTGTTACGCATAGTCGTGAGAAAAGTGCTGAGCAGACCATGGGCCATGTTCGTTTCTAGATCTAGGGCTGCAACGCCAGCATTACGGGTACGACAGATGGTGAGGTCGCGGCCCTTGGGCGCTTTCATTCCAATTGATAGGGTATCCCCCAGTTCCTCTGCATCGTTGGATGACGAATAGGTTATGAATGCCTGGTATTTAAATCAGTTCCTAATTGTCGAGTTTTTTTACATTACCTTGCAGAAAACAAATACGAAAATCAGTAACATTATGTATAATAATACATTATATTTTATGGCACGAAATCTGCTTATGTATAGGTGAAACGAGGAATTATTTCTCGTTACTGCAACACCCTAAGATTCATCTTAAATATTAAGGAGAAAGAAAATGAAGAGATTAATACTTGCCTCTGCCATCGCCATGTCGATAGGGGTTACTGCCGCTAATGCAACAAGCGTTGTTAATATCGATCCTGATGGTATAGTTGTCGGGGATCCATCTCTAGCCGTTGGTGCACTAGGATGGGGAAACGGAAATGCGATATCTGTCCCGCGGACTAATACTTTAGACGACACCTTTCAAACCTACGCCCACGTTGGTTTGGACGCCTTCATTGATCCAAATGGCACCCCCATTGGGGGCTTGAACCTAAACAATGCGGGGGGGTATGAGTGGACCATGGTCACTGGTTTCCAAGAGGTGGTGTCATCTCATTCTGGTACAATACCAAACGATACCGCTACTTTTAAGGTGATACCGGGTGGAAACAACTTTTTCAAAATTTATTACGATGTATTAAGGAATGCGGATAATCTGACCGGTAAGGGCTTTAATAATGGGACTCTGATCCTCTCCGGCACGGTTCTACCATTCGATATTACAACAGGCTATGGCGCCAGTTCTTTCAACACAACTGGTGGGTGCACAATAGATCCTATTACTGGCGCGATCGTATCTTGCGGAAAACTGGATAGCTTCTTAACTAATAACTATCCGAATATTCAATCCGTGTCCGGTAATGGTTCTAGCCAATTACAGATTGATGTTGGATTCGCCCACCCCGACTTTTTCAAGGCAGGATTAAGTTTACTCTCTGTAAATTTTGATACATTTCAGAATTTGCCTTATAGCCAGCAAAACCCTTCTTCCAACTTCTTTGACGGTACCAGTTACTTTTGCGGTGCGGGCCCTATTACTTCAGGCACGGCTGCTCAAACTGCCGAACAGTGTGCCGCCAACACATTGGGTTCCATCAACGGAATTAATGGTGAAAATATTGCGTTCCAAGTGCGCGGTACCAGTAGCTTCAATGTGCCTGAGCCGGCTTCCTTGGCTCTCTTGGGTATCGGTCTGAGCTGTCTTGGCTTTGCGCGTCGTCGCAAGTCACGCTCTTAATAAGAAAGCTTAACCCTTATCAGAGAAAGGGGGCTATCGCCCCCCTTTTTTTAAAAAAAAGGGGACAAGTCTCAATACTGTTCGGTTAATAAAATTAAGTTAAATAAAATCAACGTACTGAACAGCAAAATCACTCCGTCAAGCGCGCTATCCGAACAGTATTGGGTCAAGTCTGTCAACGCTAAATAGAAATGTCCACTTTTCTGCAAAGTAGAAATGTCCTCTTTACCCTATTTTCCCTTTGCTACAAAGTTGCGCACCGCCCATCGTTGGCAAGCTTACCGATAGGTATGTTTCTCCAAGGATGACTCGGAGCGGGTTTGTGCCCCGTATCACGCCGTACCATCGCTTTATCCACCCGCGCATTAACTGATTTGCTGTCTGCTACGGGCGTCTGACGCCGTGGTTTGTCCATCACGGTATAGGCCAGTTGACGCTTTTTCCATAGCAACTCTTTTCTCCCGTCAAAGTGTTCGTGCACCGTGACCTTCGCTCCCCGCCCCCTGTGTCAGGCTAGTTGTCGCCTCAAAAAATATAACTTTGAGGGAAGGAGACAACAATGGGAAAACGTTATTCACAAGCATTTATCGAGCAGGCGTTAATCAAGGTATATTCGCGTGGAGAGCGGACGATACAGTCGGTCGCGGAAGAGCTGAATGTGAACTGTCATACGGTAAAAAATTGGATGAAAAGAAAAAAAGCGAGCACGGTCGGCTTGTTGGTGACCAAAGAGCGTCGCCCGCAGGATTGGACGACCGAACAGCAGTTGGTGGCGTTGCATGAAACGCATAGTCTGACGGGTGAAGCCTTGCAGACATGGTGTCGTGAAAACGGCTTATTTACCCATCATTTATCCAGCTGGAAAACAGCTTTTTGCGAGGACACAAAGGTTGCATCGGGAACGCGTGAAATACGGATATTGAAAGATGAAAATGAGCAACTCAAGCGTGAATTAATCCGCAAAGAGCGTGCGTTGGCGGAGGCAGCTGCATTGCTGATCCTACAAAAAAAGTTCCGCGCGCTCTGGGAGGACGAGGTCAAATGACTTCTCTTGCAGAGCGCAGTCAGATCATCACCTTGGTGCAGGAAGCCATGAATTCCGGCGCACTCCAGGATCGTGCCTGTACGGTTATCAACTTTAACGCACGCACGTTGCAGCGCTGGCAGGTTGATCAGTAGCTGGGCGATCAACGCCCCTGTCGGACACAAACACCAACAAACAAGCTCAGTGTGTGGGAGCGTAAACACATATTGACGGTTGCCAATTCGGACGAATTCGGTAGCCTGCCACCCAGTCAGATCGTGCCGATATTGGCGGATCGAGGGGAGTACATCGATTCTGAATCAACGTCTTATCGCATCCTGAGAGCCGAGAACTTTCTCCGGCATCGGGGTGCCGAACGACCCGCACAACGCCGTCACAAACCGCGTGCCTCGGCGGAACCGCGCCCAATCAGTTGTTCAGTTGGGACATCACTTACCTGCCGACGCCGGTGAAAGGCATCTATTTTTACCTGTATTTGTTCATGGATATTTTTAGCCGGAAAGTTGTCGGCTGGCAGATTTATGATGCTGAAAGCAGTGAGCTGGCGAGCGATGTTATGCGTGATATTTGCGCACGGGAAGCCATCAAACCGGATCAGGTGGTACTACATTCGGACAATGGCAATCCGATGAAAGGCGCCACGATGCTGGCTACCTTGCAAGCACTGGGCGTCGCGCCGTGGTTTAGTCGTCCGGCGGTTAGCAACGATAATCCCTATTCAGAATCGCTGTTCAAGACCTTAAAATACCGACCTGCTTATCCGCGCCGGGCGTTTGAAAGTATGCTCGCTGCAAGGCAATGGGTTGGCTTATTTGTGCAATGGTACAACGAAGAACACCGACACAGCGCCATCAACTTTGTGACCCCGGCAGAGCGCCATGCTGGCCTCGACACGGCATTATTGGAGAAGCGTGCCATCGTCTACGAGGCGGCAAAGAACAGATGCCCTGAACGTTGGAGCGGGGCCACACGAAATTGGCAGCCGATTCTCGTTGTGCACCTGAATCCGGATCAACACATTAAAGACGAACATAAAAAAGGAGATTTAGCGCACAAAATTGCAGCATGAACAAAAGCATTCAGGCGACAACTAGCTTGACAATCACCGCTCAGAGGCGTGAATGTAATCCGCCCCAATCAGGTATGGAGTACGGATATCACGTACATCCGCCTGGCGCGCGGATTCGTGTACTTGGTGGCCGTGATTGACTGGTACTCGCGTAAAGTGCTGTCGTGGCGGTTATCGAATACACTGGATAGTGTGTTCTGTGTGGACTGTCTGGAGCAGGCATTACAGACATATGGAACACCTGAGATATTCAACACCGATCAAGGCTGCCAGTTCACCAGCGAAGCGTTTACTGGCGTGCTCAAGGGTCACGGTATTGCCATCAGCATAGATGGGCGTGGCAGGGCACTGGATAACATCTTTGTGGAACGGCTCTGGCGTAGCGTCAAACACGAAGACGTGTATTTGAAAGGCTATGCCACGATGTCTGAATTGCTGATAGGTTTGGCAGAATACTTCGTGCATTACAACACAGAAAGACCGCACCAATCACTGGGCTACGAAACACCGGGTCATGTATACCGTACAGGAAGTGGTGGCGGCGCAAGGATTGTGGACAAATACTGTGAGAAAGAAAAAGCTCACCCAGAAATTGAAGCAAAAAAAACCAAAAACCGGGGCAGCGCCGTTCCGCTGCTTGAAGAAGGTTACCCTCTTAAACTCAGTGCATTATTGTCTTGACGGAGGGGTCCACTGTACTACCGTTACCTCCCGCGGCAACGCGCGGAATTCGGTATTTCTCGATGATGAAGATCAAGAGTTGTTTTTTGTCTGCCTCGGCAAAGTGGTAGTGCGTTTTGGCTGGCTGTGTCACGCGTATTGCCTGATGGACAATCACTATCATCTGCTTATCGAAACAACACCGGAGGGCAACCTGTCGCTGGGCATGCGGCAGTTGAACGGCTTCTATACCAGCGCTTCAACCGTCGTCACGGTCGAGTACATGTGTATGTCACATGTCTTCACTCCGCTGTACAATGCTTCATACGTTGAAGCCTCAACCTGCATACGTGGCAATCCTGAGCACGAGTTGAACGCTGTGGAGAGTAGGATCGGGAATTAGGGTCACCTATAGACCCGGCACGATTTATAAATGAATTTATATTGGTTTTCGATGTCTCTGTGGTATGGAAAAAGAAGATGCCCGCAAGCAGTCGCGAGAAGTACTGCATGAACGACGCAAGCAAGTCATTCGTATGCACCCCAAAGGCGTGGCGGTGATGGAGATCGTGGCGCAAACCGGACTGAGCTGGACGGCAGTCAATACGGCGCTGCGGTTGTATAAGGCTGAAGGTTCGGGGGCACTCAAGCCCTGCGTTCGGGGCAAAAAACCTGGCAGTGGACGTCGCTTGATGGTTAGCCAAGAGCTGACGATTCAGCAAACCATCTGCGACAAACGCCCGGAACAACTCAAGATGGATTTTGCGCTATGGAGCAGGCCCACCGTGCGCCAGCACATTGAGCTGGCGCATGGTATCAAGCTGTCTATTCGGGCAGTAGGCAACTATTTGGCACGTTGGGGTTTACACCACAAAAACCCATCAAAAAAGCATATGAGCAGCGCCCTGAAGCTGTCCAGGCTTGGCTTGATGAACAGTATCCGGCCATTGAAGCCAGAGCAAAAACCGAAGGTGCGGAAATTCACTGGGGCGACGAGACGGCGCTAGTCAACACGGATGTCAGAGGCAGGAGCTATGCGCCGGTGGGCAAGACACCTGTGACGTTCGCAGTAGGCGGCACGCGCCACAAGCTATCGATGATTGCGACGGTAACCAATCAGGGTAAAACGCGCTGGATGATTATTGATGAGGCCTTTAACTCTGACAAGCTCATTGAATTCCTGGAGGCGCTCATCAAGGATACAGACCGCAAAGTGTTTCTCATACTGGACAACTTGAGAGTTCATCACAGCAAACCTGTAAAGGCTTGGGCTGCCGAGAACGCACAGAAAATCGAGTTGTTCTACTTGCCCAGCTACAGCCCTGAACTCAACCCCGAAGAAAGACTGAATGCGGATCTCAAGCACGTCATCTCTTCAAAGGTGCCAGTACGCACCAAGGCAAAACTCAGAGCTGCCGCGACTGATCACATGACCATGCTTGAGCAAAACCCCGAACGCGTGCGCCGATTTCGGCGACCCAAAAGTCGCCTACGCGGCTTCATGAATAATTCGTGCCGGATCAATATTACATTGCCTACAAGGAGAGAGTTACTTTCAATCCAGAATGTAGACCCTAAGTTGCTACTATTTTCGTTTAAGAGCAGCTCTCTGCAAAGAGGGTGTATTGTCTGTCGGTTTCGCCATCTTCCGTTCCATTCGCTTACTGTGTTGTTGCAAATTATCACTCAACTGGCTAATAATTTCCGAAGCCGCACTAATAATTTGATTTGAGCCGAACCCTCCTCGGGCCATTTCTTTGTAGAAGGATTTTGCAAATATTTTCGCCACTTGATCAGGATTGTGGAAAACGCTTTCCAAAGATGCGCCCATATTATTTTGGGCTTCTTGGACCAGCGCCAGTTGGGCAAAGCGTGAATTCAGAATGCTCTGCAATTGGATTGTCTGGATCGATTTACCGATGAATAAGGCAACCACATTAAGGAGATTCAAGTCAACCAGATTGAATGCGCAACCGTGCATGTGATCACTTATGTTAACTACACCTACAATTTGCCCACTGATGGTAATAGGCGATGAAATCAGACTCTTACCTGGTTCACTTGCGCGTCGAGCCAATTTTGCAAACTCCGAGTAGTTAATATCTTCAATCAACAAAGATTGCCCAGTTGCAATTACATAGCCAGCAATACCCTCGCCCTTCCCTATCAATTCTTTATAAGCTGCAGCTGGCATTGGACCGTAGCTAGCGCACACACTCATAAGCAAATTGTCGGATTTGCCATCATTCAGCAGCATGATCGAACAATTGATGGCGCTCAATATTTTTGCCGTCATTTCCGCGAGTTGCGCGAGATTGTCATTAAGATTGCCCTTTTCTAAAAAACTGGACAAATCCTGAAGCTTGATCAACGGAGTTTCTACATCACCCATTGTAAGATTATCCTTATCTTTACTATATTAAGCAGTCAAGTAGCCAAGTTTATTACTGATCAAAGCACAGAAACAACTAACAATTTAATACCGCAAAATGATCAGCCATGTCCGGGAACAATCATTCAGGCTTAGGTGAAATGAAAGCCTTATGGAAAAGATGACGCACAAGAAGCAAGGGTGGCATACGTAACCAGGTTGCGCGTACATAAAGTAACTGCCGCGCTGCACCGGTCAACCAATCAGAGCAACTCTTGTGGACTGGCATGAGCGCGCGTTCAAAAAGTTGATCTGTAAATATCAAGGTTAACGGGTTGGGGCGACCACTTTTGGCTGCTTCCATCATGCCTGAGGGAATGGGCGTATTCAATAGATGTACCGCATATCGCAAGGCGTAAAAAAGCGGTCGCGTCAACTCAAGCTCCTGTGCTCGCACAGCTAGATTAGGCCAGAACGCTGGCAACTTACTGAAATGACGTAACAAACTATCAATGTCAACCAAATCCCGCAGACCCTGATCCAGTTGATCATTATGGAAAAGGTGGACAGCACTGTGGAGCACCATATCGGCTGGGGCGAATACCTTTAAATCGTCGTAACCATCAAGTGGCTGTGCCGCTGCCAGGAGCTTTGCCGAATCAGGGTGAAGAGCTGCCGTTTCCGGCAAAATCGCATGATGCACGTCAATGACAGTCATCCGTTTAATATGCTGCATAGGCGGCAATTCGTGCATCCATGTGCGATAGTAGCGCTGGTCATAGGCATCGTGATGCGTCGCTGCCCAACCATGAAGCATCAAGGCGGCTTCTACAGCATTGAGACTATCTTTAGGTACAATGATGTCAATATCGGAGAATAGTCGCCCTTTGGCGGGCGGCAATTTTGCCATGACATAGGCAGCGCCCTTGAGGAGAATGACTGGCACCCCTACTTTCGCCAATGCCTTTCGAATTAGGGTTATTTCCCAATGAACAGCTTGAACATGTCTTTCAGAGATTACGCGTGACCATTCCAGATGTTCGCGGGGTTTTGGCGGCACCTGTTCGAGTAAGCCGCGTTCGTCCAGTAAAATGCAAATGCGTGCCAATAGATTGGCGCGTCGTGCTTGGCGTATGAGTAAATCCCAGTCTGGCAGACTTAGGGAAATCAATGCTTCGGGCTCTCGGAGCGCTTGTAATATTAAGTAATTGGGGATCACATTTGGTATGTCTGTCAAATATAATGTGATGAATCGTTTTACCACCGCCTAATCCAATCTTCGCCAGAGAGGGCGAGGAACTCGAATCACTTCCTTTAGAGGGAAGGCTGGGGCAGCGTGATTGCAAATAGCCTATAATTCATTAGCATTCATACGACTACTTACTGGAGGGTTGCGGCTTTAACGCGCCAAATATTTCAATGGCATCATCCAGTTTGCTGTACGTAAAATCATAGCACAGAGACGCATCAATTAAACTCGCCATGGTCTTAAAGCCATTGAGTCCAAGAAGACTATAATTAAAAGAGTTATCCGCAACCCGCATGAAAGCGCGGGATTGAGGCAATGTCTCCAAACAAGTCGTAGCACCAGCCTGATATTTTGGAAAAATAACCCATGCAACCTGTGCGACCTCTGTCGCTCGAGCTATGCTATCAGCTGGTGCTTTCATATGGGCAACCGTGCCCTTTATCGTATCTGCCACCTTGCGGCTGAAAATCGCATTTTGTTCATAACGTCTGATGATTTCGATAGATTCGTTTTTTAAGCTGACGGGGCGCGGAAGCGGGATGAGTTTCCCATCAACAACACGAACCAAAGCAAGCTCATCAGACAGCAATCTCCACCCGCGGTTTACCAAGGCTGCGCACAGGGTACTTTTACCCGAGCCAGGAGGCGCGGGCATAATTGCGGCATAACCACCTTTTTCAACTACTGCCGCATGAATCATCAAACAGTGGTTCACGTGATTTGATACGCACCAATTAAGCCCCCACTCCAACATGGGAAATGCCTGGTCTAACGGCAGAGGTTTAAATATGGTGTTTCCATCAAATAAAAACAACACCTGTGGCTTGAACCATCGCCGCAGGTTACGTGGGTGAACAAGACTAATGTGAAAGTCCGCAAAGCCATCTTGTTCAACTAAGGGATAATCGGCATAAAGCAAACCGATACCTTTAGCCACACTTGGAATCGTAGTTTTGAGGTGCGTAATAAAAGAGCCGGTTTGCAGATATATCCCCGTTTTTTTAAGACGGAGTTTAAGTTCTGATGGAGTTAATGCAGAAACATTCAAAATCAGCTAAATTCTATCAGTCCAAGCGTATTAAGCTCATTGAGAAGATGTTCAATTTGAAATGAAAATTCCTCATGCATTATATTGTCGGCTTGTAGCCGTGGGGCAAGCGCTTCAGTCAATAGTAACGCGTTTAATGGCGATTGCCGTAATTCCAACAGCACCTGAGCAGCGGCTGAACCAAGCAGGTGTGTATCTCCCGAAAGTTTATTATAAAACACCAATTCATCATCCCATGAGCAGCAGTTAACTGCTTGATCGGAAATTACTTGCCATTTCATATTTTATCAGTATTTTTGAGGGGAGAATAAGGCCGGAATCTGGTTATGACGATAATTCAACTCTGAGTTAGACTCAAATATTCAATAATTTGTGAAGCATTCCAAGTTACACCTGCAGTTGGAGAAAAAGTACCACTTGCTTGCCATTCATAGAACATCGATTGAATAGTTGATACAGTCAAAAAAGGAGTAGCGCCACTTCTCGCACGAAGTAATGCTATTACAAGATGTTTTAATAGTTCTTGTGTTTGGAAAGGGGGGTTCGGAGGTGCACTTACAGAAGCAGACGTTGGCGGCGTTATATTGTTTGTGCCCTTGCCCTTTTGTGCCTGAGAATTGGAACCAGATGAAGCGCGAAACGCCAACATGTAGCTCGCAGCCCCCAATTTACCCTTCTGCACCTGCACTGGAACGTTTACACTTGCAAGTCGAGGCTCCGGCCAAGGAGTTGTCAGCATAGCCGACAAAAGTCGGCTGTTATATGAAGCATTCGGTAGACTTAACGGGAATGCGCCTATCAATGTTTCGTCTGGATCTGCGGGAAGTGTAGCGGTTCGCATGGCAGGGGGACAGTCACCATGCTGGCTGGTATTGCCAGATACGAATCCAGATGGTGACAAGCAAAACGTTTGACCCAATACGGGCCTACTAGCAAGAGTTAGAATTATCCCTGATGCAGCCAAACCAGACGTAGCAAACCGTCTGCGAGATTCGCCTGAAAACTTTATTTGATCAGCTGCATCCTGGGATAATTGTTGTTTTGTCGGCTCATCATTTTGATCCACATTGATAGTCATCAAATCATCCTTATAACGTTGCATCCCGCATTCTATGCACTGCCACAACTCAATTATTAAGTGACAGGTAAAAATGAGGAAGCTGGTAGAACACACTGAATAATACAAGCAAGATACGTGCCAAATATTACGTACATGGCATATTATATTAATAACTAGCATGTTACATTATTAATACTTCAACGATTCCTTGTTCTGCTTAATATATTATTCAAAGGTGTAAGAATTTTCGACATTCGAACCAAATATTAATTATCAAATAAATTTCGATTGGTTAACATTTCCCTACGTAACGGAATGAAATAATAACTTCATTTTTCAATAAAACTGGTGTATTGATGTTTCCTAGAATACAAAGCCAAGTTCAAAAACTTACCTCATTTTTATTGAAGTGTGCCTGCATCATATTGACTTCAGGAGCAAGCTCAATCAGATTTAAGCGACCTAATCGAATATACATGCAGTTGCGATATATAAAAAATGTCAATTATATTCAATGGCATCTCATACCTAAATTCATAAGACCAGTTACGGATGCTCGGTAAAAATGCGAAGATAATTTAATAATCTCCAAAATGAAGTATGCCATAAAGTACTTCAATTTAATTGTGATTGATTTGCCGTATATCTATCTAATAGCAGTTTCAAGTTCCAAGTGAAAAAAGCACGGCATGATGCTGCTTGAAGCCAAAAGTATCTGGCATGAACACTATGCGACTCACTTGAAAACCTGGGTAATTGTCATGGGAGCGCTTAGTTTCTACGCAGTCAAATCCAGCTCTTGTTAGAAGCCGCTCAAATCGCAGCCCTCGTGCCCTTGATGAGACCGTCTTCTCAATGCCTGGGATCAGCCGTTCTTCAATCTCCAGCGTTCGGCATGTCCAGACCGCAACCAGCCAATCTCCCAAGTGCGCACTCTCCACGTGGCATCACGTGGCCAGTGTGCCAGCAACCTTCTCAGATGCGGCACCCGTAACAAATATAATTATAAATTGGAAATTTTTCACTTACGGCTTGATATATGTCAAAATTAACATATAATTTTTGCCTATATTAATTTTTTGCCCGTATCACAAACCAAATGCTGCATACCAAAATACCTTATAAAAATCCATACCATGCACAAACCTGCTCCCAACAATTCACTGAAAACTGCATGTTCGACTTGTAATCTGCGCAAATTATGCCTGCCCGTTAATCTGAGTAATATCGAAATGGCACGTCTGGATGATTTAATTACCCGCAAGGGTGTTTACCGTCATGGCAGCATCCTATACCGGAGCGGAGACAAATTCCAGGCGCTATATGCGATCCGTACTGGTTTTTTCAAAACCCAGATCCTTAATGAAGACGGGCGCGAACAAGCAACCGGCTTTCAGATGGCTGGGGAGATCATCGGCATGGATGGCATTAGTAGCGATGCACACACTTGCGATGCCGTAGCACTTGAAGACAGTGAGGTATGTGAAATCCCATTTAATCGTCTGGAGGATCTCAGCCGAGAACTTCCTCCTCTGCAGAGGCACCTGCACCGCATCCTTAGCCGAGAGATCGTGCGCGATCAAAACATTATGCTGCTGCTCGGATCAATGCGTGCGGAGGAACGCTTGGCTGCTTTCCTGCTCAATCTATCGCAGCGTTTTGCGGTGCGAGGTTATTCGCCCACATCGTTCCAATTGCGCATGACGCGTCAAGAAATCGGCAGCTATCTCGGATTAAAACTGGAAACCGTCAGCCGCGCACTGTCGCAGCTACAGGAAAGCAAACTGATTAATGTGCGTAATAGGTCATTGGAAATACTTTGCCTGCCCGGGCTACAAGCCTGCATGGGAAAGCGCGCGCGCTAACATATCAGACAACTATTTGATGACGCACCCTATATTGTTGTTCAATCTGAACATAAACCATATGACTTTGTAACACTAGCGTCACTGCAATGAAAACCTGTCACAACTGATCGTTGTGCACCCATCATCTCTTCCATCTGCTTAGGCTGATATCATTTTCGCAACAAAGCTTACGACGCAGCCGACGGAACTTCATGGCTCGTCAAATTCAAATAGCTGTTCGCGCATGCATATGCGCATTTCCGTAATTTTACAATTATTCATCGCCCCAATTGCTGATTGTTGTAAGGAGAAATAAATGCGTAACCTGCTTTTACTGTTATTTATGACGCTGCTAGTCAGTTGCGAGAAATCCAAGCCGCCTACTCCATTCCAAGCCATTGATGTCAGTTGGCGGTATGCAGAAGAACCTGTGGATTTCCATCTCACCGACCCCAACGGCAAAATGCGCAGGCTATCGGATTTTAAAGGCAAGGTGGTGGTGCTGTTTTTTGGTTATACCCACTGTCCCGAAATTTGTCCGACTACACTGGCTGACCTAGCGCAGGTGATGCGCTTGCTAGATAAGGATGCAGAAAAGGTACAGGTGCTATTCGTCACACTGGATCCTGAACGCGACACGCCAAAACTATTGGCTGAATATGTCCCCTCTTTCCACTCGTCTTTCCTGGGCTTGTACGGCGATGCCCAAACTACTGCACAGGTAGCCAAGACATTTGGAGTCAATTATGAAAAACGGGGCGAAAAAGGCAGCTATACACTGGATCATTCCGATGGTACCTACCTAATTGGCACACGCGGGAAGCCCGTATTGCTTTCCCCCTATAACCAGCGCACCGCATTGTTAGTGCAGGATATAAAGTTGCTACTACAGATGGCGCATTAAACCGGGTTCTGGAAGTCCCCTGATCAAGCAATCATAAAAGCAATTCACACACCGAAAAATTCCCTACTCTACCCATCTATTTCTACTGTGTCTGACTGGTACGCAAGCAACCTACCCACTATCGTCTGTACCCCGTAATACCTTAAAAATCACATCCGGCATAAAGCCGCGCGATTGCATAAAGCGTACTTGCTTGGCTTTATCCTTAGTATCCTCCGGGGCAATACCGAACTTTCTTTGCCAGATGCTGCGAGCCGCTTCCAATTCTGTATCTCTCATTTGCGGTAATGCATCGTTAATCAGATCTTCGCCTATACCTTTCTGGCGAAGCTCATATGCAATGCGCTGCATGCCGAAACGATTGCGGCGTAGGCGCACCACCTGCTCGACTGCACGGGAATCGGATAGCCAACCGCGCGCCACCAATTCATCCAAAACCCTCTCCACATTGTCGTCTGGTGTGGCCTGGAGCAGAAGCTTAGCGTGAAGTTCGGCACGGCTGTGTTCACGCCGCACCAGATATTTCATGGCGCGGGTGCGCAGACTTAACTCAGGCTTCTTTGACACCGCTTTCCGTTCCATCACTGAGCGCAGCTACACCAGCTGCAGCGCGGATTTTGTTCTCAATTTCAATTGCCATTTCAGGATGCTCTTTCAGATATTCGCGCGCATTATCTTTTCCCTGACCAATTTTCTCGCCTTTGTAGCTGTACCAAGCGCCAGCTTTCTCGACCAGCTTGTGCAGTACACCCAGCTCGACGACTTCGCCTTCACGTGAAATACCTTCACCATACAAAATATCGAATTCCGCCTGTTTGAACGGCGGCGCCACCTTGTTCTTGACCACTTTCACGCGGGTTTCTGAACCGATCACCTCGTCGCCCTTCTTGATCGCACCGATACGACGAATGTCCAGCCGAACTGAAGCATAGAATTTTAGAGCATTGCCGCCGGTCGTGGTTTCCGGGCTACCAAACATCACACCGATTTTCATACGTATCTGATTAATAAAAATCACCGTTGTATTGGAACGCTTGATGTTAGCGGTCAGTTTACGCAATGCCTGCGACATCAAGCGTGCCTGCAAGCCCATTTGCGGCTCGCCCATCTCTCCTTCAATTTCTGCCTTGGGAGTCAGTGCTGCCACAGAATCAACCACCACCACATCCACAGCAGCCGAACGCACCAACATATCAGCAATCTCCAACGCTTGCTCACCGTTATCGGGTTGCGAAATAAGCAACTCACTGACATTTACGCCCAGCTTTTGCGCGTATTGCGGATCGAGCGCATGTTCTGCATCAATAAATGCAGCTGTGCCGCCTAATTTTTGCATTTCAGCGATCACTTGCAGCGTGAGCGTGGTTTTGCCGGACGATTCCGGTCCGTAGATTTCGATTACACGACCACGCGGCAGGCCACCCACACCCAGCGCGATATCCAACCCTAATGATCCAGTAGAAACTACTTGAATATCGCGCGCAATATCATGCTCGCCCAAACGCATAATGGAGCCCTTGCCAAACTGCTTTTCAATCTGACTCAGTGCCGCCGCGAGCGCCTTATTTTTATTATCATCCATGCAATTTTTCCCCTTCAAAAATGATACATGATTATGGCATAAGCCATCCGAGTCTGAACCAGAAAGACTCCGGTTGGACTAGTTGCGAATGAGCAATGGATTTTTGCGATGTTATGAAAATTGTCGCAAATTTCCTGATTTTAAAAACATTCTCAGGATTTTATTATGTCAACCATAACCGACACGATCTTAAGCTACCTCCGTTACCCGATTCAGCAGATCCAACACTCCTTGAAAAGCTATGCATACGGACTGCATGCGAATTTCTGCACGGTTACCCGAAAGATGATGCAGGCGCGCAACACACTGCCCCCCCTTGATCCCCCAAGCGAACCACACTGTGCCAACAGGCTTGCCCGGCATGCCGCCCGCTGGCCCGGCAATACCGCTGACCGCCAATGCTACCTGCGCATGGCTATGGCACAACGCGCCCGCTACCATTTCGCGCACTACGGCCTCGCTTACCGCGCCGTAACGCGTCAGAGTGTCTTGGGCCACGCCCAGCATCTCGCGTTTGGCCTCATTTGAATAAGTGATAAAACCGCGCTCAAACCATTCGGAACTGCCCGCAATATCAGTAATAGCACTGGCCACCGCACCGCCCGTGCATGACTCGGCTGTGGCCAACATGAGGCCATGCAACTTTAGCGCACTGCCAATTTGGATTGCCATATTTTCAATATCACGGCTCACAAGCATAATTTCATTGGCTCGTCATTTCCACACATAGACTAATCGCACGACAAATTGACCATCGGTCAGATGGAGAAACCCAGAGATGGCAGCTTTTTATTTGTACAACCCGCGTGCCAGATCGGTCTGAATATCGCCCACAGCTTCCAAACCGACCGCAATGCGCAACAAACCCTCGGTAATACCAGCTGCATCTCTAGCCTCCTGCGTTATACGGGCATGCGTGGTGGTGGCTGGATGAGTTAACGTGGTCTTGGTATCGCCCAAGTTAGCGGTGATCGAAATAATGCGCGTGCTGTCGATAAGACGCCACGCCTCCTCTCTGCCACCCTTCACTTCGAACGATACGATACCGCCACCCGTTTTCTGCTGCTTCATCGCCAGTTGATGTTGTGGATGCGATGGCAAACCTGGGTAATACACGCGCGCCACATTCGCCTGCGCCTCCAGCCATTGCGCCACGGACAGCGCATTAGCGCTGTGCGCGTCCATACGAATTTTCAACGTCTCCATTCCTTTCAGGAATACCCATGCGTTGAATGCGCTCATGGTCGGTCCCGCCGTACGCAGAAACTGATATACGGGCTCCATCACTTTCTTGCTGCCCAGCACCGCACCGCCCAGCACACGCCCTTGCCCATCAAGATATTTGGTGGCGGAATGGATCACAATGTCCGCGCCCAATTCCAGCGGACGTTGCAGCACGGGGGTGCAAAAACAATTATCTACCGCCAGCAACACACCATGCTGCTTCGCCACTGCCGCAATGCCTGCAATGTCGGATATTTCGGTAAGCGGATTGGACGGCGTCTCCAGGAAGAATAGCCGTGTGTTGGGTCGTACCGCAACTTCCCACTCGTTCACATCGGTGGCAGAAACAAAGGTAGTGTCCACACCAAAACGTTTGAAGATGGTACCGAACAAATTTACCGTCGAACCGAATATACTGCGGGAAGCGACAATGTGATCCCCGCTTTTCAGCAAACCCATGCAGCACGCCAAAATCGCCGACATACCTGATGCCGTCGCCACACACTGCTCTGCGCCTTCTAGCGCGGCCAAACGTTCCTCGAACATGGTAACTGTAGGGTTGGTGAAGCGCGAATAAATGTTGCCCGGCTCTGCGCCAATAAAGCGTGCAGCGGCTTGGGCCGCGCTATCGAACACGAAACTGGAAGTGAGAAACATAGCTTCGCTATGTTCATTAAATTGGCTGCGCTTTGTACCAGCGTGTACTGCGAGTGTTTCAAGCTGATAAGAATGTTCTGCTTGATTGGGTTGTTCTGGCATAACGTACTCCCTCGTGCAAAAGTAAAAAACCCGGATAGCTTGAGCTAAACCGGGCTTTTCCCGCTTTAGCTGTATTTATAAAGCGCCCGCAAGCTGTTCCTCAAATCGGCGCTTGAACAAAATTAACACCTGTTACACATCATTGTCAACATCCAGCCTTTTCCAATATGAAAGGAGTCTGAAGGGTTAAAGTATTTCCACCGATGAATCAGCAGAAAGTTGCATTTCTGAATCGGTCATTACGCCGCGAAACATGGTGATTAATATGGAAGAAGCAAAGTTACAGACCTTGGAGCAGATATAGACTTTATCGGACGGATCAACCGGGGTTGCATTCCGAATTTCCAAAGGAGAGCGCAATCAGTACAGCAGGTGACACGATTGGTGCGGCAATATCGTAAGGTCTCTAAATTCCTTGCTGTATTTTGCTTTCGGTATTCTTTGCTTCATTTGACACCTCCGCCTGAAGTTTAAAAAACGTTGGTGTCCCTTTTTTAGCTTATCTTAAGATGTTGGCGTTAAAAATGTCGGACGCACTGAGCATAATTATTCGAGCTGCATTATTTGCACTGACTGGCTCTTTTTTTCTGCAAACACCAGTGCTTCGTCCAATATATTCAGGAACTCATTGACCTTAATCGGTTTAGTGAGATATTGGAAGAATCCCGCCGCCAGGCCGTTCTCGATGTCGCGTGGCATTGCATTGGCGCTCAGGGCAACGACCGGAATGTGAGCCGTGGCCGAGTCGGCGCGCAGGATTTTCAGGGCTTCGAAGCCGCTGATGCCGGGCAGATTGATGTCCATCAGGATTACATCCGGGTGGGATGCGCGCGCAATCTCGATGCCGCTATTCCCGCTCACCGCCGTCAGCAGCCGAATATCGGGATAGCGCGCGATGATTTTTTCGACTAATTTCATGTTCGCCGGATTATCCTCTACATAGAGCAGGGTGTGCAGCTTCGCTCCGCGACGCACAAGCGGTTGGGCCAATACCGATGCTTCGCACCCTTCCATGGAAAGGTGTGGCTCAGCGACCGAGATGAGTTCGAACCAGAACACGCTTCCCACACCGACGGTGCTTTCCACGCCGATTGCGCCCCCCATCAGTTCGACCAGTCGCTTAGCCACCACGAGGCCGATGCCTGTGCCCTCCTCGCTGCCAGCCTCCTGTCCGAGACGGTTGAACGGCTGAAAGAGCTGCTCCATCTGTTCCGGAGGCAATCCCGCACCGCTATCTTTGATGCTGATGCGAATGCGTCCGGGCGTGCTCTCGGTGCATTTCACCTCAACCGTTCCCTGCTTGATGTTGTATTTGATCGAGTTGGAAAGCAGGTTGATAAAAATCTGCTTCAACCGGGTTCGATCGGCACGGACATAGAGAGGGATGTCGAACTGGGGAAAGGTCAGTTTGATGCCACGCTGTTGCGCCTGTGGTTCGATCATGCCCTGGCATTCGAGCATGATTTCGGCCAGCGCCACCGGTTCCTGCGATATCGGTACCTGCCCGGACTCGATCACCGCGAGATCAAGGATCTCATTGATCAACTTCAGCAGATGCCATCCCGCCTGAAGAATATGGACTATGCTTTTCAGTTGTGAGGGCGTTGCCGGCGGGGAGTCGGACTCCATCAGCTGGGCGAACCCGAGAATGGCATTGAGCGGGCTGCGCAGCTCATGGCTCATGCTGGAGAGGAAATCTGATTTGGCGAGGTTCGCCTTGTCCGCCACAGCTCTGGCGCTCTCCAGCTCAATATTCTTTTCTCGCAGCGCCTGATCCAGGCGATTACGTTCTGTGACGTCGCGCGCCGCGGCGAACACGCCCTGTAGCCTCCTGTCCCGATCATAGAGAGTGGTTGCATTGAAGGACACCACGGTTTCCTTACCGTCCCTGGCACGCGCGGTGAGCTCGTAGTTGGTGACCTTCTTTTCGTTCAGCACCAGCTTAATGCCCGCCTCGGCCAGCTCCGGATCGGTGAAGTAATTCTTGAACGGCGCACCGATCAGCTCGTCTCGCGTGCAACCGGTGAGCGCCTCCATCTGCTTGTTGACGTCTGTAATGATGCCGGATGGATCGGTAGTCATCAGCGCGTCGATGTTGGATTCGATGAGAGAGCGCGTGTAAAACTGCTGGTCGCGCAGCCGCTGGTCGAGCTTCTTCTGCTCTTCCTCGATCTGCTTGCGCGCGGAATTGTCGGTACCGATCAGCAGGTAGCCGATGATGGCGTCTTGATCGTCGCGCAGCGCCGTAACTGAGACGACCGCCGGGAAGCGGCTGCCATCCTTGCGGATGTAGGTCAGTTCGTAGATGTCCTCGATGCCGCGCGAGGCCTTGAACACCAATGCTTCGAAGCCCGGCGTAATCGGGGTGCCGAGCTCGGCGCTCAATGCCTTGGCACGCGCGATCACTTCCTTCGGATCGGAAATATCGGCCGGGGTGATCTTGTTCATCACGTCGGCGGCCGCGTAGCCCAGCATGCGTTCCGCACCGACGTTGAAGATCTGAATGACGCCCTTGGCATCAGTGGCAATACTCGAGAAATTGGCGCTGTTGAAAATCGCGCTCTGCAGGGCTCCCGCTTTGAGCAGCGCCTCTTCCGCCTGCTTGCGCGCGGTGTTGTCCGTGCCGATCAGCAGGTAGCCGATGATGGCGTCTTGATCGTCGCGTAGCGCGGTGACTGACACGACCGCCGGGAAGCGGCTGCCATCCTTGCGGATGTAGGTCAGTTCGTAGATGTCCTCGATGCCGCGCGAGGCCTTGAACACCAATGCTTCGAAGCCCGGCGTAATCGGGGTGCCGAGCTCGGCGCTCAATGCCTTGGCACGCGCGATCACTTCCTTCGGATCGGAAATATCGGCCGGGGTGATCTTGTTCATCACGTCGGCGGCCGCGTAGCCCAGCATGCGTTCCGCACCGACGTTGAAGATCTGAATGACGCCCTTGGCATCAGTGGCAATACTCGAGAAATTGGCGCTGTTGAAAATCGCGCTCTGCAGGGCTCCCGCTTTGAGCAGCGCCTCTTCCGCCTGCTTGCGCGCGGTGTTGTCCGTGCCGATCAGCAGGTAGCCGATGATGGCGTCTTGATCGTCGCGCAGCGCCGTAACTGAGACGACCGCCGGGAAGCGGCTGCCATCCTTGCGGATGTAGGTCAGTTCGTAGATGTCCTCGATGCCGCGCGAGGCCTTGAACACCAATGCTTCGAAGCCCGGCGTAATCGGGGTGCCGAGCTCGGCGCTCAATGCCTTGGCACGCGCGATCACTTCCTTCGGATCGGAAATATCGGCCGGGGTGATCTTGTTCATCACGTCGGCGGCCGCGTAGCCCAGCATGCGTTCCGCACCGACGTTGAAGATCTGAATGACGCCCTTGGCATCAGTGGCAATACTCGAGAAATTGGCGCTGTTGAAAATCGCGCTCTGCAGGGCTCCCGCTTTGAGCAGCGACTCTTCCGCCTGCTTGCGCGCGGTGTTATCACGTAAAATGCCGGTGAAGTAACGCTGGCCACCCAGCCACATCTCGCTTACCGCTATCTCCATCGGGAAAATGCTGCCATCTTTGCGCCGGCCCACAACCTCGCGTCCGAGACCGATGGCACGCGCCTCATCGCTCGCACTGTAATACTCGAGAGACCCATTACCATTGTGCTGGTCTCGATCAAGCTCTGGTATCAGCATGCTGAATTTTTGTCCGCTGAGTTCTGCGGCGGTATAGCCAAACATTCGCTCAGCGGCCGGGTTAACTGTCTCGACGGTGCCGTCGATGGCATGCAGGGTGATTATGCCGTCCACCACGGTATTGAGTATCGTCTGGATCTGCGCAGCACTGTCGCGCAAGGCCTGCTGCACTGCATATTCGCCGGTGACATCGCGGAATACCAGAACGGCACCGATTACCTGAGCATCGCGGTCGCGAATTGGTGCGCAACTGTCGGCGATATCGCACTCGCTACCACCGCGTGCTATCAGTACGGTGTGGTTGGCCAAGCCTTGTACCGTGCCATGCGCCAATGTTTCCATCACCGGGATAACGGCGGGTTGACGGGTTTCTTTGTTGATGATGTTAAAAATCTCGTCCACCGGACGACCGGTGGCTTCCGCCTGCGTCCAACCGGTGAGCTGTACGGCAAGAGGATTCAGGAGCGTCACACGCGCTTCGGCATCGGTGGCTATCACTGCATCACCGATGGAGTTGAGCGTAACTGCGAGCTTTTCCTCGCTGACCTGCAAGGTGACGTTGGTCCGTTGCAGTTGTTTATTTGTCTCCTCCTGAATATCAAGCAAACGCTGTCGCTCTGCTTCGATCTGCTTGCGCGCGGTGTTGTCGGTGCCGATCAGCAGGTAGCCGATGATGGTGTTTTGAGCATCACGTAGTGCGGTGACTGACACGACCGCCGGGAAGCGGCTGCCATCCTTGCGGATGTAGGTCAGTTCGTAGATGTCCTCGATGCCGCGCGAGGCCTTGAACACCAATGCTTCGAAGCCCGGCGTAATCGGGGTGCCGAGCTCGGCGCTCAATGCCTTGGCACGCGCGATCACTTCCTTCGGATCGGAAATATCGGCCGGGGTGATCTTGTTCATCACGTCGGCGGCCGCGTAGCCCAGCATGCGTTCCGCACCGACGTTGAAGATCTGAATGACGCCCTTGGCGTCGGTGGCGATACTCGAGAAGTTAGCGCTATTGAAAATCGCGCTTTGTAAAGCTCCCGCCTTGAGCAGCGCCTCTTGACGTCGGTCTTCGGTGATAACCTCAGCCGTGCCAGCGGCGGGGTTGAGAATGGCGGGATCGCGGATTTTTTTGGACATAGCTTACCTCTGTTAAAGTGCGAATTAGTCTGGCGGATCGCGAGGCCGAAGATGTAAATTGCACTAGTTTTCAGTATACTCTTAATCCTGCACAAATAAATTCATGCTGATGCTGGTTCTATCGCACTAACCGAGTAGGGCCGGATTTGGGTGGGTTTATCAAGCGCGCAGTGGGTTAGGATGCAATTAGCCCGCCATCCTGCAGCCCTTTCTATCCCTGATGACCCCTGTTGCTACCATCATGACGAGTTGCGAGCCCTAACTGCGAGAGAGATGGCGATTTATCCAGTCCTGGCCTTGTTGGTGTATCTCAATAAAGGGCGCCTCTAAAAATTCAAGTTTCTAGGCAAGACAAGGCACGAGTAAAAAATTTGAGCGTGGCATATAGTTGATATGTAAGCGATAATTTTTTTCGAGTAACGCCGTATTGTGACGAAAATTGGATTTTTAGAGGTGCCCTAAAGGTTTGCACGGCATTAAACGTATGCCGCACGCTACGAATGAGTTTGCCGTAGTGAGCGCGCGCCGCTGATCTTCTCACTTGCAATTGCAAATCGCCATGATCTGTTTCTTCACTGGCCGCCGATGACTGGTGCGCAGCAGCTGCGAGTTGTGTTTGCAGGCTTCAATCATCAATCGTTCCGTGCTTATCCGGTTAGCACCCACAACGTCCTGAGCTGGATTGATGCCAATACTTTTGAAGTGCCGATCTAATTACTTGTAAACCGTCTTAAGTTCCTGTCTGATTTCGTGTTCTGCAAATGTCTCGTATATACTTATCTGGTGTGTGTTTTTCACATGCATTTTGGATTCCCAAATAGCTGGTTGTTTTGTTTGTAATCAATCTATTGAGTTTAAGAATACACATTTCAGTTGGGATTTTATATTAAAATATCAACGATTATTAAAATTAAATCAATATGTTATGTTTCTGAATGAGAGCTAATTAGTTAATATTGTGTCTGTAGCGCATCACCTAATTGCGCACGAAATAGGGTACTGAATCAACCATGAAAATTCACGAATATCAGGCCAAGGAAATCCTCCGCCAATATGGCGTGCCGACCCCACGCGGATCGGTATGCTTCAGTGTGGATGAGGCCATTGCTGTCGCGCAGCAGTTGGGTGGATCGGTGTGGGTGGTGAAGGCGCAGATTCATGCCGGTGGGCGTGGCCAGGGTGGCGGGGTTAAGGTGGCGAATTCGGTGCAGGATGTTGGCATGCATGCTGGAAAGATTCTTGGCATGCAGTTGGTTACGCACCAGACTAATGCTGACGGGCAATTGGTCAGACGCTTGCTAATTGAGGAGGGCGTGCAGATTGCAAAAGAGTATTACGTAGGGATGGTAATCGACCGTAGCAAGCAGCGTGTCGTGCTTATGGCCAGTAGCGAGGGAGGAATGGAAATCGAGGCAGTCGCTGCGCATTCGCCTGATAAAATTCACAAGATATGGATAAACCCTTCGTCAGGGTTGATAGATGCTGAGGCAGACACTGTGGCACGGCAGATTGGCATTCCAAATGCAGCACTTGCTCAGGCGCGCGCCTGTTTGCAAGGCTTGTACAGAGCCTTCGTGGAAAAGGATGCGATGCTGGCGGAGATCAATCCGCTGGTGCTAACTGCGGATCAGAATTTACTGGCGCTGGATGCGAAATTTAATTTCGATAGTAATGCGCTATTTCGTCATCCAGAGATTGTGGCGCTACGCGATCTGGATGAAGAAGACCCAGCCGAAGTTGAAGCTTCAAAATTCGACCTTAGCTATATCTCACTGGATGGCAATATCGGCTGCTTGGTGAATGGTGCTGGGCTAGCCATGGCGACCATGGATATCATCAAGCTGTATGGCGGCATGCCTGCGAATTTTCTGGATGTAGGTGGTGGCGCCAGCAAGGAAAAAGTAACTGAAGCATTCAAATTGATGTTAAGAAATCCGAATTTGCGCGCAATTTTGGTAAATATCTTCGGCGGAATCATGAAGTGTGATGTGATTGCCGAAGGAGTGGTTGCAGCGGCGCGCGAAGTGCATTTGAAAGTACCATTAGTGGTGCGTCTGGAAGGCACTAACGTTGATCTTGGGAAAAAAATTCTCGCTGAATCTGGCTTGCCTATTATTTCTGCCGGCGATATGGCAGATGCGGCAGCGAAGGTTGTTACTGCGGCAAAGGGGGCATAATGTCCATTCTTATCAACAAAAATACTAAAGTAATGACGCAAGGCATGACTGGTAAAGTCGGTCAGTTTCATACTTTACATTGCAAGAATTATGCAAATGGAGCGAATTGTTTTGTTGCTGGAGTGACTCCCGGCAAGGCCGGACAAAGCTATGAAAGTATTCCAATATTCAACAGTGTAATGGAAGCTCGTGTGCAAACCGGGGCAACGGTCTCAGTAATTTACGTGCCACCTCCCTATGCTGCTGCGGCGATTGACGAGGCGGTGGAAGCAGGGCTGGAGTTGGTGATTTGCATCACCGAAGGCATACCCGTACATGACATGCTACGCACTCGTTACAAAATGCAGGGCAAGAAGACGCTGCTGATTGGCCCGAATTGTCCAGGACTGATTACACCGGACGAAATTAAAATTGGCATCATGCCCGGGCACATCCACCGTAAGGGACGTATAGGCGTGGTGTCGCGTTCGGGAACGTTGACATATGAGGCGGTTTGGCAGCTGTCAGAGCTGGGCTTCGGGCAATCTTCCTGCGTCGGAATAGGCGGCGATCCGATCAATGGCATGAAGCATTTGTCTGTAATGAAATTATTCAACGATGACCCGGAGACCGATGCTGTGGTGATGGTGGGCGAAATTGGTGGCAGTGATGAAGAAGAATGCGCGCACTGGATCAAGAGCAATATGCAAAAACCCGTGGTCGGCTTCATTGCCGGGATTACCGCGCCGCTTGGTAAGCGTATGGGGCATGCTGGTGCAATTATTTCCGGGGGTCAGGGCGGTGCCGAGGACAAACTGGCAGTGATGGAAGAATGTGGCATACACATCACGCGCAACCCGGCTGAAATGGGCAAAATGATGAAACATGTTTTAAAAGTATAAGTCTCTGATTGGAAGTGTTACCCATCTCGTAATTTTTGGTGTCAAGATGAAAATCATCGTTCCTGATTTGTTATTCTTTTACTTGGTGGTTTAAGAGGCTACGATACTCATGTAGCTCTCCTCACAAACAAACTTACAAAATTTTCTCTTCAAGCTGGAATCTGATACTGACAAAAAAGGAAGAAGAATGATTTTAGTAACAGGTGGAACCGGTTACATCGGCTCGCATACGGTTGTTGAGTTGATGCTGGCTGGGTTCGAGATTTTGATTGTTGACAATTTTTGTAACAGCAAGGCAACGGTTCTTGATCGTATTGAGCGTATTGTCAGACGTCGACCGGGATTTGTTGAGGCTGATATTCGTGATCGGCACGCGATGCAGGCACTTTTTGCACGGCATCATTTTGATGCGGTAATCCATTTTGCTGGTTTGAAAGCGGTAGGCGAATCCGTGGCACAACCGTTACGCTACTACGACAATAACGTCTATGGCAGTTTGGTGTTATTTGAGATGATGGCCGAGGCGCGGGTAAAAACGCTCGTTTTTTCTTCTTCTGCTACAGTTTACGGTGACCCTGCTTCAGTTCCAATTTTGGAGAATTTTCCGCTTGGTGCGACCAATCCATATGGTAGAAGCAAGCTGATGGTCGAGGAGGTGCTCCGTGATCTTGCGATAGCTGATCCTTCATGGCGAATTGCGTTGCTTCGTTATTTTAATCCTGTAGGCGCGCATGAAAGCGGTTTGATTGGCGAGGATCCCACTGATATTCCGAATAACCTGCTTCCTTACATTGCTCAAGTGGCACAAGGTCGGCGTGAGGTGCTGTCGATTTATGGTGATGACTATCCAACCATTGATGGCACTGGCATGAGAGATTATATTCATGTTGTTGATCTTGCTATTGGTCATGTCAAGACTCTTGAAAAGCTAGCTGATCAGACTGGAGTGGCCACCTATAATTTAGGCACGGGGCGGAGTAATAGCGTCTTGGAGATGGTGCGCGCCTTCGAGCAAGCCAGTGGGCGGAACATACCCTATAAAATAGTGGGACGCCGCCCAGGGGATATCGCGACATGTTACGCAGACACTACGCTGGCAGAACGCGATCTGGGTTGGAAAGCTGAGCGAAGTATAGCGCAGATGTGTGCTGACTCTTGGAGATGGCAGTCTTTAGGGAACCTCGATAAAATTTAAATTTACCATATCGTTTTCGGTATTCTTTGCTGCATTGGACACCTCCGTTTCAAGTTTAACAAAACGTTGGTGTCCATTTTTTCAGCTTACATCAGTATCGCGGGTTGTTTAGGTAACAGAGATTACTTGGCGACTTGTTTTTCGCGGATCTCATCCAGCGTTTTGCAGTCTATGCACAACGTAGCAGTCGGTCGCGCTTCCAAACGGTTCAGTCCAATTTCTATGCCACAATTTTCACAATATCCATAATCACCGCTATTTATTTTGGCCAACATTTCGTTGATCTTCTTGATCAGCTTGCTCTCGCGATCACGATTACGCAGTTCTAAAGTCATGTCTGATTCTTGACTTGCGCGATCATTCGGATCGGCAAACACAGTGGCATCATCCTGCATGGAGTGCACCGTACGATCAATGTCTTCACCCAGTCCAAGCTTGATGCTGTTCAGAATACTGCGGAAATGATCCAGTTGCTTAGGGTTCATATAAGCTTCCCCCTTCTTGGTTTTGTAAGGGGTAACGGGTTTTGTGGGTTGTACCGACATCAAATATCTCCAGAAACATACAAACAAAATTTAAAAACCGCGCTTTAATACCAGAAATGCAGCGCCACCGCAACTAAATTCGCCACTCTTCCTGCATGAAAAAGCGCCTGGAAGCCAAGTTAAATAGTCAATAACAGCTTGTAAAGTAAGTCAGGTTTTGCGAGTTACTGCTAAGCATACCCCTACTAAAACTACTTCTACAAGATAAAAACCCCCTGCCTCTTAAGCATGGACACCAATAGAATAAGAGGCAGTCCGACTAGAGCGGTAGGGTCGTCACCCTCCATCCGACTAATAAGTGCGATGCCCAAACCTTCTGATTTCGCGCTACCTGCACAGTGATAAGGCTGCTCCTTTAGTAAATAGGATTCGATTTCGTCGTCGCTGAAATTGCGAAAACTGACGCAATTTTTCGCCATTTCAGTTTCAATTTCGTCATTGCGCGCATTCAACAAAGTCAGTGCAGTATAAAAATTCACGCTGTGTCCACGCATAGTACGCAATTGGCGTACAGCATTTTCATGAGTGAGAGGTTTGCCTAGCTGTTGCTCACCTAATAATGCGACCTGATCTGAGCCTATAATCAGAGCATCTGGATAATGGATCGCCACTGCGCGCGCTTTTTCACGGGAAAGCCGCCATGCGACTTGTTTAGCGCTTTCACCAGGTAGAGAAGCTTCGTCTACGTCAGGAGCAGCAATTTCAAATGGGATTTTCAGGCGTCCCAAAAGCTCACTGCGGTAAATCGAAGTAGAAGCGAGAATAAGCGGCTGATTCAAAAAATTTCCCTTGGTAGACGCCTCTGAAAATTGGGAAAAGCGCCTGCACAAATTTCACTATAACCCGCGCAGCATGTTATCACTATCTGGTAGAGCGTTGCACGGTGTATCTAACTAACGATGAATGCAGCCCGGTCTTCGCATCTTAACCGCATTTCCTGATTTACAGCTGTAGCCACCTGTTGCAGCTCAAACGCAAACCAAGCAAAGTTCAACAATATTGCCCGGCAGCATAACCAGATGACCATGCCCACTGAAAGTTGTAGCCGCCCAGCTGACCTGTAACATCAACCACTTCACCGATAAAATACAGACCCTTCACCTCATTGGCTTCCATGGTTTTAGACGATAAGGCATGGGTGTCAACACCACCGCAGGTAACTTCTGCCTTGGCATAGCCCAATGTGCCGCTAGGCGTAATTTGCCAATTATGCAGTTTGGCGGCAAGCGCAGCGATCTCCTTATCCGAATATTGGTTAATTGGCTTATTACCGGAAAGATTATTTCCGGCCAACTGGGCGCACCATGTTTCAATAAATCGCTTGGGCAAATATTGCGCAAAAAAGTTGCTTAGCAACATGCGGCTGTCTCGCTGCTGCGCGAACAATTTCAGTGTGTCATGATCCGGCAGCAAATTAATGTGCAGCGGCTGGCCCGGCTCCCAATAAGAGGAGATTTGCAAGATGGCAGGGCCACTGAGGCCGCGATGGGTAAAAAGGAGATTTTCGCGAAAAACCTGTTCACCATAACTTACCTCCGCATCAACGGAAATTCCGGCGAGATCAACATAAGGTGCCCAATCATCCGGATGAAAACTCAATGGCACCAACCCCGGCTTGAGTTTGGTCACGGGAATGTCGAATTGCTGCGCGACTTGGTAACCAAACGGTGTTGCGCCAATCTTGGGAATAGACAGGCCACCGCTGGCAATCACCAAGGACTGCGCGCGAAATATGCCATGATTGGTATTGCAGCTAAATCGTGCGGCAGACGGATGCGTATTGCCTCTTACTTCGGACTCATCTCCTGCTTGCGGAAAAGGGGGATTGAGGCGCTCAACCTTATGCACTTCGCAAGACATAAGCCAACGTACTCCCGCTGCATCGCATTCGTTTTTTAGCATCGCAATAATGGCTGCCGATCCTTCGTCACAAAATAGTTGCCCGAGTTTTTTTTCGTGATAACCGATGCCTTGCTGGTTAAGCCAAGCGATGAAATGCTGGGGGGTGTAGCGCGCCAATGCGGAGCGGCAAAAATGCGGATTGCCAGATAGGTAATTTTCCGGCTTGGCGTACAAATTGGTGAAGTTGCAGCGGCCTCCACCGGAGATGCGGATTTTCTCCGCCAATTTTTTAGAATGATCAAGCAGCTGTACAGAGCGCCCTCGACGTGCAGCCTCGATGGCGCACATCATGCCAGCCGCGCCGGCACCGATGATCAACACATCCACATTGACACTCATCACAACAGACAACTAGCCGCTTTCAACAGCCTGTCAGCTTAGCCATGCTTCTAATATTATGCATCACGGCTGCACCTCCAAAAGCTCTAATTGTTTCCACATACATGCGCCCTTACTGGCTTTATCTATATCGGCCAACTGCTGCGCGTGTTGCGCCAACTCGTCAACGTTAGCAGGCAGCACACGCAGTTTCAAACGCGACAAATCTGCAAAAACAATGATCGGCTCTTCGTCCTGTTCATTGCTCCCATCATCAAGCAAACTTTTCTGTCCGCGCGTCATGGACAGATAAACCTCCGCCAACAGCTCAGTATCCAATAGCGCGCCATGCAAGGTGCGGTGAGAATTGTCGATCTGATAACGGTCACACAAGGCGTTCAGATTGTTTTTCTTGCCGGGATGCAACTCCTTGGCCAACTTCAGTGTGTCAATGACGCTCGCACAATAGTTATTTAACCCAGGCAATCCAGTTAGTTCCAGCTCCTTATTGAGGAACCCGACATCGAACGGCGCATTGTGAATGATGAGTTCCGCACCGCGGATAAACTCAAGTAGCGCTGGTGCAATCTCAGCAAATTTCGGTTCGTCCTGCAGACGCTCCAGTGTCAGACCATGTACCTCGGCCGCTCCCGCATCAATCTCGCGTTCCGGGTTGAGGTAGCGGTGAAAACGTCGATCGGAAACTTTGCGGTTGCATAATTCGATAGCCGCCAGTTCAATGATGCGGTGCCCTTTCCCTGGATCCAAGCCGGTGGTTTCGGTATCCAACACGATTTGTCTCATTTCATGCTTTCATTCAACAGTTGCTCAATACCGCGATTGGCCAATTCATCGGCACGCTCGTTCCCATCATGCCCGGCATGTCCTTTAATCCACACCCACTGAACATGATGCTTGCCCGCTAGCTCATCCAGCTTGCGCCACAAATCCTCATTTTTGACCGGCTTCTTGTCGGCAGTCTTCCAGCCACGCTGCTTCCAGTTATGCACCCAGATACTAATGCCTTGCTGCACATACTTTGAGTCGGTATGCAGGATCACCCGGCACGGCCGCTTCAATGCCTCCAACGCGCGGATCGCGGCCAGCAGTTCCATGCGATTGTTGGTTGTATGCGCCTCGCCACCGCATAGCTCGCGCTCCTTGCCCATAATTTGTAACAGCGCGCCCCAGCCGCCCACGCCGGGATTCCCCTTGCAAGCCCCATCAGTATAAATTTCTACTATATCTTCACTTACTGTCACAAGTTCGCTCATTCGGGTTCCGTTTTTGTGCATTGTGATATTTCCCTATTCAGCTTAGGCGTTGCCGGTAGCAGCTTACCAACTAGTCCCTCGCTCCATTTTGGCTTGATCAGGTTCATTCCGGGCACATGCTTGATCGCCTGCAAAAAATATACCCCGCCCCACACTGCCCACCAGCGATCGCCCGCTGGCTCCATAAAATTAAAACGGTTAAGCCAATTTGGATTCGTGAGCGGAGGTGCGTAACAGGCAAAACGCCCCGTTACCACCTCAAATCCCAGCAATGCCAGCCAATCCTTCAATCGCGACAAAGCAATAAAATCTCCACGCCAGGGGAAATTCGTCTGCGAACCCAAAACGCGTCGAGCCCCCCACAGACTACGTGGATTGAAGCCGCTGATGATGACATTTCCTTCCGGCCTTAACACACGCTCAACCTCACGTAAAATTTGATGAGGATGGGCATTGAATTCCAGTACATGCGGCAGAAGCACCAAATCCAAGCTACTGCATTCGAATGGCAATTCATCCATATCCAGCCGTACTTGCACCCCAGCCTCGTTCCCCACAATGGCGCGCAGCGGCATACGGCTGGCACGCAAAAAATCATGCTCGGCCAGCCCGAGTTGCAGGGCATTGAAACCAAAAATATCAGTCACACTGTGATCAAACAATGTTTGTTCGCACTCCAGCAAATATTTTCCTGGCGGCGTGGCAAACCAATCATTCAGCGTATTTGTGGTTGACATGCAATACTCTTTCACTCGAGTATAGCCAAATAAAAAACGGACATTTCCATGTTAAATATTATTCCCATCCCTGCATTCAAGGACAACTACATCTGGATGCTGCACGACCACCAACATGTGGTAGTGGTCGATCCGGGTGACGCCGCGCCGGTGCTAGCTTATCTCAATTTACATAAGCTCAAACTCGCCGCCATTCTATGTACTCACCATCACAACGATCACGTCGGTGGCGTCTGCAAACTTGTTGAATTATACAACGTGCCAGTGTATGGCCCACAGCTTGAGAATATTCCCTGCGTCAGTCATATGCTCAGCGAAGGAGACGTAATTGAAATCCCGGAATTAAAAATAAAACTGAGTGTTATTGATATCCCTGGTCATACCCACGGACATATCGCTTATCTGGGCGCCGGCGGCGTATTTTGCGGCGACACCCTGTTCGGCTGTGGCTGTGGCAGATTGTTTGAAGGAACGGCCGCGCAATTGTTCCATTCCCTGCAACGGCTGGCAAATTTGCCCGATGAAACAAAAGTGTATTGCGGACATGAATATACCGAGGCCAACATCCGCTTCGCACTAGTCTGCGAACCCGACAATGCTCGGCTCAAACAACGTCAAGCAGATGTGCAGGCGTTACGCGCTGCCGGGTTTCCAACGTTACCCTCGACTATTGCCTTGGAAAAAGCCACCAACCCTTTTTTACGCTGCGCTGAGCAAGGCGTAATCGCTACTACATTGCGCATGACACAAATAAAAGAGACCGACGAAACCAGCGTCTTTACTGCTCTGCGCACCTGGAAAAATAATTTCTGAAACTATTTTAGATTGCGATAAAGCCCTTTCTGGTTTATCCTGCGCGACCTTCGGAGAGGTGGATGAGCGGTTTAAGTCGCACGCCTGGAAAGCGTGTTTAGGATAATATCTTAACGCGGGTTCGAATCCCGCCCTCTCCGCCAAGAAAATGATTTAAGCCTGTGAATATACAGGCTTTTATGTATTGTCGCCGTAGAAGTTCTTACCACAGTTCTTACCGGCCTGCATTTTAATTTGTTCCGATCACACCTTTAGTATTTCTAACCTTTTGAGTTAATTCCATCATGCAAACTATTCTGGATGCGATCGGCTCAACACCACTAATTCAGATTGTCTTAACCCGTCTGGGTCCATCAAAGCGCGCATTGCAAAATAGCGCTGCTGGATGAAGTAATCACCGTCGAGTCCACAGAGGCTGTGCAGGAGATGCGCCGTCTAGCGCGTGAACACGGTATCTTCGTCGGGCCATCATCCGGCGCGCACCTGATCGCTGCGCGGGAATTACGCGAGCGGCACAAGGTCGAAAATGTCGTCACATTCTTCTGCGACAAAGGCGAGAAGTACATCAATGACTATTGGCTATGACAATGCCTGGAATGGAATCCGCATTTTCAAAAGCTTCCATAACATGACTGGCCAGCACAATTTCGCCCCTCACATCCGCGCCAATATTACCGCAGGACTGTACGCTGCCTATTCCTGAGAAATACAACTTCAACAACCGGGTTTTGCAATTGCAGGATGAAACCAAACTGCGCTGCTCTGCGATGTAGCTGCTTGATTACCCGATCTCGCTATTGTTGTTTAACAATTTCCTTATCCCGCTTTAGTTCATCTATGTCAATCTTCTTCATTTTTCGCATAGCCCCCATAGCTCTTTGTGATTTCTCAGAATTGGGGTCATTGATCATCTCGATAAAAACGATAGCACGTCCCATTAAGTGATAGGTTAGTCCGGCATTTACGAACGCACTCAAGGCGCCACTCATTGCATTGAATGCAAACCAAATATATTTCCCTCGGTATCCACAACCAAAGCAATAAAGCCGTATTCACCTATAGACATCTTTTCACGCTGCACATGCCCGCCATATTTAGTAACAAAAGCAGCCTCGACAGCACAGTCAGCGCAACTGAAATAGACGATCGTGCTATTTCCACCTGAAGCCATTCCTTCCATCTTAACTAAAGCTCCACCGGCACCTGTTCGATCCATCGCCATTGGGAAACCCAACATCTCAATATCTGGATTGTTCAGTCGTTCAAGCTTGATCTGAAACACAGATTCGTAAAAAGCTTTTGCACGAGAAATGTCCTGCACATAAATTTCAAACCAAATCACCGGATTATTAACCATTTTTTTTCACCTTTAAATGTCTGTCGGAAGTAATGTTGACCTAGCATTCAAGCTCAGCCGCGGGCTTTCAGACTTGCGTAGTTTTACCGCGACAGAAGCCTTAAAAGCTCGTCCGTATAATAGAGCCACGCCAAAGAAAGAAAATAAGCAAAGTGCTTATTTTGACTGACATGATGGGCTTGTTAGCCTGGTTGTCGGTCAACCCCCTATGCGAGGACATTGCCGCACTCATCTACACTATGAATCTGCAAAACTTTTTTTGCCAAATCAATGGCAATTGTCGTAATCTTCATTTCGGATGTCCCTTTATTGTCTAGTGGTAGTAAAGCCACCACTACTCCGAGATACCGTTTTAGTAAGCGGGCTTCCATACCATTATGTTGGGCCTCTAAGATCTTAAAGGAGATAACTTCATGAAGCTTTCCCTTTTCTTCGTCTTCATTATTGCTTCTGCAAATGCAATCGCACAGCAAGCACCGCGCGCAATAGAAATCCCGCGTCCGGCGCCACCAGCTGCTCCGCCCAAGGCGCCTCCCCGAGCGCAGCAACTTAGCAACGCGGAGCTAACAGAGTTGCTTCGAGCGCAGACCACTGCAATAAAGTCTCTGTCAAGCAAGCTTGATTCGCTTGAAGGACGCATTGGCAAGATAGAGAGGGGGCAGCGCTAATGGCAACAGATACCGAAGCGGCGATGTCCGCGCTCGATATGGCGCAAAAAGCCTTAGATAAAACCGAAGCTTCACCCTCCACGTGGGTTCAACCATGGTCGCCGGAACTTGTGCAGTTTCTGGCCATTGGTGTCTTGGGATTTTCTTGTGTCGCATTGATCATGGCTACAGCGCTGCTTTGGCGTTCTGGCGCGCCATCACATCAGGTACTCAGAGTATTTGGCGTAATTACCATTCTCTGCTTCTCGGCATTATTGCTTGTCGTTGGCTACAACAATGAACAGCTAACCCCGATCGTGGGTCTGTTCGGTGCGATCGCCGGATACCTACTCGGAAAGGACTCAAAAACGAACAAAGATGAATAGACAGGCCCAACCCAATATTCCAGCGGGCTCCGCTGCTGATTGGGACGTCCAGGTATAGAAAAGCATTGCATGTTGGCATGGTTCCAGATGCAATAGTTAGGCCGTCGAGCAGCACGCGCACTGGCTGCTCGACGGCCTTGATATTGGCTGTTACTTTTTGTTCTGGTAGTAGGGATATTTTGCTGTTAGATTGAAGGTTGATGTATTTATAGCCTCCCATGTTACTTTGACGAGGATGTTGATTATTTAAAGAAAATAATAACCGTATGACTGAACTGCGCAAAAATGCCATAGCATTTCTTCAAAAAAGATTTCCTGCAGCCTTAGTATTAGACAGGGAACACACAATGCTTAGTTTGGCGGGTGAAATAACTAAAGAAATAAAGAAGTTTTTCCCTATGATTGCCCATGACATGCAATCAGGAGTCAAACAAAGAACTATAGCTATAGAAAATCTTGGTAATGCGAATGAAATTCCATACCTAATGAAAGATTTGGAAAAAATTTTCCTAGAGATGGACAATTCGATTTACATGAAAATGGGAAATTCAATAAATCAACGAGGACACGACATAGATACAACACAAATGACATTCGCTCCTCGAGTTATTTTATATACAAATAAATTGCATATTCCAATCGAACAACTCCTTCAAGAATTTAGCAGCATTGATACATTGATCGACGTTGTTAATGAGAGTGAAATGCACAAAACGTTATTCATATCCTATGGCGGACCAGATGAATTGGCGGTTAAGGAAATAAATAAACAACTTAAATCCAAGGGAATAAAAACTTGGTTTTTCCCAGAGGATGCACCTCCTGGAGGAAAATTACATCGAGTAATGCATGAGGGTGTAAATGAATATGAACGAGTTCTGTTAATTTGTTCCGAGAAATCACTTATACGCTCTGGAGTATTAAATGAAATCGAGCGTGTCTTAGAAAGAGAAGCTAAGGAAGGTGGGAGCGATATTCTTATACCTATAACCTTAGATGATTTTGTTTATGGTGATTGGGCACCTACAAGAGCAGATGTTGCAGCGCAGGTAAGAGCACGAGTTATTACTAAAATTGACACTGGAAATGAAGTCGACCTTGAAACTCAGCTTGGCAAGTTAATTAATGTTCTTCATAAGTAATTAATTGCTGAAATAGTCTAAGTGTTTCCTGAAAATTTACAAAAAATTTATTGGGGACGGTCATTACCTCCGCCCGAGGATGGTAGCGCGTCCGTCGTTGCTGCTCCTGATCTGCCAGGGGTGCGTGATGGCATCCTGAATCTGAAAACAAGACAGTTGCAACATATAACGCCTGAAGTGATGGTGTCAAAACGAATTAGCGTTTCATTCGATCTGACTGCGCAGCACCGGATGTGGATGTGTTTTTTTCCAATATCCAGCCAGACAATGCACAATCTGAAAACGATAAGGCAGGGCGAAAAGCCCTGCCTTATCAGACGCAGACCTGCAAAATGTTACTTGGCGGCCTTTTCTTCAATCTTGGCTTTTTCTTTCGTGGTCGTGGCTTCGGCGCCAGCCTTCGCTTTGGTAGCTTTGGCTTCGACCCCAGCCGCTTTCTTCGCTGCCTTGGCCTCGGCTACAGCCTTTTCCATTGTCGCTTTAGCCTCAGCGATTGCGGTATCTCTGGCGGCCTTCGCATCCTTCAAGCAGGTCTCCTGTTCGGCAGATGGCTTCTTCTTGCAATCTGCGCTTGCTGCTTTGTAGGTTGCCTTGGCATTCTTTTTGGCGTGCTTGTAGTCTGCCTTGGCGTCCGTCTTCTTCTCGGTTGCGTCAGCCGTCTTCTTGGTTTCCTTGGATTCGGCCTTGGCGTCCTTCTTCATTTCTGTCGCTTCGGCTTTCTCAGCTTTGACTTCAGCCTTGCTGATGTCTGTTGCGGTTGCGTTGAAGCTCATTGAGGCTGCAAAAAATGAAGCGATTAGTACTGATAACAATTTGCTCATGATAGATATCCCTGAAAACGATGCGTGAAAAATATGACCTAGTCTTACCATAAGTATTAACGCACGCTAATCAATCTGGTTGACATAATTCCCATCTCTTACTGGTCGGCAGCTTGCTTGGGCATTCGGATGTCAGTACGAAGATGATTTATATGAGTAACAAAAAAGTTGCTTAAGAGATCAACTCCAAGCGCTGCTCAAACAAGGCATCCAGATTCAGAATGGGAACGTTCTCGTCTACCAGCTGGAAACAGGAGTGGGCTATAGATGCCCATGCGGACGAATCTTGGGGTAACAGACACGCTGCATCGTCCCCGACGCTCACCATGCGAAAATAGGTAGATAGCCCCAAGGCGCCCCATCGTTGCTCGCCGTTCGATCGGGCAAAGTACGTGACGACCAGCGCAAGACGAGTTTTCTCCAGAGAGCGTTGGCCGATGAGCGGTGCCAGCTCAACAAATGGAATGGCGCGATCCTGCCAAATACAAAGCGAATGGCAGTAATCTGGAGCCAGCGGTACAGGTACAAGCCTTGGCGACATGACGAGTTCAGCGACTTCGTGCAGACCGATTGCTGCGTGGCGGCCACTCGTAAACTCGAACAAAACGGCGTTATGCCTCGCATTCATGCCTGCTCTCCGAAGAGTTGATGTGACGCCACAATGTACCGACATCGCAACAGAATGCGACGCGCTCCTCGACCTGTACGTAAGCTTTTACCGGTGATTCGGAAAAGCTCATGCATGCGGGTAAAAGATGCAGTATTGGGTCTTGAATGGGGAGCGACTGTACCGAGTCCACAGTAATGCCGAATCGGTGCTCATCTGCCTGTAGTACGACAATGTAGCGACACCGTGCATCGATCTTGTTCGCCACGACCAGATGTGCGGTAAGCGAATGTACTTCGCATGCATTCCCTTCAATGACCTCACTCGCCTTCACTTCATCATCTCCGCCTTTTAACATAATCATATTCTCGAGGGAGACGATCGCGTGTTGGTCGATGAGCAGATTCAGGCCGTCAAAACAGATCAACGCGTACCCGGCTGCGGCGGTGTTCATTGCACCCCGCCGATCGCGCTGTGGATGTGCCCGAGAAGGTCGGTGTCGGTATAGGGTTTGGTCATGTATACGCTAACCCCTGCGAGCTCGGCCTGTTTACGATGTTTGTCCATGGAGCGAGAGGTGATCATGATCACCGGCAGTTCTCGGGTGTCGGCGCGCGCGCGCAGGTGCGAGGTGAATTCGAGCCCGTTCATGTTCGGCATTTCAAGATCAGTGAGTATCACTACGGGTATGAAATCCTTTAGAATCGCGATCGCTTCTAAACCATCTTTTGCTGCTTTTACGTTGTATCCTGCATCGCTTACGAGTTGCACTAGCGATTTGCGCACGCTAAGGGAATCGTCCACAACGAGAATGTCGCGTCGAGTCGTCGCTACCGGGTCACCTGAGGTAATGGAGGCTGCGGCCTCGATCAATTGCGGCATGGGAAGACGCAGCAATTCGGCTAAATCGAGCAGCGGCGCGACAGTGCCATCACCCAGAATCGCGATGCCGCCAACGCCATTAATCTTCTTAACATACCGGCCCGGATCCTTGAGGATCAGATCACGACCGTCAACGATGCGGTCGACCAGCACCGCATGAATATCAAGGTCGACGTGAACAAGCAATACGGACTTCGAATTCATGATTTCTGACGTCATCCCGCCGCTGTCATAGCCGATCAGCGCACTCAAGGCCTTTACCGGATAGGTGCGTTTTTGATAGCGCAGGTTTATTTCGCTGCCGATTGATACGAACTCTCCTGCGGCGGGTGGTAACGCTTGGTCCAGCGCGTAGCTTGGTACTGCAAAAATCTGGGTGGAGGATTCTATAAGTAACGCATGCTGGGCGACGAGCGACGCCTGGAAGCGAAGCAGGAACTCGCAACCTTTGCCGAACTCAGATCGTACTTCGACCATTCCCTTCATAACAAGAAGCCGGTCGCGCACTACATCGAGCCCGACGCCACGCCCCGATATTTCATTTGTGCGTTCTCGTGTTGAAAAGCCAGGAAGTAGAATCAAGCGTGACAGTTCTTCCTCGGAGATATCCTGACCGGCCTGCATCAGGCCGCGCTCTATCGCCTTATTTCGGATCGCACTGTAGTCGAGTCCGTGCCCGTCGTCCCGGCAACGCACAGTGACCGTCTGGCCGCGCCGCGAGAACACAAGATGGATGGTGGACATCTCCGGTTTTCCGGCGCGCGTACGTTCATCGGGTGTCTCAATACCGTGATCGATGGCGTTTCGCAGTATATGCAGCAGCGGGTCGACGAGGTTGTTCAACATGTCTCCGTCGATCAGGATATCCTCCCCTTCGATTATCAGCTTTGCTTTCTTCCCAGTTTGCTGCGAGGTCTGGCGGATGTTGCGGTGCAGGCGAGGGGCTAGGCTCCCCACTGGACTCATGCGAGTAGTCATGGCCATGTACTGAAGTTCGCGCTGTACTCGCTGCGTTTGCTGAAGTACGGCGCCCATCTGTGCCACGTCTTCCTCAATCCGCCGACTGAACTCCCTTGTGTCGGCGGCTTCTTCCGTCAGCGCGCGGGTGTTGCTTTGAAGCTCGGTGTACTGTTCCATTTCCAATGCATCAAATATCTGGTCACTGTGAGAGATATGCGTGTCGCGCAGACTCGCGAGGCCGCGGATATCAACCAGGTTCTCCAGATCAAAAATGCGCTGCTGTACCTTGAGATTCTGACGTAATAAGCCGTTAGTGCGTTGCTGAGTCTGCTTCACTTGCTCGGTAAGTTGCCCAATCTTTACAGATAGCTCGCCCGTGAGACGGAAGAGTTCGTCCATGGTTGCTACCGGGACGCGTATTATTGGAGCGACAGGAATCTGGCCGGTCACATTATTGGGCAGAGAAGCTTCGGGCACAGAAACTTCTTCTTCCCTGAAGGTTTCAGTCAGTACCCGGGGCTTTGTGCTGAGATGGGTAGCTTCAATCAAAACCGGATGCGTCGTATCAAGATCTGCATTTTCAGCCTGGATCGGAGAGGGCGTGTCGAGATCGGTGGTTTCTGGTTGAATCGCAAACGTTGCTTCGAGATCAGTGATTTCAGTTGGCTTTGGGAGCGACGCATCGAGATCTGCATTTTCAGCCTGGATCGGAGAGGGCGTGTTGAGATCGGTGGATTCTGTTTGAATCGCAAACGTTGCATCGAGATTAGTAATTTCAGTTGGTGCTGGGAGCGACGTCTCTACATCGGCAAGCGCAGCGGCATCGATTTCGTCCTCAACACTTCCTGAGCGAATCCGGTTCGCCCAATCGAGAACAGATTGCAGTATTTCCTTCGCCTGAGTCTGTGTGGGGGCATCCTCGATGCCGAGCAGGAAGCCTATCATTTGTTCCAGGCAAGCTGATGCATCGAGCAATGCATTGGTAAGCGCCAACGGGGGGTGTGTCTGGTTCTGCTCGAACCATTCGAGGATGTCCTCTGTGTGGTGTCCGAGCGTCGCTATGCCCCGGATGCCGACGATGTTCGCCGAACCTTTTAATGAGTGCGCAATGCGCTTCGCTGCGGCCATATCCTCATCCGTGGCTTCGCCGTCCACAATGTTACGAATGTAGTTGGAAAGCTCGGCGGCCTGCGTTGGCGCTTCTTGCAGCAGCGCCTCGTACACGCCCCGATCCACATCCGCTGGTAGGGCAAGGGAGACGTCTTCATCAGTCGCCACGCGAGGACGTTCCAGCTCCTCGGTCTCTGCTTCTGCGCGCAAATACTCCGCTAGCACCGGCTCGGCGGTGAGCTCGATAATGAGTTCGAGGTTACGCTCGGCATCCACGTGTGCCGGACAGGAGGGCTGGGAAAAGTGTTCTGCCAAGTGCTCTGCGGACTCGAAGCTCGTGATGTCAGCGAGATATGCGAGCACAAGATCGGGCCAGAGATCGAAGAAGGCTTGCGCCGCGCCTCGCTCTTCCGCGTTAAGCCCAACAATGACCACCAGGCATTCCTGTACCTGAGCGCAACAAGACTCCAAGCCGCGCAGTCCAAGCATTCCACAGGTTGATGCCGTGCGTTCAACCTGGCCGACATATTGATCGAGTGCGTCGCCAAATGCGGGATCCTCGGGGGCAACCGAACAGATCGTTGCGATCCAAACGGCAAGATCGGTGCGCACCTCTTCGATTTCGGTTCGTAGCGCTTCGATGAAATCGCTCATTTGCATTATCTATCGTCCTCAGGTCGGAGCACGACGGCACAAGCGTGCCGCCGTCATTGCAGGCTTAAGCAACCGCTTGGAGTTTGGGCATGGCGCTCGTACGCTCTGGCATGATCGACAATCCAAGAGCATGTGCGCTAGGCAGCTTGAATACGCCCACCGCTTTCACCAATTGCTCGGCGGATCTGGAGAGCAGGTTAGTTTCGGCCGTCTGGGTCGTAATCTGTTCTCCGGTCTTCTCAGCACTACGGCCAATATCTTCGACTCTGTTTTGCAGAATTTCTGCGCTCTTTATCTGTACTTCCAGGCTGGCGGCGATCTGCAGCACTAATTCCACCAGATTGTCGGTTGCCTTCTGTGTTTCTGCCATTTGAACACCGGCTTTTTCAGCGAACTCGGTTCCTTGCACAACTTGAGAAATAGTTTTGTTCACCGTATTGATCGTGTCGTTCGTCTCGATTTGAATGTTATTCACCAATGTACCAATTTGCGCGGTAGCATTGCGTGAGGATTCGGCAAGGCGTTGCACTTCCTCAGCCACCACCGCGAAACCGCGGCCCGCATCACCTGCAACTGCGGCCTGTACGCTCGCGTTCAACGCAAGTACGTGTGTGCGTTCCGCGATTGTATTGATCAAATTCACGATGCCGCTGATTTCCTGGGAACGCTCGCCAAGGCGCTTAATTCGCTTCTCGGTCTCGGCAATCATTTCACGGATGGAGTTCATGCCCTTCATTGTTCCGGTCACGGCATTGAGCGCAGAGAGGGTTGAACGGGTAGCATCGCCGGACGCAATGTGGGATTTCGCGGTGAGCTGCGCCACATTGTTCATGGCTTCGGTTGAAGTGGCAAGCTCGCGGATCATTTCCTCGACGCCTTTACGTTCCACTGCAGCTGTCGCTTGCACTTGATCGGCCTGCCCTTTCAATTTGACTGAGGAATTTTCCACCTGGCCGGCGATTTGCATTACCCGATAAAGCACTTTGCTCGTTTCTTCAGTATGCTGATTTACTGCATCAGACACTGTACCCACGATGTCTTGCGTGACAGGCGCCTTGGCCGTGAGGTTTTTCTCCGAGAGCTTTTGCATTGTTTGCAGGAGCGAGATCACCGAGTCGTTAAGCGCCTCAGTTTCCGCCTCAGCTTTGCGTTGCGCAGCCATGCGTTCTTCTAGCAGTTGATTGACCGTCCGTCCCAAATCGCCGACCTCGTCCTTCGCCTCGATCGAGCCTAGAGCTGTGTTATCTCCGCCACGCACCTTTTCGACTGATAGCTGCAATAAACGCACTGTGTCGGTGACATTTCGTGTGATCAGCAAGGCAAGAAGTGCTGCAAATATGATGAAGGCGAGTACCACGCCCGACAGCGTTAATGAACGTTTGAGCAGGTTTGCAACCTTGAGCTGCAACTCGTCGTTCAGCGCCACCATCGCGATATCAATTAACTTGAACTGATCGTTGATGCTGGCAGTGAACTGCTTGATATATTCCGCGGAGCTGAACTGAAGCCGCTGCGCATTGCTGATTTCTGCGGCGGCAAGATCGGCAAGGTGCTTGATCTGTTCTTCAGCGACTCGATCTCTGCCTGCAATCTTGTCCTTAATTCGTGCCTCTTCGGTCTGTGCTTTACCTAACTGATTAGTCGCTTGATTGGTTTTGGCGGTCAATGCCGAAATTAGAGTTGCCATCGTCGCGCGGTCGGTCAAGGTGAGCGCTTCTTTGTCTAGTTCGGTACCGGATCTCTGAGCGATGGCTAAGCGTTCGCCTTCCGCGAGCCGGGCGGCCCCAAAAGCCCTCACCTGCCCCAGTGTCTCAGCTACTTGAGGTAGATCTGCTAGTGTGGCCTGGATCAGGAAGTGCGTCGCAGCATCTGATTCAAACGAGAGCTTGTAATGATCCATAAGAAGATCAAGCAGGGTCAGTTCGGTAGCGACCAGTGCAGAGTGGTCAGCAAATGATTTGCGCGCGTCTGCGCGCTGGCTCGCGGTCTCGGCCGCGATTCGTGTCCAATCGGCCTTTACCTTGTCCCATGTCTCGGCCTGTTTGGCATTGTTGCTATCTTTCATATATGGGTCAAAGGTGCTTATCGCCCGGGCAACCTCCGTTTCCTTAGCGGCGCGATCGGCAGCTACGGAGGCATTTCCGCCGATGAAGGCGGCGGCCAAGCCGCGATGCTGTTGGGTATTCTGGATCACCTTAAGCAGCTTTGCTGCGGGATCAATACCGCTAGCCTCGAGCTTGGCGGTCTGAATGGCGGCGGTGGTCTGCGTCAGAAACAGATAGGCAGGCACTCCGGCAGCGGGTAGCGCGACGGCACCCAGGAGCAGGAACTTCTGCCACAGCTTCATCCGGGTAAGGAAGGTAATTTTCAGCCTGTTTTTCATTTTGTTTCTCCAGTCGGGTCGTAAGTTGGGGGCGGGTATGTCAGCCTGAGATTCTGCGCGCCATCATTTCGAAGAAGCGGACATGGTCGAGCTCCAGCCACACCTGGTCTTCTTCTGCATAAGCGTTCGATATGTAATCGCGGATTGCATCTGGGAACGCTGGAAGCGGGGTTCGATTCGAGGCACCAAAACGCTTGCGGTTCGGAATACCGTTAACCACGATGGCTGCGATCGCATCACCGCGACCAAGCACGAGGAGCATTGTTTTCGATTTCGTGTCGCATGTGCCACCGACGAGCGACGCCAGGTCAAACACCGGCACAAGATTGCCGTGAAGATTCACCAGACCGAGCAACCAGCGGCCAGTGTTCGGAAGGCGAAAAACAGGCGGCATTTCCGAAATTTCGCTTACTTGCGCGTGTGGGACCAGAAACTTAATGTTGGCGACTTCAAAGCCTATCCATTCCTGAGCTGCGGCGAGGGGCGCTCCGTACCGTCGATTGAGTCCGATGGTCATGAGTGCCCCTGCCGAGCGTGCCGGGTGCAGTGCCACGCTCGGCGCTAGCAGCGAATCAGCAGAGTTGATTTCGTTTTGCATGGCTGTCTCGTACAGAATGGATCAGCAAGAGGGCATTCAAACGTAGGAACGGGATCGTCATAACGTGTTGACGAGCCTGACGATATCATCGGATGTATAGGGTTTAACGACATATCCGCTACCCCCCTGCATTTGCCCCCACATCTTGTCTGCTTTCTGGTCCTTGCTGGTCACGAACACGACTGGGATGTCCTTGGTCGCGGGATCTTTTTTCAAAGCGCGGGTCGCGGCAAAGCCATCCATGTCCGGCATGTTTACGTCCATGAAGATCAGATCCGGTTTCTCGGATTTGGTCATCTCGATCGCTTCCTTGCCGTTGGCGGCGGTGACGACAAAGCGGCCTGTGCCGATTACGATTTTCTGAATATTGACAAGATCAGTATACGAATCGTCGACGCAAAGAACTTTCTTGATTGTCATGGTTGCTTCTCCTTTAATTGAATTGAATTGAATTGAGTAAAATATAATGCGGTCGGGGTCAGGCATTCGTTGGCAGGTATTTACTGATTACTTCGAAGAGGCGGTTTTCGTTGACCGGTTTTGTGAGATAAGTATCACAGCCAGACATGGTGCCCCGGATCTTGTCGAAAGTTGAATCTTTGCTCGAGAGCATCACGACCGCAGTTTTTGCGCCACCTTTCTTGGACTTGATGAGCTTGCAGACCTGATAGCCATTGATTCCTGGCATCACGACATCGAGAAAAACGCAGGTGTAGTGTTTGGTGCCGGTGAGTCCAACCGCCTGTTCCCCTGTCTCGGCGAAATCGACATTGAAACCAAATGGCGCGAGCTTTACGCGCATGAATTCACGCACAGTCATATTGTCGTCACAGACTAGAACCCAGTTAAATGGACGATCAGACGGGCACACGGGCGCCAGGTTACCTGTCAGGCTGTGATTTACTGAGACTGCCTTCGGAACTGCTGTATTTGATATTATTGGTGGGGCTATCGAGGGTACCGATGATCGCAGGGCTGACATTGCGATCATCGGTTGGGTTTTCTCGTAAGGAGCTGCTATTCGAACTGCAGGCTCTGGCCTGGGCGTCTGGATTGGTGCGTTAATTCCCACTGCGAGATCGAATGCTTTGAACAGCTTTGTCCATTGCAATGGTCGTGACAGAGTTGTGCACGAGATACCGTGATTGGTGTCGCCGATCAGAATCGCAGGCCGGGTGTTCGTGGCATTTTTTTGACGAAAATCCGCTATCGCACTCGCGTCTTCAGCATCAACGAGAAAAACGTCCGGCGCCGAATCCATTGTCGGCATAAACTCGACAAATTTAGGCGCGCGGCGCGCGGACAGACTGAAAATGCTTTTCAAGATAATCCGTTCGGTCTGGCTGAAGCCGTGGACATCGACGGTGTATTGAGGTTTCGCCGGTGACATGGTTGTGGATGCTTCCATCATCATAGATTTCCGATCAAGCCTGAGGAAATTACGTACTCGATGACCGCGTCGGCGCTCTCAAAGCGTGCTGCGGCCGATTTAGCCATCATGCGATTCAGGATGGGCTGAAAGCGCTCGAGACCCACGGGCAATATGGGTACCGGAAGATTTACGTGTTGGTAAAGAATCGCCTGCACGGAACTTCCCTTGTATGGCGGCTGTCCCGTCAACATTTCGTAAAACATGGCCCCCGTGCTATACAGGTCCGTCCGCTCGTCGACGGGTAGGTCCAACGCCTGCTCAGGCGCGAGATACGACGGTGAACCCATGATTTCACCGGGGCGGGTAGGTAACCGGACTGCATCGGAATGCTCGGCAATTCCGAAATCGGCGAGTGCGAGTGAGCCGTCCCTGCGAATCATCACATTGTCTGGTTTCATGTCGCAATGAATGATACCCAGTGCGTGAATCGCGGAGAGTCCGCCCAGAATCTGCAGCAACGAGGCGATTGCGACTTGAGGTGTGGGATATTCTGAGATAAGACACCGTAAATCCCCGCCGGGAAAAAACTCCATTGAAATATAAGCGTGGGTTGAAGTGAAACCCTGATGATAGATGCGTGCGACGTTGGGATGATCAATCTGCGAGATTAGTGCGAACTCATGCAAAAAACGCTGCAATATATCGTCGTTGTCAATGTCGATTTCTATTGTCGGAACAAGTTTTAGCACTTGCTGGGTATGAGTGACGAGATTCTCTGCGAGAAAAACTTCAGACATTCCACCCTGTCCCAGCTTGCGCAGTAAGCGATAGCCTTCCACTTCGATCGGTTGATTTTGAGGAACCGTCTCGAGCGCGTTTTTAACACTCGAATAATGGTTTTGCATCGAGTCTGCCTGCTCTCGTGCCAATTCGAATATTGCTGTATTTACAGCTACAGATTGACCCAGCTTCTCATAGAAAGCGCTATCCGTGTGAGGGCTAGCGGTGCGCGGGTTGAGTCCTATGACCTCTATGGCCTGAATCTGAAGCGTTTTTCTCTTCATGGTCACCATGCCGCCACGGCCGAGTTGAAAACGGTCTCCGGCTATATTTGCACAGGTGTGGCTCGTCGCGATGCTCCAGCCGAGCACTTTGGTCATTGTTTGCAGGCGTTCAGCGATATTTACCGTATCGCCGATTACGGTGGTTTCGATTGCGGTGCCACTGCCCATATTGCAGATCATCACTTCGCCCGAATGTATGCCGACACCGACTGCGAACTGAGGAAATTTACGTCCCTGGAAGCGCTGCGCGATCCAATCACGAAAGGAGTCGGCGGCGAGCACTATCAGGAGTGCCACTTTAAGTGCACGCTCGGCGTGATCATCCGGTTGTTCCACTCTCGGCTCAAACATTGCTACCATTCCATCGCCGAGGAATCTCACCACCCATCCACACTGCTGACGGACTGGCTCATACGCTCGGTCAAAGAATGCATTCAAAAATTCAACAACTTCCTCGCCGTGAAGTTGGTCGGCGAACATAGTAAAGTTACGAATATCGACGAAGAGCACTGAACCATGGACTGTGATCTGGGCCGCAGGAATGACAACGCCGCCGCTTGATAGCTCACCGCGGCGCAATCTGGTATTGGTGCACTCATTAGTTTGATATAGCAAGGAATTATCGCGGGTCGGAGCATATTCAGTGATATCTCCAGCTATTACCTTGCGCATGATTTCAGCCTGCTTCAGATGCCCGGAAACAGCATCAGGCAATACGGCATGGCTTATTTCTGATGACGCAATCATTTGACCACACCGAAATATAAGCTCTTGTGGGTAGATGAGAAAAGCTCAAAATTTTCGATAACTGGATTCATGGCCTGCATTCTTAAGCTTGGATGATCATGACAATGCCGCTTCGATTTGCCTTATGCTGCAAGGCACAATTAACCGCTGCTATTTAAAATAGCGGATGGATTTTGGAAAACTTTAGCTCGACTTTGTGTTTTTTAGGCTTTCTGTGACTTGTAGTGGAATACCCTTCGATAAGTGCAAGATGAACAAGAAGAAATAGTCAGCTAAAAATCCGTCCATCCTAAGCTTGTCGAAGGATATACGGATTTGTTTCTGCTGCAGGAGGTTGAAAGTCAATGACCCACTCTATTTCACATAGAGCCGTTTTTTTTGTTTGGTGTGCAGTAATATGGTGCCACTTTTACTCTACGCAGATGTGTTCGTCCATATTCCAATTCACCGTTGGTACGCGTGGAGAGCTATAAAAAATATTACGCTAAAAAAGTGGTAATCTAAAAAATTAAGATGTATGTCGTTGGCCTCGCTTGCTGACTAAGAAATTTTTGCATCGGTACTCATCGATAAGTCATTGGCTAAGCAAGTGGGAGAGCGTTATCATGCTGGCGCTAGAATGACTGGGATAATCGCCTGTATGCGGCAAGTTTGCATGGATAAAACGTGTTGCCCCTATAAACCAGACCTCGTTGCAATACTATTTTACGGGTATCCATATAGCAATATCAGCTTACCCGCTTAAATCGACTCAAGTATTGACATACTGTCACGCTTAGAATTTTTAATGTATAGAGATGCCCTAATATGGATATTGAACAGGCGCTAGAAATCGTTAGTCAGACTCACCCGGGTGTTGTGCGATCGCATAACGAAGATAGCGTGGCTTATGACGCGTCGTGTGGGTTAGTGGTGCTGGCTGATGGTATGGGTGGGCACAATGCGGGTGAAATTGCTAGCGGCATTACAGTTTCACTGATAACGACCGAAATAAAGCATAGCTTGGAAAGCATGCGCCCCGAAGATCGAAGTGAAAGCGGTGAAGATGTTGGAGTGATACTGTTACGCGAAAAAGTGCAAAAAGCGAATGCCTCTATCTACCATGCGTCGCAGAGCCAGCCGCAATATGCTGGAATGGGTACCACGGTGGTGGCCGGGCTGTTTTACGATAACCGTTTAGCAGTCGCCCACGTCGGCGATTCACGTATGTACCGACTGCGCGGTGAAATATTTGAGCCAATCACTCGTGATCATTCGCTGTTGCAGGAGCAAATCGACAGAGGCATGCTAAGTCAAAAAGATGCGCGACTATCCAAGAACAAGAATCTGATTACGCGCGCGGTCGGAGTTGATCCAGCGGTCGAGGCGGAGATTCAAGTTCATGCGGTGCAAGTGGGCGATATTTATCTACTATGCTCGGACGGTTTGAACGATATGGTCGAAGACGATGAGATCGCTACCACGATGCAAATGCTGCGTGCCAATCTACAGCTGGTGGCGAGACGGTTGATTGAAATGGCAAACGATAATGGCGGGCGTGATAATGTATCCGTGATACTTATTAAAATTAACGGTGAGTTTGCCGTAACGCGGGGCTGGCTCGCAAAAATGCTGTCCTGGTTCAAGAATTAAATACGGGGATTGATGATATGGCGGCGAAACTGATACTAAGCATGGATGGTGTGGTGTTGCAGGAATATGTTCTGGACAAGGAACATATGACGATAGGACGCAAGCCGCACAATGAGATTGTTATTGATAATCTTGCTGTTAGCGGTGAGCACGCTGCGGTAGTGACCATACTTAACGATTCCTTTCTGGAAGATTTGGATAGCACCAATGGAACCATGGTAAATGGCGCGACAATTAAGAAGCATTTCTTGCAAAATAATGACGTAATTGAAATCGGCAAATATAAACTCAAGTATCTGAACGATCAGAAAAATCAATCTACTGCGGCAGATTTTGAGAAAACAATGGTATTTCGTGCGTCTGCCCGTATCGCATCCGCCGCCCCTGTGAAAGCTGATCCGTATGAAATGACAGGGAAGTTAAAACCTACGGAGCAGCCACAATTATTAGCACCCGCCGAGAAAGTACCTGAGTTGCGACAGATTGAGGCTGTCACACCATCACAGCCTGCTCCTGTAACCTCCGCTGAGAAAGCGCCTGACTCGCAGCAAGCAATGGGTGTAATACAGATACTTAACGGACCTAATGCCGGTAAAGAGCTTGAACTCGTGAAGAATCTGACTACCGTAGGAAAAGCTGGCTTGCAAGTCGTAGTATTTACACGTCGTCCGCGTGGTTATTTCATCACCTATGTGGAAGGAGCAAGCTACCCCAATCTTAATGGCAAGCCGCTGGACGATCAACCGTGCCAGCTTAATGAGCACGACATTATTGAGTTGGCGGGGATCAAAATGGAGTTCTATCTCAAAAGCTGAGGGCATGTTTCAGTGTGGGCTTTATGCGGCGCAAGCCGCTAACCTGCGCTATCACATCATCGAAACCGCCTTCTCTAATTCAGAAAAAAGAATTGGCACTACTGGCCAAGCATTTGTATTACAGACTGCTGGCGGGAGAATTGCTCAAATTCAAGTGAGATATGGGCCAGAATTCTACATCACCCATCAATCGGGAGAGGTAAACATGACCACGCAGGAAATCAGCGAATGCCTGCATGGATTCAAACCGGTGATGTTGCACAACGGTCTAGTGTTCAAGTTTTATCTCTGCAGAAATAATAAATAAAGTTGCACAGTTTTCCATCCGGAATATCGCATTTGTCCTGTCTTTGTTTCAAAATCGCATGGAGAATTTTCGCTAAATGCCGCTATCTTGATAGCAAGCAACAATGTTCCGTAATCTCACCATGCGGCAAGCCACATTTGGAGTTATCAGGGAGAAGTAGATGGATAATGCACCAACAATACGGCTTGAACGACGGGCCAATGTTAGCCAGATTGAGGCGCAGCTGGTATTCACGAAGAATCTTAATCATGTCATAAGCAATATTCATGATCACGTCATAAGCAAGATTAATACTGCATACAATTTCGACGAAATTATGCTGGAAGTTAGCAAGGATATCTGCACGATATTCAATGCTGATCGCCTCACTATTTATTCACTGGATAAAGACAAGGTTACGCTGATTTCAAAAATAAAGACCGGGGCAAACTCATTCAAGGATCTCAAACTACGCATTACTGAGCAGAGTCTCGCCGGGTATGTGGCGCTAAATAAAAAAATACTTAACATCACGGATGTATACGACGCGAACGAGCTAGCTTCGCATAGTATCAATCTACGCTTCCTGCAAGACGTGGATCAACGCACTGGCTATCGTACCAAGCAAGCCCTTGTGGTGCCCATACTCGATTCAGATAGCAAGGATTTGGCAGGTGTCATCCAGGTTCTCAATAATAAGTCCGACCAACCTTTTTCGGCGATGATAGTAGATGGGATATTGGAGCTAGCGCAGAACTTGGCCGTGGCGCTGCGCCAGAGTCAGCAGCAGCCTGCTGCTAAAACCAAGTACGATCATTTGGTTTATGACGCGGTATTATCTGCCGACGAATTGGATCTGGCCGTGTCCACAGCGCGGCGCAAAAATGCTGACATTGAGGATGTATTGCTCGACGAATTTCAGGTTAAACCGGCCGCGCTTGGTAAAGCGCTTGCGCTCTTCTTCGGTGTCCCCTATGAACCGTTCAAGCCTGATCGCACCAAACCGTCCGATTTACTCAAAAATCTAAAACGGGAATATGTGGAAAGCAGCCAATGGGTGCCGATAGATGAGATTAAGGAAGGCTTGGTAATACTTACCACTGATCCAGAGTGGATACAAACCTCACGCGTGGTGAACAACGTTTTTTCGAAGAACCGACTGGTTTACAGAGTGTGTTCGCAACGCGAATTCAATGCAACCCTCAACTTGTTCTTTGGCGGAGGTGGAGCCAGTGGCATGTCCGGTGGTTCGGAAATGGACGGCACCTCAATGGATGAGATGCTTACCGCCATGGGAGGGGATGAAGAAGAGTTCGATGAAATTAACCAGGAGGAAGCAAGTGCGGCGGCAGACAATGAACTAGTCAAGCTGGTTAACAAGATCATCATGGATGCCCACAAAATGGGCGCCTCCGACATTCATGTCGAACCCGCACCGGGCAAGGGCAAGACCGTGATTCGTTTGCGCAAGGATGGTTCGCTGCTACCTTACATCGAAGTGCCATCATCATTCCGCAACTCTCTGGTTACGCGTATCAAAATTATGTGCGATCTTGATATTTCGGAGAAGCGCAAACCGCAGGACGGCAAAATCAAGTTCAATAAATATGGCCCTCTGGATATTGAACTGCGTGTTGCCACCATTCCCTCTCAGGGCGGCATGGAAGACATCGTGATGCGTATTTTGGCCACCGGCGAGCCGATAAAGCTCAATGAGTTGGGCCTGTCGGCGCGTAATCTTGAAACCCTGAAAACGGTAATCAGCAAACCTTATGGTCTGTTTTTTGTATGCGGTCCTACTGGGTCTGGTAAAACCACTACTTTACATTCCGTGCTTGGCTACATCAACAAGCCTGAAACAAAAATCTGGACGGCAGAAGACCCGGTAGAAATTACACAGAAGGGTTTGCGCCAGGTACAGATCAACAAGAAGGCAGGCATGGATTTCGCCACCATCATGAGAGCCTTTTTGCGCGCCGACCCGGACGTGATCATGGTGGGTGAAATGCGCGACAAAGAGACAGTTTCCATCGGCATAGAAGCCTCGCTTACCGGCCATTTGGTGTTCGCCACCCTGCATACCAACAGTGCGCCTGAATCCGTTGTACGATTATTGGATATGGGTATGGATCCGTTTAATTTTTCCGATGCCTTGTTAGGTGTTCTAGCGCAACGTTTAGCCAAGCGTTTGTGCAAGAAATGTAAGAAACCACATACCGCCACTCAAGATGAACTCAAATCATTGCTTGCCGAATACTCGACAGAGCTTATGAACTGCGCGCTCTGGAAGCAGGATGCCAACGCTGCTTACAAAGCTCTGTACGCCGAATGGGTCAAGCTGTTCGCCGATGAAATGGGGAGATTCACGTTATATGAACCGGTTGGCTGTGAAGATTGCTCCGGCACAGGCTATCGCGGACGGGTGGGTTTGCACGAATTGATGGTGGGCACCGACCTGATAAAAAAGAATATTCAAGAGCACGCCCGTGTCGCGGAAATGTTTGCCAACGCACTCAACGAAGGCATGCGCACCCTGAAGCAAGATGGCATTGAAAAGGTTTTATCCGGCATCACCGACATGCATCAGGTGCGTATCGTTTGCATGAAGTAACTGCGGCACAAGCAGAAAAAATAAATCCGTACGTCCTGAGCCTGCCGAAGGATGAGCGGATTTTTAGCTGATTATTTCTTGTTGTTCATCGTGCACTTAACGAAGGTTTACCCACTACGAATCACATAGAGCCGATTGGCATTATTTTTCTTGCATTGTGTCCTTATGCGGAAATCAAAGTGACGAAAATTGTCACTTACCTGACATAAATCGGCTTCCCGTTTAATGCAAAGTATCAAAGTTACTCCTGAGACTACTCCGTAAACCCAATCCAGACGCGGATAGTTGTAAGTGAGGATGAGTTGGCATGAATCATGCTTATAATAAAGCGCACACCTCGTGTACAGAATTTTTAACTCTTAAAGGAGTCTCAATCATGAAACAAATGCAAAAAGGTTTTACCCTGATCGAATTAATGATCGTGGTCGCAATTATCGGTATTCTGGCTGCGGTAGCGATTCCGGCTTATCAAGACTATGTAGTTAAAGCCAAGCTTTCAAAAGTCGCGACCGCTGTGGATCCAATTAAGATGGCGGTTGCTATGTTTATTCAGGAAAATGGTACTGCCACGGCTCTTACTCTTGATAACTGGACTTCTTTGGGACTTAGCGCCGCTCCAACACCAACCACAGAGGTTGCAAGTTATAGCGTGGCGGCTACAAATGGCGCTATCACAGCCACTCTCTGCACTGCTTGTATGAAGAGTGGAATCGATGGCAAAACTATCACGTGGACTCCAACACCGGGAGCCACGGCTATCACTTGGGGAGTCACTTCAAATAGTTCAGACACAGTTCTGACAAACGCCATTTCCAAGTGGATATAGTGTGAAATAAAAGCCTTTACTCGAACCAATATTTTTAAATTGTAGAATTGATGATTTTCTGAGGACCCGCGTTCTGTAATGGATCGCGGGTTTTTTCGTATGTGACTGATATTACATTGGTGTGCTCGATGAATTTCTTTTCTAAATTTGTTTACCCGATTGATCGAATCAAAGCGCTGATTTTGGTGCTGCTGGTTATTGTGGTGTATGCCCCTTTTTTGAATAATCCCCTGATATTTGATGATGTTCCATTTTTTGGTGCAGCGATAGATCATTACGCAAATACACTGTTTCGTTTTGATTTACGCTGGTTTCCCTATACGACGTTTGGCGTTACCTGGGTATTTTTTGGAGAGGACCCGCCTGTTTTCCGCATACAGAATTTATTGTTGCATGGTGTGAATGTGCTGTTGCTGTTGCTGGTCTTACGGGTCTGGATCGAGCTATTCATCACTGATTTGAGCAAAGAAAAGATCGCGAACTGGGGGGCGTGGTTGGGAGCGCTGGTATTCGCATGCCACCCTCTCGCGGTTTATGGCGTAGGCTATTTGATACAACGCAGCATTCTGATGGCGACAATGTTCACATTAGTAATGCAATTGGCCTATTTGCGTGGCCTGCTGGAGGGCGACAAACGCTATATGGCGCTAGCCGTCATGGCGTATTTTCTGGCACTTTTTAGCAAGGAACATAGCTTGATGGCTCCCGTCATATTGTTACCTTTGACTTGGGCGATTCGTGGCCAGAATAAACTTTCGTCCCGTGCTTTGCTTGCGACTTGGCTAGGGTTTGCATTGGTTGGGCTGTTGGTGGTGCTTCGCATAAAAGGTATATTTGGTGTGCCTTATGAGAAGGATGCGGCGGCATTGTTTGGGGAACAAGCGCTGCTCCTGGGAACTTCATCGCTGCACTTGCTGAGCGTGTTGACGCAGGCGGGTCTTTTTTTCAAGTACTGCTTGTTAATGCTTGTGCCCAACCCCGCGTGGATGTCGCTGGATATGCGCGAGCCCTTTATCCTTACTTGGAAAGAGTGGACAAGTTGGATCGGCTTGGCTGCTTTTGTTGCTTATGGCGCATTTGCGTTGGTTTTTTTGCTGCGCGGTGGTCGCGTCGCTTTGTTGGGGTTGGCAATGCTGTATCCGTGGTGTTACTTCATGGCAGAATTTTCAAGCATACGCGTTCAGGAAATTTTTGTGCTGTATCGCAGTTATTTATGGTTGCCCGGCTATATGTTGTTATTGCCTTTACTGCTTAGTTCACTTCCCAGTCGAAAAATCATGTTGGTTGGTGCATTAGCGGTTTTGCTATTAGTGCCGCTGGCATGGAATCGATTATGGGTGTTTGCGGATAAGTACCGTCTATGGGATGACGCGGTGCGCTTGCTACATGGCGAAGATCGCCTCGGTGCCCATCGTACCTATTTCAATCGCGCACAAGCTTCGGCTGCGGTTAAAAATTGGGATGCGGCCATTGCGGATTATCAAAAATCACTGGCAATTAACTCAACCTATCCTGAGGTGAATGTTGCGTTGGCCTCTGCATATTCAAACTCAGGACGGTATCCGGAAGCGCTTGCAGAATTTGATAAAGTGATTGCTGGCAACCCGAAAAATGCCAGTGCCTATTATGGTAAAAGCGTCGTGTTAAAAAATTTACATGACATGGCAGGGTCGATACAGCAAATGGAAAAAAGCTGTCAGTTGGGACTGAAACAAGCTTGTATCATCGTGGCTTTTAATCAGCAGAATAAGTTGAGTCAGCAGCAACAAAAGAATGCTTCACCATAAGCAATGGCATTTCAGGCCGAATAATCTGAACTTTATTTTTATGGCCGAATGAATGTTGGATAGAAAAATATCAATTCCTTTTCGCCTGTGCCGCCGCAATTTCCTTGAACTGTTTCAGCTCACTTTCAATGATCGACAACTCGTGAAAATCAGTGCCCGCTCCCTTGGCCAATTCCAGTTGTTCAATCGCATTGAGCAAGTTGCCGCGCAGAATGTAAGTGTAGGCCAGCGCGTGGTGCTCTTCTTGTCGTTTGCCCAATGCCGCGTAATTGCGTGCCATTAGCTCATGCAAACGCAGGTCATTGGGATGAGTGATAATTTGTTCGTTTAGCAGCTTGAGCGCGTCTTCAAATCGATTGGCATCCAGCAGCAGCTCGATGTAGTCATAGGCTAGCGCCCGGTGCTGTGGAAAGTTCTGTGTGGCGCTGCGGTAGAATGCAGTCATACTTGTGTTGTTCTTGTCTGTACGCTTGATTTGTCCGGCCAGCGTCGCGATCATCGGGTTTTGTGATACCAGTGTTTGCAACGGGGCGAATTCCTGAGTGGCGCGTGCGATTTGTCCGGCGCGCAGCAGTGCCAGTACCAAGCCGTAACGCTGGGCTGTCTGATTGCCATGCTTTTGCTCTCCAATTGCACTTTTGAAGAAGTTAGCCGCTTCCTGTGGGTTCTTTTGCATGGCCCGCAGTTTGGCGCGCACCAGTTGAAAGTTGAGGCTGTCGGCAACCAGGCGATAGGGGGTCTGCTGCACGCGGTTAGCGACATCGGCGATGCGTTCGCTGGTGATCGGATGGGTGCGCAGGTAAGACGGCATGTTGTTGTCTAGCAGGCGTGTGGACTTTTGCAAGCGTTCGAAGAAGATGGGCATGGCATGCGGATCGAAGCCTGCTTTTTGCAGAGTAGTGAGGCCGATGCGGTCCGCTTCCTGTTCATGAATGCGGGTAAAGTTCAATTGCCGTTGGATAGAGCCGGCCTGCATCCCGACCATGGCCGCCTGAGAGGCTTGCGGGTTACTGCGTGCAGCCAGGATAGCCACTGCAAGGCCAGCTATGGCGGCCATTGAGTCGATTTTCTGACCCGCTACCATACGTGCCAAGTGATGCTGGGTGACGTGAGCGATTTCGTGGCCAAGTACTGAGGCGAGTTCGGACTCGCTTTGTGCCATGAGCATCAACCCGGTGTTTACCCCAATGAAGCCGCCGGGCAGCGCGAAAGCGTTGATGGTATTGTCGTTGAGGGCAAAGAATTCAAACTCCTGTCCTGGTTCGTTGCTGTTGGAAACTAGCTGATACCCAAGCTGATTAAGATAATCATTGACTTCAGCATCATCAAGGTAGTCTTTATCGGAGCGGATTTCAAACATGCTCTGTTCGCCGACTTTTCGCTCCTGCTGCGGTGACATAGCCTCCTGCGATGTGTCGCCCAAGTCGGGCAGGCCGTCAGCGCGGCACAACAGCGACCATGTATAGAGCACTATGTACAACAAATTTTTCATGACAATATGATACCTGTTTCGCCTGGTGGTTCCCAAGTATGGAGCGCAGGGTTTCAGAACGGAATTCGGGTGGGATACCCGTGTTTACTTGTTAGCAAGGTATAATGAAAATTGCATTGGCTCTATGTGATTCGTTGTGAGTAACCCTTTGATAAGTGCAAGATGACAACAAAAAATAGTCAGCTAAAAATTAATTCATCCTTCGACAAGCTCAGGAAGAAAGGATTGACTTCTTCTGCAAGAAGTTGAAAGTTGATTACCCACTGTATTTCACATAGAGCCCTTTTATTACACATTTGCTGCATAATTATTTTGAGAGCCCGCTTAAACACTGGAAAACAGTAATTAACTGTAAAGATTATGAATATTAACAAGACAGAATCACAGGTTCAAATGGACGAAAGCTCCGCGCTTGCTGTGGATTTCGCCGCAGCTCTGGGTTTTTCTGAGACGTTCAAGCTGCAGAGTGGCGTTACGGATTGGGCGCAAGCAAGTTCGTCACCTGCGATATGAGTACAATGAAATTCGATGTCGAATTGGATGCTCGTAAGTTGAGTTGCCCCTTGCCCATTCTGCGTACCAAAAAAATGCTGTCGCAGATGCAAGGCGGGCAGGTGCTGAAAGTGGTTGCTACAGACAAAAAGTCACCGGATGACTTCACCGATTTTTGCAAGCAAACCGGGAATGATTTGTTGTCTGCTACACAGCAGGATGACGAGTTCGTATTTTACCTGCGTCGCCGGCAGATTTAACCAAGCTTGTCGAGTTGCGCCTGCAACTGGATCAGCGTCATCGAGAAATCGTCCATACGCCTGCGTTCTTGATCCACCACTTGCGGCGGGGCGCGCAAGACGAAACTGGCATTGCCCAGCTTGCTTTGTGCTTTGGTGATTTCGCCTGCAAGGCGGGCTATCTCCTTGTCCAAGCGCTCACACTCTGCTTCCACGTCAATTTCTATTTCCAGCATCAACTTGAAATTGCCGACGATTGCGACTGGCGCGTCGGTGTTAGGCAGTTCATCCAGCAGGCTAACCCCGCTTAACTTGCCCAGCGCTTGCAGGTAAGGCGCGAAGCCTTGCAGGATAGCTGCATCGCCACTCGCAATCAGTGGCACTCTCTGTGCTGGCGACAAGTTCATCTCGCTGCGCAGCTTGCGGCAGGCAGTGACCATTTCCTGCAGCAGGCTGATTTGTTGCAAGGAAATTGGGTCAATCAGCTTGGAGTTGGCTTGCGGATAGGGCTGCAGCATGATGCTGTCGCCCTGCTTTCCGGCCAGTGGCGCAACTTTCTGCCACAGCTCTTCGGTGATGAAAGGGATGATAGGGTGCGCCAGGCGCAGTATGGTTTCCAGCACACGCACCAGGGTACGCCGCGTGGCGCGTTGCCGTGCGGCATTTAAAGCCCCTTCTTCCGCTGGAAGTGGGTTGCCGGAGTGAGGGCTGAGTTGCACCTTGGCCAATTCCAAATACCAATCACAGTAGGTGTCCCACACTAACTCATACAGCGTCCGCGCCGCCATGTCGAAACGATAGTGGTCGAAGTGGTCCGCCATTTCAGTTTCCGCCTGTTGCAAACGACTAATCAACCATTTGTCCGCCGCACTGTATTTAACCGGCAATGATTCGTCCAGCCCGATATCCTGACCTTCGCAATTCATTAGTACAAAGCGCGTGGCATTCCATAGCTTGTTACAGAAATTGCGGTAACCTTCACAGCGTTGCAGATCGAATTTGATGTCGCGCCCATGCGAGGCAAGGCTGGCGAAGGTGAAGCGCATTGCATCAGTACCGAAGGCTGGGATGCCGTCCGGGAAATGTTTGCGTGTCTGTTTTTCGATACTTTCTGCCTGCCTGGGATTCATCAGATTCTGCGTGCGCTTGGAGACCAAATCTTCCAGCGAGATACCGTCAATTAGATCCAGCGGGTCTAGCACATTCCCCTTGGACTTGCTCATCTTGTGTCCCTCCGCGTCGCGGATCAGGCCATGTACATACACTTCGCGGAATGGCACCTTGCCGGTGAAGTGCAGCGACATCATCACCATGCGCGCCACCCAGAAAAAGATGATGTCGAAGCCGGTAACCAGTACCGAGGTCGGCAGGAAAGTTTTGAGTTCTTTGGTGTCGTGTGGCCAGCCCAGTGTTGAAAACGGCCACAATGCGGAGGAGAACCAAGTATCGAGTACGTCTTCGTCCTGGCGCAGTTTTGTGGTGCCTGCCTGCTTGCGGGCGTCTTCTTCGTTGCGAGCGACAAATATATTACCCTGTTCGTCATGCCACGCCGGGATGCGATGTCCCCACCACAGTTGGCGCGAGATGCACCAGTCCTGAATGTTGCTTAACCACTGGTTGTACGTGTTGGCCCAGTTTTCCGGTACGAATTTAATTTCACCATCCGCCACCGCTTGCAGCCCGCGTTGCGCCAATCCCTCCATTTTCACGAACCACTGGTCGGTGAGCATCGGTTCAATTACCGCATGGCTGCGGTCTCCGCGCGGCACCATCAGCTTGTGCGGCTTGGTGTCCACAAGCAGGTTTTGTGCGGACAGGTCGAAAAGGATTTGCTTGCGCGCATCGAAACGATCCAGCCCCTGATAGACGTCAGGTGCATGTTCGTTGATTTTTGCATCCAGCGTAAATATGTTGATCGGTGTAAGGCTGTGACGCTGTCCCACTATGTAGTCGTTGAAATCGTGCGCGGGCGTGATTTTTACGCAACCAGTGCCGAAAGCTGGATCGACATATTCATCGGCGATGATGGGAATAGTGCGATTGCACAGTGGCAGTTGCAAACGCTTGCCGATCAGGTGCTGGTAGCGTGTATCTTCAGGATGCACCGCGACAGCAATGTCGCCGAGCAGCGTTTCAGGGCGTGTGGTGGCGACGATTAAAGCGCCGACACCGGCTTCCAGCGGATAAGCGATATGCCACATGAAGCCGTCTTCTTCCTGCGCTACTACTTCCAGATCGGATACTGCGGTGCCCAGCACCGGATCCCAGTTCACCAATCGCTTACCGCGATAGATTAAACCTTGCTCGTAGAGTTTGACGAATACTTCGGTAACGGCCTCGGACAGACCTTCGTCCATGGTGAAGCGCTCCCGCGACCAATCGCACGAGGCGCCGAGACGACGCATCTGGTGTGTGATGGTAGAACCGGACTCCTCCTTCCATTCCCACACGCGCTCAATGAATCTTTCGCGGCCAAGGTCGTGGCGTTTAATTTTTTGCGCGTCCAGCTGCCGCTCTACCACGATTTGCGTGGCAATCCCGGCGTGGTCAGTACCAGGCTGCCATAGGGTATTGTCTCCGCGCATGCGGTGATAACGGGTGAGCGCGTCCATAAGCGTATCCTGGAAGGCGTGTCCCATGTGCAGCGTGCCGGTCACATTGGGTGGCGGCAGCATGATGGCGTAAGCGGGCTTATCGCTCTCTAATTTAGCCTGGAAATAACCAGCGCTTTCCCATATTGGATACCAGCGCGCTTCGATTGCTTGCGGTTCAAAGCTTTTTGTGAGTTCCATGTTGATAGTGTTTGGTTTAATTCTGTCGGGTGCAGTGAGAAAAGGCGTGATTATAGCGGATGGAGATGGGACGGGCGGTATGGAAATGTGTGCTTGAATTAATTCGGGCAGATTTAATTTGGCCTGGCTCCACGCCTCCTGCCATAGCGCATCGAACTGTGGTGCAAGTTTCGCGCGTAGCAGCGTTTCCAGTTGTGGCGCGATCTGTGCCGCGAGTTGCTGGCACTGTGCATCGGATAAGGTAGCGAATTCTTTGTTTTCCGCTATGAGCGCCGAAGGATCTTCGGCCACGACTTCTGTCAGGGTGGGAATTTCCAAGGAGTCATCGACTACATCTGTAAGTACAGGAAGGTTGCTTAATTTATTTGACTGTTCGGACGGATAGCTCATGGGTGTCTATAAAAATTCACAATAAATTTCTTGAGGGCTGCTGTGTGGCAGATGCTCAAGTCTGGATTTTTAGAGATGCCATCATGTTCAATATTCGGGTTGTTTACTCAGGTCGAAATGGCGCATTTCATAGCCGCGGTCTCGATAAAAGCTGAAGCGTTCACGGCCCAAGCGTGCATCTTCTGCATCTTGGCTGACGATTTCAAGTACGCGTTCGAAACGACTAAAGAATGGCAAACACACGGTGTGCAGGTTGATCAACACTTCATTGTGTGGAAAACTTTCGCCTCGATGATCGACCACAACCGGCATCTCAGCGGCGATTGCTTCATCGTTGCGGCAGTGCGGCATAAAGGCAGTAACGGGATACTGCCACAACAGCCTGTCCAATACCTCAGTTGTGGCTTCGTCCGAGGTGTGCAGCAGCACACGCAGTCCGCTTTGCATAGCCTTGTGGCTAAGGTGGCAAGCAGTGCGCAGTTTGTCCTCCACACCGGTGTAAAAATCTACCTTGGTCATTTAATAAATTTACGAGTTATGGTGACGATTTAGAGCAACTATTTATGGCTGCTGGGTGTGCGTACTGTACTCCGTGTCCTTCAAGAGCAAGGAGTGCAGTACGCAGTTACCTGAATTTCTCATTTTGATCTTAACAATTATGAATCCACTTAATTACCTGGTTGGACACGATTGATCAAATACTGTGCCAGCAGTGGCACAGGACGTCCGGTCGCACCTTTTTCTTTGCCTGATTTCCATGCGGTACCGGCAATATCCAGATGCGCCCAGCGATAGTCCTTGGTGAAGCGCGACAGGAAGCAGGCGGCAGTGATGCTGCCGCCTGCGCGGCCGCCGATATTCTGGATGTCGGCGAAGTTGCTATTTAGTTGCGGCTGATACTCCTCCCACAATGGCATGTGCCAAGCCCGGTCATATGTTTGCTCGCCTGCTGCCAGCAGTTCCTGTGCCAGGGTATCCTGATTGCTATAAAGCCCGCTGGCAACATGGCCTAATGCGATGACGCAGGCGCCGGTAAGGGTGGCTATGTCGATTACCGAGGTTGGCTCAAACTTGGCCGCATAAGTAAGTGCATCGCACAGGATGAGACGGCCTTCCGCATCGGTATTCAAAATTTCGATGGTCTGCCCGGACATGCTGGTGACGATGTCGCCCGGTTTGGTGGCGGAACCACTAGGCATGTTCTCGCAAGTGGGAATAATGCCGACTACATTTAGCTTGAGTCCAATTTCAGCAATGGCTTGCATCGTACCTAGCACGCTGGCTGCACCGCACATGTCGTATTTCATTTCATCCATCTCGGCACCCGGTTTGAGCGAGATGCCGCCAGTGTCAAAAGTTATGCCTTTACCGACCAGTACGATGGGTTTTTGTTTCTTATCGGCACCGCGATACTCCAGAGTAATGAGCTTGGCGGGTTCATCGCTGCCTCGGGTCACAGACAATAGCGAACCCATGCCAAGCTTTTGCATATCCTTTTCTTCCAGCACGGTAACTTTGAGTGATTTGTGCGCCTTGGCTAAAGCCACTGCTTGTTGCGCCAGATAGCTGGGGGTGCATATGTTGGCCGGCAGATTGCCCAAGTCCTTTGCCAGCTTCATGCCTTGTCCGATTGCTGCGGCCTGTATGAGAGCGGCATCTTGTTTAGCGGTTGATTTGCCTGACATCAAGCCAAACTGGATTTTGCATGAAGCTTTTTTATTTTTTTCCGCCTTGCTTTTGAGTTGGTCAAAACGATAAGTCGATTCGAATGCAGCAAGCACTGCCTGGCTGATACACCAAGCGCTATCGCGGCCTGCCAATGGCAATTCAGCCAAATAGAGCACTGCATCCTTGGCGCCGGTGGCAAATAGTGCGCGCATTGCGGCACGGATACTATCGAGATATTGGCGTTCGGCAAACTCATCACGTTTGCCCAGCCCGACCAGTAGCACACGTTCGCTCGGAATGTTGGGCACGTTATGCAGCAGTAGCGTAGTAGCGATCTTGCCATTCATGTCACCGCGCGCGATGATACCGCTGAGCGTATTCTTGGTGGCTTTGTCCAGTATTTGCGCTGCGTCCGATAGCTTGCCACCCTCAAATACACCCGCCACCACGCAACCGCTACGCTGTTTTTCCGGGCTGCCCAGTTTTATGCTAAATTCCACTTATATCTCCTTAATGATTTTTGTTTTACACAAAATGTTGGATTATCCGCAGATTCCAAAGCAAAAGTCAAAGTTGTCACGCTTTAAGTTATTGCGCGGCAATATTTTTCATAGTGAGCTAGTGCGCGAATCCGCTAGCATGGGGCTATTAGTATTTGCCATCTTACTCAGTATTGTTGTTTTTACTCAGTTAGTTCGCTTGTTAGGTCAATCCGTTAGCGGATCTTTAGCGGTGGACGGTGTGCTGGCATTGTTGGGTTTTAATGCTGTGTATTACCTGCCAGCCTTGCTTTCCCTAAGTTTGTTTCTATCGGTGTTGTTGACGCTGACGCGCAGCTACCGTGACAACGAGATGGTGGTGTGGTTCAGCTCCGGGATTGGGCTGACACGCTGGATACGCCCGGTGATGTGGTATGCGCTGCCGGTGGTGTGCCTGATTGCACTGTTAAGTCTGGTGTTGTCACCTTGGGCTATGTCTCAAGTGGAAGAATTAAAACGAAGGCTGGATAGCCGCGATGACGTAACTGCTGCATCGCCCGGAACATTTCGCGAATCGAAGCAGGCTGACCGTGTGTTCTTTATCGAAAACGTGGATGTGGGCAAAAACAGGGTTGGCAACATTTTTGTGCAATCGTTGCAGCACGGCAAGATTGGCACCATGGTGGCCAAACAGGGCATGCAGGAAACTGCACCTAACGGTGATCGTTTCCTGGTATTACTGAATGGCACACGCTATGAGGGAGCGCCAGGGCAGCTCGATTTCAAAATCATCGAATTTGAGCGCTATGCGGTGCGCATTAAGGCGGTAGAAGCGAGGCAACGACCCGCACCTGCCGATTCATTGCCTACTCTGCAGTTACTACAAAACCTTAACAGCTGGAATATGTCCGAACTGGAGCGGCGGCTCAGCTTGCCTCTCGGTGCGCTAATTTTGTCCCTGCTGGCGATCCCATTGAGTTTTGTCAATCCACGCGCCGGGCGTTCACTCAATCTCATTATGGCACTGGTGATTTACATGCTCTATAACAACCTCATCAGCCTCTCTAACACAATGGTGGGGCAGGGCAAGATTGGTCCCGCCATTGGCTTTTGGGGTATCCATGTGCTGATGTTTATGTTGATGGTGTTGCTGTTCTATCGCCGTCTGTCGGTTTTCTCCTTGCGGCGGTTGGCGCGATGAGGCTGCTGACCCGTTGTCTAGCGCGTGAGATATATGCCAGCATCGGACTAGTGTTCGCAGCCTTGCTGATGTTGTTTTCTTTTTTTGACCTGATACATGAATTAAATGTGCTGGGTAGCGGCAATTATCATTTAGGCTATGCATTGCTGTTTGTGCTGTTGTCAGTGCCTGGCCGAATGTATGAATTGTTTCCAGTGGCTGTCCTTATTGGCACAATTTTTGCGCTGACACAGATGGCTGCAAATTCGGAATTGACCATCTTTCGTTCTTCAGGCGTTTCACTGCGGCAAATGGTCGTTGCTTTGATCAAAATAAGCTTACCACTTGTCCTGTTGAGTTATCTGAGTGGCGAAATGATCGCACCCTTCAGCGAACGCATGGCGCAGGAGATAAGGCTTAAAGCGCAGAACGCTGAAGTGTCGCTGAGAGAATTCCGTTCCGGCGTATGGGCTAAAGATGAGCGCAGTTTCGTAAACGTAAAAAATGTTCTTCCAGACAGCACCTTACTGAATATTAGTATTTATGAATTTGATGAGAGTTACCATCTGCGTGCCATAACTGCAGCAAAACGTGCTGCTTATGTGGAAAAAAACCGCTGGCAACTGGAAGGCGTGACCCAAACCCTTTTCAATAAACAAGGTACGACAGTAAACCATCAGCCAAGTATGGAATGGCGCTCGGCGCTTAACTTGGGAATTTTGAGGGCATTACTGGTGGGGCCGGGACAAATGTCGGCATTGAATCTTTATCAATATATCCAGCACCTGCGCGACAACCATCAGAAGACTGTATCTTACGAAATTGCAATGTGGAACAAGCTAGTGTATCCATTCGCAATACTGGTGATGATGTTCCTGGCCTTGCCATTTGCTTCGCATCAGCGGCGCGAGGGCGGCATTAGCGCGAAAATATTCTTGGGTATTATATTGGGACTGACTTTTCACTTTGTTGGCAAGCTATTCTCCAATTTGGGTGCACTCAACGAGTGGCAGCCCATGCTGAGCGCTGTGGCGATGCCGCTGCTCTTCCTGCTATTGGCAACAGGGATGTTGTGGTTTACTGAAAGACGCTAAAGCTGATTTAAGCATTCCTGAATAGTCCGTATACCCGCATGAACAAAAGCATAGCGGGTTTTTTGTTGCCTGAGCGTTCCTGATTATTCCCTTGTGATACCGTTACAATTAACGGTAAGCCTTAATTCCCCGCCAAGTTCCTGTCGTTCCAAAAAACTACTTCCCTCCGGGAAGCCCAGCGCAGGCAACGTCGCGTGGCGGACTCGATCACGACGTTGCGACTGCACTTGAGCGTGGCATTTGCAAGAACCATCGGCCATTGTCCGCACTGCAATTGGTCAAATCATGGATCAAGTTTATGACACAGTAAGACTAGCGGGAAGCACGCTTGCGATCTTGTTCAGTAAGATAACGCTTACGCACACGAATGGACAGCGGCGTGATTTCCACCAGCTCGTCGTCATCAATAAACTCAACAGCCGACTCCAGCGTCAGCTTAATTGGCGTGGTCAAGCGCACTGCTTCATCCGTGCCGGAGGAACGTACATTAGTCAGTTGCTTGCCCTTGATCGGGTTAACCACAAGGTCGTTATCGCGACTGTGTATGCCAATGACCATGCCTTCATACAATTTATCCCCGGGGCTGACAAACATGCGGCCACGATCTTCCAATTTCCATAAAGCATAGGCTACAGCCTCGCCATTGTCTTGAGAAATCAGCACGCCATTATGACGGCCTGGCATATCCGGCTTGACCGGGCCGTAGTCGTCGAAGACGTGCGAGATAAGTCCGGTGCCACGGGTCATGGTCATAAAATCACCCTGGAAACCGATCAAGCTGCGTGCCGGAATACGATATTCCAAACGCACGCGGCCTCTTCCATCCGACTGCATATCCTGCAAATCGCCGCGTCGGCGGCCCAACTCTTCCATTACTACACCCTGATTTTCCTCTTCAACGTCTACAGTGAGCATTTCATACGGCTCACATTTTTCGCCGTTAATTTCACGAAACACCACGCGCGGTTTCGAAACAGCTAATTCAAAGCCCTCTCGACGCATATTTTCCAGCAAAATGGTCAAGTGCAATTCACCACGTCCAGACACCAGGAAGGAATCTGTCTCACCCGTATCTTCCACGCGCAATGCCACGTTAACCAACAATTCCTTAGTCAAACGATCTCGAATCTGGCGGCTAGTGACGAACTTGCCTTCTTGTCCTGCCAACGGGGAGTTGTTCACTTGGAAGGTCATGGTCAAAGTAGGCTCATCCACCTTTGGCATAGGCAGAGCTTCTGGCTGGTTAATATCGGCCAAGGTGACACCAATACCGATATCTTCGATACCGTTGACCAGAATGATGTCGCCAACACCCGCTTCTTCCATTTGTACCCGCTCTATACCACGGAAACCCAGCACCTGATTGACCCGCGCTTTCTTCGGCGGTTTATCGCCATTCAGCACCATGACCTCTTGACCCGGCTTAATTCGCCCCCGCGAAACGCGTCCAACACCAATGCGACCAACAAAGCTGGAATAATCCAGCGCAGAAATTTGAAATTGCAGCGGCCCGTCCATATCGCCAACCGGTGCCGGCACATGCTTTAACACGGTATCGAACAACGGGCGCATATCCTTGCTCGGATTCGCCAAATCCAATGTCGCATAACCATTCAACGCCGAGGCGTAGACTATCGGAAAATCCATTTGTGCTTCGGTTGCGCCAAGCTTATCGAACAAATCAAAGGTATGATCCACTACCCACTCTGGCCGCGCGCCGGGACGATCAATCTTGTTAATTACCACTATAGGACGCAAACCCAGTGCCAGCGCCTTGCGTGTGACAAAGCGGGTTTGCGGCATCGGGCCTTCCACCGCATCTACCAGCAACAACACGCCGTCTACCATCGACAAAACACGTTCCACTTCACCACCAAAGTCGGCGTGCCCTGGCGTGTCCACGATGTTGATATGCACGCCTTCATATTCCACTGCGCAGTTTTTTGCCAGAATGGTGATGCCACGCTCTTTTTCAAGATCGTTGCTGTCCATCACGCGCTCAGCGATATGCTGGTGCGCGGCGAAAGTGGCTGTCTGGGACAGCAGCTTGTCCACCAACGTGGTTTTGCCGTGATCAACGTGAGCTATGATGGCGATATTACGGATTGCGCGCGACATGTTTACTACCTAAGCTAGATAAAGGGCGCGCATTCTAGCATACGGATACATCCGAACCTTACAATTCATTCCAAGCTACTATTTGGTAGTAAAAATTATTGCAGCCTATTTTGCAGGTAACAAAGCACGTCCAGATTTATTTTCTGGCTATTATTACTCAACTGTGTATAATGCGCCCTTGCTGCGATATTCGTGCAGCGATGGCTCATCGTTTTCTGACCTCTGGCGTCTCTGACGCGTCTTGCTTTTACCGGTTAGCGACGATGTTTTGCGCTGGTAGAGTCTATGATCTCCCTACTAAATTTTAGTGTGTGGCTTTAGCCACGCATGCGCTTTGATTTAATCATTAATTAAGGAACAATCGTGTCTATTGAAAACACAGCTACACCTATTAAAGTTATTACCTTTGCCTCTCTGGGATTGAACCCCTTAATCCTCAGTGCTGTGGAAGAATCCGGCTATACCGTGCCCTCGCCCATTCAGGCCGAAGCCATTCCCGAAGTGATGGCGGGTCACGATCTGATGGCATCCGCCCAGACCGGCACCGGCAAAACTGCCGCTTTCATCCTGCCCGCGTTAAACCGCATCGCCGAACCTTCCGCCGTGCGTAGCAAGGGGCCGCGCGTGCTAGTGCTGACTCCGACGCGCGAACTGGCACAACAGGTTTCAGACGCCGCCGCTAAATATGGCAAGAATATGCGCCTGAAAGTCGTGAGCATTCTCGGTGGCATGCCCTACCCGCTACAAAACAAACTGCTATCCAGCCCAGTAGATATTTTAGTCGCCACTCCGGGCCGCTTGATTGATCACATCGAGCGCGGTCGTATCGACTTCTCGCGCCTCGAAATGTTGGTGCTGGACGAAGCCGACCGTATGCTGGATATGGGTTTCATTGATGACGTGGAACGCATCGCCGCAGCCACCCCGGCCACGCGCCAAACGCTGCTGTTCTCCGCCACACTGGATGGTGTAATTGGCAACCTGGCAAAACGGCTGCTCACGAATCCAAAGCGCATAAGCGTCGCAGCTACTCAGGCACGCCACGAAAACATCGAACAACGCCTAATGTATGTGGACGACATGGCACACAAGGGCCGTTTGCTGGATCACTTGCTGCGCGATACGGACTTGAATCAAGCATTGGTATTCACCGCAACCAAACGCGACGCTGATGCTTTGGCTGACAAACTGCTGTCACAAGGACATTCCGCCGCCGCGCTACATGGCGATATGAACCAGCGCGAACGCAACCGCACCTTGGTTAGCCTGCGCCGTGGCCAAGTGCGTATTTTAGTGGCGACTGACGTGGCCGCACGTGGCATCGACGTTCCGGGCATTTCCCACGTGATCAATTTCGACCTGCCCAAGGCCGCCGAAGACTACGTGCACCGTATCGGCCGCACTGGTCGTGCCGGATCTTCCGGTATCGCCGTATCGTTTGCATCCAACCGCGATGCCGGAAACCTGCAAAAAATCGAACGCTACACCGGACAGAGTATAACCGCTCATATCGTTGCCGGTCTGGAACCCAAATTCAAACCGCGCTCACAGCCCTCCAGCACACGTGGCAAACCCGGCGGATTCGGACGCCATACCGCCCCTGACAGCCGTCATGGTCATCCTGATGGCGTTCGACGGGAGGGTCAATCGCACAATCGTTTCAGTGACAATGCACCTCGGCGTAATGGAAACACCGGCAACACGAGTCCTGCTGGCCAGGAACGTCGTCCGGCAAGCAGCTTCTCTGGACGCAACCACAATAGCGGCAACCGTTAAGCATTAAACGACTTTTTCGCTAAAAGCAAAAAGGCATGCCTAGGCGTGCCTTTTTTGTTTCTGCTGGTAATCATGCTGTTGTGCTGACAGCCGCTATCCACTATGCTTGCCACCGTTTATTCTAAAATCTAAGCAATTATGCCCGTCAGCATCAAGACCCCTCAGGAAATAGAAAAAATGCGCATCGCAGGCCGCTTGGCCAGCGAAGTGCTGGACTACATCACACCTTTTATACAAGCTGGCGTTACTACTGGCGAAATTGACCGCCTCTGCCATGATTACATGGTGAATATTCAACAATGTATTCCTGCGCCGCTCAATTACGCGCCGCCAGGACATGCGCCCTATCCAAAATCCATCTGCACCTCAATCAATCATCAGGTATGCCATGGCGTGCCGGGTGACAAAAAACTCAAGAACGGCGACATCCTGAACATTGACATCACCACGATCAAACAAGACTATCACGGCGATACCAGCCGCATGTTCCATGTCGGCGAAACTTCCATCCAGGCAAAACGGCTGTGCGAAACCACTTATCAGGCTATGTGGCGAGGCATCCGCGTGGTCAAGCCCGGCGCATATTTAGGTGATATCGGCCACGCCATCCAGAGCTTTGTCGAAGCGCAGGGCTACAGCGTGGTGCGCGAATTCTGCGGCCACGGCATCGGCAGGGGATTTCACGAAGAGCCACAGGTGTTGCACTATGGTAAGCCTAAAAGCGGTTTGAAATTGGAAGCGGGCATGATCTTCACCATAGAACCGATGATTAACGCAGGCAAGGCTGGCATCACTCAGCTCGGTGATGGCTGGACCATCGTGACCAAGGATCACAGTTTGTCGGCTCAGTGGGAACACACCGTTCTGGTAACCGAATCCGGCTTTGAAGTGCTGACTGTTTCTGCTGGATCTCCACCTCCTCCACCTTAAATAAGTCGTGCAAAGCGCCGCTGAAATCCGCCAGAGCTTGCGTACTGCACGATTATTCCTGCAACAGGATTATGAACGCCACGCGCAACCAGCCCGCCTGCTGCGCGCCCATGCCAAGCTGGTGGATGAACATTTACGCGCGGCATGGCAACTCCTCGCCATGCCGCCAAATTTGACGCTCGTAGGCGTAGGCGGCTATGGGCGCAGCGAGTTATATCCCAAGTCCGACATTGATCTGCTAATCCTGTTGCCGGAGGAACCGAATCCAGCGTTGCAACAACAGTTGCAGGAACTGGTTGGCCTGCTGTGGGACATTGGCCTGGAAGTCGGCCACAGCATCCGTACCGTTGCGCAATGCGTAGAGGAATCGGTCGATATTACGGTGCAGACCAATCTATTAGAAGCACGTTTAATTATCGGCGCACCCCAACTGTTTGAGGAAATGGTCAGCACGCTGACGCAACACCTTGATCATCGTGCTTTCTACCTTGCCAAGCAGAACGAACAACAGCGGCGCCACGCACGCTTCATCGACGCGGACTACAACCTCGAACCCCACTTGAAAGAAAGCCCCGGTGGCCTGCGCGATTTACAGACCGTGCTGTGGATTAGCCGCGCCTGCAATTTGGGCGACACCTGGCGCGAGCTGGCCAAGGCAGGCATGATTACCGAGCCAGAGGCGCGCGCCATCGCGCGTCACGAAGCCCTGCTGCAAAACCTGCGCATTCGTCTGCATTATTTGGCCGGGCGGCGTGAAGACCGCCTGCTATTCGATTACCAGACCGAACTGGCGAAACAAATGCACATCACTGCTACAGGTGTACGCCGTGCCAGCGAACACATGATGCAGCGCTACTACCGCACTAAACAAGCTGTACAACAACTTAATGACGTGCTATTGCAAAACTTGCGTACACACCTGTTCCCCGAAGCCAGCACCATACATCCACTAAATGAGCGCTTCATAACGCGCGATGATTTGCTCGAAGCGCGTGATGAAGCCCTGTTCGAACGCGAACCATCTGCCATTATGGAAAGCTTCCTGTTACTGGAACAACATCCACGTCTGAGCGGATTTTCTGCCCCCACTTTGCGCGCTCTGTGGCGGGCACGTCATAAGATAGATGCTGCATTCAGACGCGATCCACACAACCGTGCATTGTTCATGGCTATCCTGCGCCAGCCACACGGCCTTACCCATGCGCTGCGACGCATGAATCAAAATGACATTCTGGGCCGTTACCTACCTGCGTTTGGTCGTATCGTCGGGCAAATGCAGCATGATCTGTTTCATGTTTACACTGTAGACGAACATATCCTGATGGTGGTGCGCAATCTGCGCCGTTTAACCTTGGCAGAACACGCGCATGAATACCCCCTGTGTAACAAGCTGATCAAGGATTTCGCGCGCGTCGAGGTGCTGTATATCGCCGGGCTGTTCCACGATATCGCCAAGGGGCGCGGCGGCGACCATTCGATACTGGGATGTGCGGACGCTGCACGCTTCTGCAAACAACACGGGCTGACGCAGGAAGATACCGACCTGGTGGTATGGCTGGTAGAGCATCATCTAACCATGTCCACCACCGCACAAAAACAAGACTTGTCCGATCAGGACGTGATCGCGGCCTTCGCTGCGAAAGTAAAGAATGATCGTTATCTAGTAGCGTTGTACCTGCTCACCGTGGCCGATATTCGCGGCACCAGCCCAAAAGTGTGGAATGCCTGGAAGGGCAAGTTGCTCGAAGATCTGTTCTGGGCAACGCGCCGCTATATGGTTGACGGCAAGATTGCCGATCAGGTCGGCGAAATCCGCGCACGCACACTGGAAATACTTAGCTTGCATGCGATTGCTCCTGAAGTGCATGAAACACTGTGGGCGCAACTAGACGCAGAGTACTTCCTGCGCCACGAACCGCAGGAAATTGCCTGGCACACTCGCCTGCTGGCACATCGAGTCAATAGCGACACAGCCATCGTCAAGACACGCTTAAGCCCCATCGGAGAAGGCATTCAGTTGATGGTATACAGCCCCGACCAGCCTTATATTTTTGCGCGCATCTGCGGTTTTTTCGAGCGGCTGAACTACAACATCATGGAAGCAAAGATCCACACCACCCAGCACGGTTATGCGCTGGACAGCTTTCTGGCAATGGATGCAGGCAACAGCAAGCCAGCATATCGCGATGTAATGAATTACATAGAATATGAACTGTCACGCGAGATAGCCAACGCAAATGAACCCTCCGCACCAAAATCCGCCAGGATATCCCGCCAGCTCAAACATTTTCCCATCGCATCCGAAGTCAATATAACGTCAGATGATAAAGGAAACTATCTGCTTTCCATCATCGCCGGCGACCGCCCCGGCCTGCTGGCGCGGATCGCACATGTGCTGGCGCGGCATGGCATAGCGATACGTAGCGCCAAGATCAACACTCTGGGGGCGCGCGCCGAGGACACTTTCCATATAGCCAGCGCAGCGCTAATTCAACCGCAGACAATTACAGCGCTACGCGAAGAACTGTTAAGACAGATTTCTTAAACGTTAACCGGAGAATACGTAATATGAGAGAAAAGTTCAGAACGCTACTGTGGCGGGCGATTCATCTTTTTCTCGCTTGCCTTATAAGTGCAGGTGCAGGGATCGCCCATGCCGATATTTCTGACACGAATTCAGCAGCATCCCTCCGCGCGAAGTACATGGCATTGCGGGATACGCTCAGCCACAACCAGTTTCAATTACCGCTTAATCTGGATTCCAGTCAGACCTCAACTGACTTAAAGGGCGACATCTATGCGCTCATGAATTATCCATTTGCAACGGTAAGTACAGCGCTCAAGGGAGCAATCCCTTGGTGCGACATCCTGATCCTGCATCTCAATGTCAAATACTGTCGCGAATCGGTTGACAAACCAGGCAGTAACCTCACGGTATATATCGGCAGGAAAACTGAGCAACCGCTGAATATCGCCCCCAAAATGGAATTTGAATATCGAGTTAATTCCAAATCGTCGGATTATCTCCAGGTTTTTCTGGACGCAGAAAAAGGGCCATTCGGCACTAAAAACTATCGCTTCATGCTGGAAGCAATCCCTCTAAAAGACGGAGGAACATTTATCCACCTGTCATATTCGTATGCCTATGGCTTTACAGCAAAGCTTGCAATGCAGGCCTACCTGAAGACGTTGGGAAGCGACAAGGTAGGATTCACCGTCATAAAAAAACTGCCTGACGGCAAGCCTCTCTATGTCAGCGGTATACGTGGAGCACTGGAACGCAACACCATGCGCTATTACTTGGCAATAAGTTCTTATCTCGGCGCCTTGTCCACGCCACCTCAGCAACAACTGGAAAAGCGCCTGCGAGACTGGTTTACGTCCACCGAGCGCTACTCACTCCAGTTACATGAGCTGGAACAAAGCGAATACCTCAATATGAAACGCAAGGAGTATAAACGTCAGCAAGCTGGGGGTTAACTTGACAAATTGTCCATCGAAATTACGATCACGGCTTACCTTTCCCCACTAAGTCGAATCTCATTTATTAATCTCACACCTCTTCAAATAATGAGCCACACGGGCACTACCTCAAACTATAATTGCGCACCACTATATTTTTTTAAATTTATGAATAACTCAATATCCCATTTGTGGGCTGTACTCCTGCTCGCAGGCTTTACAAACCATGCTTTTGGCGCGGATGTTCCGTCAGTACCAGCCACATCTGCCGTGACGCAAGTTACCGCACCTACCGCTCTGCCATCTGCATACGCACGCCGCCAAGCAAGACGCGCAGCTCCCGATGCAGTCATCAGCTTAAAAAACTCTTCGTTCAATCCTGACATGCAAGGCAAGATGAGTGCTTGGACAGAGATTGAGCATGGCTCAGGCAAATCCTATACCTTTGTGGCCGATCCAGAAAATGCACTTTCCATCCCGAGTAGTGCGCGAATCAGGCGCCATGGCTCTGAGCCTTTTGGTTTGCTCCAACAATCGATCGGCGTCCATCCCTCATGGCACAACAAGACAGCACGGCTTTCTGGCTCGCTTAGAGGCGTGGACATAAGCGGAGCTGGCGGTGCACTTGTCCTTCGTGCAGATGACGGAAGCGGCCAAATCCTGGCCTGGAATTTCATGCAAAATGCCCGCGTGAAAGGCACGCAAGACTGGAAGCGTTACACCATCGAACTCAAAATTCCCCCTTCTGCCTATTCTCTGATAGCCGGAGTAATGCTGGAAGATGGCGGAACGCTGTGGGCGGATAACCTGGCGATCGAATTGATCGATTAAGTTGCGCTGTGCGTCGCGTGCCGATGTCAGGCCGCTTGGAACCGTAGGACTAGTTTCAGCGACTGGGGAAGATGATGGGACACCAGTTTGAGTATCGCCCACAAGGTCAGCCAAGAAAGGCAGAGCATCGCAACATGAAAAGATAGCATCCTTTTTCATGTTGCTGCTTGCTGTTGCTCAAGGGTTATACGATTTCTTGGTGAGGCGATAGAGTAAATGCCCTCGTTGCAGTGTTTTAGCTGAATCCAGGTTCGTACCGCATTGTTTGAAATTCCAAGAGTTCAGAAAAGTCAATTAGCTTCGAACGCGATTCTAATGCGAGGGCAATTTGAAATCGACCTGCGCCGCTTCTAGCGTCTTTGCATGCCCGTCTCTGAGCGAGACCGAAAGCTCTTTCGAAAACTGAATTTGTGCGCGCAAGACCTGTAGATCGAGTGCAATTGGCTTTTCCCTCAGCCCCACGTGGACGAGGTGGTGCGAGGGTTGGTCCAGTCTAATGATGATTTGTTCCACGAGCCTTGCCGCAGCATTTATCGTTCATATTCAACTAGTCCAGTTCATCCCCACGGGTGTGGGGAACACCTGCCATCAAAACCCTTCGATGATTTCAGGCTTAAGCCCTTCCAGTTCCGCAAGCTCAAAGATACCTTACTAAAGCTGTACTCAGTAAGCACACCCTGCTTTTTCAACATATCGCTTCAGCATGGCATTCGGCGCATGACGAAATAACGACTGTGGGCGTGCCGTGCCATCTGTTCGCTTCTTGGGTAAGGTAGAATCAAGCATTAGGGAAACACTGATTTATTCCACCGCACTTCACTGAACTTCGCCACCATGATA
>NZ_CAKMHQ010000049.1 GCF_927312905.1 Candidatus Nitrotoga sp. 1052
GGGCGCATCAATTTAATCAATGAGTTACAAGAGAAGTCCGACAGGCTCCTAGGCGCCAGAATCATGGGGCGCTTTAAGTCAATCACATCAGGATCGAGCATTCTCGCTATCATGCTGTGTCGTGATCCTTGATAGAGTCATGTGCACATCCCTATCCAATTCATGGAGTAGTACCATGCAAAACTTGCCTAAAGAAATTTTCAAGGCCTACGATATTCGCGGCATTGTCGGTAAATCACTGACCCAGGAAATTATTGAGATTATTGGCCATGCCATTGGCTCAGAAGCCACAGCACGAGGCCAGCACACGATTGCAATCGGTCGCGACGGACGTTTGTCTGGCGTGGAATTTGCCGCCGCTTTGGCGCGCGGCATTCAGAAGAGCGGCATCAACGTCATTGATGTTGGGCGTGTTGCTACGCCCATGGTGTATTTTGCAGCTTATCATCTGGATACACATTCTGCAGTCATGATTACCGGTAGCCACAACCCCCCGGATTACAACGGACTGAAAATGGTACTGGGAGGTGAAACGCTCTCCGGTGATGCCATACAAGCCCTGCGCACACGCATCGAGCAAAATAATTTCAGCCATGGTGCGGGTACTTATTTGCAGTTCGATATAGGCCCCGTATACATTGCACGCATTGTTTCCGACATTAAATTGGCACGGCCCATGAAGATCACGGTTGATTGCGGCAATGGCGTAGCCGGGGATTTTGCCGCTGCCCTGTATCGCCAGCTGGGCTGTACAGTCACGGAACTGTTTTGTGAAGTGGATGGCAACTTCCCTAACCATCATCCTGATCCTTCACAACCGGAAAACCTGCAAGACCTGATCCATGCACTCGCCAGCAATGATAGTGAACTGGGCTTAGCTTTCGATGGTGACGGCGACCGCTTGGGAGTCGTCACTAAAAATGGCAACATCATTTTTCCAGACAGGCAGTTAATGCTGTTCGCCGCTGATGTGCTGGCACGCAATCCTGGTGCAGAAATTATCTTCGACGTTAAATCCACGCGCAAGCTGTTTGGCTGGATTACACAACATGGTGGCAAACCAACACTCTGGAAAACCGGCCATTCCTTCATTAAGACAAAAATGAAGGAATGCGGCGCATTGCTGGCAGGTGAAATGAGTGGCCATGTATTCTTCAAGGAGCGATGGTATGGCTTCGATGACGGTCTGTACGCGGGTGCCCGTTTGCTCGAATGCTTGAGCAAAGAGTCAGATGCAAATGGCGTGCTGAATGGCCTGCCCAATTCAATTAACACACCGGAACTGCAAATAAAGCTAAAAGAGGGCGAGAGCTTCGCCCTGATCTCACAGCTGCTGAAAAAGGCAAAATTTACCGATGTACAAGACATCATCACCATAGACGGTCTGCGCGTTGAATATGCAGACGGATTTGGCTTGATGCGCTCTAGCAATACCACGCCAGTGGTGGTGTTGCGCTTTGAAGCGGATAGTGAAGAGGCGCTGGCAAGAATTCAGCACGACTTCCGCCGCGTCCTGTTGGAGGCAAATCCAAATCTCGCGCTACCTTTCTGAACGGAATGAATGGGCTTATTTTTTGAGTTTTGTATTATAGGGCACCTCTAAAAATCCAATTTTCGTCACAATACTGCGTTACTCGAAAAAAATTATCGCTTACATATCAACCATATGCCGCGCTCAAATTTTTTACTCGCGCCTTGCCTTGCCTTGCCTAGAAAATTGAATTTTTAGAGGCGCCCTATAGTTGTCTGAGACTGAACGGATTAATAATCGAAGAGAAAATTAATCGATAAAATATGATCGTTCAGGTTTACTGAGGTGTTAGACCGGTTAATATATTGATTCATGTAGCCGATTTCTGTTTTAGTTGCTTTGTCAAAATTGTATCCTATCCCCAGGAATAATCGGTTTTGATCAAAACCTGATTTAGGTGACCAATCAGTGTCGTTCAGATTTAAGAAATATTCATCGCTGGCCACTAGGCTATAAGCGGGGGCATTTTTCAGTGGACTCGATATTTTCAGCATTTGCCGCAAGCGGAATGCAGTATCATCTCCTACACGGGGTGCCCAGCGTTGTTCAAATCGCGTTCTGCTGCTGAGAGCACCGAAGGAATATTTATCCTTCCATAAAAATTGTTGCCATAATCTCCGCTCGTTGAACGGGGTTCTGGTGAAGGGCTCATCAGTGGGTATCCAACCATAGCCCAGCCAAGCACTGCTATTTTTGTTAATCTCATATCCGATCCCGGGACGGACCATTACTTGGGATAAGCGTGATGAATCCACTCCAAACCGCGCCTGGAATTCTGCCCAGTATTTAAATTTCTTTAATGCGGGATTGAAAGATTCCAGACTGCCAGTTGCAGTTGCTGTGCCCCAGGTTTGGAAATCGCTGATGTCTTTTGCAGCAAATACCGGGCTCGAAAGTAATAGGCCGGATAGGGTTAATGTCTTAAGGGTATTTATTTTTGATAGCACAGGGCTCTCTTCTCTTTAGAAGTTACGGCATTTCGAACAAACCTGGGGTTTATATATACTCTGACTTAACTTGATGATGCCTACGAGATCCGGTTCAACCATCTTCGATAAATCGCTGTATTGCGGGCAGCACTGACTTGAATTTTAATGCAGATTTCCGTTTTTTGCAGCCTGTTATTGTAACGTCAATTCACATTGATCAACAGCTTGTATGGTCATTTTCGCAACAGAATCCAGATTGTATTAGCTGGGAACTTCTGGCAGTCACTTTGCCTGTGCAATGGGCAAGGCATTATAGGATCCCTCTCGGTTGCATGTGCTCTAAAGTCGATGACAGCAATTTATATGGGATGGAGAGCAGTCTTCGTTGCAGGTTCGTCCGGACGGTCCGGACAGTCTATCTTCTTCAAAATCTAAATTCAAAATCAGAAAAAATTGGCTAATGCAGAAAAATTCTGCTTGGGTCGGCTGGTTGGTTTCAGGCTGGATGCAATCATAATAACGGTAGTGCTAATAATAAAGGGGTACGAAAAATCGCACCCCTTTATTGTCCCGCGCGCCCATTGCTAAAAAATGGCATTGACGCGTAGGCTCACGAAGCCTTCATAAACACTCTTAGAAGTTCATTGCTCCATACACCCAGAATTTACTAGTATCAAAACAGGTCGCGCAGCCAGAAGCAGCAGCAGCAGCAGCAGTATTGTTGTCTGCCCTAAAGCGTGCATACCTAGTACCTACGGAATAGGTTTTGTCGATCTGTTTAGTTGCAATCAAATCAATTTCTGTTCCATATTTGCTACTGCCATGGTCTGCTTGGAAGTCATGATAGTCAGCTCCGAGAACAATACCCGCTACTGTTGTCCTTGCATTCACGTAAATATCTTGAAGACCATTTCTTGGAGTAACCAAGAACACGTCAGCCCATCCATTAAATGCAAATAAGGTAGCCAAGGGGGTCTGGAGAGATTGTTTTCCATTACCGCTCAGTAATTCATATCCTACTTTGAATTGGGCAGCCTTTACATCTACGCCTCCTTCCAACAATGTATAGTGAACGCGGTAATCACTCGGATTATCTTTATAGTCGGACTGGCTCGCATATTCAGCTGCATATAAAATCTTGTTATCACCCATTGGAGCGTCCCCTTTAAATCGGGCACCCACGGTTCGCGTTGAATTAGCCAGACCAAAAGCTCGCGCAGAGGGATCATAATCCAGGAAATAGCCATATCCAACCACTTCAGCAAAACCTAGCCCCGTGTATTTTACGTTAAAGATGGGGGACCTCATGTGATGGTTGCCCAAGAGTGCGCCGGTGCCGTTATCAATGGAGGCGTCACTGAACACACGGTTCGCATTAGTAATAAAAGCTGCAGTAATTGTAGTGTCAGGGAGCGATTTATTGACAACTGAGGTGGCATCATACGTTTGCTGGTTTTGGCGCCAAACGACGTTACCGACCCAACGATCGTTGTCTAACCTTATGAGCTGACGACCAAATTTTACTCTAGTCTGGGGTATGCCACTATAACTTATATAGGCTTGATTGAGCTCAGTGACTTTTGCATCTGCCACAACAGAATAATTAGTCCTGCCATTTACCCTGCTGTTGTAAGCATCGTTGGCTGAGATATGTTCAATTTGAACCAGACCACCGAATCCCATATATTCTGCTGTCTCATAGCCTAGGCGCAATCGGAGAGTTGCGGCATGAGCGTCCTTCAGTGGAGCACCAGTACCTGGAGCTGGCTGATCAACATTTTCATAACGAGCCTGCAGATTGGCGGTAACCTTGCCGCCCGTAAAAGCTTCAGTAAAGGTACCTGCTGCCTTTGGAGCGGGTGTGTATAGCCCACCGACATTGCTGCCACCTGCCGCATAGTCAGCATAATCTGCTGAATATGCTTGAGGAGCTAGAGCGAGTAATGCTAGCGGCGTAAAGACTAATGACATTTGTTGAAATAATGTTCTATTTTTGAGTTTCATTGTTTGTTGCCTCCCTGGAAACGTTATGTTGATTACTTTAAGTAAAAAACTTTTAAGTCGTCACTTCTGCATGCATTTTCGGTACATTAAACTCAATTGGACGAATCATAATCAAACTTCAACTGAAGCTACCCAAATGGTAATAATTATGTAACCATTTAAATTTGTGAGTAATTTATCAATTTACCAACAATTTTTTTGTAGCTTACTGTTCACGAGTATATAACGTTTAATATAATATATTCGTTGTTTGTAACAGTTGTTGTATTTCTGCAACATCTTCCTCAAATTATAAAATTGTGAAATTTATAGGGGTGGACTTGAATTTGAATTGCTTAAGATCAGTAGCAACCCAACGTTGACCGCCGAGTCGATTGTAATTGATTGAAGGAAA
>NZ_CAKMHQ010000050.1 GCF_927312905.1 Candidatus Nitrotoga sp. 1052
CGAAAAAAATTATCGCTTACATATCAACTATATGCCACGCTCAAATTTTTTACTCATGCCTTGTCTTGCCTAGAAACTTGAATTTTTAGAGGCGCCCTTATGTTCTCCACCGATGCTGCCGTCGCATGATGTGTTTCGGAAACAAAAGAGTATTGGCGCATCGCGGATAAAGCAGCTCTGACGAGTATTGAATTAGACTGGCGTTTCCTGCATGCTCACTGCTTCAGCATGTTCACTGCCCCCTATAGCGAACTGAATCGGCGACCTGCATCACTGTACGTGGAGGCACTTCGCCAACCACCGTTACCAAGTAATCGCCCTTTACTTTACTGTAAACATGGATCGCACCTCGGCTGGATAGACCAAGTTTTTTATCAAAATTATTCCCTAATGTTTCGATAAAGACTGAGATGCCAGCCAATCCGTCTGAGAATACAAAATGGATTACGTCTGTCTTTTTACCGTGCAGCAGGCGGCGCATTTCCATGATTTTCTTAAAGCCGGTGGGCAAGGCAACTATCTTCCAGTCACTCTTTGCAGCCTGCGCACTTGTTTCGGACGGCGTGACAAAATGAGATTGTTGCTCCAAGGAAGTGGCGGATTGACCCGGCATCACCTGCGTACGCTCAATGTCACCGCCAATTTTCAACTGGATAAAAGTATATTGCTCCACAATTTGTTTACGTTCGTCCAGCACGACAGCTTTTAACAACAAGCCGGAATCCCTGTGCGCCCACATTTTATGGGTATAGCGCAAAGTATCTTTAGGCTGGAATACGATGGCTTGAGTGTCAAAACCGGCGATGCGCGCCTGTTCGGCGGTATGAATCAAGTAATTCTCGTTAAGTGCGGACAGTTGCTCCGGCAACAGAGTAGGGAAACTCTTGCCACTATATTGTCTTTCGACCTGCACGGCTTTGTGGTCACCCAAATACCACCAGATTTCATTGTTATTGCGGATGAACTCACGACGTGGACCATCCAGACTTTCAAGCTTCTCATGCTCACCGCGCTGGTCGGAAATGTGAGTAATGCGCGCGGTTTCCATGTGACCGTCATGCTGATATACAAAAGTCCCGCTGTAATTGGTTTGGTGCTTAGCAAAAGCAATAATTTGTGGCCAATCCAAGTCAACCTGCCTGCCAGTATCGGCGAACGCTGGAACGACGGTAAAAAACAAAACCACGATCCGCGCAAATCTGGCCTTCATGGCTACTTATCCTCCTGCTGGCGTGCCACTGTATGAACATAGGAAGTCATACCATACACATCGGAGCTGGGTGAAAACTCTTGATGTGCTATCAGATAATCGTCCAAGCCATTCGCGGGCAGGCTAGCTGAATGCACAGCATTTGACTGCTGCATGGCGATTTGCGGAGCGGTTTCCGACCCAACTTGCACCGATAGCCATGCTACTAGTGTGAATGCCATCACCGATGCAACGGCAGAAAGCGCGAACCATCTGACATTATGGCTGGCACGGCTGCGCGGCGCGAGAACCGTGGGTTCGGCTTGCAAACGCTCACGTATGGCAATACTGATATTGGCATGAACATGATCGGGCTGGCGCAGTACATCGCTAATCAGATGATAGGTTCGCCATTCTTCATGTGTGTCAGGATTTCGCTTAAATTTGTCAAGAACTGCTTCCGCATCGTCATCGAACAACTCACCATCCATCAATGCTGAAATTTCCTGCTTCATGTTCACCACCTCTTGTCTTTACTAGTTCCCAGCAATGGGCGTAAATTTGTAGCAATCGCCTCACGCGCTCGAAAAATACGAGAACGCACGGTGCCGACCGGGCAATTCATCGCGGCTGCGATTTCCTCATAGCTCAACTCTTCGATTTCACGCAAAGTGAGTGCAGTACGTAGATCATCAGGCAACTCCTGCAAAGATGAGTTCACTACGTCAACCACTTGTTTACTCATTAATTCATTTTCAGGTGTGCTAACTTCATGTAACAACCCCGCATCCTCGAAGCCTTCCGACTCTTCAGCATCGAATATGGTTGTGGTCGGAGTCCGTCTCTTGAGCGTCTGCAGATGGTTCTTCGCGGTATTAATGCCAATGCGATACAGCCAAGTATAGAATGCACTTTCTCCGCGAAATGTCGGCAAGGCGCGATAAGCCTTTATAAAGGCTTCTTGAGTCACGTCCTCGACCTCGACTGAATCACGCACAAAACGTGAAATCAATCGCGCCAGTCGACGCTGGTACTTGGCGACCAGCAATTCGAAGGCGTGCTTGTCCCCGCGCTGCGCGCGATCAACCAATTGCTGATCGACTTCCCTTTCGCCCATTCTGTTACCCTAAGTTTTATCATGCCGCCCTTGAGGTGGCTCGCTAGTATAACCGGACAGGCGAGAGGAGTCAGGCTCACCGTATAAATTTGGCACAGCATAATGAAATTAGTTCATTTATAGCACAGGTCATTTTTCCGCAGACAAGCAAGATTTGCTATAGTTCAAATTCAATAAAAACATGAACTTTAGGTTTGTTCTAGTCTGTGTAATAAGATAATTGCCTTTAGAATTAACAACCAACCGGATGGCTAGCATGCTGCAATTTGATATTTTGATTATAGGCAGCGGACTGGCGGGGCTTTCATTGGCATTAAAACTTGCCGATCAGCGAAAAATCGCCGTTATCACCAAGAAATCGTTATTGGAAGGTGCAAGTGTTTGGGCACAGGGCGGAATCGCTGCCGTGTTGTCGCAAGAAGATTCACTGGCCGAGCATATACAGGATACCTTGACCGCTGGTGCTGGCCTCTGTGACCCAGCCACTGCGCGTTATGTTATCGAACACGCCAAGCCGGCAATTGACTGGTTAATTGCGCAAGGCGTGCCGTTCACACGTGATGCCAATACCGATACCGGCTATCACCTGACACGCGAAGGCGGCCACAGCCATCGACGTATCATCCACGCCGCCGATGCTACTGGCCATGCCGTACAGGAAACGCTCGCCTCCAAAGTTCTGGCACATCCCAATATCACGCTATTGGAGCATTACATTGCCATCGATCTGATTACTGGCCATAAACTCGGCCACACTAACAATCATTGCTATGGCGCTTATGCACTCAACAGCTTGAGCGGAGAAGTCAGCACGATCGCTGCTCATGACACAATTCTAGCCACCGGCGGTGCTGGCAAGGTATATCTTTACACCACCAATCCAGACACCGCCACTGGCGACGGCATTGCAATGGGTTGGCGTGCCGGTTGCCGGGTGGCCAACATGGAATTCATTCAATTTCACCCGACCTGTTTATATCACCCGCACGCCAAGTCTTTCCTCATCTCTGAGGCGGTGCGTGGCGAGGGTGGCATCCTTAAACTGCCCGATGGCACACGATTCATGCCTGCTCATGATAAGCGCGCCGAACTCGCGCCGCGCGACATCGTCGCGCGCGCTATCGATTTCGAAATGAAAAAGCGTGGTTTAGATTGCGTGTATCTTGATATCTCACATCGGTCGGTAGAATTTCTGCAAGCGCATTTTCCTACCATCTACGCACGTTGCCTGTCGCTGGGTATCGATATCGCGCACCAGCCCATACCAGTGGTACCGGCTGCGCACTATACCTGCGGTGGCATCATTACTGATCTGCATGGACGCACCGATCTCGCCCATCTTTATGCCGTAGGCGAAACCGCTCACACCGGCCTGCACGGGGCCAACCGCCTGGCAAGCAATTCGCTGCTGGAGTGTATGGTGTTTGCCGAGGCTGCCGCGCGCGACATACTGGCCACGCCACAAAGTCAGTTCATCCCACTGCCGCAATGGGATGAGAGCCGGGTGACCGATGCCGACGAAGAAATTATCATCTCGCACAACTGGGCGGAATTGCGCCAATTCATGTGGGACTATGTCGGAATTGTGCGCACCACCAAAAGACTGCGACGCGCACAACACCGCATCCAATTATTGCATGAGGAAATCAACGAGTATTACGCCAATTTTCATGTAACAGCTGATTTGCTGGAATTACGCAATCTGGTGTTAACGGCCGATCTCATCGTGCAAAGTGCATTGTCTCGGCATGAAAGCCGCGGATTACACTACAGCAAGGACTACCCCGATACGCTGCCGTTGGCCGTACCAACCGTGCTCACTCCATCTGCATAAGGGAGTCTCTAAAAGTGTTACCTCTTGCGCAATCAACCAGATGTCAAGTTGCTTGGAGTGAACTTCAACAGCAGCGACATAGTCAAATTTAACAATTCGCAAGTTAGCGCATTGTTTGGCAATTATTTTTTGAATTGTTTAGAATACTGCCCTTACTTTGCATAAGCAAAGTCAATGATGGTATTCGACATGTAGGTAAGTATTGTACGAAATAAATTTCGTGCGAAATGCAACATTAATTATTAAGCAGGCAATAGTACTTAGTGTACTTAGCCTATAAGGAGAAAGAGTGGAAAAGATTGAAAAGGATGTTGCTAAAGACTATTGGGAAAATCAGGCTAAAACCCATAAAGGCTCACATCTGGCATCTTGGAGCGATAACTTTATGATTGAACTTGAAATCGATGCCGTAGGAGAGCACATTTCAAGTGGGGATCATGTTCTTGATGTGGGTTGCGCTAATGGATATTCCGCGTTCCAGCAATTGGAACGGCACAAAGATGTCGGTTCGATTACAGGTGTTGATTTTGCTGAAAACATGATTAAACAGGCCAATATGCTGAAAAAAGCTCAGTGGGTAGGCGATATTATAAAATTTGAAGTAGGTGACATTAATTCCCTGCAATTTCCTGATGATACTTTTGATGTAGCTTATGCCACACGAGTGGTTACCCTTATGTCTACTTGGGAAGAGCAACAAATTGCTATCAATGAATGTCTGCGGGTTGTTAAGCCAGGCGGCAAGGTGATTTTTTCTGAGCCTTTTTTGGAGCCATTTACATTGCTCAATGCAATGAGGCAACTTAAGGATATGCCACCATTAATCGAGCATGACTCAAATCGATTCTTTAAAAAAGCTGTATTAGAGGACTTCCTCACGCAAAAGGGTTTGACGTTTACAGTAAATGATTTTTCATCAATTTATTACCTGGGATCTAGATTTTTGAGAGAGTTAGTAACAGACCCGGCAGCATACCCGGGCTTCAATCCGATCAACCGCATTTTTTATGATATCGAGAAAGACTTTTCTGGCGGCGGCTTTGGCATTCAGCAGGCTTATATTGTTACCAAATAAAAGCAGTATTGCATGACTCAAACCAGAATAGAGCACGACACATTCGGTCCCATAGAGGTTGCAGCAGACCGGTTGTGGGGCGCGCAAACGCAACGTTCGCTTGAACATTTCCATATTTCCTCCGAGCGCATGCCGGAGGAACTCATTCTTGCACTCGCTATGGTCAAACGCGCTTGCGCGCTGGTCAATCGCGATTTAAATCTGCTGAGCGCTGCCAAGGCGGATGCTATTGTGCGGGCGGCGGATGAAATACTGGCTGGCCAGCATACGCAAGAGTTTCCACTTTCTGTTTGGCAGACGGGTTCGGGTACCCAGACCAATATGAACCTGAACGAGGTACTCGCTAACCGTGCTTCTGAACTGCTCGGCGGAAAATGGGGCAAAGACCGGCTGGTACATCCCAATGATGATGTGAATCTCGGTCAATCATCTAATGACATTTTCCCCACTGCAATGCACGTCGCAGCCAGCCTCAGCATCATTCAATCCCTGCTTCCTGCCCTACGCAAACTGCGCTCGACATTGGAGGAAAAATCCCGCAACTTTGACGGCATCGTCAAGATTGGGCGCACGCACTTGCAAGATGCTACTCCGCTAACGCTTGGGCAGGAATTTTCTGCTTACGTGGCGCAGTTGGATTATGCAGAATCCATGATTAAAGCTACCCTGCCCTCGCTTTGCGAACTTGCAGTCGGTGGTACTGCAGTTGGTACCGGACTTAACACACATGTCGAATTCGGGGAGCGCGTTGCTGCGGAACTTGCTCGCAGCACCAGCTTGCCATTCAAAAGCGCTGCCAACAAGTTTGCGGCTCTGGCCGCACATGACGCTCTAGTGGCTGCACATGGCATGCTCAAAACACTCGCTGCCGCTCTTATGAAAATTGCCAACGACATCCGCTGGATGGCTTCGGGACCACGCTCTGGTCTTGGGGAAATCAGTATTCCAGAGAATGAACCGGGAAGCTCGATCATGCCGGGCAAAGTTAATCCCACACAGTGCGAAGCACTCACCATGCTATGTTGCCAAGTCTTTGGCAATGACGTTGCAATCAATATAGGTGGCGCTTCTGGAAATTTTGAACTCAATGTTTTCAAGCCGCTCATCGTTCACAATTTCCAACAAAGTGTGCGCTTGCTTGCTGACGGAATGGCAAGCTTCGAGACACACTGCGTGTACGGCATCCAGGCCAACCGCGAGCGTATTGCAGAACTTATGGAACGATCGCTGATGCTGGTGACCGCCTTGACCCCGCATATCGGCTACGATCGGGCCGCCGAAATCGCTAAACAAGCACACCGGGATGGCGGCACGCTAAAACAGACGGCATTAGCTCTAGGCTATGTTACGGAAGAAGAATTCGACTGCTGGGTACAGCCAGCGAAGATGACTTGATTTATCTAAAACCACTTAATGTACCCAATTCTCGCGTAGCTCAAAACCCATGCTGTGCAATTCTACATCCTCCCCTCTCCTTACTCGTCCACCAAATGTTGATCAGGATATAGCACATCGGTAAAGCCAAATTGGCTTAGGTCTCGGATACGCATGGGATACAGAATCCCGTCCAGATGATCGCACTCATGCTGCACCACGCGAGCATGAAAACCGTTTACCGTGCGGTCTATCAATACGCCACATTCATCGCGTCCCTGGTAATGGATGGATTGAAAACGTGGTACCAGCCCGCGCAGTCCCGGCACGCTCAAGCAGCCTTCCCATCCTTCCACCATATCTGGATTCAATGTCAATCCCACATGCGGTTCTACTACACTTAATGGATTACCTGATTTTGTTAGAGGAGTGATAATGGGGTTGATCAATACCGTTTCTGGCACGATTTCGGCATCGGGATAGCGTGGATTGAACTGCACACCGAAGATCACTACACGCAAATTTACGCCTATTTGAGGCGCTGCCAGTCCCGCGCCGTCTAGCGCCTGCATGGTGTCGCGCATGTCGACCAGCAAGGCGTGCAGTTCCGGTGTATCGAAATCAATTACTTCTTCCGCGCAACGCAACAGGCGCGCATCGCCCATACGCAATACTTCCCTAGTCGACATCAGAATCCACCACGCATTCGAGGATGTTGCGCACGCGCGCCATGGCAGGTTGTGCCACTGCACTGATGGTTTCCAAATGCACGCCATCGCGGCTGCTACCGCGCCCGGCAGCATGATTCACCACCACCGCGATAGCGGCGTATTTCAAGCCGAGCTCTTTGGCCAGGGCGGCTTCAGGCATACCAGTCATACCCACCATATCGGCGCCGTCACGCTCCAGGCGGTTGATTTCCGCTGCTGTATCCAGGCGCGGCCCCTGAGTAGCGGCATATACTCCGCCATCCAGGCAAGGGATGTCGGCACATCTGCCAGCATCCAGAATTTGTTGGCGTAGTTCCTGACTATAAGGCTGGGTAAAATCAATATGCGTTACCGAGCAATCGCGCCCATCAAAATAGGTGAACTCGCGCCCATAGGTATAATCAATAATCTGATCTGGCAGCACAATAACACCGGGCGACAGGTCAGCACGGATACCGCCAACTGCCGCGACAGAAATGATGCGTTGCGCTCCTTGTTCTTTTAACGCCCAAAGATTGGCACGATAATTCACCTCATGCGGCGGGATCGTATGGCCGTAGCCATGACGAGCAATAAACATCACCTCATGCTGGCGCAAGCGGCCAAAGGTAATCGCTCCTGAAGGCTCACCATATGGCGTTCGCATCACCTGTCGATGCGATATTTCCAGATTGGTCAGTTGCGTCAGCCCCGTGCCACCAATAATCGCTAACATTTGTTATTACCTTTTGGAAAATCTACTAATCATTATTCCCGCATCTCCGGAAATTCAGTAATTCAGGGAATGCGATTAAAGTACTTAATACATAATAAATTAAATCAATATCTAATCTTTAAAATTGAATGTAATACTTTAATATATTTTGTTCTATTTTTCCCTCGTTGCGTAAATCGCAGGTAGATTACGCCACGCGCCATGTATATCCATACCGAAACCGAATACAAAGCGGTCAGGCAATTCTACCCCGACAAAATCGGCACGTATCGGCTTAGCCTTTCCAATCCGTTTGTCAGCAAAAACCGCACTGTAAAACTTGGCGGCACCCAAATCCAGCACACGCTGCTTAACCGCGGCCAGCGTTTCGCCCTCGTCGAGAATGTCATCCAATACCAACACCACGCGGCCAGTTACATTTTCGCGCGGTTCGACTTTCCAGTGCAAGGTTCCGCCCTGCTGGTTACTACCATAGCGCGATACATGCACATAATCAAAATCGAGCGGAAAAGTAAGCAGCGGCAGCAACTGCCCGGTAAACACCACCGCTCCACCCATCACGGATAGCAATAGTGGATGTACGCCGGCCAATACAGCATTTACTTCCCGCGCGACGCTCATTACGGCCGCCTGCACTTCTTCAGCTGAAATAATCAACTCGGCTTGATTCAGGATATCGCTCGCCTGCTGATTAGAGAGCATTATTTGATCGTTGCCAGGTAAGCGGCAAACTCTTCACCCAATTCAGGATGCTTAAGGCCGAATGCCACAGTTGCCTTAAGATAGCCCAGCTTGGAGCCGCAATCGTAACGAATACCGTTAAACCGATATGCCAGCACTTTTTCTTCCTTTATCAGCGCTGAAATGCCATCGGTCAGCTGAATTTCACCGCCCGCACCCGCCTGTAACTTCGCCAGGTGATGAAAAATACGCGGCGTCAACACATAGCGCCCCACCACCGCCAGAGTGGAAGGCGCATCTGACGGGCTGGGCTTTTCAACGATAGCATGTACCTGCTCCACATTCTGTTCCAGATTGCTACTGCTGACTATGCCATAGTGACCCGTCTGTGAACGGGGCACGTCCTCCACGCCGAGCACGGAACATTGATAGCGCTGGTACACGTCTGCCATCTGTTTAATGATGGATATGTCCCCGGCGATCAAGTCATCAGCCAAAATCACCGCAAACGGTTCGTTGTGCACCACCGGCTGCGCGCACAGAACTGCATGACCGAGCCCAAGCGTTTCTGACTGGCGGATGTAAATGCAATTCACATGCCTGGGGATTACTTCCTGAACTGCACGTAACAGCTCGCTTTTGCCGCGCGCGAAAAGTTCAGCTTCAATCTCATAAGCCGTGTCGAAATGGTCCTCAATAGCGCGTTTGTTGCGACCAGTGATGAACACCATGTCAGTAATACCAGCTGCCACCGCCTCTTCCACCGCATACTGGATTAACGGCTTGTCGACCACCGGCATCATTTCCTTGGGACTGGCCTTGGTGGCGGGCAGGAAACGGCTGCCCAATCCAGCTACCGGAAATACAGCTTTAGTAATTTTAGTCATAATATTTCCCCATAACTTTCCGGTTAAAGATTTTCAAAAAAACAATTACGATTTAGCCAGTGGCTGATGACATTTCGATTTTATTTAATAAATGCAAAAATTGTTGTTCATCCAGCACAGTAACATTTAGTTCCCGTGCTTTGCTGAGCTTGGTACCCGCCTCGGCGCCAGCTACCACATAATCAGTTTTCTGCGACACGCTGCCAGTCACGCGCGCGCCGAGTTTTTCCAGCCTGGATTTAGCCTCGTCGCGACTCATGCTGGCAAGGGTACCGGTTAATACAAATATTTTAGCGTTCAAAGGCAATATCTGCACTGCCTTTTCGGCTTGCTCCGGCCACTGCACGCCAGCAGCGCGTAATTGGGCGATCACCTGAAGGTTATGCGGCTCGGCAAAAAACGTTGAAATGCTTTGCGCAACAACAGGCCCGATATCCGGTACAAGTTGCAGGCGTGTTTCGTCGGCTGTCATGAAATTATCCAGCGTTGCAAAATGACGCGCCAGTTCTTTCGCCGTCGCCTCGCCTACATTACGGATGCCAAGCGCATAGATGAAACGCGCGAGTGTTGTTTGCTTGCTGTGTTCTATTGCATCCAGCAAATTTTGGGCGGACTTCTCACCCATACGCTCCAGTTGGGCCAGTGCCCGCAAATTCAGTTTATATAAATCTGCAGGCGTATGCACCAGTTGCTGTTCCACCAGTTGGTCAACCAGCTTCTCGCCAAGTCCCTCAATATCCAGGGCACGACGGCTGGCGAAATGCAGCAGCGCCTGCTTGCGTTGCGCCGGGCAAAACAGCCCGCCACTACAGCGCCATATTGCCTCGTCCGGCTGTTTGGAAACGTGTGTGCCACATACTGGACAGGTCCGCGGCATGTTGAATTCACGCGCATCTACAGGACGCCGCTCAAGTAGGACACGGGCCACTTCAGGAATGACATCGCCGGCACGCCGGACGCTTACAGTATCGCCGACGCGGATATCCTTGCGACGCAATTCTTCTTCGTTGTGCAACGTGGCATTGGTCACCGTTACCCCACCGACAAATACTGGTGCCAGGCGCGCTACTGGAGTCAATGCACCAGTGCGGCCCACCTGCACTTCAATGTCCAGCACAGTGGTCAAAGCTTCTTCTGCCGGAAATTTGTGCGCAAGAGCAAAGCGCGGTGCCCGTGACACATAGCCCAGTTTGCTTTGTTGCGAGATGTTATTGACTTTGTATACTACGCCGTCAATTTCGTAGGGTAGCTTGTTGCGCAGTTCACCAATTTCGCGATAATAGGTAAGTAATCCGTCAAGTCCGTGCACTACTCGACGTTCCTGTGGCACCGGCACAGACAATTTTTGCAAACACTCCAACTGCTCGGCATGCGTGTCAGGCAATATGAATCCTTCGACCGCGCCTGCTCCATAGGCTAAAAAACTCAGGTGACGACTGGATGTAATCCGCGAATTGAGTTGGCGCAACGAACCAGCCGCAGCATTGCGTGGATTGGCGAACAGTTTGTCGCCCTTGTCTGCTTGCTGGCGATTCAGCGCGATAAAATCAACCTTGAACATCAGCACTTCGCCGCGTATCTCTATAAATGGAATGGGCTTTGCTAATCGCCCTGAATCCAATCGCAATGGAATATTCTTTACGGTGCGCAGGTTTTGCGTCACATCTTCGCCAACCTCGCCATCGCCGCGCGTCGCGCCCTGCACAAATATCCCATCGCGATAGGTGAGCGTAACGGCCAGACCATCAAATTTAGGTTCTACTGAATACTCTACTTCGGCCACGCCCAATGACTCGCGGGTACGAACATCAAATGCCCGTACTTCTTCTTCATTGAAGGCGTTGTTAAGCGAAAGCATCGGCGAGCGATGCACTACTTTGGCAAAGGATAGCAGCGGCGCAGCACCAACTCGCTTGGTAGGCGAGTCCGGCGTAGCGAGTGAGGGATATTGCATTTCGAGAGTTTGCAGTTCACGGAACATTGCATCGAATTCCGCGTCGGTAATCAGAGGAGCATCCAACGCATGATATTGGTAATTATGTCGCTCGATTTCCTCACGCAAATGCGCAATACGCTGCGATACCGATTCACTCATCAATTGAACCTAATCTGAAAAAAAATCTAGGAAAACAGTCTGCGCGCCTGGGCGCTCCCAGCAATAATGTGGCTTGCTCGCATTTCAGCCTCAACAGCAGCAATCCGCTCACGGATTAGCGTAATGCTACCCTCGCTTAATGCCACATGGTGCGCGTCCACTATGGTTGCACGCAGTTCGCTAGCCAATTGTCGTGCCAAAACCACCATTTGGTCAAAACCTAGTGAGGGCTGCTCCACACGTGGCACATCCAGCAACAAAGTCAGGCCGTCTACATGCAATTGGTCCAAAGTATGGTGTTGAAATGGGGTGTTGTCTTCATTACACAGGCTGAATAAAGTATGTCCGTGCGTATCAATTAAGTGGAACGCACCGTCCGCTTGCAAACGTAAACCGTGCTGCTCAGCCACGCGCGCGATATTGTTACCAGTCAATATCTGTTTATCGCTGGGCAAAATATTAAGGCCGATCATCTGATCTACACCTGCGCAAAATTTATCCAACTCTACCGCGCGCACGGCAGTTTCTGCCACATCCGGTAATACCACACCGGCATGCAATTGTGCTGCAATCTTTCGCGCCAGTTCGCGAAAGTCCATCAATTTAGCTTCACTCACCGCACCGGAGCGATTAACTAATTGTAATGCCAGCTTAAACGAGGTGTAGGCCAATGGGCTATCCGCAATCACTTTCTCCCATCCGCCGCGCGCCGCACCCAAACCGCACACATGAACGCTTTTACCAAAATCAAAGCGCTGTTGCCACAATAATGTTAGCGCATCTGCACCCACCGGGCTTTTAGGCGAAATTACTGCAATGTAATCGGTTTCCTTATCCAGCAACGCACACATAGCATCTACCATGTGCCCGTGTTGCGACTCATTGGGCAATATACTAATGGGCACAGCCTGCTCCATCTTCTCGACCAGCGAATCATCCGTCGGCAATTCTACAGCTGGGCGATACAATGCATCCTCATGCCTTTGCTTGAACGCCGCACCGAACTTGCGCCGATATTGGCGTTGCTGCCACCAATTATAAATATATATCGTCAGTACCACGGCGATGCAAACGCCGAGCAAGCTAATTTGTAGTTCACTCATATAGGAAATAATGCGGTAGATTAATTTTCTGAATACGCGGCAAGTCACACCGTTACTATTAGATTATCGCAAGAGAGCTGAGAAATGGCAAAGGTCGCTGAACTCTGCTGATTTCGCTTAAATCATATCTACTCTATTACCTACCGTATTGAGGGCGCCTCTAAAAATCCAATTTTCGTCACAATACGGCGTTACTCGAAAAAAATTATCGCTTACATATCAACTATATGCCGCGCTCCAATTTTTTACTCGTGCCTTGTCTTGTTTAGAAACTTGAATTTTTAGAGGCGCCCTTGAAATATAAATCCAGATCGCCTATTAATCTTACTGTGTCATAAAAAGCGATATGATTGCCAGCCTATAGCTACTGAGAAGTGGCATGATGGACACAGTCAAGGAGTTCAATCGCTATTAGGCGTTCAGGGCAGCATTCCCATCGCGTATCAACTCTACCTTCCCAAAGACTGGGCGGGCGATGCGGAGCGTCGTAAGGCAGCGGGTGTTCCAGAGAACATTCTATTCGCGACTAAACCCGAGATAGCCTTGGAACAGACGCGTCAGGCTGTTGCTTCGGGTGTGCTAATGGGCGTGGTGTTGGCAGTCAATTTCATTCAGTTTTATCAACACGTGCCGATAATTGATCTTCTGCGTGCAATCCGCACAATAGTCGATATCGCGCTCGATCAACTCGATCAAATGGACGCGCTTTTTTCTGATATGTATTCAGAAACTGGGCGTCCCTCGATTGCGCCAGAGCGATTATTATGCGCCTCAGACTGCAATTGCCGTAAAGGAAAATACACAAGCGTTTTTCAGTAATCTGTTAGAGGTTAATCTGCAATTTATCTTGACAAACACAGGCCAAATTTCAATGGACGAAACACTGTTACACATGCTGAACGGTAGGAAAGATATCTACCCGAAAAACTTGGAACAACAGTATCTACGAGTGTTAAATCGTATTGTCGAGTTATGGTATTCACCGGAAATTGACGACTACCTCACAGATCTGCTGATTGATAGCCGCGGTGACCGCCAGGGATTCCCCCTTGAGGTTGCCTCCGAGCTGTTTGTACTGAGCAGTTTTAACGCCAAATTACGCAGCCAAGAACATCAACCTACAGCTGCATCCAATCCATGGGGCCACGAGAAACTCTCAAAAGAAACCGCCATTGTGCAGCAAGGCTATGACTTTTCTCCCAAGGTATTCCTGCAATCAGCCGAAAAAGGCAACCTAAATGCCGTCGCGCTGTTCCTGAGCGGCGGCATGAACGTTGATACGCGCGACGCGCGCGGCTGGACACCGCTGATGGTGTCATCCTTCCATGGCAATGAAGAAATTGCACTCTTGCTCATCCGTAACTTTGCCGACATCAATGCCAAGGACACAGGAGGCTATGAATCACTTCACTGGGCCGCATTCAATGGCTACGACAACGTGGTGAAACTGCTCATCAAAAAAGGGGCCAATACAAACGCACTCAGCAACCATGGCTGGACACCACTATTGCAAGCCTCTATACGCGGCCACTTGATTGCTGCCAGACATCTGATTGACGGTGGAGCCAATGTCAATCTCGCCACCAACGATGGATGGTCACCGCTGCATAAGGCCGCTGCTAACGGTCATACTGAAATGGTCCAACTGCTGCTCGTCAAGGGTGCGAACCGCAACGCCGAGTATCGGGATGGCACTACGCCATTGACTCTTGCCACCAAGAACAAGCATGGTGGGATCGTGGCTCTGCTCTCCTCAAGCAGTTAAGACGTATTCCACTTTTTTTCTTAATTCCGGTCTCATAGCTATCAATCTGCGCCAACGGCGCTATGCCTAGGCAGAAAGCTAGGGCCTATGCTGGTAAAATGGTTACCTAATTTGCGTTGGCGGGAACCTGTGTCACGACGAGGTAATTGCGAAGACAAGGCGCCTATGGGATTATTCAAAAACAAACTGATAAAGCTATAGTTAATTTGCAATTATTCATTAATTCAAATCAATAGGATTGCTTTCTCTAAATTTGCTTTAACTTGCTCTGGCGTTTGGGCAGCATCAATCAAAACGAAGCGATCTGGATGTTTCTTACGTCGTTCCAGGTAAGCTTGCCGCACCTTCTCGAAAAAGCTGTCTTTTTCTTGTTCGAAGCGATCCAGAGTTATATTCTTAGATAGTCGTTGGCGTGCCACCTCAATCGGAAGGTCAAACAACAATGTCAAATCCGGCTGAAAATTTTCATGTACCCAGCATTCCAATTGTTCCAGCTTCGCCACCTTCACCCCCCTGCCCCCACCCTGATAGGCAAAACTGGCATCGCTAAAACGGTCGGACACTACCCAGGCTCCCCGTTGCAAAGCTGGCTTGATAACCTGTTCGATATGTTCAAATCGAGCGGCGAACATTAACAGAGCCTCCGTTTCTGCATGCATGGGTTGGTTTAGCAGAATGTCACGCAGACATTCACCCAAGGGTGTACCACCCGGTTCACGCGTTACAAGCACCTCCTTGCCGCGTTTGCGCAAGGCCTCGGCAAACCAGGCCAGATGGGTACTCTTACCTGCCCCGTCTACCCCTTCAAAGGTAATAAATTTTGCCTTATTCAATTATCCCCCCCAAAAAATCATTTTCCGTGGTGTGGTGTGCATTTTCCAGACAGCAAGCTGGCCGAAACAATCAGCACTGCACCGATAACTTCCCGCAGTCCCATTTCCTCATCAGCCAATAAATACGAGGATACAGCAGCAAATACCAGCTCAGATAGAAACAGAGTAATAGCCTGGTTGGCGGGCAAATAAGTCAGTCCGTATTGCACGGCAAAACTAATAGCGCATAATACCAATCCAATCAGCCACAGCAGCCACCACGCATCCGGTGTGATGCTCTGCAATTGCGCTATGACCTTGCCTTGGTACAACAGCAACACGGAAGTGAACAGCATTGTGCCAAACCATATGCTGGCCACTTTGAAATTCACGCTCAGGTGCTGCATGCGACGCACCATTACATTCATCAAAGCAAAACTAATCCCCGCTGAGAGACCTATCCATTCCGCCCGGTTTTGCGGCAGCGGCAAACCATGCTGTATATCCCACAGCATAACGAACGCACCACCCAATGACAGCGCGATAATGGCGTAGCCGTAATAATTTAATTTTTCACTGAGCAGCCAGCGCGAAAAGAGCACCGTCCACAATGGCGCGAGATAGAACAGCAGCAGCACGCGCATTACTTCGCCATCCAACGTAGCCAGCACATAGCCTAAATTGGTCCAGCCCGCACTCGCCATCAACACAATACTCAGCCATCCGGCAACTCGTAACTCGCGCCATATCGGTCCCAAGAACAGCAGGCCTAATATCATTGCCATAGAATAGCTGAGTAGCGTAGACAATTCGCCGCCTACCCCCATGTTGTGTAGTGCACGATAGGGATACCACATCAGTCCCCACACCAGCGCACCACTTAACAGGCCTATCACCGACAAAATTTTTTGTTTTGATGCCACTCGCTACGCCTTTATAATTGTGTCTATTCAGCTTAAACAAAAAATTATGAATCCTGATCTTGATCGTCTACAGCCCTACCCGTTCCAGAAACTCGCCAATTTATTTAGCTCAGTTACACCCAACCCAGCCTGCCGGCCTATCAGCCTGCACATCGGGGAACCCAAACATGCCACTCCGCGATTCATTAGTGACGCATTAAGTGCCAATCTGGCGGGACTTTCGAATTATCCCACAACCGCAGGTAGTGCCGCGCTGCGTGGCAGCATTGCCAGCTGGCTTGCGCAACGTTACGATATCCCTGCGCTGGATGCAAAATCACAAGTCCTGCCGGTGAACGGCAGTCGTGAAGCGCTATTTGCTTTCGCCCAAGCAGTGATTGACCGTACGTGCGACAACCCCACCGTGATTTGTCCTAATCCGTTCTATCAGATATATGAAGGCGCAGCCCTGCTGGCTGGTGCCACGCCCTATTTCCTCAATACCCTGCCGGAAGATAACTACGCGTTGAATTTTGATCAATTGCCGCAGGATGTTTGGCAGCGCACGCAGCTGATTTATGTGTGCTCGCCTGGAAACCCGACCGGGCATGTAATTGAACTTGCAGAATGGAAGACACTATTCGATCTGGCCGACCGTTACGGCTTTATCATCGCTGCCGACGAATGCTATTCTGAAATCTATTTCGATACGCCGCCACTCGGTGCGCTACAAGCAGCGCAGCAACTGGGACGCAGCGATTACCGCAATCTGGTGTCTTTTTTCAGCCTGTCCAAGCGCTCAAACGTACCCGGCATGCGTTCCGGCTTTGTGGCGGGTGATGCAAAAGTGATAGAGAAGTTCACGCTGTATCGCACTTACCACGGCTGCGCCATGAACCCGGCAGTGCAAGCCGCCAGTGCCGTCGCCTGGCAGGATGAAGAACATGTCGCCGAAAACCGCCGCCTGTATGCGGAGAAATTCTCACAGGTTATCGGCATCCTGAAACCCGTGCTGCCGGTGGTGCTGCCGGATGCCAGTTTTTACCTGTGGTTGCGCGTGCCCATAGTTGACACCAGCTTCGCGCAATATCTGCATCGAGACTATAATGTCACAGTGCTGCCCGGCAGTTTTCTGGCGCGCGATGCACATGGCGTAAATCCAGGCGAAAATTTTATCCGCATCGCCTTGGTAGCAGAGCTGAGCGAAACTTTGGAAGCCGCGCATCGCATCGCCGAATTTACCCGCAAACTTAACTAGGAATATCATGGAACAACTGCAACAGATCATCGAACCCGCCTTTGAACGCCGTGCCGAGATTACACCACGCAACGTAGACGCAAAACTGAAAGATGCGGTGGACACCGTTATCGGGCACCTCGACCACGGCACTCTGCGAGTGGCGGAAAAAATAAATGGTCAGTGGGTAACCCATCAATGGCTGAAGAAAGCAGTGCTATTGTCTTTCCGTATGGAAGACAATGCTTTCATCAAGGGCGGCTTTACCAATTATTACGACAAGGTTCCGTCCAAGTTCGCCGATTACAACTCGCGCGACTTTCGAGAGGGCGGCTTCCGCGTAGTGCCGCCAGCTGCGGCGCGTAAGGGTTCATTCATAGCCAAGAACGTGGTCTTGATGCCCTCTTACGTCAACATTGGCGCTTATGTGGATGAAGGTACTATGGTGGATACTTGGGCGACGGTCGGTTCTTGCGCGCAGATTGGCAAGAACGTTCACTTGAGTGGCGGGGTTGGCATCGGCGGTGTGCTGGAACCGGTGCAGGCCAACCCGACCATTATCGAGGACAACTGCTTCATCGGTGCGCGCTCGGAAATTGTCGAAGGCGCGATTGTGGAAGAGGGCGCAGTGATTTCTATGGGTGTGTACATCGGGCAAAGCACCAAGATTTTCGATCGCGAAACTGGTGAAGTACATTATGGTCGCGTACCGGCAGGCTCGGTGGTAGTGTCCGGCAATTTGCCCTCCAAGGATGGCAGCTACAGCCTGTATTGTGCCGTGATCGTAAAAAAGGTGGATGCCAAAACCCGGGCAAAAGTCGGTATTAATGAGCTACTACGCGGAATTTAAAGCCAGATTTAACCCGGGGAAAAGATTATGATCATTACACCTTTTTTACAGTTGGCTGCCGACAAACAGGCTTCTGATCTTTTCTTCTCCGCGGGTGCACCAATCAACATCAAGATCAATGGCGTGGTTATGCCAGTGAACGCAGAAAAACTTGATAGCGAAACTATTGAGCGCATTGCCTATGAAATAATGACACCGGAGCAAATCGCGACCTTCGAGTCCAGCATGGAAATGAATTTTTCCTATCGTGTCTTGGATGCCGGAAATTATCGGGTCAATATTTTCCGCCAACGAGGCTGCATTTCTATTGTCATTCGCTACATACGGTTCAGCATTCTCAACGTCGAGGAACTGAATCTACCACCGGTATTGAATCAGCTCATTATGGAAAAGCGTGGCCTGGTATTGGTTGCTGGTGCAACTGGATCGGGAAAATCCACCACAATGGCAGCGATGATTGAGCATCGCAATAGCACTGCCTCCGGCCATATCCTGACTATTGAAGACCCCGTCGAATATCTGTTTAAATATAATAAATCCATTGTTAATCAGCGTGAGATCGGTACCGACACTCTTTCCTATGGCAATGCCCTGGAAAGCGCCATGCGCGAAGCACCTGATGTTCTAATGATTGGTGAAATCCGCGACCGTGAAACCTTCAAGCATGCGCTGGTCTTTGCCCAGAGCGGCCATTTGTGCCTGTCCACGCTGCACGCCAATAATAGCTACCATGCACTGAACCGCATCGTAAATCTCTTTCCACAAGATACTCGTCGGGCAGTACTCGCCGACATGGCAATGAGCTTGCGGGCAGTGATTTCTCAACGTTTGGTTCCAAACGTGCATGGCACGTTGGTTCCTGCTGTCGAAGTTTTACTTAACACAACACTTATCTCAGAGCTGATTAAAAATGATGAGATCGACAAAATTCGGGATGCTATCGATCAAAGTGTATCGCCCGGTTCACAGACCTTCGAACAGGCGTTGTACAAGCTATACAAAAATGGTGAGATCACCAAGGAAGATGCTTTGCGCAACGCCGACTCGGCCAGCAATTTATCATCCTTAATCTATTACTCATAGCACACCCCATCAGATTGCAGGCGACTTCGGCAATGTCATACTGATCGAAATAAAAAGATTTAAATATATTAATGGATTCAGCAAGATGAAATTGTATGGCATTGCAAATTGTAACACTGTCAAGAAAGCACGCACTTGGCTGGAGCAGCATTGTGCCGCGTATCAGTTTCACGATTTCAAAAAACAGGGTCTTGAACCGGAACTGGCGCAGTGCTGGCTGCAACAAATAGGCTGGGAAAGTCTAATCAACCGTAAGGGTCTGACTTGGCGCGGTTTGTCGGCAGAACAAAAACAAATTATTAAGGATAACACCAGCGCATTACCACTGCTGCTGGAAAAAACCAGCGTCATTAAACGCCCGCTATTGGAACAGGATGGCAAGCTGCTGCATATCGGCTTCGACGATGTCAGCTACGAAAAAATTTTCAACTTTAAGTCTTAATCTATATATGTCCACCACCCTGGAACTTGCCAAACAACTTATCGCCTGCCGTTCACTCACACCGTTGGATGAAGGCTGTCTGGCTCTCATCGGCGCGCGCCTCGAGCCACTTGGATTCAAGCTGGAAGCGTTACGCTACGACAATGTGGACAATCTGTGGGCGCGGCGCGGTAGCAACGGCCCCGTGGTATGTTTTGCCGGCCACACCGATGTCGTGCCGACCGGCCCATTGGACCAGTGGCACAGCAACCCATTCACTCCAACCATTCGCGATGGAATGTTATATGGGCGCGGAGCTGCTGACATGAAAGGTTCACTGGCTGCCTTCGTTACCTCCATCGAACAATTTGTGGCCGCGCACCCCGGTCATGCCGGTTCAATTGCTTTGTTGCTGACTTCTGATGAAGAAGGCATAGCCGTGAATGGTACCGTTCGCGTGGTAGAAATGCTGCAAATGCGCGGTGAAAAAATGGATTACTGTATCGTGGGCGAACCCACCTCATCTGCCAAAATCGGCGACACCATCAAAAATGGTCGACGTGGTTCGCTTTCAGGCAAACTTACCGTAAAAGGGGTGCAAGGCCACATCGCTTACCCGCACTTGGCCAAAAACCCTATCCATCTTGCCGCTCCGGCCATCGCCGATCTGGCCGCAATGGTTTGGGATAATGGAAACAATTACTTCCCGGCTACAACTTGGCAGATTTCCAACATACACAGCGGCACCGGGGCAACCAATGTTATTCCGGGCACAGTGGAAATCGAATTCAATTTTCGTTTTTCAACAGCAAGCACAGTGGACGAACTGAAAACCAAGACCCACGCCATTCTCGATCAGCACGGGCTGAATTATGAGTTGACCTGGTCACTGTCCGGCAAGCCCTACCTCACACCACGCGGCGACCTGGTAGATGCAGTGAGCGCTGCTATCAAGGAGGTAACTGGTATCGAAACCGAACTTTCCACCAGTGGCGGCACATCGGACGGACGCTTCATAGCCGATATCTGTCCGCAAGTGATTGAGTTCGGTCCGCTCAACGCAACGATACATAAACTCAATGAATGCGTATCCGTGACCGACTTGGATGTATTGTCCGAAATCTACTACCGCACACTGGTCAATCTGCTGGTTAATAAAATATGAGTGTGTTGCACCATTTCGATTGCACCAACGAACTTCACACCGTGCGTGACTGGCTGCGCTTTACGGTAAGTGCATTCAACGAAGCAAAGCTCAGTTTCGGACATGGCTCGGCCAGCGCATATGATGAAGCAGCCTATCTTATTCTGCACACCCTGCATCTGCCACTGGACACGTTGAATCCTTTTCTCGACGCGCGACTAATTGCTGAAGAAAAAAATGCATTGCTCGCATTGCTCAAGCAGCGCGTAGACAAACGAATTCCTGTCGCCTACCTGACGCATGAAGCTTGGTTAGGGGACTTCCGCTTCTATGTGGACGAGCGCGTCATCGTGCCACGCTCATTTATCGCTGAACTGATACGGGAGCAATTTGCGCCCTGGATAGCCGAGACAAAGATCGTGACTGGCGTGTTGGATTTATGCACTGGCAGCGGCTGCCTCGCCATTTTGGCTGCTCACGCATTCCCTGATGCCGTAGTGGATGCTGTCGATATTTCTCCAGCCGCATTGGAAGTTGCACAGCGCAATGTTGCTGACTATGGCTTGGAAGACAGAATCAATATAATAAAGTCAGATCTGTTTTCCAATCTGACGGGCAAACAATACGACGTCATCATCAGTAACCCGCCTTATGTGGATGCGCCATCCATGGCCGCGCTACCGCCAGAATATCGGCATGAGCCGCAACTCGCATTGGGCAGTGGCGCAGATGGGCTAAATGCCACACGCGAAATACTGGAACATGCGGCTGACCACCTCAATCCCAATGGATTGCTGGTGGTAGAGATCGGCCATAATCGTCCCGCACTCGAAGCCGCATACCCTAATCTGCCGTTCATCTGGCTGGAAGTATCAGCAGGTGACGAGTTTGTATTTATGCTGCGGCGTGAGGATTTAATTTGTAGCAACCTCAATTTGATCTGACACTGAACTTGCAGAAGCTGGCTAGCCAGGCATATGGCAAGACAGTTAGCGCGAGTGTAATCGGAAACCACGCCAGTGCTAAATTCATCGGGATGATGGCGATTGCGCTGGCGATGCTCGCCTCCGGTTCTATACTTCCCAATATTAAGGTACTTCCTGCGTATGCTGCACTTGAGGCTCCCACCCTACTGTCCATCATAAACTCGATCAAAGGCGCTCTGGAGTGCCTCGAAAATAATAATGTAGCGACTTTCAAGTCATCTGTTGGTGCATCTGAATACAACACAGTGCTTACTGTGTCTGAAAACGTAGTGCGAGAGTTGATTACCCGCGAAACCATCGCATTCGTGGGCGAACGCATTTTTAAAAGTCAAAAAACCAAACTATCTTGGCAGTTTCCAATGGGGGTTCAAATACGGCGACCACATGATTGAAGCAAAAGTCCTTCATGGCGAATAGCTCAACCGTTTCCAGAACAATCAAGAGCAGATATTTCCAGGAGACTCATTACGCGTCATTCTCCGCAATGAAGTTTCTACGATTACGACAACAAAATCGTCACACTGATTATGAAGTTGAGCTGGTCGTCGAGGTAATTCGGGGTCTGCGTTTGGTGCAGGACTCCATGTTGTGATTGCCTCCACTTTTAATTTTGGTCATTACCAGCCGTTCATCTACTTGATTCAATGCTTCTGTTGCCCGATCGCGGCAGGGTGGGTGCAAGAAGAAACTTCCCGAAAAAGAAATTCAGCAGGTAAAACCGCTGATGGATGCTGCGGTCTTGCCTATCAAAGAGGTGACCGAGAAATTCGGGGTGAGCGTCGTCATGCTCTATAGGATGAAGGAAGCTGTTTGAGACTAAGTGAAAGTGAAACTGAACCTTTCCACTGGAACTTCCATTTCTTTCAGCGGAAAGATAAACAAGATGTTGTTTGGTTGGTGGCGATTCTCGCCCTTTCGAATAGTCCAGCAAACCAAGTTTTCTAAGATCACCGAGCCCGTATAGAACAAAGACTTTGAATGGCCCGATAGCCCGCCTAATAACCTGGGGGATACCCAGTTAAACCGGCTGCGTGATCGCGTAAAAAGTCCGCATAAGAATACACGGGGCCTTGCAAATAATGGGGCGGCAAATCAAACAGAGCCCAGTAATAATCCTTCCGTCCCCGGCAAATCTGCGGCGGCAAACAATACGATAACCAGTTATGCCCAACCTCCTCCCGGTACACTCCACCAGTATCGCAAAAGAAAGGCACTAAACGGAATTCGCGTAAGGCAGTGAGAAGTTCGGGCGGAGCGCCTTGATCCTGCGCAATCTCAAGCTGCGAAATTAAACTAGCCTTAGTTTCTATCACCATCAGGGTACTTTTGCCTTGGATATCAAAAAAAAGTATGCCGGCCGGGTTTGGGAATAAATAATATTCTTCAAAGCTGTAGAAGCTACACAGTTGACTAACGAGTGCTCCCAAGGTGGGATCGGTTAGGAATGAGTAAGAATGGCGTGATAAAAGATCTTTTAATGTGCTTGTCTGGCTACGAAAAAACTCCTTTTGCAATTTGACTATCTCGGCCTCTAGATGATTAAGTGCATTGGGATCATTTTTTTTAATGAAGCGATCAATCAATTTGCGGTTAAATGCGTCAATGGCGATTTTTTCGTCGGCCTGTCCGGTTAGCAGGATTTTTTTGCAAGGCAAGTCCTGGACTGCCAGACAAAACTCCACACCATTCATCTGCGGCATAGCATAATCAATCACCAGCACAGCCGGCATATCAAAACGGTGCCGATTCATCACAATACGGTAAATTAGATCAAGATCAATTGAGGCACAACACCGCTCAAAGGATTCCGTCAATTTATCGTAGCCAACACGGATCGGCTCATTCTCATTTTTAATGGAATGCCAATGTGTATGATGTAGCCACTTAATGGCAGCATCAGTATCGTGAAAAGCCTTGCATGCCAATTGCGGGTTCAGTTGGAATGCAAGACTGGAAAGAAAGCTTCGACTATCGTCTATCAGTACAGTCAACGTTGGGTATTGATAAACAGATAATTGATTGTCCATTTTTGCAGCAATTGAAGGCGCAACGAATGCACACCCACCTCATTATGTAATTAGGCCGATAATTTAACAGAGAATGATGTTCACCGCATTCTGTTGTGCAATTGGCAGAAGTACGAGAGAAAAATGCACTTTGTTTTCGTTCTGCAATCTTTCTGGTATTGTAATCGCTTAACGCACGAGTCTAACAATCCTCGGACGGCATAAATGCCCGTACCGACTTTCCTGAACATTACCTTGCACACAAAATCACAAATTGACCCATTGGTTAGCTTCCGCAACTCGGAAGGCGAGGCGGTTCGGGGGACAATCATCAACCTCCAGAGAAAATCCCTCGTGATGGAGGTTTACAATCCATATTCCATCGTGCAGGTCAGCGAAGTCCTGGGCGGACTCACGGTGCGATTCAGCGCCAAGATTGCTTACCTCGGCAAAGCAGTTGTCATCAGCCTGGTCAACACCGGCCTCACCGCCATTGTTTCAGTGACGCTCATAGACGAATGGCGTGAATTGAACGATGTGGTGGTAGTCCCGGGGGCGGTCGCGGCAGAAGCGCAGGCATTCGTTCAGGACTGGACGAAGCGTTTCCAAATTCGGCGCGACTACCAGATTTTAGTGAATGAAATGCGCGCCTATCTGTCCGACGTTTCGCGCTGGGTTGAGCAAGTGGATCTCTCCGAATCTCTTCCCAAGGTGGATGGACGGCTACGGACGGATGTTTTTAATGAGCTTTTTGTTCCGATAATGCAGAAGATGGAATTTTATCTTGACGGGCTGAACAGCGAGGCATACCTGATCGATGATGAATTCGCGTCCGCACACCGCTCCTTTGCGCAAGCTGCTCTGCACCCTCTGTTGCTTCGGGCGCCCTTTGTGTTCCGCACCTATACAAAACCGTTGGGGTATGCGGGCGATTATCAGATGGTCAACCAGATGCTTGATGACCCGCGCCAAGGGCCGAGCACGTACTTTCAGATGGTGAACACCGCCTTTTTGCAAAATGCCCTTGCACTCGCCCACCGCAACCGTATCGATATACTGGTAGATTTCTTGAAACGCATGGCCGACGCGGCACAGCAGGCAGGAAAAACATTCCGTATCCTGAACGTCGGCTGTGGCCCCGCCATCGAGATACAACGTTTTTTGCAAAGTTATTCACACCCCGAATTTCTGTCTTTCGAGCTTGTTGATTTCAGCGAAGAAACACTGGCATGGACGCGTGAAAAACTTTCGTCCATCATCGAACAGATCGGGAAGCCTGTCGCCATCAATTACGTGCATGACTCTGTGCATAAACTGCTGAAACGCCGCAACGATCCTGCCTCGGACAGCGCACGAGAATTCGATGCAGTCTACTGTGCCGGTTTGTTCGATTATCTGTCCGATAAGGTTTGTTCCAGACTTACGGCTCACTTTGCTGCGCGTACTTGTCATGGAGGCACGCTTCTGGTCACAAATGTGCATTCGAGCAATCCAATGAAGTTTGTGATGGAGCATCTGCTGGAGTGGTATCTCATTTATCGAGACGAAGCAAATATGGATCCCCTTCTCCCTGTTCAATCGATTGCGCGGAAAATTTATGTTGATGCTACCGGAATGAATATTTTCGCGGAAGCGACTATTACCTGACCGATGAATCATTATTCATGAGCAAAGAACGCTACTCAGGATATGAGAATGAGATTCGGGAATCTCGTCTCGCATTTAGCCGAGCCTGTGCATATGCCGCCATCGTTCTAATTCTGCTTGGCGTCGGTTTGGATTACGCGCTTTATCCGCATATGCAGTATTTGTTTGGTGCCGTACGGGTGATTGTTTCACTACTAATCTACGGCATTATTCTTATCTTGCGAACAAAGTGGGGACAGGACAGGACTGAGGCGTTGGCATTCGTTTGGCTCCTGCTCCCCCAGATCATGATCACATGGATGATCGCCGTAACGGAAGGGGCGACATCCATGTACAGTATTGGACTATACCTCGCTATTTTTGCGTCCAGCATTGCACTGCCGTTCAATTTTTGGCATAACCTTGTTTTAAGCCTACTCACCTTCTTACTTTATGTTGCCGCATGTTCTTTTCATCCGGAAAGTTTTGTATTGCGAGGCGTTTTTGTTATCAATTCATTGTTCCTACTGTTTGTCATTGTTATTAGTGCTATCTGTACCTACTTCAACGAACGCACCCGCTTCATGTTATTTCGGCTCAAAACAGAGGTGGCTGAAAAAAATAATCAACTGGAAGAAACCAATACAAATCTCGCCCAAATCAAAGGCCAAATGCTGCAACAAGAAAAAATGGCAGCCATCGGCACACTCGCGGCAGGACTGCTACATGAAGTCAATAATCCCGTCAATTATTGCTTGATGGCTATGAACATCGCACTGGAAGATCCTGTTGCCAGAACCAGCGCATCACTCAATGAATGTCTGGTAGATGCCAAGGAAGGTATGCAGCGAGTTCAACATATCGTTTCAGACCTGAAGACTTTCGCCTATCGAACAAGCGAAACATCGGCTGACGGAACCGTTTTTCTTTTTGAGAAAGTTGTCGATTCCGCCATTCGTCTTGTCTGGCACGAAAGCAAAGGCGTCTCCATCACACGCGATATGCCTTCAGACACGCTGGTACGTGGGGACGAGGCGGCCATCATCGGCGTATTGATCAACTTGATCGGTAACGCAGCCTTGGCAATGCGCGCAGCAAATCGCACCGAGCCCGCCATACAACTGTCCGCAGTGTGGGAGGGCGACCGTCTCCGTGTCACGGTACGGGACAATGGTCCGGGAATCCCGCCTGAAAATCTCGCGCGGGTATTCGAGCCATTTTTTACCACCCGTGAGATCGGGCAAGGCCTCGGCTTGGGACTGAGCATAAGTTATAGCGTAATTAAACAGCATGGCGGCACATTGATCGCAGAGAGTGCTGTCGGCGAATGGACGAAAATGGTTTTTGATCTACCGCGAGCCGCATGATGAGTGTAGCGATGGACAATTTTGAGCATGCGGTCGCCACTATCTTGTATGTGGATGATGAAGAAATGGCGCGGAAGTACTTCGTCCGTTCTGTCGGCGCAGGGTTTGAAGTACTGACGGCATCGGATGCCGATACTGCGATTGAGATATTGCAGGACAAAAACAGGCAGATCGGCATAGTCGTCACAGATTACCGTATGCCAGGTCGAAATGGTGGAGACCTGCTGCGCCAAATAGAGCGCGAATTTCCATATGTTGTTCGTATTCTGGTGACGGCATATGCGGATCGGGAAGTACTTCTGGATACAGTGAATTCCAGTGAAGTTTTCCGGATTATTGAAAAGCCTTTGGATTTGGATGAGGTCAGGAACACCTTGCGTCTTGCAGGTGAACTGTCACGGGAACGCAGCGCAAGGCAGCAAAAGTTGATGGCAATTGATGAGACACTCGCCTTTCTTGCACACGAACTTAATACTCCGCTTGCCACGATCATCAATTTTGCCCGAGGCGTTCAGTGCCGAGTCGCCGATAGAAGTGCGTCGCCTCAACAACAAACCGAGATCGGAAAAGCCGCACTGGCAATGGATGACAATGCCCGATATTGTCTTTCACTGCTGTCTACCTTTGTCGAATCGGTTCAAGGAGCCGGTGCGTTATTTAATCAACATTCCGGCAGCACGGCACAGCAAATGATTTTATCTCTGCTAGATACTTATCCGCTGACTTCTGTTCAGCGAGCCTCCATTCATCTCGACATACAGGAAGATTTCCGGATTATAACGCTGCCAAATTGCATTGCGCTGGTGTTGTCTTCCATATTAAGTAACGCGTTACGCGCCCTACATGACCATCCTTCGCCGATGATTCGCTTCACCGTGCTCATAGAAGAACATCCGCAGATTCGCATTGCTGACAACGGCCCCGGCATACCGCCTGATATTCTGGAACGTCTGCTAGTTGATTCTGTCACTACCCATGCAAATTCCGGTGGAAAGGGGTGGGGCATGATCTTCTGCAAGCGCATCATGCAATCATTCAGTGGCAGTATCCTTATTCGCTCATCCCCTGACATACATACAGACGTCACACTGAATTTTCCCACTATTAATAATCAAGTTAAAAGGAGCGCTCAATGACCGAAGAAGATATCACTGCCCCGCTAATCTTGTTCGTTGACGACGAAGCAACTGCTGTCAAATATTTTCAGCGGGCGATTAACTCGTTGGCTCCCGTGGTTACTGCCGGCACTGTGGAAGAAGGCAAGCGGATGCTTGACAAACATGCGCTGACGCTGGCGGTGCTAGTGTCCGACCAGCGCATGCCGGGAGGGTACGGTAATGAGTTGCTGCAATACGCGCAGCTCAAGTATCCGCACATGACGCGGATTCTTACTACTGCATATTCCGAACTGGAGCATACCGTTGAGGCCGTCAATCAAGGGCAAATCCACCGCTACATCCAGAAGCCGTGGGAAATATCCGCCCTAAGGATGGAATTGAAGCAAGCACTGGAATTGGCAACCTTGCGTAAGGAGCATGCCCTGCTTCTGCGTGAGAAACTAACGGTGCGGCAAAATCAAACAGTATCGAACCGCATTGGTACGTTGTATATCATTTGCGCCAGCCTTACCGGACCGGAGCAGTTTTTGCCTGTGGAGAGCTATCTATCTGCCGCCGCAGCCGTCGGCGTTAACACCCCCGAACCTGACTGGCAGCTAATGGATTATTCGGACGTGGTCAGCGCGGAAGCTTATCGTAGCGGCCAGTTCGGGTATGCCGTATGCAACAGGCTTGCCGAAATCAAACAGCGCTATCAGGGCTGGCAAGGCAAGGATGGACTCAAGCTGCTGTCAGAAGTTCTGTCCAGCAAGGTTCAAGTTTCAGGCGATGAGACTATCGTGTTTCCCGATGCGCGAAATTTTGCGGAGTTTCTGGAAACCCCGTCCAATGCGCCAGTCTCGCCGCAACATGTATCCTGGCTGGCATTCCTCATCTGGCTGCACGGCTTGGGGTGGTCATTGCAACTGACGAAACAGGAAACTGGCATGCAGTGCCGTCTGAAAACATGCGCTGAGTCTGTTTCTATGGCACGCTTGGCTGCCTGGATCGACGAATTTTGCAATATGGAAGATAGTGTTAATTTCATGGATAATTGTGACTGAGGGTTACTAAAATTCAGCGCAAATCTGTAGCTGATTCGCTTTTTAAGGGAAAGGAAGATTTTGATGCCTATTCCGGTCAGTTTGTTCGGGTGATCTGTGATGGCTTTAAGCGGGTCTGCTAAGGTATGACGTGTGATCAAGACACCGTTGCCCATCCAATCACCTTGCGCGAGAATAAGTCCAGCACTATCGCCAAATAGAGCCAGTCTGAACCGGTGCGGATAGCAACAAAATATACATTCTCTCTATCACCGCGATCATTCGCCAAACTTGCGGATAAACCAAGTCTTCACCAACTGGGTCAAGATCATATAGCACAGCAACATGATCGCCAGCAGCAGCCAGTACAACGGTGGCAGCGCAACAAAGCCGAGCGTGTCAGCCAGTGGCGAAACTGTCAGTAAAGCACCCACTGCAACGATGATCAGCGACGTGGCAATCAGTTGCCAGCTGGCCCGGCTTTCGATGAACGGAATCCTGTTTGTACGAATAATGTGGATGATCAGCGTCTGGGTGAAGATCGATTCCACGAACCAACCGGTATGAAACAGTGCCGGGTTTTGCCAGCTGTTGAAAAGGTACAGCATGATGAAGAATGTCAGGTAGTCGAAAATCGAACTGATCGGGCCGAAAAACAGGATAAAACGCTCGATCTCACCTATCGCCCACTTGCGCGGCTTGGTCAGCCAGTCGGCATCAACCTCGTCGGTGGGAATCGTGGTCTGCGAGAAGTCGTACAGCAAGTTGTTGATCAACACCTGGATCGGCAACATCGGCAGAAAGGGCAAAAACACGCTGGCCCCGACCACACTTAACATGTTACCGAAGCTGGAACTGGCCGCCATCTTGATGTACTTGATGATATTACCGAACACCCGCCGCCCCTCCAGCACCCCCTGCTCCAGTATCAGCAAGTTGTTTTCCAGCAGAATGATGTCGGAGGACTCCTTGGCGATGTCGACCGCGCTATCCACTGAAATGCCTACGTCGGCAGCCTTGAGCGCCGGGGCGTCATTGATGCCATCACCCATGAAGCCGACTACGTGATCCTTGCTCTGCAACGCGCGGATGATGCGCTCCTTGTGCGCCGGAGCAAGCCTCGCAAACACGCTGCTTGCAGCTACGGCAACAGCAAGTTCATCATCGCTCATCGCCTCAATTTGAGAACCGAGCAACAAATTCTCGACCGGCATGCCCACTTCCTTGCAGATGTAGGAGGTGACAATTTCGTTATCACCGGTCAGGATTTTGACGTCCACATTCAGTCTGTGCAGCCGCTTCAAGGCCTCGGCAGCGGTGTCCTTGGGTGGATCGAGAAAGGCCAGAAAACCCAGCAGGATCAAGTCCGACTCATCCTTGACCGCGTACACCGGCTCATCCGACGCGCCCTGCATTTGCTTGTAAGCCAAGGCAATCACGCGGAAACCCTGGCCATTGAGCTCGTCCGCAAGCTGTCGGCGTCTGGTGTCATGCTCGGCCTGAACAGCAATCACCTCGCCATTCAGTTCCACCCTCGTGCACAGGCTCAGCACTTCTTCGACCGCGCCTTTACAGATGAGCGTGTTCAGTCCGCTTTCATCTTCCACCACTACCGACATTCGGCGCCGCACAAAGTCGAAAGGAATCTCATCTATCTTTCGGTACTTCTCCTGCACTTGCAGGTGTTGTTCCAGCTCCTCATGCTTGAGAATGGCCTCGTCCAGCAGGTTCTTCAAGCCGGTGTGATGAAAGCTGTTCAGGTAGCCAAAATGCAGCACCTTCTCGCTGTCTTCGCCGTTCACGTCCAAGTGCTTTTCCAGCACGATCTTGCCCTGGGTAATCGTGCCGGTCTTGTCGGTACACAGCACATCCATCGCACCGAAGTTCTGAATAGCATTCAGGCGCTTTACAATCACTTTTTTGCGCGCCATCGCCAATGCCCCCTTGGACAGGTTAACCGTGACTATCATCGGCAGCATTTCGGGTGTCAGCCCGACTGCCACGGCCATAGCAAACAGAAATGCTTCCGTCCAGTTGTGTTTGCTCAGCCCGTTGAGCAGAAACACGGTCGGCACCATCACGGCGATGAACAGGATCATCAGCCAGGTAAACTTGTTGATGCCCTTATCGAAACTGGTCAACTGACGCTGTCCGACTATACTGGCAGCAAGCGATCCCAAGTAAGTTTGCTTGCCGGTACAGATGACCACCGCCGTTGCGGCCCCGCTTTCCACGTTGGTGCCCAGAAAGCAGATATTCGCGAGTTCCAGCGGGTTGTGAACATCGGCAGGCGCAACGTCGGCCTTTTTTTCCACCGGCAGGGATTCGCCGGTAAGCGCCGCCTGATTGAGAAACAAGTCTTTAGCGGACAGCACCCTGACGTCGGCCGGCGTCATATCACCTGCTGCCAGCCGGATGATATCGCCGGGCACTAACATCTTGAGCGGGACTTCCTTTTCCTTGCCGTCTCGCACCAACGTAGCCGTGTTGCTGACCATCGCTTCAAGTTTCGCAGCCGCGTTATCAGCGCGCATCTCCTGCACGAAACGCAACACAGTGCCCAGAATTACCATAACGAAAATTACGACCGTCGCGCGCAAGTCGCCGGTCATAAAAGAAAGAACGCCCAGCGCTATGAGCAGCAGGACCAATGGATTCTTGACGTTGCTCAACAGGCGCATCAAGGCAGATAGCCGCTGCTCTCGGGCAATCACGTTCAGCCCATATTGCTTCAAGCGAGCACCGGCTTCAGCCTGCGTCAGGCCATCGAAGCGCGATGCAAGCTGCTGCAATGCTACAGCTGCATCGGCGTGCCCCATTTCCAGCAATTGACCGGAAATATGCGCATCCTTCTCGTTAGTGGGGTTGGCTGTGCTTGTATCAGCTGGCTGCGGAGATGATTTCATGGTTGTTCTTCAACCCGGACGAAACTGGTTTTGCGGACATGAATTAATAATTCGTGTGACGAATGCCCCGAATACCCAGGCCTTCCACGATCTGGACAAGACCTTCAGCTTGTACTGGCTCAAAGGCTCACTCCTAATTTTGGCCACTAATATAATGCTGGAACGCAGGTCTGCATGGCAATCCTGCGGGTGGTCAAGAGCGGCTCTTCGCCTGCTGCAATTTGGGGGCACTCGCACGATGGAAAAAGTTCTGAGAGTGGACGCTACCAGCATTGCGCTGGCATTAGCGTGCTCGCGGTTTGAAGCCACATCTGGTGCGTAGCTTAAAGATATCGCGCGGTCCCAGATTTTGTTCAGATAAGCGCTTTGGGGATTGGGAATACTACATTTTCGTTAATGCCATCCAATTCACGCACACTCTCTGCACCCAGCTCTTGTAACCGTGCAATTACGTCCTGCACCAGCACTTCCGGGGCGGAAGCGCCAGCCGAGATGCCGATATGAAATTTTCCGGACAGCCATTCCGCTTGCAATTCGCCGGCATTGTCGACTAGGTAGGATGGAACGTTCATGTTGTGTGCCACTTCGCGCAAGCGGTTGGAATTAGAACTGCTGGGCGAACCCACCACGATTACCACGTCGCATTGGCTAGCTAGATGTTTGACCGCATCCTGACGGTTCTGCGTTGCATAGCAAATGTCATTCTTACTGGGGCCGGTGATGCCCGGAAAACGTGTCTTGAGCACCGCGATAATGGCAGCAGTATCATCCATGGATAGAGTAGTCTGGGTGACAAAGGCGATATTATTTGGGTCTTTCACCTCCAAAAGCTGCGCGTCTGCTGGTGACTCCACCAGATACATGCTGCCGTCGCCCTGCCCCATCGTGCCTTCCACTTCTGGATGACCGGCATGCCCTATCATTATAATTTCCTTGCCCCGCTCGCGCAGGCGCGCAACTTCGCTATGCACTTTAGTTACCAGCGGGCAAGTTGCGTCGAATACCGTAAACCCGCGTGCCGCCGCTTCGCTTCGTACCGCTTGCGATACGCCATGTGCGCTGAAAATGAGGATACTGCCCGCTGGCACATCGGCTAAATCATCAATGAACACTGCGCCTTTTTTTCGCAAGTTAGCAACCACAAACTCGTTGTGTACCACTTCGTGGCGCACATAGATTGGGGCACCATGCAGGGTCAACGCACGCTCGACCATTTCGATGGCGCGATCAACGCCAGCACAGAAACCGCGGGGATTAGCGAGTAATAGTTCCATTCCATCTCTTCAATAAATAATGAATACCTCAAAAATTAGGACTTATTGCTTGCATATCAGAGGCATATACAGCGCTTTGAATATTTTCTGCGTTTTGCATTTGGAGAACTCTGAATTTTTAGAAGCACCGTAATTTGCTATTCTCGCGAAGGCAGAAAAACATCCTATGTTTTTTTTGTAAAACTTTCCCACAGCAACAAACCCGCGCCACAGGTAACTGCTGAATCGGCAATGTTAAATGCTGGAAAGTGATAAGTGTTCCAGTAAAAATCCAGGAAGTCCACCACATAGCCGTAAGCAGCACGGTCTATCAAATTACCCAGTGCACCACCTAGTATCAATGTCAGAGCAAAACAAAACAGCTTCTCATGCTTATGTTTGCGCAGTAGCCAAATTATCCACACCGAAGCAGTCGCGGCGATGGCGCTGAATAACCAACGTTGCCATCCACCAGCGTTGCTGAGGAAGTTGAACGCAGCACCAGTGTTATGCACGAGTACCAAGTTAAAAAAATCTGTCACCGCCACGCTCTCGCCATAAACAAAACTCTGGCTTATCCACAGCTTGGTGATCTGATCGAGGACGATTATTACCGTTGCCAAGATTAACCAGTATATCAACCCCACACCGCCCCCAACTGGCTTCGTCATTCTTTTTCCATAAGAGATAGAGGGGGATAAAGTTTTTGCTTAAGCATACTTCCGCTCCTCACCGTCACCAGATAAATTACTGACACAGCGCCCACACAGAGTAGCGTTTTGAGGATCGCTGCCTACATCGGCGCGATAATGCCAGCAACGTTCGCACTTGATATTCTTGCTCGGCGTCACTTCAATGCGCTCTTCCGCTTCAGATGTAACGCGATGCATGGTAGCACGCGAAGTTATCAGCACAAATCGTAGGTCATCACCAAGACGGGCCAGTACATCGAAACTTTCATCCGCTGCATAAATTTCCACCTCAGCGGCCAGCGCCTGGCCAATCAACCCGGCAGCGCGCACCTCTTCGATGTGCTTATTTATTCTGGCACGCCAGTTACAAATTATCGTCCAGTTTTGTACCAACACTTGATTGTCTGTTATAGGCAAATCTGGCAGGGAAAGCCATACCTGCTGAAACACGCTCACGTCCTGCTGGCCACTCAATACCTCCCACGCTTCTTCTGCGGTGAAGCTGAGTATCGGCGCCATTAACCTCACCAAACTATGGCTGATATGGTGCAGTGCATTCTGTGCAGAACGCCGTGCGTGCGAATTTTTCGCCGTAGTGTAGAGACGATCTTTAAGGATATCCAGATAGAATCCACCCAGTTGCTCGGAACAAAAAGTCTGCAATTTCTGTGCGACCAGATGGAACTCGTAGCGCGCATAATCGCCTGTTACCTCTATCTGCAACCTGCTTACCAGCGCCAGTGCATAGCGATCAATCTCCAGCCATTCTTCCACTGGCAAGGCATCTCGTTGGACATCAAAATCAGCAGTGTTCGCCAACAAAAAACGTAAAGTGTTACGGATGCGACGGTAGCTTTCCACCACACGCTTCAAAATCTCATCAGAGATGGTCATCTCGCCGGAGTAGTCAGTGGACGCAGCCCACAGGCGCAAAATGTCAGCACCCAGCGTATCAAAAACTTTCTGCGGCGCGATGACATTGCCCTTGGATTTGCTCATCTTATGTCCATGGCCATCCACCACGAAACCATGGGTGAGCAATGCATTGTATGGTGCACGGTCATTCATGGCGCAGGAGGTAAGCAGAGAAGACTGAAACCAGCCACGATGTTGGTCCGATCCTTCCAAATACAAATCCGCCGGAAATGACAAATCCTTGCGTCGGTGCAACACTGACTCATGGGTAGTGCCGGAATCGAACCACACGTCCAGCGTGTCGGAAAGTTTACGGTATTGTGCCGCTTCTTCGCCCAACAACTCTTTGACATCCAACGAAAACCACGCTTCTATACCCTGCTGCTCAACGCGCTGCGCGACCTGCTCGGTCAACTCAAGCGTGCGCGGGTGCAACTGCGTGGTTTCATTGTGGACAAAGAACGGCATCGGCACGCCCCAATTACGCTGGCGAGACACGCACCAGTCCGGGCGGTTTGCAATCATCGCTTTCAGTCGCGCTTTGCCCCATGCTGGGTAGAACTGAGTAGCTTCAACCGCATTATTGGCAAGGTCACGCAAGTTTGCTCCTTCTCCCGTCTTCGGAAGGGTCTGCGTGGGATGAACTTGTTCCATGCCGATAAACCACTGCGGTGTGGAGCGAAAAATAATCGGAGTCTTGTGCCGCCAGCAGTGCGGATAGCTATGCTGGATTTTTTCCAAGTGCAGCAGATGCCCGCTGTCCTGAAGTGTGGCAACCACCACATCATTCGCTTTCCATACGAACAAACCACCAACCAGCGGCGTGCTGGCGAGGAACTTGCCATCGTCGCCCACCGGGCTGTCATTAGGCAGCCCGTATTTCTGACCAACAAAATAGTCGTCCAGGCCATGTGCCGGTGCGGTATGTACTAAGCCTGTACCTGCTTCCAGTGTTACATGGTCACCACAAATAATATTTACCCTACGTTTATCGAATGGGTGATGCAATGACGTGCCATCCAGTGCAACGCCCTTGCAAGTGGCGAGTGTTTCCCCATCAATGTCATAGCGATCCAGGCATGCTTGTTTCAGATCAGCAGCCAGTATCAGCAATCCGCGTGAGGTTCGTACCAGCACATAGTCAAAATCAGGATGTACGCTTACTGCTTGATTAGCGGGCAACGTCCATGGCGTAGTAGTCCAAATGACCGCATAAGCTTTTTCATCACCCGGCAAAGACACGCCAAAAGCCTTAGCCAATGAATCATTACTTATGACTTCAAAACCCACATAAATCGCGGATGAAGCTTTATCCTCATGTTCGACTTCTGCCTCGGCCAGCGCAGACTGACAATCCAGACACCAATTCACAGGCTTGCGCCCCTGATAAAGATGACCGCGCTTGAGTATTTTTCCCAAAGCGCGAATGATATCTGCCTCGGTTTGGTGATTCATGGTGAGATAGGGATTGTCCCAATCACCCAACACACCCAGACGAATAAAATCCTTTTTCTGTCTCTCGATTTGCTCGGTGGCGTATTCGCGGCACAACTCGCGAAAGCGAGCGGGCGGCATCTCCTTGCCATGTTTTTTTTCTACCTGCAATTCAATCGGCAAACCGTGACAATCCCAGCCGGGAACATATGGCGAATCGAAGCCGGACAAAGTCTTGCTTTTGACAATTATGTCCTTGAGCACCTTGTTCACCGCATGCCCAATGTGGATATCACCGTTAGCATATGGCGGGCCGTCATGCAGGATGAACTTTGGACGTCCCAGGCTGGTGGCGCGTATTTTTTCATAGCGTTGCTGAGCCTGCCATTGGGCGAGCATCTGCGGTTCGCGCTTGGCCAAATCGCCGCGCATGGGGAAAGGCGTATCGGGAAGATTAAGAGTTTTTTTATAATCAATCATGTTGTATAAACCATTGCTTTGCATTACACACGTCGAGCTCAATTTGCTGCGTTAAACTTTGCAGGTCGAGGTATTTCACTTCATCGCGCAGCTTGTGCAGAAAATCCACGCGCAAATGTTTGTTATAAATTTCGCCCGAAAAATCGAACAGATGCACTTCCAGTACTGGCTTGCCGTTTTGTTTCACTGTGGGACGAACACCCAGGCTCGCTACGCCCTGCATTGGTGGCAGACCATCCCCCTGCACCCTTACTACGAAAATACCGGTAAGCGGCGGCCGATTGTGCTTCAACTGGATATTTGCGGTCGGGAACCCCAACTGCTTGCCTAAACCGTCGCCATGAACCACACGGCCGCTGATACCATAAGGCCGCCCCAAATAACGCTGTGCCGCGCGCAGATCACCTTCAACCAGCGCAGCGCGCACCGCCGTGCTGGATATGCGTACGCCATTATGCGATACCCTATGCATGACCTCCACTTTAAAACCTTGCTGACTGCCTATCTTCTCCATCAACGCAATATCGCCGCTGCGTCGGTTACCGAAACGAAAATCATCGCCAATCAGCACAAACTTCGCCGCCAACTTCTCATGCAGAGCATGAATAAAATCCACCGCGCTCATCTGTGCAAAACTGCTGTTAAAGCGACATACATATACGCGATCCACATCGAGTGTCGCGAAAAACTCAAGCTTCTCGCGCATGCTGGTCAGCCGCACAGGAGCCTCCTGCGGCGTAAAAAATTCACGCGGATGCGGCTCGAATACCAGTACCGCTGTCGGAAGTCCGAGCAGCTGCGCTGCCATCCTTAATTGTTTGAGTAACGCCTGATGACCCAGATGTACTCCATCAAAATTGCCGATAGTTAGTGCAACTGGCGTTTTGTCTGTTGAGTGAAGTCCGCGAAAAATCAACATTCAGGCTGGATCGCCGATAAAAAAGGAGTGCGATTATACCGTGAGAGCAAAGAATGGGAGCGAGGCATTAGGAAATATGCTTCTGAACCATTTTCAGTTCTACTTGACCAATCCTTCGTAATCAAAGATATAAGGAGTTGACTCATGAATACGACGGAAACGAACCTGCTGGATTGGCAGAAACGGTAAGGAGCGGAAGAAGCCTGCGCCCGCGCACTGGCGCAACGACGCTAATCGGAAAGATTCCGTTGTCCGTGATGTGGACATGATCATGGCTATGCCATCACCACGGGCCACAGTTATGCATGCCCCGAGTGTCATTACTAAGCCTCGCTCATGGCTGGGACGCTGTTTCACTCCACCAACCTCTCCTTGACTAAGTGGCTCTGGACAGTCTATCTGGCTGCATCAGACAAGGACGGTATTTTCGCACGCGGCTTTACAAACAAATCGACGTATCCAAGATCACCACCTGCCGGATGCTGCGCAAGATACGCATTGCCATGGGGTATCACGATGGCTTCTATCGCCTGCAAGATCTGATCGAGATTGTCGATGTCCTGATAGGTGGCCGACGCAGTGGAAAGTGGGGGCGCAGCGCCAAAGGCAAATCCCCGGTGCTGTGGTGGTTGAAAATAGAGGTCAGCGTGCCGGTTTTATCGCCATGAAACAGATCTCCGCCATGACAAAGAAGTCGGTGGCAAAGTGTGGTGGGCAGATCTCATTTGCAATATCGCGGAGGACTCGTCGTCAAAGTGACCAACCTTGACAAAAATCAGGCACCCCGCCTTGCAGTAATTTCTTTCCGGGTTTTGAAATTCTCGTGAGTCATCAGGTCATGCTTTTCTAATCAGCTTTATCACATCTGGCAGCGTGTCATTCACAGCATCCAGATTAAGTCTATCCACGGGCTCGCCGTGATTGTAACCGTAGGACACGCAGATTATTGGACAGCCGGCGGCGCGCGCCGCAATCGAGTTATTGGGTGAATCGCCGATCAGCAGCACTTGCTCCACCAGAATGACGAAAAACTTCGCGGCATGCAGTAGCGGCAGCGGGTGTGGTTCGGTGCGCAGAGCGGCGATGATGGAATCATAGCGATGCGGGTCAGTGTCCTTGCCTGCACCATACACATCGGAGCCAGCTACGAAGGTATCGCAACCCGCAGCAGCAATTCCTGCTTTACCATCAGGTGCACATCGATTTCTGCTTGGGTAATCGGACGAATGGCAGAACACACCAGCGGACCAATGGTCAGGTTGGATACGTAATGGTTGTCCATCACGTCGAAGTGGATAATGTCCGCGCCGGAGGCGATGACATTGATGACTTCTTCACTAAGCTTGGCGAAATTAGGGGAGAGAATGCTAGGTGCGATTTTGTACATGGCGACGCCATTAACAAATTTGAATTTGAAGCGCGCATTTACCCAAAACTTTCCAGATGAATAAATCCAACAGCAGCCAGATCTCTGGCTTTATCCTGTTACCCTACTTTCCCCGTCCCAGCCTTATTCATCGCCGCCTCAGAACTGTCCACTGACAGCACGCGCAAGCCCTGCTCTCCGCGCCAGCCACATACCGTTCGTCGTTCGCCAGCGGCCACGGCAAGGCGGTATGCGCCTCGTTCAGCAAAAATTGCCATAAAACTACCTCCGTTTGGCGCAGCTTACCCGACATAGCCCATGCGCGCCGAGATACGGCGCGCGGTTTCCTGTACCAGACCAACCCAGTCGATTTGGCGCCGTTCCACCGGTGCGGACACCGACAAACCGGCAACCGCAGCACCGCTTGCGTCGCGCACCAATACGCCGATACAGCCCACGCCGAGCTCGGCTTCCTCATCATCCAGTGCGTAGCCACGAGCCAGACTAGCTTGAATATCCGCCAGTAGCTGCTGGCGATTGCTGTGTGTATTCACGGTGTAAGCAGGTAAGCGCGTGCGGCGCACATAATCGCTGATCACGCTCTCGCCCGCTTCACCCAACATCAGCTTGCCCACTGCGGTGACATGCAGCGGAGCGCGGCTTCCGACCACCTGCTCTACACGGATCATACGTTGAGGACTGACGCGTTCGACGTAAACCACTTCATCTCCCTGGCGCACGGTGAGATTCACTGTCTCACCGATTTGATCGCGCAACCACTCCATTTCAGACCGCGCAACGGCACGCAGGTCCAGACCAACACGCGCTTGCGCGGCCAGTTGCAGCAGATGAGGCCCAAGCAAATAAGCCCCAGCCTCATCGCGTCTAACCATGCCATGCCGGATCATCGAATCCAGGATGCGGAATGCGGTGGACGGATGCAGTGCGGTCTCCGCCGCAAGGACTTTCAGCGATGTACTGCCTTCTGCAGCAAGCGCGTCGAGCAAAGCAACCATTCGGTCGATGACTTGGATGGATGAGGACACAAGATGAGATTTAGTTTTTTTCATATTTCACATTATGAAACAAAAACTGCATTGTGAAAAGATATTTATTGCCGTAAGATAGCATCAACTTAACTTTGGAAGCCTGTCATGTACCCATCTGCCCATTCCGAGACCATCCCGGCTTTTTGCCAGGGTATCCAATACTTCAACCCTGCATGGCCGGGCTTTAACGAACACGCCTCCCAACCGGCCATCGCAGCGCATGCAAAAGCAGTAAGCGATGCCGCTGATCCATCGGCGGCTTATCAGACGCTGCTGGCCGCCGATGCCTTGCGTTATCTGACCTTGCAAATCTGCGCTGCGAAGTCTTCCGGTCACCCCGGCGGCTTCGCCTCCAGTGCCGAGGTTTACGCGTCACTGGTGATGCTCGGCCACACCAACATCGTCACCGAAGTAGGCCACCACGCACCGGGATTCTATTCTGCGATGTTCCTGGATAGCTCATTAGAGGAGATGGGCATCACCACGGTGCAGCACATGCGCGAGCGTTTCCGCGAAAAGCACGGCCTGCTCGGCCACTTGTCCGGCGCGATTCCCGGCCTGTTGGCACCTGCCGGCCCTCTGGGCCAAGGCCAGCACTTCGCCATGGCCGGTGCCTTCTTGCATCCCGGCACATTGTTCCCGGTAACCATAGGCGATGGCGGCATGGGCGAACCTTATGTATTGAACAGCATGATGCATTTCAATACTGCCTACCCTACGGTGACCAATTTCCTGCCTGCGTTGATATGGAACGGTTACAGTCAGGAGCACCATTCCATGTGCACCACCTGGAGTAACGAAGAAATGATTGCCTACTGGCGCGGGCACGGTTTCGAGAACGTATTGCTGGTGAACGCGAAGGATTTCGACGACCAGAATCAATCCGGTGCCTACGTGGACAGCAGCCTGTTTTCGCACAAGCAGCGCCTGGCGTTTGCCGCAAATGTGTTGCAATCAACCGATGCAGCAGCAAAAAGCGCACTGGGCGGAACCCGCACTGCGCTGATCCTGAAACAATTAAAAGGCAGCGGTGTACACAGGCTAGGCGCCAAGTCGCACAACTTGTACCCCGCCGACACGCTGGACGCAGAACACATCGTCACCGCCCTGCAACGCCGTGCGCTCAACTCGCAAGCCTGGCAGATCGTGCGCGACAACTTCTCTCGCGCCGGCGGAGGTCCAGCTGCGAAGACCGCAGTCACCGAACACGTGTTGCCTATCTCTTGCTTGCCGGCCTTGCCGATCAAGGAGTTTGCACCGGGCGACAAACAGGTACCGGCCACTGCGTTCGGCGCACTGGTGGCATTCGTGGGCCTACATGACAAAAATTTCGTGGTGACCAACGCCGACGGCAACGAAGCCTCGGCGATGTCCAACATTAACGTCGCGTTGAAAATACGCCATCCGGTAAAAGATGACCTGTACCACCAGGGGCCATCCGGGCAAGTTTACGAGCCGCTCAACGAGGATGCCTGCGCAGGCCTGGCGGCCGGGCTAGCTTTGTTCGGCTCCCGTTCGATCTGGCTGTCTTATGAAAGTTTCGCCATCAACGGCTGGCCTATCATGCAGACCGTCACTCAGGCGATGGCAGAACTGCGCCGCAAGACGCCCTCGCTGATCTGCATGTTCACCGCAGGCGCATTGGAACAGGGGCGCAACGGCTGGACCCATCAACGCCCGGAGATCGAGAACTACTTCGCGGCGCAGATGCGCAATGGCAACGTCTATCCCTTGTTTCCCTGTGATGCCAACCAAATCCAGGCTGCTTACGAATGGGCGCTGGACACCTATAACAAGGGCATCATCGTGATCGCCTCCAAGAGCCCTTTGCCGGTGTACACCACGCTGGAACAGGCGCGCCGGGGCATCGCGGATGGAGCGGTGAAATTGTATGAAAGCGCTGCCGGGAAAAAAACCGTGGTGTTTGCAGTGACCGGCGACATGGTGTTGCTGCCGGTATTCGAGGCCAAGGACAAACTGGAAGCGGTCGGACATCGCGTGCGCATCGTCAATATGGCCAATCCGCGCCGCCTGTATCGTCCGACGGATGTGTCCTGGGACACCGTATCAGAACCGGATAACGCCTTCATGGACAACGACCATTTCAACGCGCTGTTCGACGCTGATGCGCTGATCGCCGTGTCCGGTGGACCATCCGGCCCGCTCGAACCGGTGCTGCTGCGCACCCGTGCCACACGCCGCGAAGTGATGGCCTGGAAGCGCGGCGAAACCACCGCCAGCGCCGGCGAGATCATGGCCTTCAACGGCCTGACCGCAGACGCGATGCTGGCAAGGGCGACGGCGATGTTGGGCTGAATCACCATGATCAAAACCAAGATTATCGTGCTCGACGATGACCCGACCGGCTCGCAGACGGTACATTCCTGCCTGCTGCTGACTCGTTGGGATCAGGACACGTTGCGTGCCGCGTTACTGGATGACTCGCCGCTCTTCTTTGTGCTCACCAACACCCGTGGCATCAATACGATGCGTGCCGCTACGGTGACGCGCGAAGTGTGCCGCAACCTCAAGCTGGCCTTGACCAGCCTGGCCGCGCAAGGGTTGCATTTCAATCCGATTTTCGTCAGCCGCTCCGACTCCACGCTGCGCGGTCATTACCCGGTGGAAACCGATGTAATGACCGAAGAGTTGGGAGGTTTCGATGCGCATTTCCTGATTCCGGCCTTCTTTGAAGGCGGGCGTTTCACCCGCGACAGCATCCACTACCTGATGGCCGATGGCGTGGCCACACCGGTTCACCAGACCGAATTCGCGCGCGACTCGGTGTTCGGCTATTCCACCAGCTACCTGCCCGATTATGTCGAGGAAAAAACCGCCGGACGCATCAAGGCGAATCAGGTCGAGCGTTTTCTGCTCGCCCAAATTCGCGGTGACGTCTCGGCGCGCCTAATGGGACTGCACGACAACGTGTGTTGTGTAGTGGATGCAGAAACCCAGGCCGACCTAAATTACTTTGCCGCTCAATTGAAAAATGCCGCCGCCAGCGGCAAGCGCTTCCTGTTCCGCTCTGCCGCCAGCCTGCTCACCGCACTGGCGCAACTACCGCCTCAGCCTGTGGCTGCCAGCGCCATGCGCCAGTACGTGCGCAATGGCAAACCCGGCGCAGTGATCGTCGGCTCGCATGTCAAGAAGACCACGGCGCAACTGAATAAGCTGTTGAAAGAACCGGGCATCATTGCCATCGAAGCGGACGTGGACCGCATTGCCACGGAGCGTTCCGCCCTATTGCAGGAAGTATTGCATCAAGCCGCGCTTGCCCACGCTGCCGGTACAACACCGGTGATCTATACCAGCCGCGCAGAACGCGGCTTTGCCGACCAAGCCGCGCGTCTGGCATTCGGCGAACAAGTTTCCGCATTCCTGATGGACGTGGTACGCGGCCTGCCGACCACACTGGGCTTTCTCATCAGCAAAGGCGGCATCACTTCGAACGACGTGCTGTCCGATGGGCTTGCGCTCAAGGCTTCGCGGGTACTCGGGCAGATTCTGCCGGGCTGCTCAGTGGTGCGTTGTCCGTCCGATCACCCGCGCTATGCCGAGATGCCGGTGGTAATCTTTCCCGGCAATGTCGGTGACGATGATGCACTGGCCACGGCCTATCGCCGCCTGGCTGGGATATGATGATGACCTCACGCTGACACCCACATAACCATGAACGCCGACTTCTTTGATCTGCTGCGCAATGTCCTGCCCAAACACGCCCTGTTGGTCGAGCCTGAGGATTTGCATCCCTACGAATGCGATGGCCTGTCCGTCTATCGCCAGTTGCCATTGGCGGTGTGTTTACCGGAGACCGAAACACAAGTGCAGCAAGTGCTAAAAATCTGCCACCGGCACGTGGTTCCGGTAGTGGCGCGCGGCGCGGGAACTGGCCTGTCGGGAGGCGCGCTGCCGCTAGTCAATGGTGTCATTCTGTCGCTGGCGCGCTTCAAACAGATAATCGCGATCGATGCCGAGGCGCGCACTGCAAGGCTACAGCCCGGCGTGCGCAATCTGGCTATTTCCGAGGCGGCGGCGCGATATGGTCTCTATTACGCCCCCGATCCCTCCAGCCAGATCGCCTGTACCATCGGCGGAAATGTCGCGGAGAATTCCGGCGGCGTGCATTGCCTGAAATACGGCCTCACCGTGCATAACCTGCTGCGTCTGCGTGTCATCACAATCGATGGTGAAATATTGGAGATCGGCAACGAGGCGCTCGACAGCGCGGGCTATGACTTGCTGGCCTTACTCACCGGCTCGGAAGGCATGTTAGCGGTCATCACCGAAGTGACGGTGAAATTGTTGGCCAAGCCCGAACGCGCGCAAGTGATCCTGGCCGCATTCGATGACGTGCAAAAAGCCGGGCAGGCCGTGGGCGATATCATCTCTGCAGGGATCATCCCGGCCGGCTTGGAAATGATGGACACCTTGGCGATCCAGGCCGCCGAGGACTTTGTGCATGCCGGTTATCCGCGCGACGCAGCCGCGATCCTGTTATGCGAACTGGATGGCCTGAACGAAGAGGTTTCGGAGCAGATGTTGAAGTTGCACGACATCCTGAAAAGCAGCGGCGCGACCAGTTTGCGCACCGCCGTGGATGAGGCCGAACGCTTGAAATTTTGGGCGGGTCGCAAAGCCGCTTTCCCTGCGGTCGGTCGTTTGTCGCCGGATTATTACTGCATGGACGGCACCATTCCGCGCCGCCAGTTGCCGCAGGTGCTACAACGCATCAGCGAACTTTCTGTCGAATATGGATTGCGTGTCGCCAATGTGTTCCACGCCGGTGACGGTAACCTGCACCCGCTGATTCTGTACGATGCCAACATTCCCGGCGAGCTGGAGCGCACCGAAGAATTCGGAGGAAAAATCCTGGAGCTGTGCGTGGCCGCTGGTGGAACGATCACCGGCGAACATGGCGTCGGCATCGAAAAGATCGACCAGATGTGCGGCCAATTCAGCGCGCCAGAATTGGCTTTGTTCCATGGCATCAAGCAAGCCTGGGACGAAGCGCGCCTGCTCAATCCGGGCAAAGCGGTGCCGGCCTTGCATCGCTGCGCCGAGCTGGGCGCGATGCACGTGCATGGCGGGCAGTTGAAACATCCTGACCTGCCCAGATTCTGAGCGCGACATGATCACCGAACTGATAGAAAAAATTCAGCATGCCGCAGCTCATAGCCAAACGCTGGCAATTCGTGGCTCTGGCAGCAAGGCTTTCTATGGCGGCGAGTTGCAGGGCGCAACGCTGGATGTAGCTGCTCATCACGGCATCGTTGATTACGCGCCCTCCGAACTGGTGCTGACCGCACGCGCCGGCACACCGCTGAGCGAGATCGAACAGTTGCTGCGCGAGCACAACCAGATGCTGGCATTCGAGCCGCCGTATTTTGGATCCCATGCCACGCTGGGCGGCTGTGTCGCCAGCGGACTGTCCGGCCCACGCCGCCCCTACAGCGGCGCGGTGCGCGATTTCGTATTGGGTGTAGGCATGCTCGATGGCCGCGGCCAGCAATTGAAATTCGGCGGCCAGGTGATGAAGAATGTCGCGGGCTATGACGTATCTCGCCTGATGAGCGGATCGCTGGGCACATTGGGCGTATTGCTCGACGTCTCGCTGAAAGTGTTGCCTCTGCCCGCCGCCGCGCTCAGCTTGCGCTTCGCTTACGATATACAGGCTGCCATCCGGCGCATGAATGCCTGGGCCGGACAAGCACTGCCGCTGAGCGCCACCTGCTGGCAGGATGGTCAATTGACTATCCGCCTGGAAGGAACACAGCGCGCCATTCAAGCGGCACGCGAAAAACTCGGCGGGGAGCTTGTTGCGGATGACACGACATTCTGGCGCGACATCCGCGAACAGCGTGCGGCATTCTTTTTATCGCCGCTGCCGCTGTGGCGGCTGTCCGTGCCCAGTACCGCTGCTACACTCATGCTGCAAGGCACACAATTGATCGAATGGGGTGGTGCTTTGCGCTGGCTACTTAGCGACGCAGTGCCTGGCACGATTCGAGACGCTGCTGCTGCCGCAGGCGGTCAAGCCACCCTGTTTCGCGGCGGCGACAAACACAGCGGGGTTTACCATCCCTTGCCGCCCGCGCTGCTTGCTATTCAGCGGCGCATAAAAAATAACTTCGACCCGCATGGTATTTTCAATCCGCGCCGCCTGTTCCGGGAATTCTGAAACGTAACCATTCCGGCATTCACACTCCTCGCTCATGCAAACCAACCTCGCTGATTTTATCAAACTCACACCCGACGGTCAGGCGGCAGACCAGATATTACGCAGCTGTGTGCATTGCGGTTTTTGTCTGGCAACCTGCCCGACCTACCAGTTGCTCGGCGATGAGCTGGACAGCCCTCGTGGGCGGATCTATCTGATTAAACAGATGCTGGAGGGCGCGCCGGTCACCGCGAAGACGCAACTACACCTGGATCGCTGTTTGACCTGCCGCGCCTGCGAGACCACCTGTCCATCCGGTGTGCAATACGGACATTTGCTCGACATCGGACGCAACATCGCCGAACAGAGCATCCCGCGCGGACTATGGAAAAACATGCAACGTTGGGGACTGCGCAAGCTATTATCCAATCGGCTGCTGTTCGGCGCGCTGCTCAAATTCGGGCAATTGATCAGGCCAGTCGTGCCGACGTCATTGCGCCAACTAATCCCCGCCAGACAAAGCGCCAGCGCATGGCCGAACACGGCACACGCTCGCCGCATGTTGATCCTGGATGGCTGCGTCCAGCCTGCACTGTCTCCCAACATCAATGCGGCAACGGCGCGCGTTCTCGACCGCCTCGGCATACAGTTGATACGCCCCGGCAACGCCGGTTGCTGCGGTGCCCTTGACCAGCACCTCAATGCACAAGACGCCGCCATGATTGCCATCAAACGCAACATTGATGCGTGGTGGCCGCTATTGCAACATGACTGCGAGGCCATCGTCATCACCGCCAGCGGCTGCGGCGTGATGGTCAAGGACTACGGACATGTGCTGCGACATGATCCCGAGTACGCAGCCAAAGCCGCGCGTATTTCCGGGCTGACGCGCGACCTGAGCGAGATCATCGCGGGCGAACAGGCGCACCTGGCCGCGCTGATCTCGCCCGCCCAACGCGAAAAAATAGCATTCCATGCACCGTGTACTTTGCAACATGGCCAGATGATCGTCGGCGTAATCGAACGCATGTTGAGCATGGCGGGTTTCCAGTTAACCACGGTCGCGGATTCCCACCTTTGCTGCGGCTCGTCCGGCACCTACTCGATCCTACAACCCGAACTGGCACGGCAATTACGCAGCAACAAACTCGACGCGCTGAACAACGGCGCTCCACAAACCATCGCCACCGCCAATATCGGCTGCCTGACCCATCTGCAAAGCGGCACCGGCGTGCCGGTGCGGCACTGGATAGAGCTGATCGATGAAGCATGCACACGCAGGACAAAATCGCTTACCGCGCCCTGATTTGCACGGGAGAATCGTTATCAATGTATCTTGAGGCGCTGCATCAAAAGTAACCGATGGTTGGTCTTTAATATGGTTCATCGAAGGCAGCCATCGACCACGCATCTCTTCATGCCGCTAAAGAGATGGAGCTAAATGGTACGGCAAATATTCATATTTTTTCAGTAGCCCCCAGGTTATAGATTCGCTTATGCAAGCGAAAATTAGAGCTGTTTCAAAATGTTCATTCTCTATGATAGATCGATTTATAGATTTACATGAAAGCTGGCGGATGGTTAAATGTAACATCGTTTAATTATAATCAATACTTATAGCTAGCATCAATA
>NZ_CAKMHQ010000051.1 GCF_927312905.1 Candidatus Nitrotoga sp. 1052
TTTTACACTTGCAATTTGTTATTTTTAATGGGGGGAAGTCCGACAGGCTGCTAGATAGGCTGTCGAACCTCGAGTTTTGTGGCTGCGTAGCGTATTGATTTTTATATTTTTGCTCATTTTGTAAATATTTCTATGCCTTGAATCGCCATTTTGTTTCTGCAGCAATAACCATTTTTTTGACACTGAATGTCTAAAGTTGAGCTATTTTTATTAAACTCAGCTTATGCCTTTAGATTGTGTAAAACATCCTTCAAATGAGGGATAAATTGAGATTATTTGATTTTTAGATCGGAAAGAGGATAGGTCGTCACAATTGTGCTCAAGATAGGCAACGGCGATCATGTGCAGCTTGATTTATTGCGGCTAGTTGAAGAGCTACGTATCAAATGTGGCAAGTGGCACTTCAAAATCTTTGATGAAGTTCCGTCCAAGGTGGTTATTATAGTTCACTGATTGAGTTGGTGGGGTGATGAATGCTGATTCAAAATATGAGTTGTATGCTCGTTCTGCTAGTTACGCGGAGTTACCTTTCTCAGGTCAGAAAATATCTCCCCGCCCGTAAAGTTGGCTTGGGCCTTGGATAGCCAGTAGCGGAAGAAATTGGGGTTGTTCTGGGGTAAAATTGATAGCAGGGTGAATACAAATAGTCATTTTTACGAATTTATTTTAGATAAATAGAGTGTTATCAAAATGGTTGCTTGGTTATTCGCCATTTTATGAAAAATGCAGGTTAGTCGGGTGTGCAATATTCCGTTGATGCATCGAGCGTAATCCCGAATGGCCATGATTGAAAAACTTCGCCCATAGGGTCATGGTATTTAATACTTGTAAGAATAAGGAAATCAGTATTCATGGATCTACCAAGTTATGGTTTAGTTTCATTGTCCATTGGATTATTAGTCGGCGCAGGTGTTGTTTGGTTGATTCTGCGTGCCCGCATTTCTGCTACCGAATTGCGAGCTAAAAGCGAAAGCCAGGTTGAAATTACCAGGCTCAATGAGCGTCTGATTGCCTCACAGGAAGATGCAAAGCGTCTTGCCACTCAGCTTGCTGATCTGCAAAAGCAAGCAATGCTCTGGCGCGATCAGCTTGATGCAGCGGGAGATGAACGTGCGCAATTGGCCGAACGTGCGGATCGTGTTCCTAAACTTGTGGCTAATCTTGAAGCGGCAAATCAAGAGATAAGCACGCTTAAGCAATCCATCGCGGATATTCGTGAAAAGGTGGGCATGGTTAACTCGACCATTGAGTCACAGGCTGAGCATATTGTGCAACTTCAGCAGGAACGCGTCACTCTGATAGAGCGAAGCGATTTACTGACTCGAGATATTAATCTTTTGAATATGCAGGTATCCGAGCTCACTATGAGCCTGGATGCTGAGCGTAAGCAGTCACAAGAAAAATTGCAATTGTTGATTGACGCTCGCGAGCAGCTTTCAAATCAGTTCAAGTCCCTGGCCGGTGAAATTCTGGAAGACAAAAGTAAGCGATTTACTGAACAGAATCAAACGAACATCGGCGCGCTGCTTGGGCCATTGAAGACTCAAATTCATGAATTCAAAGCCAAGGTTGAAGATATTCATCTTAAGGATACTGAGCAACAAGCAACCCTAAAGGCCGAGCTAAATCAGTTGAAAGATTTAAACCGGCAGATTACCGAGGAGGCTCATGGTCTGGCAACAGCACTTAAAGGCCAATCCAAGATGCAGGGGAACTGGGGGGAAATGGTATTGGAAAATATCCTGGATCGTTCAGGATTGAGATCCGGTAAGGAATATCGTCGCGAAGTCAGCTTCAATACCGAGACGGGCAGGAGCCGCCCAGACGTAATTATTTATCTTCCGCAAGTGAAACATCTAGTCATCGATTCCAAGGTATCCCTCAATGCCTATACCCGGTATGTTAATGCAGAAGGAGAAATTGAGCGGCAATTGGCGCTGAAAGAGCACGTTGCAGCAATATCCAGCCGAATTAAGGAGCTGTCAGATCGCAACTATTTCGAGCTGCCCGGCCTAAACTCCCCTGAGATGGTCTTCATGTTCATTCCCATTGAATCCGCTTTTGTGGAAGCGCTGCGCGCAGACGAAACGTTATTCCAAAAAGCTATTGAACAGAATGTGCTGGTTGCGACGCCGACTACTTTGCTTACCAGCCTTAATATCGTGCGCCAACTCTGGAGATTTGAAGAACAAAACGCTCATACCGCGGAACTCGCGGATCGTGCCGCCAAGGTATACAAAAAACTTAATACTTTCCTGTGCTCTATGGAAGGAGTCGGCAAGCAGCTCGACAAGGCCAAGGATTCATTTAATATGGCAATGAGTCAACTCTATTCCGGGAAAGATAATCTGATTAAGCAAGCAAACGATTTCAAAAAACTTGGCGTCGCAGTGCAAGGAACTTTCCCTGAGAATCTGCTGGCCAAGGCTGAACTCGAATTAGAGCACCTGCCTGAATTACCCGCACACGAAAATGTACCATTGGAATAAGCATGATTGATAACCAAGTCAAAAGTGACATAGACCGACTTTGGCTGGATTTTTCTACGGGAGGGATTTCCAACTCGCTCGTAATAATCGAACAGATATCCTTACTGATGTTCGCCCGCCTGCTGGATATGGAAGAAGCACAGCATGAGAAAAATGCCTTGTGCCCCGGCGAATCCCCACATCATCTTTTTCGGGTTGACCAGCAAACACTGCGCTGGAAAAACTGGAGCCGGATGAGCGATGGTGAGGCCATGCTTAAGTTCGTGCGCGACGAGGTTCTTCCCCATCTGCGCATTCTTGGCGGCAAAAAATTCACATTTGGTGAGTACATGAAAAACGTCTCGCTCCAAATCTCAAAGGCCAGTCTGCTGGTCTCGGTGGTGGAGCAGATCGAAAAGTTGCCGCTGGACAATAGCGACACCCAGGGCGACTTATATGAGTATTTGCTGAGCAAGCTCACCACGGCAGGCATACATGGCCAGTTTCGCACGCCGCACCACATCATCAAGCTCATGGTGGAGCTTATAGACCCCAAGCCGTCTGAAACAATTGGTGATCCAGCTTGCGGCACGGCTGGTTTTTTGGTGGCAGTAATGGAATACCTGCGCAAGTCTTACCCTGCACGGGAGTCCATCGAAACACTGGAAAGTGGCAGCAAAAGCCACTCTGGTGATCAGCTTGAACTTAATCAGGAGCACATTCAGCATGGCATGTTCCACGGTTTTGATTTCGATGCCACTATGCTGCGCTTGGCTGCCATGAATCTGATGCTGCATGGGGTGGAAAATCCGGACCTTCACTACATGGATACGCTTTCAAAAGAATTCCCGGAAAAATTCCCGGCCATTGCCGATGGCGACAAAGGTGGACTGGATATCATCCTCTCCAACCCGCCGTTTAAGGGCACGCTGGCGGAGGATGTGCATCCTTCGTTACTCAAAATTGTCCAAACTAGAAAATCCGAGTTGCTTTTCGTTGTCCTTATTCTGCGCATGCTCAAGAGTGGTGGCCGTTCCGCTACCATTGTGCCCGATGGGGTTCTGTTTGGCTCAAGTAAAGCCCATTTGGCCGTGCGTGAGTATTTGCTTGATCATAACCAGCTGGAGGGGGTGATCTCACTGCCATCCGGTGTATTCAGATCTTTTGCAGGACTTTCTACCGCTATTTTGGTGTTCACCAAGGGGGGGCGCTCGCAGGATGTATTTTTTTACGACGCGCAAGCCGATGGACTCTCGCAGCAAGAAATGGGTCAAGAAAATGCCGACAATGATCTGTCCGACGTGTTGATCCAATATCGTCGCTGGCGTAATGGCGAGAGTGACTTTACTGATCGAACTGCAAAAGCTTTCAAGGTGTCCGCCGCAGACATTCGAGCCCATAATTTCGAGCTTTCAATAAACCGCTACAGGGAAACCATGCATCAGGAAGTGAAGTGCGAGGAACCCAAGGTGATTCTGGCGCGCATGCGAACGCTTGAGGCCGAGATTCAACGAGACATGGCCGAGTTGGAGGCTATGCTTCGATGAGGTTCGTTAGGCTGGGAGATGTGGCACGAATCGTTTGTGGAGGGTCGCTTGACCGATCAATCTCTTCCTGTTGGAATGGTACGATTCCTTGGGTTACTGCGAAGGACATTCTCGGCGCACGCATCAATGATTCATTGGAAAGGATTACAGAATTTGGCCTGAAAGAGTCAGCATCCAATTTAGTGCCAGTCGGAAGCATACTAGTGCCAGCGAGCATGACTCTCGAAAATGTTGTCATTAATGACGTGCCGGTTGCCATCAATAAAGACTTAAAGGCAATTATCGTCGAATCCCCTGATATTGACAGGAATTACATTCAGCAGTTCTTGCTCTCAAAGGCAAGTAATCTAGAGTTGAGCGGCAAAGAAGGGATGAATAATGGGGGGCATGCAACTGAAATTCTGGCTGATATTGATATCCCGCTTCTACCCCTTGAAGAGCAACGGCGTATCGCCATAATCCTCGACAAAGCTGATGCTATCTGTAAAAAACGTCGTGTCACACTAAACCTGGCAGACAATTTTTTGCATTCGATTTTTTTGGATATGTTTGGCGATTCGGCGACGAATCCGAATGAATGGCCAACTCCCCCAATTGCTGTTCAGAAACGCTATACGCAAATTCATAACAAGATGATTTCAATTAAAGAAAAGCTTGCAACCGAGCTGGTTCAATCAAATTTTCTTTTCAACAGTCTTGCCGCATCTGTCTTTACCTCGTCTGAGGCAGCCTGAGCAATGAGGATAAATAAAATATGAGTGCACCGACCGCTATTAGTCAGACGGGCCTGACCAAAATTTATATTGAGAATTTTAAAGGGATCGGTTCCGAAGTTCGGATTGACCTAAAACCGATTACTCTGCTTTTTGGTGCAAACAGCGTTGGCAAAAGCACCATCATGCAAGCGCTGCAGTATGTGCGTGAAGTACTGGAGCGCAACAACGCCAACCCCGACCGCACTCTACAGGGTGGAAATTTTGTTGATCTGGGAGGGTTTCGCAATCTCGTTCATCTGCGTGACACAACCCGCCATATTGCCATTCAGATCGAGTTGTCTTTAGGTGGCAAAGGGCTGCCCGATTTGGTGCCGGAAGCCTTTGACGATTGGCAAACAGATGATTCCAAGGTGTGGGCTTTTTACAACCTGTTGCATGAAACACGGAATCGCGTTGAGTCGGTAAGCGTGAAGTTGGTGATTGCCTGGAGTCATCTGCGCGATAAAGCTGTGGTGGTCGGCTATCAAGTGGGTGCCAATGGCGAATGGCTGGCCGAAATAAATGCTACAGATGATGGTCGGGACGTCAGCATCAGTATTAACGAGATCAACCCCATTTTTATGCGCCCGTTCACGCAGGAAGATCTGAGCAATAATCTTGAATATTATTTGCGATCGAATGCGAATTCGACCGCATCCAGCGACTCTGTAGCCCCCAAAATTGAAACTCACTATACGATATGGCCGCACATTATCGAGACGGTAACGGATGCGGGCATGGAAAAGACCGGCGAGGGGTTGCGCGAGTGGCTTTCCGGTTTTGATAGCGCGTTGCCTCGATTGGGCGAACTGCTGCATATCCCGGCGCCAGATGTAATCGGGGCGGAGAATGTTTATATCGCCCGAGAGTTCACCGCCTTTATTTCATCTCTGATTGTCGGCCCCGGTTTGCTGGTGCGCGATGAATTGCGCAAAATGCGCTATGTCGGGCCCATTCGCCATGTGCCCGCTCGCGATTTCGATGCCAGCCTGACCAAGGACGAAGCAGGCTGGGCAGACGGTTTGGCTGGGTGGGAAGCTTTGCTGACTGGACAGCAAAGCCTGATCGATGATGTCAGTCGCTGGATGGCGGACGAAGACAAGCTCAATACCGGTTATGCAATTGAGCGCCGCTGGGTGCGCGAAGTGCGCTCGGAGTGGCTGGATCTGATTGGCTCTGAAGAATTGAATCCGCAGCGTAAGTGGATGCTGAATAAAGCAATCGAAGCCTTGCTGACCAAGCCTCGCATCGGTTTGATCGATACTAAATCGGGTCTGGAAATGCAGTCACGAGATGTCGGAATCGGCATCTCGCAAGTGCTGCCAGTGGTGGTGGCTGCGCTGGAGCCTTCTGCAAGCCTGGTGACTATCGAGCAGCCGGAGCTTCATATTCACCCTTCGGTGCAGGTGGGTCTGGGTGACTTGCTAATTTACAGTGTACTCCGCCACGATATGAGCTTTTTGATTGAAACGCACAGCGAGCATCTGATTCTGCGCTTGCTGCGCCGGATTCGCGAAACATCGGAAGGTAATTTACCGCCGGGCTTTCCGTCTGTTTCTCCAGAAATGATCGGGGTTTATTATGTGGGTCGCGGAGAGAGTGGGGTTCAGATTAAATCCTTGCCGGTTGATGAAGCAGGTGAATTCACGGAAAGCTGGCCTAAAGGATTTTTTGATGAACGAGCCGGAGAGCTGTTCTGATGATCAAAGAATTTGCATTAGATCCGGATGCCATTACTTCGTCTTATCGCGAGTTCTGCTACTTCACAGAGAAGTTCGGCGTGAGCCAGGGGCGAGTTATTTCCGCATTTCCAAAGAAGTGGAGAAAGCTGGTTTGTGATTCAGCTTTGCGCGAGCATAAGGGTAAAGTCGAGTTTTCTAAAATTGTGGAACGTCTGAATAAATTTGGTAGTGATATCGTTTTTGATACGGGTCGACCGAGTGGCGAAGGTTCTCAGACTTGGATTGATCGGGCATTAGTGGAGCATGCACGCAAACCCTTTGCTGCGATTATCTCAGCTACTGCTGTAGATCACCCGGATGTGCTGCTGAAAGATGAAGTTGATGAAGAAAACCCGCGCTTCAAAGCCGCTCGACAGTGTGCTATTCCTCGAACAGCTCAAGCCCTGATAGGCTGTGCTGAGTTTTTGATTCGGCACGCTAAAATAATTAAGCTGGTTGATCCGCATTTTGACCCTACCAAGCCTCGCTACCAGCGACCGCTAGAGCAGATATGTTCGCTATTGTCCGGCAGAAAAGCCATTGTGGAAATACATCGCAGCGATGAGATCGCGAACGACGAACTGATTCGCCGCTTCCAGCAGAGCGTTTCCATGTTGCCTTCAGGAGTGAGGATGCAATTGCATATTTACGAGAAAGCACAAATGCACAACCGCTTTATCATTACCGAGAGTGGCGGACTGATTTACGGGGTGGGCCTTAGTGACAATGAGGACGGTGGTGGTGCGCCGGATGAAGAGGTCACCTTGATGGAAACAGCCGTTAAAAATACTCGCTGGAATGACTACAGCAAAACTTCGCCTGTAGCTATATGGCCATGATAAAAATATTTATGCAGGTAAGTTCAGTTGGAAAAAAAAGAACATGCGCAGCCTATTGATTAACACTACTAACACCATCCAATGGTTTACTTTGCAATGACTGCATTATTTACTTTGAAATGACATATCAAAAATTTATTGATCTTCCTCCCATGCTGAGCGCCCAAGGTACTGTGCGTCTTCCCGGTTCCAAAAGTATTTCCAACCGCATGCTGTTGCTCGCTGCATTGTCTTATGGGGTAACTGAAATCCGTGATCTTTTGCATTCGGACGATACAGAGCACATGCTGAAAGGATTGCGCACTTTGGGCGTATCAGTTGAGGCATTGGGAGACCACGCTTATCGTGTGCAAGGGTGTGCTGGTGATTTTCCGGTTAAGGATGCCCAGCTGTTTCTCGGCAATGCGGGTACAGCTTTTCGGCCTTTGACAGCTGCACTGGCATTAGCGGGAGGGCATTATCAATTGTCTGGCGTGCCGCGTATGCACGAGCGCCCAATCGCTGATTTGGTAGATGCATTGCGTGGGTTGGGTGCGGATATTCGTTATATGGGTACGGAAGGTTTTCCGCCGCTCGAAATACATCCTGCTACGCTATCTAGCGGCAGCCGCATCTCGGTGCGCGGTGATGTTTCCAGTCAGTTTCTCAGCGCGTTACTGATGGCGCTGCCTTTGATGCGTTGGGCAACCACGGTGGAGGTGAAAGGCGAGCTGATTTCCAAGCCCTATGTCGAAATCACATTGGCGATGATGGCGCGTTTTGGTGTGCAGGTTGTACGAGACGGCTGGAGTTCGTTTACGGTTTCTGCCGGTAGCCGCTATGTCGCGCCGGGTTTGATTCATGTCGAGGGAGATGCCTCATCCGCTTCGTATTTTTTAGCTGCGGGTGCCATCGGTGACGGCCCAGTGCGAGTTGAGGGTGTAGGTCACGATAGTATTCAGGGCGATGTGCGCTTTGCCGAAGCATTACAGCTGATGGGTGCGCGCATCGCAATGGGGCCGAACTGGATGGAAGCGCGTGCACCGGAAAACGGCAGAATGAAAGGCATAGACTTGGATTGCAATCATATCCCCGATGCGGCGATGACGCTGGCGGTGTGTGCATTGTTTGCCGACGGTGTAACCACGCTGCGGAATATCGCCAGCTGGCGTGTTAAGGAAACCGATCGCATCGCTGCGATGGCCGCTGAATTGCGTAAACTTGGCGCAACGGTGGAAGAGGGCGCGGATTTCATTCGCATCATGCCTCCTCAATCCTCGATCTTGGCTCCTCAATGCTCGATCGATACCTACGATGACCATCGCATGGCAATGTGTTTCTCGCTTGCCGCATTTAGTCAGACGGGCGTGCGTATCAACGATCCTCAATGCGTCGCCAAGACCTTTCCGGATTACTTTGAATGTTTTGCCAGAGTGGTTAAGGCTGTACCAGTCATTGCCATTGATGGCCCTTCTGCTTCCGGTAAAGGTACCGTGGCGCAACTGGTTGCAGCACAGCTTGGATTTCATTATCTTGATAGCGGTGCCTTGTATCGCCTATTGGCGCTAGCTGCACAACAGAATGGAGTAGCGTTGGATGCGGAAGATCAATTGGCTGATCTGGCGGCGCGCATGGATATTCGCTTCGAGGGAATGGATTCCTGGCTGGATGGCGTGCAGGTGAATGATGAGTTGCGTTCTGAGCAATCAGCAGTTGCGGCATCCAGAGTGGCGACATTGCCAGCGGTGCGTACCGCATTATTGGGCAAGCAACATGCTTTCCGTCGGGCACCGGGGTTGGTTGCAGATGGTCGTGATATGGCGTCAGTGGTGTTTCCTGATGCGGCTTTGAAAATATTTCTGACTGCCAGTGCAGAGGTCCGCGCTGAACGGCGTTATAAACAGTTGATGGAAAAAGGAATGAGTGCTAGTATTCCAGACCTTTTAGAAAATATTCGCGTGCGCGATGAGAGAGATAGTCAGCGTAGCGTGGCTCCATTGCAACAGATGCCCGGAGCCAGTTTGCTCGACACTACCAACTTGACTATCGAGCAGGCAGTGCAGGAAGTGGTAGCACGTTACCATTCCATGTCCATGCATTGAGCTCCGCGCATGAGTTCGATATGAAAATGAAAGTTGTATTGATGTACGTTTGATAGCCCCGCAACGAACCTATCGTTCGGGTTTTTTAACCAGCCCCGCCAAAAGCGGGTTTGTCTTGGATATCTTTATAAATGAATGCTAACGCTGCTGTAGTTGAAAACGATCTGGAAAGTTTTGCCTCCCTGTTTGAAGAAAGTCTGACGCGCAAGGAAATGCGCGCGGGCGAGTTGGTCACTGCGCATGTTGTGCGCATCGATCATAATGTGGTGGTGGTGAATGCCGGTCTGAAGTCCGAAAGCTTTATCCCCGTCGAGGAATTCTTCAACGCCGCAGGCGAGATTGAAGTAAAGGCTGGCGATTTCGTCACTGTGGCGATTGAATCGCTGGAAAATGGTTACGGTGAAACCAAGCTCTCGCGCGAAAAGGCCAAGCGCCTCGCCGCATGGATCGAGTTGGAAGAGGCGATGAAAGAAGGCAGAATCGTTGAGGGTTATGTCAGTGGTAAAGTTAAAGGTGGCTTGACCGCTATGGTTAATGGCATACGCGCATTCTTGCCCGGTTCGCTGGTTGATATCCGACCAGTCAAGGACACCGCTCCTTACGAAAACAAGACCATGGAACTCAAGATTATCAAGCTGGATCGTAAACGTAACAATGTGGTTGTTTCGCGCCGTGCGGTGCTCGAAGCAAGTCATGGAGCAGACCGTCAGGCCATGATGGAAAACCTGAAGGAAGGCGCAATCGTAAAAGGTATTGTAAAGAACATTACCGACTATGGCGCATTTGTGGACCTGGGCGGTATTGATGGCCTGCTTCATATTACCGACTTGGCCTGGCGTCGTGTCAAACATCCATCTGAAGTGCTGGCGGTTGGCGATGAAGTGGAAGCCAAGATACTTAAGTTCGACCAAGAGAAAAACCGTGTTTCTCTCGGTATCAAGCAGATGGGCGATGATCCTTGGACCGGTTTGGAACGCCGTTATCCACAAGGTACCCGACTGTTTGGCAAGGTGACCAACCTGACTGACTATGGCGCGTTCGTTGAAATCGAACAGGGCATTGAAGGTTTGGTGCACGTGTCCGAAATGGATTGGACTAACAAGAACGTGCATCCTTCCAAGGTGGTGCAACTGGGTGATGAAGTTGAGGTCATCATTCTGGAAATTGATGAGCAGCGCCGACGTATCTCTCTTGGTATGAAACAATGCAAATCCAACCCATGGGACGATTTTGCCTTGAATCATAAAAAAGGCGATAAGGTAAAAGGCCAGATCAAGTCGATTACAGATTTTGGCATTTTCATCGGCTTGGAAGGTGGAATTGATGGTTTGGTACATTTGTCTGACCTTTCCTGGTCTGTGCCTGGCGAAGAAGCTGTGCGCAACTACAAAAAAGGTGATGAACTTGAGGCCGTGGTGCTGGCAATTGATGTAGAACGTGAGCGCATTTCGTTAGGCGTCAAACAAATGGATGGCGACCTCTTTAATGGTTATATCGCAACACATGACAAGGGCAGTGTAGTAAACGGTGTGGTTAAGACAATTGATGCCAAAGGCGCAACTATTACCCTGGATGGTGATGTTGAGGGTTTCCTCAAGGCTTCTGAGGTGTCTGCTGACCGTGTCGAGGATATACGTAATCATTTGAAGGAAGGCGATGCAGTGAAGGCTGTGATTATTAACGTAGATCGCAAGAACCGCGGCATTAATTTGTCGATCAAGGCGTTGGACAAGGCTGATGAAGCGGTAGTAATGCAGAAGTCTGCTCCACCTGCTGTAGACAGCACATCTACGGCCGGAACGACCAATTTGGGTGCCTTGCTCAAGGCTAAGATGGATACCAGCAAGATTGACGCACAATAAGGAGTGATAAGAATGACCCGTTCTGATCTTATCGCTAAGTTGGCGGAGCGTTTCCCGCAATTATTGGCCAAGGATGCCGATCTGGCAGTTAAAGTGATCCTTGATGCCATGGCGGGAACCTTGGCGCGGGGAGGACGTATTGAAATCCGCGGCTTCGGCAGCTTTGCGCTGAACTATCGTCCACCGCGGATAGGGCGCAATCCAAAATCTGGTGATAAGGTGCAGGTTCCGGCCAAGTATGTGCCGCATTTCAAGGCAGGGAAAGAGTTACGTGAACGGGTCGATTACACATCTTCCTGATGCCTGTCCTGAGCTTTTTGGAGAACTCAGGATAGTTTAGTCGTAAGTATTATTTCGCAGTACAAAAATTGGCGGCCTGTCGCAAGATAGTGCCGTCAATTTTTTGCTCATTCGTGCTATTGTCGCAACGAAAAATTATTGCAGGTGGATTATGCGCTATATGATTTGGTTGTTGCGTGCAGTATTGTTTTTAGTTCTTCTTGGTTTTGCCATGAAGAATGACCAACCTGTTGTGCTGCACTATTTTTTTGGCTATGAATGGCAAACATCACTGATACTCATTCTGTTGCTGTTTTTTGCCGTGGGCGTGAGTGTAGGTGTGCTCGCCGTGCTGGGCAATATTTTTCGGCAGCGCAGGGAAATTGCCATTCTAAAACGCGAGTTGCGTCTGAAAAACAAACTTGCCAATGTTGACGATATTAACCCAGATATTTCATGAATTGATGTGTGGCAAGATAATTTCACATTGACTTCAGGCGATGGGGGATTGCGCAGTTTTCATTGATGATTTTTTGCTTACTATGCAGGACCTAGGTTTTTTTCCGGGCGAGGCATGCAATGCCCTTCCCTTCTAAATTTTCCTGACAAATAAAGTTCTGTGTAATTATCAATCGACTTATGAAATACTCAAGCTGATTAATTGTATATAACCTTTTTAATCTGATCTGTCGTTTATGGAATTTGAGCTGTGGATGTTGCTGGTTTTTCCGCTATTTTTCGGGATGGGCTGGCTGGCAGCGCGCATCGATATCAAGCAAATGTTGTTTGAATCTAGTGCCCTGCCGCGCTCCTATTTTCAGGGGCTGAACTTCTTGCTCAATGAGCAACAGGATAAAGCTATCGAGGCATTTATTGAGGTAGTCAAGGTTGATCCACAGACGATTGAACTGCACTTTGCGCTAGGTAGTTTGTTTCGCCGCCGCGGCGAGGTAGACCGCGCCATTCGCATGCACCTGAATTTGATTGAACGCGTCGACCTGGAAGAAGACAAGAAACAACAGGCGTTATTTGAGCTGGCACAAGATTACCTTAATGCCGGAATATTAAATCGTGCCGAAGAGTTATTTCTTAAATTACAAGCTACATCCTATGCCAATGCCGCGCTAAATTTTCTACTCGAGTTGTACCAAAAGGAAAAGGATTGGTTCAAGGCGATCGACGTGACACAGCGTTTGACTGTGTTAAGCGGTCAACCGCATGGCAAGGAAGCTGCATTTTTCTATTGCGAACTGGCTGCCATAGATTTAACACAGCAGAAAATCGATGCCGCGCGCATCCATCTGGAGCAGGCTCTGGAAGCCAATCCACAGTCGGTGCGCGCCACCATTATGCTGGGCGACATGGAAAATACGGCGCAGCATTTTGCAGCCGCCATTGAAATCTGGCAGCGCATCGAACAACAGAACCAGCAGTATCTGCCCTTGGTGGCTGAACGTCTGTTACAGGCTTACCGTCAGACTGGGCGTGTAGATGCAGGCATTGGCAAGCTGCAGGGCTATCTGATCAAATATCCCTCGTTGGATTTGATGAATGTGCTGTTTGATGCCATCCTGCAACGTGATGGTGCTGAAGCGGCGTATAGGCTGGTGCGTGATGAACTGCAGCGCAACCCTACGCTGCTTGGTCTAGATAAGCTGCTTGAGGCGCGGTTGCTGGGAGTATCAATCGAACACCGTTCTGATGTGGAGATGGTGAAGAATTTGGTGCATCAACGTACGCGTACGCTGGCAATGTACCGTTGCGCCAATTGCGGTTTTAAGGCGCGACAGTTTTACTGGCATTGTCCGGCATGTCATGGTTGGGAAACCTATTCGCCACGCAGAAGCGAAGAAAACGGACTAAAGATATGAGCGACCCTAGAATAATTGTCGCGCTTGATTACTCAGATGCACAGCCTGCACTGGAATTGGTGGCACGGCTGGAGCCTGCGTTGTGTCGCCTCAAGGTGGGTATTGAATTGTTCACCGCAGCAAGGTCTCGATTGATCGAACAGATAATGCAGCGTGGTTTTGAAATATTCCTTGATCTGAAATTTCATGACATTCCCAATACTACGGCACAGGCATGTAAAGTTGCCGCTGAATTAGGAGTGTGGATGGTCAACGTGCATGCACTTGGGGGGCGCAAGATGATGGAAGCGGCGCGCGAGGCAATGAGCCTGTATGCCCAATCGCCTAAGCTGATTGCCGTGACGTTACTTACCAGTATGGCACAGGAAGATTTGGCCGATCTGGGAATTGCAGCTGCTCCCGCCGATATGGTGCTGCGTTTGGCTAGGCTTGCACGCGATAGCGGGCTGGACGGAGTCGTATGTTCTGCATGGGAGGCTGCTTTGCTGCGCCAGCACTGTGGAAGCGAATTTTGTTTGGTTACGCCTGGTATTCGTCCAGCCGATGCTGTTGCCGATGATCAATCGCGCATCATGACGCCGTGTGCCGCGCTGGATCAAGGTGCTGACTATCTGGTAATTGGCCGTCCCATCACCCGAGCTGCCGATCCGTTGCAAGCATTACAGGACATTGTTAAACAGATAAAATTTGAATCCAAATATCCATGAAATTATGAATTCTGTATTCCGGCGAAATTTATTGCCCCAAACGATTCTATCTTTTCTGCCGCTGACGTTATTTTTTCCAGTTGGTATAATTTACACTGGTATCTTGTTGTTTCTGTTTTGCTTATTATATTCAGGAGATTACCGGACGAAATGGCTGACAGTCAAAGAGAGTCCACTTTTTTGGCCTATTTTAGGTTTGTCAGCAATAACATGCTGTGCCGCAATTTTAATGGAATGGCCTCAAGATTCCTTTTGGTCTGGTTTTGTCCACTATCAAATTTATATTATCTTGTTGTTTTTCATTAGTGTTGGGTCAGGAGATTGGCAAAGACGAGCAGTCACGGTTTTTTTTGTTGGCGCGCACTATGCCGCAACGTTGTATTACCTTAACCTATTGCAGATACTTCCAAATATAGAAATCTTCGCGAATTATCTGGTTTATCGCGGAAACAAGTCTATTTTGCTTGGTATCTTGCTGGCAATCGCTGCTGGTTGGATGCTTTACGAAATGGCATCACTCGCTGATCGCCGATGGCTTTGGTTGAGGGTGCCAGCATTTTTATATGTTGTAATCGCTTTGCTGTTTCTCGCCAAATCGCGCACTGCCAGTTTGATATTTGTATTGTTGTGTCTATTGTTTTTTTTGAAATATCTTACAAAGTCTTGGCGTAGTGTGCTCTGGATGCTTAGTTTTGTATTGATGATTGCGGTTGCTTGGCTATCTGCATCGGATTTGCGTCTGCGCATTATTGGCACAATAAATGATATTAATGCCTTTTCTCAAGGTCAACAAATAAGTGATGATGGAATTCGATTGGAAATGTATAGCGTCACCTCAAAAATTATTGCTGAAAAGCCATGGATGGGGCACGGGATAGCGACTTTTTCATCCCAGTATAAAAAATATTCAGAAGGTTTACCTAGTGAAGGAACGCGTACCCCGCATAATGATTACCTGTTTTATGCTGCCGAAATTGGGTTGATCGGACTTGCTGCCTTGTTGTGGATATGGCTGACCCAATTGACTATTGCATGGAAAATTGGTGGTGCCCAAGGCATGTGGCTGGGTATGCTGGGGGTGGCAATCATGGTTGGTGGTATGTTTAACGCTATCTTGCGAGATGCTGTATTCGGCATGCCATTCATGATTTTGCTTGCCATTCCGCTGGCTGGTGTGACGCGTAATCACGTCCGAGCAGTATGACGCAAGAAACTGAAAAATCAGTAACCAGGCCCTATGTCGGTACTGACGAGCGCGTCATTTTGTGTATGAAATGGGGCGTTAAGTACGGCCCGGAATACGTCAACAGGCTATATGCGATGGTGACACGGCATCTGCGTGGGCCGTTTCGTTTCGTCTGTTTAACTGATCGAAGCGAAGGTGTGCGTGCCGAAGTGCAGTGCTTGCCCATTCCTGATTTGGCTTTGCCAGAAGGTATTCCTGAGCGCGGCTGGAAAAAGCTTACTACCTTCGAGGCCGACCTACACGGATTACAAGGAATCGCGCTGTTTCTCGACCTTGATGTAGTGATCGTCGATGACATAGACTGTTTTTTCGAGCAACCAGGCGAGTTTCTGATCATCCACGATTGGAAGCGACGTTGGCGCATCACCGGCAATTCTTCAGTTTACCGCTTTCGCCTCGGCGCGCATGCTGATTTACTGGCCGAATTCCGGGCTAAACAGGCTGATGTCCGACGTAACTTCCGGCATGAGCAGGCATTTCTCTCTGACTGGTTGCATCGCCAGGGTAAGATGAGCTACTGGCCCGACGCTTGGTGCCGAAGCTTCAAATATCATTGTATCCCGCGTTGGCCTAGCAATTACTGGCGTGCTCCAATGATCCCAGAGGGCGCGCGCATCCTGATTTTTCATGGCGAAGTAAACCCACCTGATGCGCTGGCCGGACGGCGTAACCGAAGGCTGCGTTACGTGCAGGCCGCGCCCTGGGTATCTGAGCACTGGACCGAATGAAATTCCCATAAGACGTGTATGCTTTTTCCTTGAGCTGAACTTTCATCCGAATTCATGTCTACTCCATTTTTGTCCAACCTTTTTCAAATCCACGCCGTGACCGAATGGCATTGACATGAGTAACCCGACTGCGACACAGCCCACTATCGTGCGTACCGAAGTAATCGTTTCAACTTACAACAATCCGATGGCACTGAACTATGTGCTACTAGCACTGGCGGGCCAGCGCGACGCCGACTTCAGCGTGTGCGTGGCAGACGATGGATCCGATAAAGTGACGCATACGCTACTTGAGAACTGGAGCCACCGCCTCAGCCCGATTCCGCTGCGCCATATTTGGCAGCCAGATGATGGATTTCGTAAAAATACTATCTTGAATAAAGCAATCGACTCATCACAAGCGGATTACCTGATTTTCATCGATGGTGACTGCGTTGCTCGCCCCGACTTTATTGCCTGCCACATTGCGCGCCGCACCGAGGGTGTCTTCCTTTCTGGCGGAATGATCCGCCTGCCAGACAGGTCAACGTCGGCACTATCTGAGGAAGGTATTGGCAGTGGCGAGGTTTTTCGGCTGAACTGGATCGTCGCGCAGATAGGGCTGCGAAAGCTCAGCGTGCTGCTCAAGGTGGCAGTATTGCCGATGGTGTTAGCGCGCAAGCTTGAGTGGCTCACGCCGGTCAAGCGCACTTGGAACGGCGCTAACAGTTCGGCTTGGCGGCGCGACCTGATTGCAGTTAACGGTTTCGACGAGTCGTTAAGATACGGAGCCGAAGATGTGGAGATGGGTGTGCGCCTGAACAACCACGGTATTGTCGGGCAGCATATTCGCTACAGTACTTGTTTGCTGCATATTGAACATTTACGTGGTTATGCCGACGCTAATATTGTGCAGCGTAACAAGGCATATGTGCGTGAAGTGAGGAAGAGTGGTATCGACTGGACCGCTAATGGCATTGTCAAGCTCGCCGCGCGACCACCAGTGGCGGAGACTGAACACGACCGCTCATTTTCTTCTCAGCGACAAACCGTGCATGTCACTGCAGAAATTGACAACGCATGAAGCACGCATCAATCGTGGCTGGCAGGCATAAGCGGAACGAGATTTTCACGCCCGGCGCAGGCTCTAATGGAGGCGAGTTCCATTTGCCGTACCGCCAGTTGCGCGAACTGTTTCGGGAATCCGGGATCGAGCTTTCAACCGCCGATATGAACATTGGCCGCGAAGTAGTATTCGAGTTGCATATCAACGCGCGGCGCCGCTTGCCAAAATGTCCAGCCTACGCATATTTATACGAAGACCCGATTATTCGGCCACTCAACAGCGAACTGGCGCAGTTGCGTCGCTACCGTAAGGTTTTTACATCGAATGAAACACTAATCGATGGCAAACAAATCTTGCGCTTGGATTACCCTAACGATTTAAGTCTGCGGCCAGTGCCGAGTTTTGTCGAGCGTGATTTGTTTTGCGTGATGATTGCGTCAAACAAAGCGCTGCTACATCCTCATCCCCGTAGCTTGCATGGTAACCGCATTGAAATTATTCGCTTCTTCGAAGCGCAGGCTCCTGAACTGTTTGCGCTATATGGCAAGGGTTGGGACATCCCGGCGGTGCGCCCTGGCCTAACAGGACGTCTTATCAAGCGTGTGAATGAATGGCGTGCCAGCATTGCTCCCAGCCGACCATTTCCGAGTTATCGCGGGACGGTTTATACAAAATCAGAAGTTTTGGACCGCGCCAAATTCTCAATCTGTTACGAGAATTCACGCGGCAGCCCAGGCTATTTGACCGAGAAAATCTTTGATTGCTTTACCAGCGGCTGCATACCGATTTATATCGGTAGCACTCACAGAACAGCGCTCGTTCCAGAGGGTTGCTACATCGACGGCGATCGTTTTAATAGTCCTGCTGAGATGTTACATTTTTTGCAATCAATCGACGCCGTCAGCCACGCGCGCTATCAAGCTGAAATCCATCGCTTCCTGGCCGGACCAGACAGCGTGCGCTTTACCAACGCGCACTTTTGCCAATCGCTGGTGAACGCTGTAATGGCTGATTTCATGGTGGAAGGTTGACCCGCGCAGGCATAAAACGCTTGTCCGTAAATATTACGACAAGGCGCTCTAAGTAGGGTGGAAAATCAGGTGGATTATGTGAGTTTTGTTAAGTCAGTCAACGTTGTTATGGTGCTATGCGTTTTTGATGAAAGGGCGGCTTCGTCGTTCATTTTTGCAAGAGGGCTATAATGAAAAAATTGCTACTGGCGTTTATTACATTTGTTATTTCAACCAGCATTGCGATGGCTGCTGTGAACTTAAATACGGCCACAAAGGATGATTTAGATAAAGTTAAGGGTATAGGCCCGGTGAAGGCTCAATCGATCATTGATTACCGCAAGAAAAATGGTCCATTCAAGAGCGTGGATGAATTGGAAAATGTTAAAGGTTTTGGTAGCAAGTCGGTAAAAAAAGTACGTTCAGAATTGACTGTGAACGGTGTTACCAACGCCAAGCCAGCTGCAGTTAAAGCAACCGACAAAAAAAATGAAGTTAAGAAATAGTTTGTAGCTGAGATTCTCTTTACGGCTGCACCGTTGTATAAACAACAACCCCGTCTGGCGTGAGCTTGACGGGGTTTTTATTTGTGCTTGTATGTAATGGTAAAATAATGCATTAAATTTTAGGAACATCATAGATGTACCACACAATTGAACATTTCGTTGGCAACACACCTCTGGTCAGGCTAAAACGTATTCCCGGTGCGACGAGCAATGTGCTGTTGGCCAAGCTGGAAGGCAACAATCCTGCGGGCTCGGTGAAAGATCGTCCGGCGCTCTCAATGATCATGCAGGCCGAAAAACGCGGTGACATTAAACCGGGTGACACGTTAATAGAAGCTACCAGTGGCAATACTGGCATTGCGCTTGCGATGGTAGCGGCCATGCGAGGCTACAAGATGATACTGGTTATGCCTGAAAACCAGAGCATCGAGCGTCGCCAGAGCATGCGTGCATATGGCGCGGAATTGGTGCTGACATCCAAAGAGGGCAGCATGGAATTGGCGCGCGATATGGCGGAGAAACTGCGCGACGAAGGGCGCGGGGTCATCCTCGACCAATTCGCTAACGCGGACAATCCTCTGGCACATTATCAAGGCACCGCACCGGAAATTTGGCGAGATACGCAGGGCGGCATCACTCATTTCATTAGCAGCATGGGCACCACCGGCACAATCATGGGTTGCTCGCGCTTCTTCAAGGAAAAAAATCCCCACATTCAAATCATTGGCGCACAACCGGAAGAAGGCGCGCAAATCCCCGGCATTCGCAAATGGCCTGAAGCTTACCTCCCGAAAATTTATGATACCAAACGTGTAGATAAGCTGGTGAACATTGGTCAGCAAGAGGCGGAAGAAATGACTCGTCGCCTGGCGAGTGAAGAAGGCATTTTCTGCGGCATCTCATCCGGCGGCGCGCTGGCAGTGGCGCTACGCGTAGCGCAGACGGTGCAGAACGCAACCATCGTGTTCATTGTGTGTGATCGGGGAGATCGCTATTTGAGTACAGGTGTGTTTCCGGCGTGATGTGCTTGCTTCTGTAATTAAGGCCACGCTGAACAAGTCCTTCCGTTCGGGCTGAGCCTGTCGAATCCATTGGCAACTTATTGATTTGCAAGGAGTGCGTTTCGACAAGCTCAACGCGAACGGACTTGTTCAGCGTGGCCTTAAGGATCCTGGATCCTCGGAGCTAGATTCCTTCTTCCATAGCCATTTCAAGTTCCAGCCAGCTTTCCTCCAATTCGGCCACTTTATTTTCAAAGGTTGTATGCAGAGCGTTCAGCTTGATGATTGCATCACGGTCAGGATTAACATAGATAGCTGGATCGGCCAACTGGCGGTTGACTTCGGCCAGTTCCGCCTGAGCTTTTGAGAGCGCGGCTTCGAGTTTGGATTGTTTCGATAGAAGCACCTTCTTATTTGGCTTGGATACGGTTGGCCGGCGCGGTTTTTCTGGTTGAGCTTGAGTCGTTTCGCGCGGGCGGCGTGTTTCGATCCAATTTTTGTAGTCTTCCAAATCGCCATCAAACAGTTTGGCATTGCCGTCCGCAACCAGCCATAACTCATCTGCTACGGCTCGGATCAGGCTGCGATCATGGGACACCAATACCACTGCGCCGGTGTATTCCTCGAGCGCCAGCGTGAGGGCGTCGCGCATGTCCAGATCAAGGTGGTTGGTGGGTTCGTCGAGCAACAATAAATGTGGCTTTTGCCAAGCAAGCAGGGCCAGCGCCAAACGGCTTTTTTCGCCACCGGAAAAGCTGGCCACCGGGCGATCTTCGCTGTCTCCAGCCAGACCGAAACGACCGAGAAAAGTGCGCAGTGCCAGTGTCGTTACTTTGGGCGCCAGCTTTTCCATGTGTTGCAAAGGCGTAGCCGCGCTGTCCAGGTTTTCCAGCTGATGTTGGGCGAAGTAACCGATGCGGATATCGGGCGTAATTTCCAGCTTGCCTGAGGTGGGCTTAAGCTCGCCCACCAACAGTTTGATCAGGGTGGATTTCCCGGCGCCGTTCGGACCCAGCAGGGCAATGCGCGCGCCCGCTCGCAGCACCAAGTCGACGTTATGAAATAGGGCCTTGTCACCATAGCTAAAGCCCATTTTATCGGCACGCAGTAATAAGTCGGGACTACGCTCCGGCGCTTCGATCTCCAGCTCGAAATGGCCGTCTGTAATATGGGCCGGGGCGATGCGCGTGAGCCGCTCCAGCGCTTTAACTCGGCTCTGTGCTTGCTTGGCCTTGGTTGCCTTGGCACTGAAGCGGCGGACAAAATCTTCCAAGTGTGCGATTTTTTCCTGCTGCTGGTGAAAAGCTTGATTTTGCTGCGCTATGCGCTCGGCGCGGGCACGCTCGAAATCGTCGTAGTTCCCGCTGTAACAATCAATCACCTGGTTGTTAACATGGGCAATGCGGTTGACGCAGGCATTGAGAAATTCGCGATCATGCGAAACCAGAATAAGGCTGCCGGGGTAGCGAGCAAGGTATTGTTCAAGCCAGAGGATCGCCTCCAAGTCGAGGTGATTGGTGGGTTCATCCAGCAACAGTAAATCGGCTCTATGCATTAGCGCACGGGCTAGATTCAAACGCATGCGCCAACCTCCGGAAAAGCTGCTGACCGGGCGCTCCAAGGTATCGTTGGCAAAACCTAATCCATTCAGCAGTTGAGCGGCACGGGCTTTGGCCACGTAGCCATTAATTGCTTCGTAGCGGTGCTGGGCCTCGAACCAGGCTGGATCATGCTGCTCTCGCGCCAGATTTTTTTCCAGCTCACGCAACTCCACGTCGCCGTCGAGAACGAACTCCAGAGCGGGCTGATCCGAGTTGGCGATTTCCTGCTCGACAAAAGCGATTGTCTTGCCGGATTGCAGAGAGATCTCGCCGCTGTCCGGCAAAACTTCGCCGCGAATCAGGCGAAATAGCGTGGATTTGCCGCAGCCATTTTTGCCTACCAACCCGATACGTTGGCTGGCGTAAGCCTGGAAATTTACTTGCTGCAATAACGTCGTGCCGCCTTGCAGGTACGTCAGATTTTGAATGTTTAGCATGGTGTAATGATACCAGACGTGCCACGTCTAAAATATTAGAGCGAAAGCTGGGTTAGTCTGTTCGATTGCGGCTATTCGTTGCTGGCAGCAATGTGTCATTGGCCTGCGCCGAATTGTAAATTTAACCGGGCACTAATGACAAAATCTGGTTAAATATATAGAACTGCCTATAGATGCTTGCGAACGTAACTTTAATTCCCATCGCTTCCACCATCCAAAATAATGTCACTCTTGTGGTGGCATTTTATTTGGTGTTACCATTTGTTGAAATCGTCCCTGACCACCTCCAGAGCACCGGACGGTGCACCTCTCCTCGTGTATCATGTTGGCCACCACGCATACTCCGGAGTGACACCATAAAACGCCACCTGTTCCTCGTCGCCGTCGCCTGCCTAATCTTGGGTGCCTTGGCATGGGGGCTGGTACAGAAAATGCGAGGGCCGGCCTTGGTTGGTTATGAAGTGGCAGCGCGGCCGCTGGTGCAGACGGTCGTGGCGACCGGCCGGGTGATGGCCGTTTCGCGGGCGCAGGTCGGCAGTCCGGTGACTGGCGTGGTGGTCACGCGGCGCGTGCGTGAGGGTGACGTGGTGCAGCCTGGCGACGTCTTGGCGGTGCTGCGTGCCGATGATCTCGAGGCGACCGTTCGCGAAGCGGAGGCCGCCCTAGCCCAGTTGCAACAGTCGACGCGTCCGCAAGCTCAAGCCGCACTGCGCGAGGCGGAGGCAAGGTTGGCTCAGGCCAGCCGCCAAGCCCAGCGTCGTCGATACCTGTTCGAGCGGAAGGCAATCTCCCGCGAAGAGATGGAGCAGGTGATACAGGCCGAAACCATCGCCCGCACCGCCGCCGAGCAAGCGCGGCTTGTCGTCCGTTCGCTAGTGGCCGGCAATTCCAACGAGGCCGCGGCGCGCGCCCGAGTGGCCAGCGCCAAGGCTCAGTTGGCCAAGACAACGATCCGCGCTGAAGTCGCCGGGACCGTGCTCACCCGCAATGCCGAGCCGGGCGACTTGGTGCAGCCCGGCCGCGTTCTGTTCGAAATCGCCCGCAACGACGACACCGAAGTGCTGGTGCCGCTGGATGAAAAAAACCTCGAAGTGCTCGCGATCGGCCAGGCGGCCATGTGCATCGCCGACGCCTACCCTGCGCGGTCATTCCCGGCAAAGGTCAGCTTCATTGCGCCCAGCGTGGATCCGCAGCGCGGCACGGTGGACATTCGCCTCACCGTAACGCCGGTGCCCGACTTTCTGCGCCAGGACATGACCATCTCAGTGAACGTGGAAACGGGCCGCCGGGACAGTGCCATCGTAGTGCCTAACGATGCGCTGGCTGCCATGCAGGGCAACCGTGCGGAGCTGTGGCTGGTCTCCGATGGCCGCGCCACGCGGCGCCAGGTGCAGTTGGGCCTGCGTGGCCTGATCCATACCGAAGTCACGGCCGGTTTGCGGGTCGGCGACTGGATCTTGGCAGATGCGCAGGCCGCGGTGGCACAAGGCGATCGGGTACGCGTGGTGTCCAGCGGCCTATCCGTCGGTGCCGCGAACATTGCCACGCGCAAGGAATTGCCAGTCAAGCTGGACTGATGCCGATGTGGATCGAGTGGACCATCGCCACCAAGTTCCTGCATGAAGGCAAGGTGCAGAGTACGCTGATCCTAGTTGGCATCGCCGTGGGCGTCGCGGTAATCGTCTTCCTCACTGCGCTGATCACCGGGCTGCAGAGCAACATCATCAACCGCACCCTGGGTACCCAAGCCCACATCAAGGTTCAACCTACAGAAGAGCGTAACCGCATCCTGCCGCCCGCCACAGGAATTGTGCAGCTGGTGCTGGAGGACAAACGCGCCCAGCGCCTGCGCTCGATCAACAACTGGCAGCAGGTGCGCGACGTGCTCGACACGCTGCCGCGGGTCACGGCCGTGTCACCGGTGATCTCGGGGCCAGCGTTCGCGCGCCGCAGCGAGGCACTGCAGTCGGTGGTCCTGGTCGGCATCGACGCGCCGCGCTACCAGCGCATCATCCCGATCCAGAACGACATCGTCGCCGGGGTGTTTCGCATCGGTGCCGGCGACGCCGTAATCGGCAAGCAGCTGGCCGCCGACCTCGGCCTGCGCGTGGGCGACAAGCTACGACTGGACGGCGGCCAGCAACGGGAGAGCGTGGTGAACGTGGCCGGGATCTTCGAGCTGGGGGTGCGCGAACTGGACGCGCGCTACGTGTACCTGGAAATGAAGCAAGCGCAGTCGCTGCTCAACCTGCCCGGTGCCGCGACGATCATTGACGTGACGGTGGATGACATTTTCGACGCGCAGGCAGTGGCCGCGCGCATCACCCGCCTCACAGGACTGAAGGCAGAAAGCTGGATGGAAACCAACGCCCAGCTGATGAACGCCTTGCGCTCACAAAGCCTTTCCACGCAGATGATCAGCGCGTTCGTAGCATTGAGCGTGGCACTTGGCATCGCCAGCGTGCTGTCGGTGAGTGTGATCCAGCGCACGCGCGAGATCGGCATCCTCCGCGCAATGGGCACCACACGGCAACAGATGCTGCGAGTGTTCCTGATCCAGGGTGCACTGTTCGGCCTGGCCGGTTCGCTACTGGGTGGCTTGGCAGGTTATGGTCTGGTGGGCGCGTTCAATACCTTCGGGCCAAAACTGTTCTACATCCCGGTGAATCCGTGGCTGCTGGTAGCCGCTACTGGATTGGCAATGGTCACCGGCATCCTTTCGGCAGCCGTGCCTGCACGACGCGCCGCTTCCCTCGACCCGGTGGAGGCGATCCGCCATGTCTGAGCACGACGCCAGCCAAGAGGTAATGCGCCTGCAGGGCCTTCGAAAAAGCTACAACGTCGGCAAGCCTACCGAAGTGGAAGTGCTGCACGGGCTGGATCTGCGCTTGCAACGCCGCGACTTCGCCGCGCTCGTGGGCGCCTCGGGCTCGGGCAAGAGCACGCTGCTCAACGTGATCGGTCTGCTGGACAGGCCCACAGCGGGCGAGCTGTTTCTACTCGCCGAGCCCACCCAGAGCATGGATGACGCACGGCGCACGGAGTTGCGTGGCAGCGCGATCGGCTTCGTGTTCCAGTTTCACCATCTGATCCAGGCCTTCACCACGCTGGAGAACGTGCTTATGCCACTCATGGTGGCCACCGGCAAACCCACGCGCGAACAGATCGACCGCGCCCGCGGCCTGCTTGCCCAGGTGGGCCTGGAGGGGCTCGAGCAGCGCAAGCCCGACCAGCTTTCCGGTGGCCAGCAGCAGCGCGTGGCCGTGGCCCGCGCCCTTGTCACCCACCCGGCGCTGCTGCTGGCCGACGAACCCACCGGCAACCTCGATAGCAAATCCGCCACCGAAGTGTTCCAACTGTTCCGCAACTTCAACCGCGAGTTCGGCTGCGCCGTGCTGCTAGTCACCCACGACTCGCGCATGTCCGAGCAATGCGACCGCACAATCATGCTCGTGGACGGCAACATCGAAAGCGATGAGGCACTTGGCTAATGCGAACAGCAGGCAAGATTGATACGATCCTCGACATGCGGGGCTGAACTCCGCACCTTTTCGCAGGAGTTCGCAGCGGTTCTAAAACTAAGTTTGGCGCAGGGTTCCGCCCCCCACCAATACTTAAACCCCAACTGCTCTCAGCTGGGGTTTTTTCTTGCCTGTTTGCGCTAATGCCCGCATATTTATGGGCGTTCATTTTGATCCGGCCAGGAGTCGTGGCGTTAACAAATCAAGGAGGATGGGTGAGTACAGAAGACTAGGTACGTAAGCTGCTTTCGATGTTGGGCGCTATTTGTACTGCCGTGATCGAATATGCGATATTTCGCCGCTGTCCGGCAAAATTTCGCCGCGAAACAGGCGAAATAGCGTGGATTTGCCGCAGCCATTTTTACCTACCAACCCGATACGTTGGCTGGCGTACGTCTGAAAATTTACCTGCTGCAATAGCGTCGTGCCGCCTTGCAGGTACGTCAGATTTTGAATGTTTAGCATGGTGTAATGATAACAGACGTGCCACACCTTAAATATTAGAGCGGAAGCTGGGTTAGTCTGTTCGATTGCGACTATTCGTCACTGGCAGTAATGTGCCAGGAGCGGACGGACGAAATGTCATGGGAGAGTGACCGCTTATCGGCCTTATGTAGCGCTCCACATAAGGTCGAGAAGCAGTCATTCCTTTGGATATTGGTGAGTATCTCAATTGCTCAAGGTAGCCAAAAGCGGCACTTGATAATGGCAACAACAGTACCGAATCCTTACTATTGATAACAACGATTATCGTTAGTGGCTTTCAGCAATTTTTATTGCCCCATCAATTATGTCCCTTGCCATCAGTAAATTTGGCCAATGTGAAGAACCGATCCCTTAAGCAAAATAATCTGTATCAATATCTCGGGCATGGTGCAACATTCGAATAACCAGTAGGCCATTTTTATCTAGCATGTAGAAAATGATATATGACGTGCGTGTAGGAAAGCTGCGCAGCCCGTCTGCCAATTCCGGACGCGCCTTACCCATCTCTGGCTGAGTAGCCAACAGTGAAACTGTTGATTGAATGGAGTCCAAAGATTCATCTGCTGCAACCAGATTTTCTTCCGCTATGGTCAACCATAGCTCCAGCAGATCGGCTTCTGCTGAATTGGTAAAGCGGATGTGAAGCATCAAGCAGCAGCCTTGCGAGTTTTCAGTAACTGGCGACCTTGTTTCTTCAGGTTGGCAAAATCAATTTCCTTTGCCAAATCGTTTTTTGCATCGTTCAAACCCTTGGCAATATCTTGGCGCAGGCTATCGAGCTTCGCTGTTTTGACCTGTTCATAGGCTTCGAATAGCCGCAACGCCTCACGAATGACTTCGCTGGCCGAACCATACACGCCAGACTCAACGCGCTGACGAACACGTGCCTCTAATTCAGGTGGTAAAGATACGTTTATAGACATGACAATTCTCCTATATAAATATTGACAGTAGTATGGCAGTTTATGCCATAAATTGCCATACTCAATGAGTTGTCAGGCAGACTGATTCTCAACAGAGATTTTCAACAAGTTAAGCCCTTCATCACATTTAGCAGGATATTTTTATCGGGCAAAAACCAGATATTCCCAACCTGATTTGTCTATGAGTTACAGCAGCGTATTTCCTAAAAAATCGTTTGATGATATCTGCTTGCCCTACATGGAGTTTTGCTCGAATGGTTAGCGAAATTAAATAATGTATATCCCGCTTTAAGCTGTGCATCATGAACTCTCAAGTCCAGCGAGGCCAGTGCAATGTGCGCGAGGGAAAGAGTCGCAAGCTATTATGATTTCCCAGTTTCTGATAAGGTGAACTATGGCATAGCTTGGTTCTATTTTGCCCCGGCTTTTGGCCTTGCTGAACAGATACAGTGATAATCAAATTAATTTTAATAGAACTTAAAATGAATATTAATTCCCCCGGAAATAATTTCGATAAGCTTGATCCACACTTGTTGGGTGAGCGACTAAGGTCGGTGCGAGCGCGTACGGAGGCTCTCTGCGCGCCTTTGGAAAAAGAGGATTACTGTATTCAAGGCATGCTTGATGTCAGCCCGCCAAAATGGCATTTGGCTCATACCACATGGTTTTTTGAAACCTTTGTTTTATTGCCTTTCGCGCAAAATTATCTGGTTTTTAATCAAGCATACGGGTATCTGTTTAACTCCTATTATGAAACGGTTGGTACTTTCTTTCCCAGGTCTCAACGTGGGCTCCTGTCTCGTCCAACTGTAGCAGAGGTTTATAACTATCGCTGCCACGTAAACGCCGCGCTTGATCAAATATTGGAGAATTTCATCGGGCAGAATTGGCAAGAGATTGCTGAACGAATTCGTTTGGGCATTGAGCATGAGATTCAGCATCAAGAGCTTTTACTTATGGATGTGAAATACAATTTCTTCATTAACCCTCTAAAGCCGGCTTATCATAGTCAGCCTCCAATTCGATGCTCAGAGCCACCACCATTGGCCTGGATGGAATATGGTGGCGGTATTGTCGAGATTGGGCATGATGACCAAGGTTTTTCTTTTGACAACGAAAGGCCTCGCCATAAAACTTTTCTCAGAGACTTTCGCTTGGGCACAAGGCTAATCACCAATGCAGAATATTTATCTTTCATCGCCGATAAAAGTTATCAACGACCCGAACTTTGGCTCTCCGATGGCTGGCGCACTGTCAACGAGCAGGGATGGCAAGCCCCACTATATTGGATAAAAGAAGAGGATAACTGGTTGTTAACGGGACTGGCGGGCCAGCACCTTATCGACCTGAATGAACCAGTAGCTCACCTGAGCTACTACGAAGCCGATGCTTTCGCACGATGGTCTGGTAAGCGGCTGCCGACCGAGTGCGAATGGGAATACGCTGCCGCCAAGTTGCCGATAGAAGGAAATTTCCTTGATTCCGGGCGCTTCCATCCAGATGGAGCTCGATGTTCTGGTCTGACCCAGCTTTATGGTGATCTTTGGGAGTGGACTCAAAGCCCCTATAAACCCTATCCGGGCTTTCGTTCTCTTCCTGGCGCATTGGGTGAATACAACGGCAAATTCATGTGTAACCAGATGGTGCTGCGTGGTGGGTCATGCGCAACAGCAGAAGATCATATCAGGGCAAGCTATCGAAATTTCTTTCCACCAGGGAGTCGTTGGGTATTCTCAGGTTTACGTTTAGCGGAGGATTTGTAATGCAAACGGAATACTCCAAAGTTCCGGTAGACATTGTCGATAGTGAAGGTTTTCGGTTAGATGTTTGCGCCGGTCTGCGACAGCGGCAGCGTTCAATTCCACCAAAATATTTTTATGATGCGCAAGGATCAGCCTTGTTCGAGCAGATATGTGAAACTGCTGAATATTATCTGACGCGTACTGAAACGGCCATTCTGGATGAGCACAGTGCTGAGATGATGGGCCTCATCGGCCAACCTTGCGCCCTTGTCGAATTTGGTTGTGGCAGCGCAGTGAAGACGCCATTGCTTTTGCGTCATTTGGATTCTTCAGCAGTCTGTGTACTCATAGATATTTGCAAACCGCAGTTAGAGCAAACTGAAGCGCGCTTGGCCGCGCAGTTCCCCAACATCAAAATATTAGCCGTGTGTGCGGATTACACTCAGCTTCAAGTCCTTCCTTTGCCAATATCAAGTGATTTGCGCCCAGTAATTTTCTTTCCCGGTTCTACTATCGGCAATTACACACCTGAAGAAGCGCAACATCTCTTGCGCAAAGCAGCCAAATTAATCGGGCCCGATGGCTCGATGCTGATAGGTGTAGATTGCAAAAAAGATCCGGCGGTTCTCAATGCTGCCTATAACGATAAGGCAGGTTTGACCAAGGCTTTTAACCTCAATTTACTTGCACGAATGGAGCGCGAACTTGGGGCCGAGATCGAACCGGATGGATTTACTCATTATGCATATTACAACCCTGTGCCAGGGCGCGTTGAAATGCACTTGGTTAGCCGATTTGATCAAGTTATCCGTATATCAGGTGAGGAATTTTGGGTAGGGGAGGGGGAGTCTATTCATACAGAAAATTCCTATAAATATCGGCCTGATGAATTTCAGGATCTGGCGAGAAACGCAGGCTGGAATACGGAAATGTTTTGGACAGATGCTAATAAATTTTTCAGTATCCACCTGCTTCGAGCTTCATGAATAATTACTGGCAGACTTCGGCTGGGATTAGGGAGAAAAATGCGTAAATTAAGTGAATATGTCGAGATGGCTGCAACGGAATATTTGCAGGAGACGGGAAAAGCTGAATTGGATGCACACTGGATTGCCGAATTTTTTCAGGATAATGGAGTACAGGATGATTATCCCCGGCAGGATTTGATAGCTTTTTTCGCATTGGTGCAAAAGGCATTGACAATAAAATCCGAGAGAGCCAGCAAACAAACGCGTTTGCAATTGGATAAAGCGACCCGTCTAGAAAAGCATAAGCAAAAGTAATGTCAAAAATTGCACATACCATCCAAAAGCCCAGTTTTATTGATAATTCATAAAATCATCATGGCGTTTAAATCTGGGTGGTATTTGTTTAGGGCGCCTCTAAAAATTCAAGTTTCTAAACAAGACAAGGCACGAGTAAAAAATTTGAGCGCGGCATATAGTTGATATGTAAGCGATAATTTTTTTTGAGTAACGCCGTATTGTGACGAAAATTGGATTTTTAGAGGTGCCCTTTAGTATAATTGAAGATTTGAGTGCTAAATATGTGGTTCAAGAACCTTCAGATATATCGCGTCACCAACTGGAATGTCTCACCTGCTGAGCTTGAAGCAGCGCTTTCAAAGCATACGCTACATAATTGCCTCAGCATGGAGATGCAAAGTCGTGGCTGGGTTTCTCCCAAAGCCGAAGATGAGCCTTTTGTGCATATTCTGGGGCAGCAAATGCTGATCGCTCTGGGTGTGGAAAAAAAATTGCTCCCCGTTTCCGTTATCAATCAATTTGCAAAATTGCGTGCTGCTGAAATAGAAGAGCAGCAAGGATACAAGCCGGGCCGGAAGCAAATGAAGGAAATAAAGGAGTTCGTCACCGACGAGCTTCTGCCACGCGCATTCGCACTCCGTCGCAAGACCTGTGCATGGATTGATCCTGTCAACGGCTGGTTTGTCATCGATACTTCCAATGCAGCAAAGGCCGATGAGTTGATCGAGTTGTTACATAAATCAATTGAGGGATGTTCACTTGCACTGGTTAAAACCCGGAAATCACCCGCTTCAGTCATGACTGAATGGCTTGCTGGAGACGATGTACCCGCTTCATTTACCATCGACCGCGACTGTGAGCTGTGCGGCACGGGCGATGAAAAAGCGACGGTGCGTTATGTACGCCACGCTCTCGATTCAGCGGAAATAATCAGGCATGTTAAAGATGGCAAGAAAGCGACAAGGCTAGCCATGACATGGAGAGACAAAATCTCATTTACTTTGAATGAAAACCTGCAACTTAAACGCATTGTCCCACTTGATTTTATCAAAGAACAAATTGATGCCAGCGAAGCAGACGATGTATTCGACACCGATTTTGCAATTATGACTGGTGAGCTACCGCATTTGTTGGCTGATCTCATGGATACACTTGGCGGGGAGGAACGCATCGGATAGTTTTCGGACAAAATTTGAACATATTAAAACTGTCTGGATAAGTTGTTCTGAAGTCATTCGCAACACACCAGTCTGGCATAAAAGTGGGCACCTGATTATTCAGGTTGCCCTTGTTTTATTTGCTGCATCGTAACTGCTAAAGCCGTATAGCTGACCTTGGTGGTAGTGGCCTTATCCACCACCTTAACATATGTGGTGTGCAGTCAAAATAAATTACTCAATTGAAGACTGGATAAATCAATGTTCAGTTTAATTTGCCACTTTCAGCTGCCAAGTTGAGTGGCAGGCGACACACTTTGTTAATGTATTAGACAGCATCTTTAAAATTTCTGGTGCTGGCGCCTTACTTTCGGCAGCTTGGGCTATTGCGTCCATGTCGCGGTGAACACTCATGCCTAGCGATTTCAATTCCATTGGCAGTTTTGTCATCAGTGCCGGGCTTGCATCAGCAGCAACCACCATACCTGCAGCACTTGAAGCCTTGATGACGCGCTGCATGTCGCCTTGATTCACGCCCTCTAGAATTCCTTGCGTTGCAGATAGCAGGCCACGCATTTCGGATAAGATCAAGTCACGCTCGCTAACTTGTAGTACGACAGCAGTTCTACCATCGGTTCCGGCGGTAGTATTTCCACGAATGAAGAACCACGCGAATACGGCAATAGTAAGAACCCAGAGTAACAAGGCGATTGAGGCAAGTTTATTGGATTTCATTTTTAGCTTCTTACGTGGTTTATGAAGGGATGCAAGATAGAGGAAACTTGCACTCCTGTCTGTACTAAAGGTCACATATCCGCGTTATGTTTTGCCCAAGTGTGCCTGAAGCCCTGCCAGCGAGAAATTCTCGATCCCGGTCTGCTTTAATGCCTTATGCCATGCTCTGGCATTCACCTGAATGACGGGCTTGCCGTTGCAGGCACTGCAGGCGTAAAGATTGGTGTGATTTGGCCGATACATGAAAATGAAAGTGGTCGTGTCTTTTCCTTTGTTGATTGGTCCTTTGTTGATTGGCACCGCAAGGCGCGCGGTAGACGATGGATTTTTCAGATGTACGTTTTACCGGGAATGTAGCTATGTCTGTCGATACTAAACCACCACCTTGTTGTGGCGAAATACGTGACGTGCGCGATGCGCTTGTGCAAAAGCTCAGTAGCGATGTCGGATTGTTTGCGCTTGGTTCCGCTGTGTCGCGCGTTGTGCAACTCTCGGCGTCCGATGACGAAGCGGCCCATAATCTCGCGTATTACGTGTTGTCGGATGTGGCGCTGACTCAAAAGATTTTGTGCTTGTCGAATTCGGTGACCTATCGCCGGGTGGTCAATACGCCCGTAACGACCATCTCCCGCGCGATTTTTATGCTCGGTTTTGATACCGTAAAAACTAGCGCGTTGGCCATGCTGCTGGTTGATAGTTTGTCTAACCATAAGCATGCGCAGAGCATCCGTGCAGAGCTTGCCGACGCCTTGCGTGCCAGCCTGGTCGGCCGCGAGCTGGCGCGCCACAGCCACTACCAGGGCGCGGAAGAAGCGTCGATTGCGGCCTTGTTCAAAAACCTGGGCCGTTTGCTGGTGACGTCGCACGAACACGCCTGTCTAAGGCAAATTGAAGTGCTCGTCGCTGCAGGCGAACACAGCCCGGCCCAAGCCTCAGCCCAAGTGCTCGGCTGCAGCTATGAAGCACTGGCCGAAGCGGTGCTGACTGAATGGAATATCCCGGCCACCATCATCCACGCGCTAGGTGCTGTGCCTGCCGGTAGGCAGCGGGCGGCGGCCAATCGTCAGGAATGGATGCGCCAAGTTGCCTCATTTAGTGTCGAGGCATCCAAATTGATCGCACGCCCCGACGCCGAAGTGGAGGCGGATAGACAAAAACTGCTGGCGCGTTTTGGCGCAGCTTTAAATCTCGACACTGAAAAAATGCGTGAGTTATTTGCCTCGGTTGCCGAGGAAATGCGAGTGCTGTCCGATAGCCTTAAACTTGGCGGGGCGGACATCAAGGCTGCCGACGCTGGTAGCGGCATGCCGGACGTGTTGTTGATGATGACCATGGGCGCGGACGCCAAGGCTGAAGGTTTTCATCCCAGCGGCAAGCCGGTCAATGCGCGAGATTTATTGTTGGCCGGCGTGCAGGATGTAATACAGATGCGGGCGTTGGGCCGCAGCAAAGTCAATGAACTGATCTTGCTGGTGCTGGAAACGCTATACCGCAGCATGGGATTTCGATTTGCGACCATGTGTTTAAAGGATACCAAGTCAGGCCAGTTCCGCGCCCGCGTTGCGCTTGGAGAAGGCCATGCCTCGCGCCAGGCGCGCTTTGTATTCCAGATGACGCCGGAGCGGGATCTGTTCCAGCTTTCCATGGAGAATAACACCGACCTGATGATATCGGACGCAAGCAGCGAGAAAATACGCGATCTCTTGCCTGCATGGCACCGCGCCCTGTTGCCCGACGCGCGCAGTTTTATCGTGCTGCCGCTGGTGGTGCAAAAAGTGCAGATCGGCCTGTTTTACGCAGACCGTGTTTTGCCAGCGTCCGAGGGCCTGCCGCCCGACGAGACCGCGCTGATCAAGGCATTGAAGAGCCAAATATTGGCTGCCCTCAGCGGCACCTGAAGAGCGCTCGGTTCTTATCGTAGGTGGTAGCCTGATAACCGAATGGTGGTTTGGAACCGTTGATACAGCCTTGGCGCGCGTTCTCCTTCATGACGCGTGAAACGTGTTTGGAATTTTCTTTGGATTGATGCTTGTCAAACAGATTGATGATGCGCAGCATCCCGCGCGGCTGGATTATTGCTGCGTGTCGCAGTATTTCAAGGCAATGCCGCAGCACTCCGCACTGCACTCTGGTCTCTATGCGGAATACAGCTGGCTTGGTGAGTGTCATTCAGTTCCGCGCTCTTCTCTCGTTTGCATAATCACGTGGTTCCAGATGCAATGGTTATGCCATCGAGCGCCCAGAGCACGTGCTGCGCAGTGTCCACTATCTTTGCTTCGTCGGTCCGAATGTTTATTGTTCTGGCAGCAGTGTAATTTTGCTGTTAGATTGAGCGTTGATGTATTTATAGCCCCCCGCGTTACTTGAACGGGAAAAATAAAGATGATGCACAACGAGAATAAAATGGTGCATTTATCACTAAATTCGGGTGTGATATAGGTTTTTTTCCTTCAATTAAAACAATGGAACGAGCGCCAGTTTATGCACCTTACAGGTGCCTTTGTCGGCATTTTTTAGGGTGTCTACTTTACGTTAGGGCTACACATGATTCGCACTGATCGATTAACTGCACATCTTGAGGGAGAGTTTGTCGTGTTCCTGATTGGAATGCGTGTCAACCGCCCGTGGAAAATCCATAAGTGGCTTCCCGTTGTACTGGCGATGCCGCGCATGATTAAGGAGCTATTGTCAAAACCGGACTCCGGCCTCCTTGGATATGAAATGTGGTTCGGGCGTACAACCATCATGGTTCAGTATTGGCGCTCGACCGAGCAGCTTTTGACCTATGCAAAAAATCGAGATGCAGAGCACCTTCCCTCGTGGAAGGCTTTTAACAAAGCTATCGGCACCAATGGCGATGTTGGAATTTGGCATGAAACGTATGTGGTTCCACCTGACAGCTTTGAAAATGTCTATGTGAACATGCCAGCCTTCGGCCTTGGTAAGGCGGGTACTCTTTTGCCCGCATCGGGTAATCGAGAAACCGCAACAGACCGCCTTCGTGCAGGCACTACTAGCCCTCTTAAGAAAAACCTCCCAACCAACTGATTTTAAAAAAGCGGAATTAAGCGGGCTGTTCATTGACGATGAGTTTCATCCCCATTTTTTCAGCACGCTGGGCCAGTTGTCGCAACACTCTTTCGCGATAGCGTTCTTCGTAGTAGTCCTGCCCCTGATCGGTATATTTTTCACCTTTGGTAAGCATGGTGTAGATCAGGCGTGCCAATTTGTGCGCGGCGGCGATTACGGCTTTAGGTTTGTCCATGCGCCCGCACATCCTGTGGAAATACGCGTCCAGCGCCGATTGGCTGCTGCGCAATGCTGCTGCGGCCAATCTCAAAGCTTGAGCCGCACGGTTGGCAACGCGCTTGATCTTGCCGCTCATCACTTTGCCCCTGGTAATCTTGGTGCCCGGACACAGCCCCAGCCAACTCGCGAAGTGTCCTGCCGTGGGGAAGCGCGACATGTCAGTTCTCGTCTCCGAGGTCACCGCGAGCGCTACCCCTACCCTCGTCAATTGTCTGCCTGAAAGCAGAACGTCAAGACAGCAAGATGATCTCTTGCCAGTGCCCAGATTTATCTCCTCGGACGCACCAATAAATCCAAGACATTACAGCAATGTAGACCTTTTCATTTTAACGGCTAGCCCAATCGTAACTACTTCCCCCGGATCGTTGCCAACTAATTTCAAGCTGGACAGGCAATCCACGTATTCGGTCAGGTGTTCGCTGGATAGATGTGCATATTTCCCCACCATCTCGACGCACTCCTAACCGCCTAGCCTCACCGAAAAATTCGGATGTATGGCTGCAATCTTTTCCTTCTCAAAGTTATCAATTGAATGCTTGGCAGAAGTGGACGACTATGTACGATATTTGGAGGGGGGAATTCGGAACGATCAACGGGGCAATCCATCGCCGACAATAGCGCACTTACCCGCTCCTTATTTCAGGTATCCATTTGTCGTTTATATTTCTGATTTATAATTAATTACTCATCAGGTGTAAAATAGCAAACGTTGGTTTATTACTCCACTTCGTGTGCGCCAATGAATAAAAATCGTCCTGTACATCTTGACTTGCGCTTGATCAAACTGCCCTTGCCGGGTTTTGTTTCTATTCTGCATCGTGTTAGCGGATTGTTGCTATTTTTGGCCTTGCCGCTGTTTCTGAGGATGCTGCAGTACAGCCTGTTTTCTATCGAAACTTATACTCAATTGGTCGCGGTACTGCGACATCCCTTAAGTAAATTAATTCTAATCAGCCTGTTGTGGGCTTTTTTACACCACCTTTGCGCCGGAATACGCTATCTCGCGATTGACATGCATATCGGCGTAGGGCTGGCGCAGGCACGTGCCAGCAGCAAGTGGGTGTTGTTTGTGAGCTTGGGTTTGACCTTGCTTATTGGAGCGTGGCTATGGTAGATCGCATCGTAACCGGCGCGCATTATGGATTGCGGGATTGGCTGGTGCAGCGTGTTACCGCTGTTCTGATGGTGGCTTATACGCTGTTTATTGCGGGCTATGTGGTGCTGCATTCCCGTTTTGAAAGCAATGCCTGGATCGGTCTCGATTACAACACTTGGACGGGGTTGTTTTCGAACTTGGTGATGCGCTCGTTCTCGTTGCTGTTTCTGTTTGCTGTTTTCTACCACGCATGGATTGGCGTGCGTGATATTGTCATGGATTATGTCAAGTCGGCAAGAACACGCCTTGTTATATATGTATTGGTGATAATGGCGCTGCTGCTGTATTCGATTTGGGCAGTACAAATTTTGTGGGGAATGTGATGGCAGTGGCGAAACGCACATTTGACGTTGTAATCGTGGGGGCGGGTGGCGCGGGGATGCGCGCGGCTTTGGCATTGTCTGAGGCGGGCTTGAAGGTGGCGGTATTATCCAAGGTTTTTCCCACACGCTCGCACACGGTAGCGGCACAAGGTGGTATTGCGGCATCATTGGGCAACATCAGCGAGGACAATTGGCATTGGCACATGTACGACACGGTGAAAGGTTCGGATTATCTGGGCGATCAAGATGCCATTGAATTCATGTGTCGCGCCGCGCCGGAAGTGGTGTACGAACTGGAACACTTCGGCATGCCATTCGATCGTTTGGAAAATGGAAAAATTTATCAGCGCTCATTCGGCGGCCACATGCAAGACTATGGCAAGACCCCGGTGCAGCGCGCCTGTGCCGCTGCTGATCGAACTGGCCATGCCTTGTTGCATACGTTGTATCAAAAAAATATGCAGACCAATACCATTTTTTTCGTGGAGTGGATGGCTCTGGATTTGATTCGCGACGAAGATGGCGATGTGCTTGGCGTGGTGGCGATGGAAATTGAAACCAGTGAAGTGATGATTTTGCAGGCACGCGCCACGCTGTTTGCTACCGGGGGTGCGGCGCGCATTTTTCAGGCTAGCACCAATGCTTACATTAATACCGGCGATGGCTTGGGCATGGCAGCTCGTGCCGGTATTCCGCTGGAAGATATGGAATTTTTCCAGTTTCATCCTACTGGCGTGTACGGCGCGGGCGTGCTGATTTCCGAAGGTGTACGCGGCGAGGGCGGCTATCTTATCAACAAGGACGGTGAGCGCTTTATGTTGCGCTATGCGCCAAACGCCCAAGACCTCGCCAGCCGCGACGTGGTGTCACGCGCCATCGCTACTGAGATCAAGGAAGGGCGCGGTTGCGGTAAACATGGCGATCATGTTTTATTGAAGGTTGATCACATCGGCGATGATGTCATCCGCCAGCGCCTGCCCGGTATCCGCGAGATTTCCCTAAAGTTCGCGCATGTTGATCCGGCCCTGAACCCCATTCCGGTGGTGCCCACTGCGCATTATATGATGGGTGGCATTCCCACCAATTATCATGGTCAAGTGGTCGCCCCTTACAAAACAGGGCCGGAAGAAGTGGTGCAGGGGTTTTATGCGGTGGGCGAATGCGCTTGCGTGTCGGTGCATGGCGCTAACCGGCTGGGCTGTAATTCATTGCTGGATTTGCTGGTTTTCGGGCGTGAGGTGGCGAGGCAGATTATCGAGGACTTGCAGCGTAACCCGCATCCAAAACCATTGCCGCACGATGCCGCTGATCGTCCGCTGGCGCGTCTTGCAAGGCTTAGATCACAAAAAAATGGTGAGAGTGTGGCCGAAGTGGGGGCAGAGATGCGGCGCGTGATGCAAAACCATTGCGGTGTATTCCGGTTCCCTGAACTGTTGACTGAAGGCGTGGAAATGATCCGTAAAGTGGCCGAGCGCGTTAAAAATACCATGATTAATGATCAGAGCAAGGTGTTTAATACTGCATGTGTGGAGGCATTGGAACTCGACAATCTCATCGAAGTAGCGCAAGCCACCATGGTTTCAGCTGCAGCGAGGCAAGAAAGTCGTGGCGGTCACGCGCGCGATGACTTTCCGCAACGCGACGATGACCATTGGCTGAAGCATTCACTATATTTCAGTGAAGGGCAAAAACTGGATTACAAGCCGGTTCGGCTGAAGCCGTTGACTGTGGAATCATTTCCGCTTAAGGCGCGGGTGTACTGATCAGGAGATAGAAGCGTGTCGGCAGCCAATTTTAAGACGGAAAATAATACTTATCGCAAGTTGATCAGTAACGGCTTGAGTTACCGTATACCTCATTTTCAGCCGGACTACAGCTGGACGGAAAATGAATGGGGAGATTTGTGGGCAGACATCATGGAGGTGATTCAGGCTGATGGCGAACCGGCGCACTATATGGGCTACCTTGTGTTGCAATCGAAAGATAACAGGACATTCGACGTGATTGAAGGTCAGCAGCGCTTGACGACCCTCATGCTGATTATCTTAGCGGCGCTCAAGAATTTAACGCAATTGATCGCAGAGAAAAACAATCCGGAAAATAATCAGCAACGAATGGATCAAATTCGTCAAACCTATATTGCTTATCTTGATCCTGTAACGTTGGTGCCGCGAACCAAGCTCACGCTCAATCGTAATAATGATGTCTATTTTCAAAATTATTTGATCCCGCTGGACCATTTATTTCAGAGTGGTTGTAAGGAATCTGAGCGCAGACTGTGCAAAGCACTTGAATGGTTTGCGACCAAAATGAGTGAATATACAAAAATTGCTGGCGGGGATGAGGGAGTAACGTTGGCAAGTCTTGTGGAATCAATCAGTGACAGGCTATTTTTTACTGTTATTAGTGTTACTGATGAGCTCAATGCCTATAAAGTATTTGAAACGCTCAATGCGCGCGGCATACGTCTATCCTCAACAGATTTGCTGAAAAACCATCTTTTTTCTGTCCTGTATGGCGATAAGGATCATCTGCATGAAATGAAAGCGCTGGAGGACCGCTGGGAAGCAATGGTTATCTGCTTGGGTAGCGAGAACTTCCCCGATTTTTTGCTGGTCTACTGGATTAGCCGCCATGCCTTTGTCAGGCAGTCCGAACTTTTCAAAACCATACGCTCCAGAGTGACGAGCCGTGAAGAAGTCTTCGAGCTGCTGCGGGGTATGGAAGAGGATATGAATACCTATCTGGCGCTTACCCAGGTGGAATCATCACAATGTCCTGTTGATCTCAAGGAGCATTTCCGGGACTTGCATTTGCTCAGAGTGCGCCAGCCTTTTCCATTGCTTTTAGCCGCTCATCGAATGTTCTCCGCTAGTGATTTTGAGCGTGTGTTACGCAGTTGTATAACGATTTCATTTCGTTATATCGTAATTGGCAGCCAGCCGACGAACAAACAAGAGAGTATTTATTATTCGGTGGCACAAAAAATTTCTAGCGGCGATATCTGCACTGCGGCAGCTGTATTGGAGGCTATGCAATTTGTTTATCCTAGTAATGATGAATTCCGTAGCGCTTTTTCTGCTAAAAAAATTAGCTCTACTGCTTCTCGCTGTGTAAGTTGGAAAAACAGGTATCAGGAAATGATTACGATTTTGAAAGTGCTGGCTTTAACGTAAAGCATGCTCTGCCATTAAATCAAACAAATAATCGGTGGATAACCTTGTCGGGTTGGAGAGAACACTGGAGCTCGACCCATCTCATCGAAGTGGCGTAGGCCGCCATGGTTTCCGCCATTGCGCGAAAAGTGAGCTGGGCAGTCATACACAAGACGACTATCTGCAACGCGGCCAGTGACTGAAGCATTCAATATAATTCAGAAAAAATGAAGCGTGCCGGCGTTGCTATGGGCGAATTCAAAAATAGGCGGTGAACTTGTAATTATCTTGAGGCGGATGGTTAGTCAAGATGCGGGAATGGTGTAAGGCAGATGGTTCGAAGCGATTAGCAGAGGAATGAAACCATGAAGTTCAAAATTTACCGGTATAACCCCGAAACCGACGAGCAGCCATATATGCGCAATTATGAGCTGGACATAGAAGCGGGCGATATGATGTTGCTGGATGCGCTGCTTCTTATCAGGGAGCAAGATGACAGCCTGAGCTTGCGCAAATCTTGTCGCGAAGGAGTGTGCGGCTCGGATGCCATGAATATTAATGGGCGCAATGGCTTGGCTTGCATCACGCAGCTGTCCAGTTTGAAACAACCAATTGAATTGCGCCCGCTGCCCGGCCTGCCAGTGATACGTGATCTGATCGTGGACATGACGCAGTTTTTCAAGCAGTACCATTCGATCAAGCCTTATTTGATAAATAACGATCCGCCTCCGGAAACCGAGCGTTTACAGTCGCCAGCGCAGCGCGCCGAGTTGGATGGTTTGTATGAATGCATCTTGTGCGCCTGTTGCACTACTGCTTGCCCGTCATTTTGGTGGAATCCGGATAAGTTTGTAGGTCCTGCCGGATTACTGCAAGCCTATCGTTTTATCGTCGATAGCCGCGATCAGGCAACGAGCGAGCGGCTGGATAATCTGGAAGATCCATACCGGCTGTTTCGATGCCACACTATTATGAATTGTGTGGATGTATGTCCCAAAGGTTTGAATCCCACGGCTGCCATAGGAAAAATTAAAGCTCTGATGGTGAAGCGTACGGTATGAAAGAGCTGGAACGAGTGCGCTGGCGCTGTCGACGCGGTCTGTTGGAACTTGACATCGTGCTGGGCCGATTCATCGAGCAGCATTATGCAAGTTTGAATAAGGCGCAGCAGGCTGAATTTGATAGGTTGCTGGATATGCCCGACCCGACACTCTGGGATATGATTACTAACACGCGGCCTTCGCCGCTGCAAAGTGAACGGTGTGCGGTGCTAGAATTGCTTCAGGCAGTTTGAACTTTAGCAGCGTGATCTGCTGCGACATCAAGATGTAAAAACAGGAGGCGTAATGAAAGAAAAACGCGTTGCAACACTGATGCTGGATGATGGCCGTAGTATTGAGTTGCCGATACTGTCCGGCACTCTGGGTCCTGATGTGATCGACATCCGCGGATTGGGCAAGCTCGGCATGTTTACTTACGATCCTGCTTTCGTTTCCACCGCCAGTTGTTCTTCCAGTATCACTTTTATTGATGGCGATGCCGGGTTGCTGTATTACCGCGGTTATCCCATCGAACAACTGGCGGAAAAGTCGGACTTTCTAGAGGTGTGCTACTTGCTCCTGCATGGTGAGTTACCGAATGCGATACAGAAAAGCGAGTTCAAGGGAAGGGTTACGCAGCACACCATGGTGCATGATCAGCTTGCACGTTTTTTTAACGGCTTCCGCCGCGACGCCCATCCGATGGCGGTAATGGTTGGGGTGGTGGGCGCGCTGTCGGCTTTCTATCATGATTCGCTCGACATTAATAACCCGGAACATCGCGAAATATCGGCGTTACGCCTGCTGTCCAAGGTGCCGACCATCGCCGCAATGACCTACAAGTACTACACCGGTTTTCCGTTCATGTTCCCGAAGAATGAATTCAGCTACGTGGAAAACTTCATGTACATGATGTTCGCAACACCGGCAGAAGATTATGTGCCGAACCAGAAGCTGGTGCGTGCACTGGAGCGTATTTTGATTCTGCACGCTGATCACGAACAGAACGCCTCGACTTCGACCGTAAGGCTGGCCGGTTCCAGTGGGGCAAATCCATTTGCTTGCGTGTCCTCAGGCATTGCAGCACTTTGGGGGCCAGCGCACGGCGGTGCGAATGAGGCAGTGCTGAAGATGCTGGAAGAGATAGGTGATGTGTCGCGCGTGGCGGATTTCATGAAGGGTGTGAAGGACAAAAAATACCGTCTGATGGGCTTTGGTCACCGGGTATACAAAAACATGGATCCGCGCGCAAAGGTGATGCGCGCTACTTGTTACGAGGTGCTTAATGAGCTGAAGCTGGAGAATGACCCTCTATTCTTAATGGCGTTGGAACTGGAGCAGATTGCGCTGCGGGACGAATACTTCATAGAGCGCAAGCTTTATCCCAACGTGGACTTTTATTCCGGAATCGTGCTGCGCGCGTTGGGTATCCCTAGCAATATGTTCACAGTAATTTTTGCCGTGGCACGCACCATAGGTTGGGTGTCGCAGTGGAATGAAATGATTGCTGACAGCGAGCGTAAGATTGGTCGTCCACGTCAGTTATATCAGGGTGCGACGCAGCGGGATTTTATACCGCTTGCCCAGCGCTAAAGTCGGATCGCAAAAACGCACACATGGAAATATAGGCTGGAGGATGTTCATGCGCTTTGGCGTCATATCATATTGAATATATTTGACATCCAAGTGCGGAAGTTTGATGAAGCAATGAAGCGCAAAGACATGGCGACATAAACAGATGGGTAATAATACATGACGTCGGTAATGCAAACCATGCTAGGCAACTCTATGTTGTTTGGTGCCAATGCGCCGTACATTGAAGGTCTGTATGAGGCGTATTTGAGCGAGCCCGATTTGGTTTCGGATGAGTGGCGTGCCTACTTCGATGCCCTGCAAAACATGCCGAGCGCGGTGCTGCAAGACTTTCCGCATAGCCCGGTAGTGCGTGCTTTTGCTGCCTTGCCGTTAACTGGTGCACAAGGCGCAATGCAAGATGCTGATATGGCGCGCAAGCAGGTGGCAGTACTGCAACTTATCAATGCCCATCGTTTCCTCGGGGTGCGCCGCGCCAGCCTCGATCCGCTTAACCGGCATCTCAAGCCTGAAGTGCCCGAATTGGATCCAGCCTTTCACGGTCTCACTGAGGCGGACATGGATATCACATTCGAGACAGGCTCTCTGGTGGGGGCGCCACGCTTGATGCTGCGGGAAATTCTGCAGCTGGTGCGCCAGACCTATTGCAGCAGCATAGGTGCAGAGTATATGTACATCAATGATGTCGTGCAGAAGCGCTGGATCCAAAATCGTCTGGAGAGCGTGCGCGGCCAGCCAAATTACAGCGCTGATATGCAGCATCGTATCCTGGAGCGGCTGACTGCTGCCGAAACGTTGGAGCGCTATCTGCACACCAAATATGTCGGCCAGAAGCGTTTTTCGCTGGAGGGCAGCGAATCGCTTATTCCGATGCTCGAACATTTATTGCAACGTGCAGGCACGCAGGGAGTTCGCGAGACAGTTATCGGCATGGCGCATCGTGGGCGCTTGAATGTGGTAGTGAACACGCTAGGCAAGCTGCCGCGTGATCTATTCGCTGAGTTTGAAGGTAAGCACAGTGAACAGCTGACTTCCGGCGATGTGAAATATCACCAAGGTTTTTCCTCGGACATTCCTACGCCGGGCGGAGCGATGCACTTGGCTTTGGCGTTTAATCCCTCACACCTTGAAATCGTTAATCCGGTGGTAGAAGGCTCGGTGCGCGCACGCCAGCATCGTCGCGGCGACAAGGAAGGGCGAGAGGTAATGCCGGTAATACTGCATGGCGATGCGGCTTTCGCTGGACAAGGCGTGATCATGGAAACGTTCAGCTTGTCCCAAACGCGCGGCTATCAGACGGGCGGTACAGTGCATATCATTATTAACAACCAGATCGGTTTTACTACTTCGGACAAACGTGATGCCCGATCTTCTTTGCACTGTACCGATGTAGCGAAGATGATAGAAGCACCGATTTTTCATGTGAATGGGGATGATCCTGAAGCGGTATTGTTAATTGCCGAAATTGCACTGGATTACCGCATGACCTTCAAGAGGGACGTGGTGATTGATATGGTATGTTTCCGCAAGCTGGGTCATAACGAGCAGGATGAGCCGCTGGTTACGCAGCCGTTCATGTACCGTTATATTAACCAGCATCCGGGCACACGTGCGTTGTATGCTAAACGCCTGCTAGAACAAAACGTGGTGGCGGAAGGGGAGCCGGAGGCGATGATTGCGGCCTATCGTCGCGCGATGGATGAGGGCATCAATCCGATTCAACCAGTGCTAACTGATTTTAATAAGGAATACGCAGTAAACTGGTCTAAATTCAGGAGTGGTGTGCCTTGGGACGTAGCGGTGAGTACTGCCATTCCGCACGAACAGTTGCAAAAATTGGCCCAGCGGCTGACGGAAGTGCCGACGGATTTCAAGCTCCATTCGCGCGTGGAAAAAATTATCACCGACCGCCGCGCCATGGGTAATGGCGAACTGGCTTTGGATTGGGGCATGGCAGAAAACCTGGCCTATGCCAGCTTGGTAGCTGAGGATATTCCGGTTCGTTTGTCTGGGGAAGACAGCGCGCGCGGCACCTTTTTCCATCGTCATGCCGTGCTGCACGACCAAAACCGTGTGCAGTGGGACAAGGGCTATCACATTCCCTTGCAAAATATTGCGCCGAATCAGGCCGATTTCATTGTGATTGATTCCATTCTTTCGGAAGAGGCGGTGCTGGCATTTGAGTATGGTTATGCTAGCGCTGAACCCAATTCGCTGGTTATATGGGAGGCGCAGTTCGGCGATTTCGCTAATGGTGCGCAGGTGGTAATCGATCAATTCATTTCGTCGGGGGAGGCCAAGTGGGGACGCATGTGCGGGCTGGTGATGTTTTTGCCCCATGGCTACGAAGGGCAGGGGCCGGAACATTCGTCTGGGCGCATTGAGCGCTATTTACAACTGTGTGCAGATTACAATATTCAAGTGTGTATTCCTTCCACTCCAGCTCAGATGTTCCATTTGCTGCGCCGCCAGATGTTACGCCCGATACGCAAGCCCCTTATTGTGTTTACGCCCAAAAGCATGTTGCGCAGCAAGGAGGCATCTTCGCCGCTGAATGACTTGGCTCAGGGTACGTTTCAGCCAGTGATTGGAGAAGTGGATGCGCTGGAAGCTGCCAAGGTGCAGCGTATTATCGTGTGTAGCGGAAAAATTTATTATGAGCTTAAGGCCGCGCGACGCGAACGCGGCATTCAAAATACCTCGCCGAAGTCCTTGTCTCTGGAAAAGGTGGCGATTATACGGCTGGAACAACTTTATCCTTTTCCGCATGATGCTTTCGAGGCACAGATTGCTAATTATCCAAATGCGACGGAATTGCTGTGGTGTCAAGAAGAGCCGGGCAATCAGGGCGCGTGGCATCGCATTCAGCACTATCTGCTGCGCCATCTGCGTGACGGTATGAGGCTCGCTTATGCGTTGCGATCTTCCTCGGCATCGCCCGCAGCAGGATATTTGGCAGTGCATAATGAACAACAGAAGGCGGTGATAGACGCTGCATTTCGCTGCGATCTAGACATTAAATCAGGAGCAAGACATCATGCAAATTGAAGTGAAAGTGCCGCAGCTTTCCGAATCAGTTTCCGAAGCCACTCTTGTATCTTGGCACAAGCACCCTGGTGAAGCTGTGGTTGAAGGTGAGAATCTGGTCGACATTGAGACCGACAAGGTGGTTTTAGAGTTGCCCGCAATCAAATCCGGAGTGCTGACCAAAATTCTAAAGCAGAATGGTGACAAGGTGACCAGCAATGAGGTGATTGCCCTACTGGATACCGATGCCAAACCTGAAGCTAGCAGAGCTGCGCAACCAGATGTGACGGCCAAGGAGCAAGCTGCCGTGATGCCTGCGGCGCAGAAGATCGCGGCAGAAAATAAAATTGACACTGCTGCGATTAGCGGTAGCGGACGGGGCGGGCGTGTCATCAAGGAAGATGTGCTGATTGCGATGCAGGAAAAAGCGGCTGTGCCAGCCACCGCGGTTCCGCAACCCACAGCGGGGGGGCGTGTGGAACAGCGCGTGCCGATGACTCGCATTCGTCAGCGTATCGCCGAACGCTTGCTGCAATCGCAACAGAATGCTGCAATTCTTACTACCTTTAATGAAGTGAATATGCTGCCAGTAATTGAGTTGCGCAATCACTATAAGGATGCTTTTGAAAAGAAACATGGCGTAAAGCTCGGTTTCATGTCGTTTTTCATCAAGGCCACGTTGCTTGCGTTGCATAAATTCCCGGTGGTGAACGCGTCGGTGGATGGCACGGATATCATCTACCATGGCTATTACGACATCGGCGTGGCAATCGGCAGCGAGCGCGGCTTGGTGGTGCCTATTATTCGCGATGCTGACAAACTTTCGCTAGCCGACATCGAAAGACAAATCATTGACTTCGGTGCACGTGCCAAGGACGGCAAGATTACGCTGGAAGAATTGACTGGCGGTACCTTCTCCATTTCCAACGGCGGCGTGTTCGGATCCATGCTCTCTACCCCTATTATTAATCCGCCGCAGAGCGCCATCCTCGGTATCCACGCCACCAAAGATAGACCAGTGGCTGAAAATGGTCAAGTCGTCATTCGTCCGATGAACTACCTCGCGCTGTCATATGATCACCGCATCGTTGATGGGCGTGATGCCGTATTATTTCTCGCCGCTATTAAAGAGGCGTTGGAATATCCTGGACGAGTGCTGCTGGATTTGTAATTGCGCTTCTGCCGATCCCGGCCGGAATGAAATGTTTCTTACCGGTTCAGAGCTTAATAAAAGGATTTCATTATGTCGAAATCATTTGATGTTGTAGTTATCGGTGCCGGCCCTGGAGGTTATGTGGCGGCGATACGTTGTGCTCAATTAGGGCTGACTACAGTCTGCGTCGACGATTGGAAAGGCACACAAGGCAAGCCCAGTTTAGGTGGAACTTGTCTTAATGTGGGCTGTATTCCATCCAAAGCTTTGCTGGAGTCTTCGGAAAACTTCGAGCGTCTGACGCATGATTTTGCTGCGCACGGTATATGTGCCGAAAATGCGAGTGTGGATGTGCAGAAGATGGTGGCGCGCAAGAATAAGATCGTCTCCGATTTCACACTGGGCATTAGTCAGTTATTCAAGAAAAACAAAGTGGACTCGCTGCACGGCAGGGCTCAACTTCTCGGTCGGGATGGCGATGTCTGGCGTGTCGGAATTACGGATGGAGAGGAAGTGAGGGCGAAGCACATTATCGTTGCCACTGGTTCGACATCGCGCATTTTGCAGCAAGCTCCGCTGGATGGGATGCAGGTTGTGGACAATGTAGGCGCTTTGAGTTTTAGCGAGACGCCCAAGCGCCTCGCTATCATCGGCGCAGGGGTCATTGGACTGGAACTTGGAAGTGTGTGGCGCAGGTTGGGGGCTGAGGTGACGCTACTGGAAGCCTCGCCCGTGTTCCTTCCCGCCGCCGATGAGCAAGTGGCGAAAGAAGCGTTGCGCGCTTTTACCAAGCAGAAGCAGGCTATCCACTTGGGCGCACAGATTGATGGTGTCACTCAGTCTGCTGAGTCTGTAAAAATTAATTGGCGCGATATGCAGGGGGCCGCGCAGGAATTGGTCGCGGACAAGTTGATCGTTGCAGTAGGGCGTGTGCCAAATACTCAAGGTCTGAATGCAGAAGCGGTCGGGCTCAAGCTGGACGCTGCAGGGCGCATTGAAGTGGATGACCATTGCCGTACCAGCCTGCCACATGTGTATGCGGTGGGTGATGTGGTGCGCGGCCCGATGCTGGCGCACAAGGCGTCGGAGGAGGGCGTGATGGTGGCGGAATTGATCGCCGGGGAGATGGGGTGCTGCGACTTGAATTTGGTGCCGAATGTAATGTATACCGCCCCGGAAATCGCTTGGGTGGGTAAGACTGAACAGCAGCTGAAGGCAGCGGGTGTCGCTTACAAGGCTGGGCAGTTCCCCTTTCTTGCTAATGGACGTGCCCGTGCCTTGGGTGATACGACGGGATTTATTAAAATCATAGCCGATGCCAATACGGATCGTATTCTTGGTGTGCATATAATAGGCCCGATGGCATCTGAGCTCATTCAGCAGGCAGTGCTGGCGATGGCGTTCTCGGCCAGTAGTGAAGATTTGGCGCGTACAGTTCATGCACATCCGTCATTGGCCGAAGTGATGCATGAAGCGGCTCTGGCGGTGGATAAGCGCACGATCCACATATGATTCGATGTTTCGCGCTGATCGAATTTCAACGAGGACGACTACACGGTTGGACGTCTAGGCGGATCGGGCACTTCCGCTATTTCAATGCTTGCACAGCTTGATTATTATGAGGCGGCAGTGAGAGCAAAGATAGTGAGTATGAATGTTTGAAATTTTTAGATGGCGGCCGAATTGCACCCGGCGTACCTAGATTTGATTGCAGAACTCATCGCGTCTTGTAATTGCCTGAAGTATTTTAAAAGATGCTGCATGGCCCATCATATGGGCGCATCAACTTAAAAAATCGGCTGACATTTCCCATCTACGCCTACCGCCTTCCTACTTATGGTATGTTACAATAACTGTGTTATTGAACTGGGCGAAAGTGGCGGAATTGGTAGACGCACTGGATTTAGGTTCCAGCGCCGCAAGGCGTGAGAGTTCGAGTCTCTCCTTTCGCACCAACTGAAGAATTCACTTATTAACCTAAGGAAAGTTAGCATGTCGAGTATAGAAATCATGAGCGGGTTGGAGCGCCGCCTTAATGCATCCATCCCTCTGCAACTGGTGAGCAGTGAAATGGAAGCACGCCTGAAGAATCTGGCACGTACCGCTGAGGTGCCTGGCTTCAGGCCGGGCAAGGTGCCGTTCAAGATTTTGGAACAAAAACACGGTGCGCAAATTCAGCAGGAAGTGCTGCAAGATGCTTTGCGGCGTTCCTTTGCCAAAGAAGCGCAGGAGAACCAGTTGAAAGTGGTTGGTTATCCAACTTTTGAGGTCAAAACCACTGACCCGGATGCCTTGTGGATCGAATATAGTGCGACTTTTGAGGTTTACCCTGAAGTCATGTTGGGTGATATTAGCGCTGAAAGCATGGAGCAAGTGGTTTATAACTTGAGCGATGCCGATGTTGATACCACGATTGCTACTCTGCGTAAGCAACACGCGACATTCGAAGTAGTTGATCGTGCGGCGCAAAATGGAGACAGAGTGCATATTGATTTTAGTGGATTACTGGAAGGCAGAATATTTGAAGGTGGTGAGGCTAGGAATTTAGCTGTGTTGCTGGGTGCTGGGCGTTTATTACCGGATTTTGAAAATGCCATCATCGGCATGAAGGCTGGAGAAACAAAATCTTTCGACATGACTTTTCCTCCAGACTATCAGGCTGAGAAAGTGGCTGGTAAGCCAGCATCTTTTACGATTACCTTGCACAAGGTGGAAGAGCAGCATTTGCCAGAGATTGACGCTAAATTTGCCAAGTTACTTGGTATAGAAGATGGAGATGTGAATAAGCTAAAGACTGAAATCCGCGATAATTTAGAGCGAGAAATCAAGCGTCGCTTAATGTTGCGTAACAAAGACAGCGCAATGGCTACCTTGCTGAAAGTTACTCAACTGGAGATACCCAAGGCACTATTGGATGCTGAAGCGCAGAGCTTGATGCAACAAGCTATGCGCGATATGAAAAAGCGCAGAATAGAATTGCCGAAGGGTGAAGAATCGTTACCACTTGAACTGTTTACTGAACGCGCGCAAAAGCGTGTCAAGTTGAGTCTGATCTTGACGGAACTGGTCGAGAAATATGATTTGCACGCTAAACCTGAGCAGATTAAGGCGCTAGTTCAGGATTATGCACAAAGTTATGACAACCCAGAAGAAGTGGTGCAGTGGCACTATAACGATCCGACACGCTTGCAAGACGCAGAAAACTTGGTGCTCGAGGACAACGTGGTGGTTTGGGTGACGGATGCTGTCAAGGTGACAGAGAAGCTGATGGAATTCAACGAATTGATGGAGAATGCCGCGTGATGTATAGCGAAACACCTCAAAATAATGAGGACCCGCAGAACATCGGGATGATTCCGATGGTGATAGAAACCAGCGGGCGTGGAGAACGTGCATACGACATTTATTCACGTCTGCTCAAGGAACGCGTGATATTTTTGGTTGGCAACATCAATGATATGACCGCTAACTTGGTGGTAGCACAATTGTTGTTCCTTGAGTCTGAAAATCCAGATAAGGAGATTCATCTCTATATCAATTCTCCTGGCGGCTCTATTTCGGCAGGCATGGCGATTTATGACACTATGCAATTCATAAAGCCAGATGTTTCTACGTTGTGCATCGGTATGGCGGCATCTATGGGCGCTTTTTTGTTGCAAGCCGGTGCAAAGGGAAAGCGATTTGTTCTGCCTAATTCTTCTGTAATGATCCATCAGCCGTTGGGAGGATTTCAGGGGCAGGCAACGGATATAGAGATTCACGCCAGATATATTCTGAGCCTGCGTGAGCGCTTGTATGCCCTGATGGCGCAGCACACAGGTCGCGATGTCGAGGAAATTGCCCGTGATAGCGAGCGCGATAAATTCTTAAATGCGACTGAAGCAGTCAATTATGGCTTGGTAGATAAAGTGCTGGATAAGCGCGCTTAAACAACTGCATAGGCTTAATCGATAGATAATAAATGGTGGCGATAAACAAAACAGGGGATATGAATGGTGCTGGATAAAAGCAAGGGCGACAAATTATTGTACTGTTCGTTTTGCGGCAAGAGCCAGCATGAAGTTCGCAAACTGATAGCGGGGCCTTCTGTATTCGTATGCGACGAATGTGTCGAGCTTTGCAATGACATTATTCGTGAAGAAGTTAATAGTGTTGTGTCCGGCAAGACGGACAAGGCTGACCTGCTTGTACCGCATGAAATTCGTGCGCGCCTCGACGAATATGTAATCGGTCAGGAACATGCCAAGAAAATTTTGTCTGTGGCAGTGTATAACCATTATAAACGCCTGAAAAGCACAAACAAGGATGGGGTGGAGCTGGCCAAGAGCAATATTTTACTGCTCGGCCCGACTGGCTCTGGAAAAACCTTGTTGGCGCAAACCTTGGCGCGTCTGCTTGACGTACCGTTTGTGATGGCCGACGCTACTACGCTGACTGAAGCGGGGTATGTCGGGGAGGATGTCGAGAATATAATTTTGAAGCTATTGCAAGCGTGCGACTATGACGTGGAGCGCGCGCAGCGCGGTATCATTTATATCGACGAAATTGATAAGATTTCTCGCAAATCAGACAATCCTTCTATCACTCGTGACGTTTCTGGCGAAGGGGTGCAACAGGCGCTACTCAAGTTAATCGAGGGTACTAAGGCGTCTGTGCCGCCACAGGGTGGTCGCAAACATCCAAATACAGAATTCTTGCAGGTGGATACCACCAACATCCTTTTTATATGCGGTGGAGCGTTCGATGGCATGGAGAAGGTCATACTCAATCGCTCAGAGAAAGCCGGTATTGGTTTTGGCGCAAGCCTCGCCAAGCGCGGTGACAAGAAGAGTGTAGGCGCAGTGCTGCGTAATGTGGAGCCGGAAGACTTGATCAAGTTTGGTTTGATCCCCGAATTTGTGGGACGTCTGCCAGTGGTTGCTACACTGGAGGAACTGGATGAGGCGGCACTAATTCAAATTTTGACCGAACCAAAAAATGCCTTGACCAAACAATATCATAAATTGTTCGCGATGGAAGGCGTGGAAATGGAGTTCCACGAGGGTGTATTGCAGGCTATTGCCAAGAAAGCGCTGGAACGTAAGACGGGTGCGCGTGGCTTGCGCTCCATTCTGGAACATTCTTTACTCGACATTATGTATGATCTGCCTTCGATGGAGAATGTGAGCAAGGTGGTGCTGGATGTAAACAGCACAAATGGCGAAATTAAACCGATTGTGATATACGCGGATACATCCAGAGCAGCTTAGTTATTTATAGCGGCATCCTAAATTAAGTTGATGCGCGGTGATTTGTATCTTGACTTGAATTATTTCGCTGCGCCCCCATCTAATTATCAAGTTAATCCACAGAGGAGTTTCCTGCCATGACTGAGCATGATACTAATGTACTTGTTTCCAGTTTTTTTCCATTACTTCCTTTACGCGATGTAGTGGTGTTTCCACATATGGTAATTCCATTGTTTGTTGGACGCGCTAAATCAATCAAGGCGCTGGAGTCTGCTATGGAAGCGGGTAAGAGCATTGTGTTGGTGGCGCAAAAAACTGCCGCTAAAGATGAGCCTGCCGCGGAAGATTTGTATCGCGTTGGTAGCATTGCTAATATTTTGCAGATGCTCAAGTTGCCTGACGGTACCGTCAAGGTTCTTGTGGAAGGTACACAACGTGCAAAAATATTGCGAGTGCTGGATGAAAAAAGCCATTTCGATGCGGATATTGACCCAGTTCCTGTTGATGATAACTTGGGTAATGAGGCAGAAGCTATGCGTCGCGCCTTAATTAATCAATTTGATCAATATGTTAAACTAAATAAGAGGATTCCGCCAGAAACACTAACGTCTTTGGCCGGCATAGATGATTCCGGGCGACTAGCGGATACCATAGCAGCACATTTGCCACTTAAACTGGAGCAAAAGCAGGAGATATTGGAAATTTTTGATGTTCGAAAGCGCCTGGACCATTTGCTGGGCCTACTGGAAGCCGAGCTCGACATTCTGCAAGTAGAAAAACGCATTCGTGGACGCGTCAAACGGCAGATGGAAAAGAGTCAACGCGAGTATTACTTGAATGAACAAGTAAAAGCGATACAGAAGGAGTTGGGCGAAGGTGAAGATGGTGCAGATTTCGAGGAGTTGGCAAAGAAAATAAAGGCTGCGCACTTGCCTAAGGAAGCGCGTGCCAAGGCTGAAGCCGAAATGAAAAAATTGCGCTTAATGTCCCCCATGTCTGCCGAGGCGACTGTGGTGCGTAACTATATCGACGTGTTGGTGGGTTTGCCATGGAAAAAGAAAACAAAGATTAACAATGACTTGAAATCCGCTGAAGGAATTTTGGAAGCGGATCATTATGGATTGGAGAAGGTAAAGGAACGTATCGTGGAATATCTTGCGGTGCAGCAACGCGTCGACAAGATGAAAGCGCCTATCCTGTGTTTGGTCGGGCCGCCGGGTGTTGGTAAGACTTCGCTGGGTCAGTCTATTGCACGGGCTACGGGCCGTAAATTTATTCGCATGTCGCTAGGTGGGGTGCGCGATGAGTCAGAAATTCGTGGTCATCGCCGCACTTATATTGGCTCTATGCCTGGCAAAATTTTGCAGAACATGGCCAAGGTCGGCGTGAAAAACCCGTTGTTCCTACTCGATGAAGTAGACAAGATGGGTATGGATTTTCGTGGTGACCCGTCGTCGGCGCTGCTAGAGGTGCTCGATCCAGAACAGAACCATACTTTTGTTGATCATTATGTCGAGGTTGAATATGACTTGTCTGATGTAATGTTTGTTGCAACCGCAAATACCATGAATATCCCTGCCCCGCTTTTGGATCGCATGGAAATTATCCACGTATCAAGTTATACGGAAGATGAAAAAGTAAATATTGCGATGCATTATTTAATTCCAAAAGCACTTAAAAATAATGGGTTGAAGCTTGAAGAAATTGGTATCTCAGAAAGTGCAATTCGTGACATATTGCGTTATTACACCCGCGAAGCAGGGGTGCGGGGGTTGGATCGTGAGCTTTCCAAGATTTGCCGTAAAGTGGTAAAAGCATTGTTGCTCAAAGGGCGTGATAGCAAGGTAACGGTGAATGCTCGTAACCTTGACAAATATCTTGGAGTGCGGCGCTATAGCTATGGAATCGCAGAGAAACATAATCAGGTTGGACAAGTAACCGGATTGGCATGGACAGAAGTTGGCGGTGAGCTGCTAACCATTGAAACTGCGGTATTGCCGGGCAAAGGTAATATTACCCCCACTGGTAAGTTGGGCGAGGTTATGAAAGAGTCGATCCAGGCTGCGCTTAGTGTAGTGCGTAGCCGCGCCCGTAGCTTGGGTATCCCTGATGATTTTTATCAAAAAACTGATTTACATATCCACTTACCTGAAGGTGCTACACCCAAAGATGGGCCGAGCGCTGGTGTAGGCATTTGTACGTCGATAGTCTCGGCGTTGACTGGCATCCCGGTGCGTGCTGATGTGGCGATGACCGGGGAAATTACGTTGCGCGGCGAGGTGCTTCCGATTGGTGGATTAAAAGAGAAGTTGCTGGCGGCTCAGCGTGGTGGCATAAAAGTTGTCCTAATTCCGGAAGAAAATACTAAGGATCTTGTTGAGATTCCCGATAACGTAAAAAATAAACTTGATATTCATCCGGTTAAATGGATCGAGCAGGTGTTGGAAATGGCATTGGAGCGCAAGCCAGAACCGTTACCAGAGGCTGCTCCAGTAGTCAATCCCATCTTGGTGGCGGATGAAAATCGTGCTACTGTGATTAAGCATTGATGGAGTATGCACGGGTTTTTTAAAAATTATTGCTGCTGTATACATATTAAATTTCTTGACCACGGTGAAAACCCTTGATATAAAGCCATTGCAGGGTTTTTCTATCAACTGCAATAGTATTAAAACTGGTAAATCCCTGAAGAATGCTGTAAAATGATTTCTTTATTGGGTGCTTAGCTCAGCTGGTAGAGCGTCGCCCTTACAAGGCGAATGTCGGGGGTTCGAACCCCTCAGCACCCACCAGCTGCTTAGTTATTGGAGTGGTAGTTCAGTTGGTTAGAATACCGGCCTGTCACGCCGGGGGTCGCGGGTTCGAGTCCCGTCCACTCCGCCACATTAAGGCGAACGAAAGTTCGCCTTTTTTTCATTTATTTTAAATAAACTTTATCGGGCTGCTATTATGTTTGATTTCGTACATGGGAACAGACGGTTTGTACAAATCGTGTTGTTACTCATCATTCTTACGTTTGCATTTTGGGGTGTGGATTCTTACAACAAATCATCTCATAGCGAGGCTTTAGCTACGGTGAACGGCGAAAAAATAAACCAAGCAGAGTTCGATCAAGCTGTGCGCCAGCAGCAGGACAGAATGCGTAAAATGATGGGCAGTAATTATGATCAAGCTATGTTTGATAAGCCTGAAACAAAGCATGCGATTCTGGAAAGTTTAGTTAGCCAACGTTTGTTGATGTCGCAGGCGCGTTCCATTGGTTTAACTGTAAATGAGAAATATTTGGCTCAGAGTATCGCTGGCATTGAGGCGTTTCAGCAAGATGGGAAATTTGACAAGCAGCTTTACGAATCAGTATTACGCCGTGAGAAAATGACGCCGTTGACATTTGAGTCAAATGTAGCACGAGAGCTATATATGCGTCAGTTGATTGATGCGTATATGCGGAATGGTTACGCATCACGTACTACTGCGGATAATTTGATACGCCTGAATGAACAGCAGCGCGTTGTTGCTGTGGCAAAAATTTCTTTTGAACCATATCTCAAACAGGCGAAAGTGGATGAAGCTGCGGTGCAAAGTTATTATGATATGAATCTGAAGGAGTTTCAGACGGATGAGCAGGTACGGGTGGAGTATGTGACATTCTCAGCCGATGCATTGCAATCACAAGTCACAGTGGATGAGGCTGAAATTAAGAAATATTACGAGGAGCATCAGAATGAATTTGGCTCACCTGAACAGCGCCAGGCGGCGCATATCCTGATTGCGGTGGCCGCGCAGGCATCCGATGCAGATAAGCTGGCTGCCAAGACCAAGGCAGAGCAGGTATTGCTGCAGGTTAAGCAATCACCGGATAAATTCGCCGAGCTAGCTAAACAGCATTCGCAGGATCCTGGCTCCGCTGCTAGTGGAGGTGATCTTGGCCCGTTTGGCCCTGGGATGATGGTCAAGCCCTTTGAAGAGGCCGTATTCAAGCTTAAGATAGGCGAAATTAGCGGTTTGGTACAAACAGATTTTGGCTTTCATATTATCAAGCTGCTCGCGGTGAATCCTGCTAAAACGCTTCCGTTGGATGAGGCAAAGAGTGCTATTACGCAGAGGCTGAAACTGCAAAAAGCAAATGATAAGTTCGCTGAGTTGGCAGAGAAATTCAGTAATGTTGTGTATGAGCAGAGTGATACTCTAAAACCAGCTGCAGAACTGGTAAAAATGCCGCTACAGCAAAGCGGTTGGTTGAACAAAAAACAGGCTGGAGCATTGCCTTGGACGGACAAAGCATTGCAAGCTGTGTTTGCTGAAGATGTAACGAAGAAGAAGCGCAATAGCGCTGCCATCGAGATCGCACCCAATACCTTGTTCGCGGCACGGCTGCTGGAATATAAGCCAGTCAGCACACGCTCGTTGAAGGAAGTGAATGAGAGCATCCGTCAGAAACTACTGCGCAAGCAAGCGCTAGAGTTTGCGGTCAAACAGGGCCAACTGGTGTTGGCGCAGTTACAACGTGGTGAGAAGGTTAACGTGGAGTGGACAGTGCCGACTGCCATTACGCGCGAACAACATGCTGAGCTTGATAATAGTCTGGCTCGTCAAGTGTTCCAAGCAAACGTGGCTACTCTTCCGGCATATGTGGGCGTCGAAAATGCACAGAATGGCTATGAAATCGTTCGTGTGGATGCAATCAAACAAGTTACCGCCATCGACGATGCCAAGCATGCTCGTTATATGCAACAACTGCGCCAAATAACTGGTGATGAAATGTTCCAGGCATATCTTGCGGATGCCAAAAAACACGCTGACATCACCATGAAATCTTTTTCTGCAGGCGAAAATAAATAATCTGCTTCTTCAGCGCGCTAAGAGAGTTTTCAGCGGTAAGAATTGTATGGCTAGGGCTCGGTTGTTCCAAGTGCTGTGGTGTTAAAACCACCATCAACATAGGTGATTTCTCCGGTGATGCCGCTGGCTAAATCGCTACATAAGAACGCCGCAACATTGCCTACCTCTTCAGTGGTAACGTTACGCTTCAATGGAGCATTTTTTTCATTGTAGTTTAATAGTTTATTAAAGTCGGCAATACCTGCCGAAGCGAGTGTCTTGATTGGGCCTGCGGAAATGCCATTTACACGGATACCTTTGTAGCCGAGATTCATTGCTAAATAACGAACACTGGCTTCTAGGCTGGCCTTGGCAAGACCCATCACATTGTAGTGTGGCATGGTGCGTACCGCGCCGAGATAGCTTAATGTCAGCAGCGCGGCGGCGCGGCCTTCCATCATTGGTAATGCGGCTTTAGCCATCGCCGGAAAACTGTAAGAACTAATGTCATGCGCAGTCCGGAAAGCTTCGCGGGTAAATCCATCAAGAAATTCACCAGCAAGTGCCTCGCGTGGAGAAAAGGCGATTGCATGCACGAAGCCGTCGAATTTATCCCAATATTTGCTAAGACTAATAAATAGCTGGTCAATTTCTGCATCGCTCGTTACATCGCACGGGAATATTAATTCGCTGTCAAATTCTCGTGCTAGTTCGCACACTCGGTCGCGTATGCGCTCACCCTGATAGGTAAATGCCATTTCTGCGCCTTCACGCCTCATGGCTTGTGCGACACCATAAGCGATGGAACGATTACTGATCATGCCAGTAATCAAGATGCGTTTATTTGCCAGAAATCCCATGCTATTCCTTTAATTAAAGTGCTGCTTAATAAAACGTGCAATTATAACCGTACTATCATTTTCGCGCGAATGTCAGCCTTGTCCAATGTGGTATGAGCCTGAACGAGAGCTGTATTTCCAACGAGGAATGAGCCTGAAGCGAACAAACTGAGGTCGAATTGAAGAAGTGGGTTGATTATCGCAAGGATGGTGATCAACATGAATGAAACACGGCTTTGTACGATTGAGCAGATCGAGCAATTTCTCAGCGCCTGTACCCAGATTGAGTTCTCGAAGTCTGGAGACGACAGCGAGCACTATAAGCACATCAGCCGCGTGCTCAAGCGCTCAGATCGTGCAGAACGATATAGGCTGTCGCGGAGCCCCACATGGCAATGCGTATCTTGCGCAGCATCCGGTGTGCCGTAATCCACGACACCTCAATCTGCTGTGCAAGACGCAAGGCCGAGATGCCGCCCTTGTCGGAAGCCATCAGGTAAATAGCCCAGAACCATTTCACCAGCGGTAGTTAGCTGGCCTCGAAAATCGTACCAGCCATCACCGATACCTGACGCGTGCAAGCCGTGCGTTGGTAAAGATGCCGTCCACCAATAAAGTAACCCTGATCGTGCCCACAGTGCGGACAGGTGAACCCATCCGACCAGCGATAGCGGATCAACTGATCCAAGCATGCCTTTCCCGCCCCGAATCGCTCTTGCCATCCCAGCAAGGTCACATTTTCCGTTTGCATGATTCCCTCCTGTCTGTTATTGCCTATGGCTTCGACAGGTTAAGCGGGGCTTTGTTCAGAGGCATAAAAAAATCTGTGGTTGAGTTGCGGTTCGGATAGCTTTCCAAGTACATGATACAGCGATAGTTCTAGCATGTCGTAAGTCTTATAACCGTAAGCTTTTCTCATAGTGACTTTGGCCTTGTTATTTAATCACTCAACAACGCCGCTCGAAAACGCTTTTTTGGCTCTGAAATAGTTGAGCAAAAGTTCTCGATGATTTCGTAGCGTGCCGACGAATTTTTTCAGCGGATCAATTTTTGAATGCATCACATCCCTGCACCATTGATCCAGGAATTTTCCTGCCCAGACCGGAGATTCGTATTTCCAGAATCGCTGGAAGTCTTCCTTTCGCAAACGCTTTCTGAAAGAGATCGAGGAGCTGATAGTGCAAATACTGATGATCGCCCGCACGCTGGGCGTGCAAATCTCGGCAACATCGCGCTGGATGGCAGCAAGTTCAAAGCCAACGCATCCCGACATCGTGCCTTGAGTTATGGGCACATCAAGAAACTGGAAGAACAACTGCAAGGCGAGGTCAGGAAGCTTATGGAGCTGGCTGAAGCGGCGGACAAAGAGAAGATACCGGTTGGCATGAACCTGCCCGACGAGATCGCCCGCCGCGAAGATCGCATCAAAGCAATCACCGAGGCTAAAATCAAGATTGAAGATCGTGCCAAAGAACGGTTTGAACAGGAACAGTCCGAGTATCAAGATAAGCTGGGCAAGCGCGAAGCAAAGGCAAAAGAAAGCGGACATAAACCTCGTGGCAAATCGCCTGTTCCGCCCGTGGATGGCGCGCAAGACAAAGACCAGATCAATCTCACCGACGAAGAATCACGCATCATGAAAACGGCGGGTGGTGGATTCGACCAATGCTACAACGGCCAGATTGTGGTGGACATGGACAGCATGTTGATCGTGACAACCAACACCGTGCAGGCGTGTAATGACAAGCAGCAAATTGAACCGACACTCGGACAGCTCAAGGCGTTACCGGTTGAGCTGGGCAAGCCGGGCAGCCTGGTGGCGGATACGGGCTACTTCTCCAAGGCCAACGTCAACATTTGTTGTGAGCAGCAAATCACCCCGCTGATTGCGCTGAGTCGTGAGGAACATCACCCTGATCCACTGTAACCTGCGGATTAACTGTCCATTATGTTTTCCTATGCTGGGAGGAGGTTGGATTGCAATTTTCAGTTCACTTTCATTCTCAACTCTAAAGAAAAACTGATTCATGTCGATCTATGTTAGTGGCTGAACTTCATGGAGGTGGCGAAATGCGGCTATTTGGCATGGGTCGAAACTGACCTAAAACGTCATGAGCTATCAACTCCATATCATGGGTTCATCAAAATTCCTTCAATTAAGGAGAGGCTCATGTGGAAAGAAATCAGTAATAATCGAGAGCTTATCAATTCTGACGAAGCCAAGAAGCAGTTTGAATTGTTATGGCTCAGACAAAGTCGTCTCGTAATATTGCTTGGCGACATTGCAAGACAAGCTGCGAGGCCTGATGGATGGGTATTACTGAGAACTGCAGGCCAGTTAATTCGACAACATGAGGCTGAAGAAAAGATGATGTTAAATGAGCTATATGGTCACAAAACCCTGAAGGGACTGATTTTGGCAACTGGGCTCTTTGACATTACTGAAGAGCCTACTCATAAAGGTGGCATTCGGCTGTTATATCGTTCAAAACTTGATGGGTTAGTACAAGAAGCTTCTCTCAAGCAAAAAATATTATTACGTGAATTCAGTCAGCCTTGAATATTAAAGAGAATTCGCGGTGTATTTCTTTTTCGCATGCACGGCCACGGCGGGCTCTTATCGAGTAATCGAAAAAAAATATCTCGCCGAAGCGTGGGGTGTGAGTGCATTTACACTTTCTTGAGGCGGCTCCAGCCAAGTCCCACAAGCCCAAAGCTGAGAAGGGTGAGGGTCGTAGGCTCGGGTACTTGTCCCGAAACCTGTGTAAGGAAACCGCGGATCTCCCCACTACCGACTACAGTAGTATGAATGTTGAAGTAGGATTCATCGAGAGATATGCCATTAAACAGGAATGCCTCTGCTCCTGCCGTCGTCCCGTCATGAGCTGTGACAAAACTCGGGTTATAGGAAGAGCTCAGGGTCGTGTCCAAGATATTGTCGTAGATTCATTATAGATCAGTACGTTACATTGTTTAAGTCGGCGATTTTTAATTTAACCGGATAGTAGTGATTTAGGATGAGCTGATTGTAGCCGGAAAATTAGGGTCCAAAAAAACGCTCTCGACAGGGGAGTAGAGAGCGGTGACTAAAGCAACATCAATGTCCTCCACTTTCAGCTAAAAGTAGGAGAGTACTTAAGAGTTACAAATAACCGGGGGGAGGGATTATTTGCACTCATATTGTCGAAAAGTGGGGACAGTTGAATACTAAATTATTTTACTTAAAGCATCTGTACGGTATCGAACGAATATTCTTCAATTCGCACAATTCGGCAAGCTTGCATGCATAATTTTAGGGTTCAGTTCCACTTCATTGATTAAGTTGATGCCATAGGTATTTGGATCTTCGTAATCAAAATTTATCTACAGAAAAAACTTGGTTTTTTATCAATTGTGTTTATTCGTACCTATGCACCTAGCTAAATGGCGCCAACACATCTACGCTATGTTCGCTTCAGCCGCCATTTCTTGAGATCATTATTGAGATCACCAAAGTCAGCTTGGCTCTTACCAACATTCTTTTGGATTTTCCCTTTTATTTCCAAGTCCTTATTTTCGGTGATTTTACCGGCGACCTCCTTGACTTTACCTATGACTTTATTAATACGACCCTTAACTTGATCTCTATTCATGATGGTTCCCTAAGAAAATGAATGAAATATGATCTGAACTACGACTAGAACAACAGGGTAGGATAATGCACAAAATTCTATACTCAGTCAGTGCAGTACCGAACTTAAGGTAGACCATGCTGTGACGAATTTTTTATACTAAATTTAGATTTATGAATGGCAGCAGCGCCGCACCGGTCACTGCATAGCCCATACCAACTTGTTGTATTCGTCGGGATTGATATAGTTGTGGCCGCATTGCTTCAATGATTTTGCGCATTGATAGAGACCCATTAATTTATTATTCACTATGTGCAATATCGCACAGACCATGCTCCAAAAGCTTTGTAATCTGTTTATGAATTAGCCAAATATGTGGCCAGTGGCCTTGGTGAAATTCTTAAGCGCGACATAACATAATGTCAACTGAACAATTATTTATAAATGGAGTTACACATGAAAAAAACTTTTAGTTACCTCGCTATTGCGTCCTGTTTTGTATTGGGCACTACTTTAGCTCACGCTGATTCCGATGCATCTCATGGAAAGATGCAGGAAAAAATGGGAAAAATGCAGGAAAAAATGTTCAAAGCCATGGATGCAAATTCAGATGGAATGGTCACCACGGACGAATTTAATGCTTTCCATGCAAAGAAATTTAAGGATCTAGATGCCAATGGAAACGGCCAACTTACCTTGGAAGAAATGAAGGCCGGATACAAGAAGATGATGGAGAAGATGAAGGATGATGGCGGACGCAAGAAAATGGAGGACGGTGAAATGGATTCCGATAGGGGTAAGGCACATCCCCAAAAGGACACCGGCAACCAAAAGAGCGAAAGTAGGGCTGCCGGTGGTTCCAGTGACTCATCATGCTGCTGGACTCCCGGGGATTCCGGTTCTAGTAGATGAGGCAAGAAGATGGATGATAAAGATTAATAAATGGAGCCCCTTGCAAAAACCTGTCATTCGAATTTAGTTATGGTTCGCGTGAACGTTTAAAAAAAGGGGCGCCGCCAGTGTGAACAGGAGTCACCAAGTTATCAATGCGCGATGGGAATTGTTGTATTAGCTGAAAAGCTCAAAAATTGACTGCAACATGTTGCGTCAACTGCAATAGGTTAAGTTAATTGGCGACAATGGGATCAAATATCATATGTCGTCAAGGTCAAAAAGTTAATTCTATAAGCCTCTATTTTCTCCGCCAGTCTCAGAATCCTCCACAGATGTCCGGCCGCTGGTTGGAGAGACATATTCCTCTTCACGTTCAATATTCCGATTACCATCCTCGGAAATTTGCTCAGAGAATCCGCCGTAGTCTGATTCATCGCCTATATTGGTCACATAGACTGGCCCACCTTTTTTGCTGCTTTCGTTGACTTCTTCATAATTGAATCTAGACGTCATTTTTCTTTCAATGGAAGCACTACCACTTTCATAAACGAATTTCCCAGCTCGACCGGTTATTTTGTGCCGCATATCTTCATCCTGATTATGTTTGCGATTACTATCAACTTCATTGGCATGACGTCTGTTTTTATAGGTAAGCATGATAGGTCTCCTCCTATTTCAGATACATTAACGCACTTGATCTGATGATGGTGGCATATGAATGTCTTTGGGATTCTATAACCATTAGAAGCTGCGTTTGCATAATAGGGCGATGCTCAAAAAAGAGAATAAGCAAATTGCTTATTTTTGATATCGGTTGGCAATAGTGGAGTTCAACGGGTTAAGTCGCGATCATGTTTTCATAATGTGGCTGCGTGAATGCAGTGGGCAATAGGTAAGCGAACGGAAGTAGGGATTTTTCATAGTTCTGTGCCTCTACTAATGCCTGTTATCTAATGCACGAGGCTGCTACTACCGCTCCCCACGAATCAAACGTCCAATGATAATCTCTATGCCCATTATATTTTGTGCTTTCATGCAAATTGAATTCTTTTGATATGGTTTCAATTTCTATATCTAAACTTGCACTGAATTTGCTCACTATGATGTGAATAATAACTTCATAATCAGGTATTTTAAACACAGTTCTTTCCATCATTATAAGCACCTACCAGTTAATAACCGAGTGGGTAAGATACTTAACCAATAAATGTAATAGCAAATCATTTTTTCCCCCTGTAGGCATTAAGAGATAGTTAACACAACATCCCAGTTTGCAAAAATAATCCGCGTTATAGTGTTTCAGTGAGAATCGACAATATCTTACAAAAGATCGACTAGGCTACTAACATGAACCGCTTCAACCTAGTATCCCGCCTGTCAACCTACACCCTCAACTAAAAGTCAAAGATGTCGATAACGAAAGCTAAGGCAATCTAATGATGCGCTCGCTAACACGTTCAACACGATACTCAAATGATATCCAACACGCTAACTGGTTATCGAAACGTAACCGGGAAGTACTAAGCAGCCCTACTCAGGCCATTTATTCAGACAATAAAAAAGCCCTGCATCACTGCAAGGCTCTATATCTGGCTCCCCGACCTGGACTCGAACCAGGGACCTGCGGATTAACAGGAGCAGCCACTCTAAAAGTTATGCATCCAAAGTTGAAGAATCGGAAGAAAATTTTTACTGGGCATCGGTCAGATTGACACAAACCGAACTGGGGCCGAACCTGAGTTGCTCGAAATTGCACTGTTTTACTGTAATTTTGATTAAAAACAACAAATTATTAGTAGTTTCTACCGATCTGGCACCGAAAGGGCACTTATGGATTTGCTACCGGCTGAGTAAAACCGGAGCCGCAGGTAGCCCCACAATTACCCAAGGCAGTCCGCAGGGAGAGAGGATGGGGTAAGGCATTCACCGCTGAAATTGCACCTGAGTGAATCATTTCTCGATTTATCAGAACTGCAATGCTGGTGCCATGGGAATAATGCATGAAATTGAATAAATATTAACAAAAGTGCTTGACATTACGTTGTTTATTCACAAGTTACGAATATACCCAACAATGAAAATGGTTTTAGCGTTGTTTTTGAATGATAAATATAAGTAATTGTTTTTATTATTAATAAATGGCGCCTGTAAAATGAGCGATTGGATAAAATCATATATACTATTAGCAGTTAGCTTGCTTTTATTGAAAGTGTTCACATAGTTATCCACAGTTTTTGTGGACAACAAAAATACATAATAAAGTCCATTAAGTTAGATCAATATAATAGAAATTTATGGAAGAACTCTTACTAAAGTGCAATGGCTGCTATTAATTGAGAAGTGACATTGTCAATACTATTTGGATACAGAAATGCAGGCTGGGAAACTAATATAATTCGCCAAAAAAACGCTCTCGACAGGGGAGTAGAGAGCGGTGACTAAAGCAACATCAATGTCCTCCACTTTTAGCTAAAAGTAGTAGAGTACTTAAGAGTTACAAATAACCGGGGGGGATTATTTGCACTCATATTGTCGAAAAGTGGGGACAGCTGAATACTAAATTATTTAATTTAAAGCATCTGTACGGTATCGAACGAATATCCTTCAATTCGCACAATTCGGCAAGCTTGCATGCATAATTTTAGGGGTAAGTTCCACTTCATTGATTAAGTTGATGCCATAGGTATTTCCGATCTTCGTAATCTAAGGAAACACTGATTTATTCCACCGCACTTCACTGAACTTCGCCACCATGATA
>NZ_CAKMHQ010000052.1 GCF_927312905.1 Candidatus Nitrotoga sp. 1052
GACAGTACGCCCTAGTTTATTGAAATGCAACGGGGTTTTGTGGGGAGACCTCAGGAGCAGACTTCAATGGCACTCATGCAGTGTGTCTTTAATATTTTAGGGATATCAGCACGGGGCACAAAACTTCCGATACATGCCGACCTTGTTACCCCGAGGGTTCGCTGACCTGGCTTCAATTATCCACTCGCCAGCACTACAATCTTTCCTATCCAGACATGAGGCAACCTTATTAAGTTTACGAGGCTACATTCAGGTTCACCTGCATACAGCTATATGCTTTTGATCAAATATCATACCTTCATGCTATCAATGTTAATGGACAACTCCTTTGATGGAGCTTTTTAACCTGATTCTAAATTCCTGGTACTTCGAACGCTTCTTTCCTGTAGTCCTTTAATTTTATGCGTCATATATTTCAAGGATTTTTCTTAGTCAAAAATAAGCAATTTGCTTATTCGTCTTTTTTATGTGCCGCTTTATTATGTGACTATCGTCGGAATAACATTAAACGATTGATACTTGGAGGCAACACATGTCGGGTGAATTTGTAAGGGTGATCGCGAGGATCACTGCTCAGTTCGATAAAGTTGAGGAACTTAAATCCGTATTGCTGGGCCTTGTTGAACCCACGCGAGTAGAAAAGGATTGCATCAGCTATCAACTCGTACAAGATAAAACCGACCTCGCCGAGTTTGTCTTCATTGAAGAATGGACCAGCGATTCGGCTATAGATGCCCACATGGCATCCTCTCATGTACAAGATGCCTTCTCTAAGGCTCAATCGTTGCTCGCCAAAGCGCCTGATATCAGAAAATATGTGATTCTCCGATAACGGCATCAGCAATTTACGATTGATTACCTGTCCCCAAACATCAGCTCGAGGTGCTCAATGAACGATATTACGATCTCTCAACCCTATCATGGTTTGCTTGAAAATGAAGGCCATATTCGCAGCAATTGGGGACTGAGCCAAACGACGAAACCCGCTGTTTATGTCGAGCCGATAAGCTACGCTGATGTGCAGGCCGTGGTACGCGACGAGCAGCGGTTTCCAACCCCTGTCCACCCGGTTGGTTCACTATTATCTGTGACATCCACTATCGTCAATAACGGCGGGACGATGTTGTGTACGCGTAAACTCGACGAAATTGTAGGCCTCGAATCAGACAACACAGGAAGAAAGGTGGTTCGGGTGCAGGCTGGGTGCCGTCTTAAAAAGCTCAACATGTGGCTTCAGGCACGTGGAGTGGAAATCCCGTTTCAGGCGGAAATCGGCGAAGCCACCGTAGGCTCCGTCGCGGTTGGAGATACCAAGGATTCATCGTTGGATGGCCTCGGTTATTTTTCCACGCATGTCGTCGCTCTGACTTATGTTGACGACAAAGGCAAGCTTCGCACACTGTCTGACTATAAGGATGGAATTGTGTTTCATGAGTTCAAGTGTTCTTTTGGACTCTCCGGCATTGTCGTCGAATGCCAAATCGAAGTGCGGCCGGCTTCGCTTTGCAGGTCAGAGATATCATTTGAAGTTTTTCCGTCGCCGGAAGAACTTGCACACCGGTTAATAAGCAAACGTGAGGCGTGTGACGCTTTGTTTGCAATTGTATTTCTCAATCAACTGGCGAGTTTCTTAGATGAGCGATTCAAGGCAGGTTTCGGTACGGTAACGCCAGCTTCGTCACAGCCTGCCTGCGATGAATTTCGCATCGCAAAGCGCTTGGCGATCCAGCACGGATTTGAGGGTGTCGAAGTGCCGCAACCCAAAGAGCTTATCTACTCCCGCCATGATTTCGTTAACGAGTATTGGCGCCCATCAGCGGATGAGCGCCGTCTTGACTTCCAGTTTTACGAACACGATATCACGCAACTTACCCGTGTCATCGTCGACTCATATAAATTTACAAAGGATTTTGAACAACAAACCGGCTATGCACCGAACGGGTGGGCGACCTACTTCGTCCATCGCCCGGAAAAAGTTAAGAAACCTTTCGGACTTTACTCTGGTGGTTCCGGTATTTCGTTCTCATTTGACCCGATTTGTTCCAACCCTGCAGAACCTCGCTGGCAACGTTTCGCACAGGAATATAACAAGCTGGCGATTAATACGCTTGGCGGCAATGCCTCACCAATCCAAACACAATGGTTACAGCTTGGCGACGTAAAAATTCCGAAAAAGTTGGCTTACCCGCGTTTTACAACGAAGTACTACGAGCAGTTTCTCGAGTAAAAGAAAATAATAAAATGGAGGGAGTCTTCTATGGCCCTGCCTTAAGGCCAAACGTAGAGAAAAAAGTGAAGTCGGTTGGCAACAGAGGAGTCCAACGGGCCAAGCAGCTAGTTGATTTGCATGGTATCGCTGCGAGTAAACAACGGCTTACAGGGTGGCCGGGGCGAGTCTGTTTCCGTTGCCGGTTAAGGAAGATCCCGATGTACCCTGTGATCTCCTGTATGGCCTGATTCCGGGTACGCTGGTGTACCACTCGAATCCCGACTTCCAGACGGGCGTTCTCTCGCGCCCGTGGCGACACAGAGGTTGATTCCGCTAGGCGTAACAACAAGTAGCGGTAACAATTGCCGGCATTGAGCTCTTACCCGTATCCATGAAGGGCGATTTGCATTGAGCAGTTTGCATGTGCAGAAGCAAAGCGTGCCTGAAATTTGGAATGCGGTGCTCGCGGCATAGCGCTTTACGCTCACGTAAATTCGTGTGGTCGAGTTTTGCGGTTTCGGCATCTCCAAAAGCACCCCCCATGTAGAGTCGTAAATGTGTGAAAATAGCGACTGCAAATCGGGCATTTAAATAAATCCTAATAATAAAGGCGACAAATTGGTACAACCTAATTTTCAATTCGAAAAGCGTCAAAAAGAATTAGCCAAGAAAAAAAAGAAAGAAGAGAAAAAACAGCGCAAATTAGAAGATAAAACCCCGCCTGCTTCAGACCAGTCCGGTCACGCTGACGATGAAAGCCCGTCCACCTAAATCAGAACAACGCAGCTTTCGGCAAGTCTGAGGCTGGCTTGCCGGCAAAGCGTGAATGTAATGCCTGACACCTACACTGATTGCCCCAAGTGCGGATACAAGTTACCGCAACCCTTACCGAGCAATGCCGCATGCCCTGCCTGCGGCATTTATTTTTTTAAGTGGCAACCATTGACAGAAGCCTCCGTGATTTACGATGCCGATCCGGGCACGACCACTCGTAGTTGGCGCAGACGCATGGAGAATTTTCTCACTCCCAAGGAGCAGATGGATACGCTATCTTTCTATGGGCGTTGTCTGCTGCTCGTACTTCTGACGTGGTGGAGCTGGAAACTATTTGCTTACGATTACCGTAGCGGCGAGATAGGCGGCTCCTTCATGCACAATATCCTGCTTCCCATCCACGAGGCCGGACACGTGTTGTTTATGCCCTTCGGCCAGTGGCTCACCGTCCTCGGCGGCAGCCTGTTCCAGCTGGCCTTACCCGGCGGAATTGCCATCGCCTTTATCTGGATAAATCGCGACAACTTCGGCGCAGCGATCGGGCTATGGTGGACAAGTGTCAGCTTGATAGACCTTGCACCTTACATTTATGATGCACTGCGACCGCAATTAATTTTGCTCGGAGGTAGCGTCGGCGAAGACGGCCCGCACGATTGGATATATTTACTCGACAGCGTTGGTCAGCGCCCCAATGCTCAGCACTGGGGCGCGCTGGCGCATACGCTGGGCGGCTTGGTTATGTTTGCCGCGCTGAGTTGGGCAAGTGCTGTGTTGTGGCGGCAGCGATTGAAATTAAGCAAGTCATTGAGCGCCGACTAGCTGCGCTCAATGTCCGCGAGTGGATGGCACTTTTAGCAACACCCGTTCCACCTGCGCACTGTCATTCCCATCGCTCAACCATACCTGTCCATCCTGAATGGTGCATTGCAACTGCATGTTGCGCTGAGCCAGCTTGGCGATGGCGCGCGTGTTTTCCATCGGCAGGTTAATTACGCTTAGATTTTTGAGTCGTTCGAATTGACTGCTGTTTTGTGCGAACCACATATCTGCGACGCGACCGCCATAGGTGTAAACAATTACCTGATTAGAGCGACCGCAGGCTTTACGTATTAGTTTTTCGTCGGGAAGCCCGACGTCTATCCACAACTCAATCGCACCCGTTAAATCTTTCCGCCACAAATCTGCCTCATCATCAGCGGTCATTCCCTGGCCGAATTCCAGATATTCATGGGCATGCAACGCAAAGGCCAACAACCGCACCATCATGCGCTCGTCTGTTTCAGAAGGGTGTCGTGCAAGAGTTAGCGCGTGATCTTGGTAATAGTGACGCTCCATGTCTGCGATTTGCAGATTGGCTTTGAAGATGGTTGCTTTAATCGCCATATAACTCCTGGATCCATCTCATGCAGATATGAGCCATGCTTGCTCCTGTCAAATTATTCCACCACACGGCCACGCATACTTTTAGTTGCGCCATGCTTGGCTTTGCTGTCCATACGCTTTCTCTGCGAACTGCGCGTAGGTTTTGTTGCGCGACGGACGGTGGGTAACACTGCGATACTCTGCACCAACTCTTTCAAGCGTCGCAATGCCTCACCACGATTCATTTCCTGACTGCGAAATTCCTGCGCCTTGATAATCACCACGCCGTCTTTGGTGATGCGGTGATCATGCAGTTCAAGGAGCCGCGCTTTAAATGCTTCCGGCAACGATGAGGCATTGATGTCGAAACGCAGATGCACAGCGCTGGAAACCTTGTTGACATTCTGTCCGCCCGCCCCCTGCGCACGCACGGCGGTTAGCTCGATCTCATGATCAGGAATGGTAACGTTGTGGGAGATATACAGCATGAAGCTTATGCAAGCACTGTGATGCGCACATCGCCCAGGGTCACCACTGACCCTGCACGTATTTTGCAGGTTTTGCGCAATTCCACGTGCCCATCCACCGACACCACACCTTCCGCGACCAGAGCCTTGCCCGCGCCGCCGCTATCGCACACGCCAACCATTTTAAGCAATTGGTTTAGCTCGATAAATTCGTCATTAAGTTTGAATTCAAATTCTTGCATGGAAGTCTTTATGGTAGAAAATCGACTACAGTTTTACCGCATGTTCGCGCGTGGTGTGGAAAACTACTTTTGGCCAGCGTTCCTGGGTGAGCTTGAGATTGACGCTGTTCGGTGCAAGATAGGCCATGTTGTTGGCGGCATCATAGGCGACGTTGTGCGACAGAGCCTTTTCAAAATCTGCGAGCATTTTTTTGTCGTCACAAGTAACCCAGCGCGCGCTCGTGGTATTGGTGCCGTCGAATACTGCGTCCACGCCATATTCGCCCATCAAGCGGCTGGCCACCACATCGAACTGCAGTACGCCGACCGCACCCAGAATTAAATCACCACCACTAACTGGCTTGAATACTTGTACCGCGCCCTCTTCACCAAGCTGCTGCAAGCCTTTATGCAGCTGCTTGACCTTGATCGGGTTCCGGATGCGCACGGATCGGAAGAAGTCTGGTGCGAAATAAGGAATGCCCGTGAACTGCAATAACTCGCCTTCGGAAAAGCTGTCGCCGATCTGCATGTTGCCGTGGTTAGGTAGGCCGATGATGTCGCCGGCGTAGGCTTCCTCTACCTGCTCACGGCTGGAGGCCATAAAAGTGACAACATTGGACACACGAATTTCGCGGTTAATGCGCAAATGCTTAATCTTCATGCCACGCTCGAAACGCCCGGAGCAAACACGCAAGAAGGCGATGCGATCACGATGATTCGCGTCCATGTTGGCTTGTATTTTGAACACGAAACCAGTAAAAGCCGCTTCGGTAGGTGCGACAACACGTACAGTGGCATCGCGCGCACGCGGCGCCGGTGCCCAATCCAACAGGGCGTTGAGAATTTCGCGCACGCCGAAGTTGTTGATAGCGGAGCCGAAGAAGACGGGGGTTTGCGTGCCGGCCAGAAACGCGGCAAGATCAAAAGGATGAGAAGCTCCATGTAATAGCTCAACTTCTGCTTTAAGCTGTCCTATTTCCAGTGGGAACATTTCTACCAGGCGCGGATTATCGATGCCTTTAACTATTTCAAAATCTTGATCGGCGCGTTCTTCGCCCGCCGCGAACAGTAGAATCTCGTCGCGCAATAAGTGATAGACACCCCGAAAAGTCTTGCCCATCCCCAACGGCCAAGTCACTGGTGCGCACTGGACATTAAGGACAGACTCAACCTCATCCAGCAATTCCACTGGGTCGCGTGTTTCACGATCCATCTTGTTGATGAAAGTTATGATGGGCGTGTTGCGCATACGGCACACGTTGAGCAATTTGATAGTTTGCGTTTCCACGCCCTTGGCCGCGTCGATAACCATAAGCGCGGAATCTACAGCGGTGAGCACGCGGTAGGTGTCTTCTGAAAAATCCTGGTGGCCGGGGGTATCGAGCAGATTGACTACATGGTTGCGATATTCGAACTGCATCACTGAGCTGGCTACAGAAATGCCGCGTTGCTTCTCGATATCCATCCAGTCGGAAGTTGCGTGGCGGCCACTCTTGCGTGCCTTTACCGTACCCGCCAATTGAATCGCGCCGGAAAACAGCAGTAATTTTTCTGTCAGCGTGGTTTTGCCCGCATCCGGGTGGGAGATGATGCCGAAGGTGCGACGGCGCGCCACTTCGCGCGTGATTAAATCACGCGCAACTGGTGCGGGTGCGTCAACTGCTTGTACTACAGGCTCTGTTACAGAATCCGTTGCCATGATGAATGTTCTCGTAAAAATATGTATACCAATAAATTAAATACTTCTAACCAGCTCTAAAATACCGGGACTAATTTGGGCAATGCTGAACAAGTCCCTCCGTTCGGGCTGAGCCTGTCGAAGCCATTTGCAAGTCCTTAATTTGCAGGGAGTGCGTTTCGACAGGCTTGTATGGTGTTTCTGGCTCCTTCTTGAGAAACTGGAAGGAGCCGCGGGGTGGAGGGACATCGACAGGCCTCTGCCGTGCATCGGACAGACTCAGTGAGAACTCTCCCACCCACACCCCGAACGTCGATGAAGAATCTAGCGGCTGTGCATTGACCGCCGATTTGAACGCAAGCTAACGTAGGTGTGTGCCACCCCAGCGTTGTTACTTTACTTCTAGAGGCTACTATCATGCAAACTTTTCCGAACATAGGTGTGGATGTTGCCAAAGACGCAGTCGTTGTGGCTTGCGCCGCGCAAAGTTTTTCTACTCACAGTGTTACCAACCAGCGCGCTCCTTTGCTGGCATGGCTGAAATCTCTGCCCACAGGCAGCCGCATCGGCCTGGAATCCACTGGCGGCTATCACGAATTACTGGCCGATCTGGCACACGCGCAAGGCTATGTCGTATTCCTGCTCAATCCGTTGGATACCAAGCACTATGCCCGTGCCATGGGTAACCGCGCCAAAACAGACCGGGTGGATGCCGAACTGATCGCCCGTCTCATCGCTCAAGAACATACGCGTTTACGCCCTTACACCCCCCCTACAGCCGACCAGCGCAAGCTGGATCGCATGATCCGGCGGCGCGCCAATATCGTTCGCATCAAAAGCTCGCTCACGCTGACGATGAGCAACCTGAGTGGCTTTACCGCCGAACTCAAAGCTGTCTCGAACAAGCTTGATGCCCTGATTGCCAAGATCGATTCCACCATGACCGCGATTGCGGCGCATTCCCCGCAACACAAGGAAGCGCAACAGCGTTTGCAAACCATTGCAGGTGTCGGCCCCGTGGTGGGCATGGCGCTGACCAATACGTTGGAGCGCGTGCCTTTCCGCAATGCGGATGCATTCGTCGCATTCACGGGCTTCGACCCGAGAGCCAACGACTCCGGCAACAAGATTGGCCGCAGGCGCCTATCCAAACGCGGCCCCGCCGAGTTGCGTCGCTTGCTGTTTAACGCTGCAATGGCCGCCGCCAAATCCAAAGCTTGGAAGCCTATCTATGAGCATTACCGCGCCCAAGGCTGGAGCACTACCGCAGCACTGGTAATCATCGCCCGCAAAATCGCCCGCGCAGCATGGTCTATTCATCATTACCATTCAACTTTCGACCCGGAAAGGATTACAAAAAATGCTTGACGCGAACCATAGAATCTCAACGCGAACGGATTTGTTCAGCGTAGTCTTAGCGAATATCTCCATCCACATAAAACCATAGGTCGCCTTCGCGCACGAAGCGACTGACTTCGTGCAGTCGATATGCACGACCGCCTATTTTATAGCGCGCCACAAACTCCACTACGGCGCGATCCTGTTCCTGAAGATTGTACTCATGGCGCTTCACCTCCAATCCCAGCCACTTTGTCTTAACTTTATCAGCAGCATCCTGCGGGGCGGGGCGTGTAGATGGATGCCAAGTCGCCAGTATGTAATCCTCGCATTCCAATGTGTAAGCGACATAGCGGGAGCGCATCAATGCTTCAGCGCTGGGGGCAGGCGTGTTGCACCCGATATAACGCCCACAACAGTCTGTGAAATTTTTATTGCTGTCGCAGGCGCAACGAGTTTGGATATCTGAGCCCATCAATTAAACCGGCCATAGCGGCTGTTCATCCATCAGCGCGATCTGCTCGCGCAATTCCAGAATGCGATCTTGCCAATAGTGTTGAGTATTAAACCACGGGAAGGCTTGCTTGAAAGCTGGGTCATCCCAGCGCTGTGCCAGCCAGGCGGAATAATGAATCAGGCGCAAGGTACGCAGTGCTTCGACCAGATGCAACTCACATGAATCAAAATCGTAAAAGTCTTCATACCCCGCCAGCACGTCATTCAACTGCCGCGCCATGTCAGCACGCTCGCCCGACAACAGCATCCACAAGTCCTGCACAGCAGGGCCCATGCGGCTATCGTCAAAATCAACGAAATGCGGGCCATCGTCCGTCCACAGCACGTTACCCGCATGGCAATCTCCATGCAGCCGTAGCGCTCTTACATTGCTGCCGGCACGCTCAAAGCAATGACGCACACCCACCAGTGCCTGCTCTGCTACGCTGCGATAGGCCGCATCAAGATCAGCCGGGATAAAATTATTGGTCAGTAAAAAATCAAGCGGTTCTAAACCGAAGCTCGCTATATCCAGTGTGGGGCGATGCTGAAACGATTTGAGCGCGCCAATGGCGTGGATACGACCAAGGAAGCGACCCATCCATTCCAGCGTGTTTCGATCTTCAAGTTCAGGCGCACGCCCGCCGTGCTTGGGAAAAACGGCGAAGCGAAATCCTTCGAAGGTGTGCAGTGTTTTGCCACCCAGCACCAAAGCAGGTACTACCGGGATTTCGCGCTCGACCAGTTCCTGCACGAAAGCATGTTCTTCGAGTATTGCCGCATTCGTCCAGCGCTCCGGCCGATAAAATTTTGCTACCAGCGGCGAGCTTTCTTCCATCCCTACTTGATAGACGCGGTTCTCATAGCTGTTAAGAGCCAGCAGGCGGCCATCGCTGTGGCAGCCCAAGCTGTCTAACGCGTTCATGACGCAATCGGGGGTAAGTATAGAGAAAGTTGGCGATGTCACCGTTAAAGCTCTTTGCGCAGTCATTCATCTTCCAGGGGAGAGCCGACCTTAACCAGCCCCAAGTCATTCCAGCCTGCGTGACCCAAACGGCGCAGTGTTTCAATGTTCTTGTCGAATATTTTCTCGGCCTCAGGAAAAGCCGACACCGCCTGCACGACACTCGCTTCGCGCAGCAGATGCAGCATGGGATACGGCGACCGGTTGGTGTAATTTTCGATATCGTCAGGCTGCGTTCCGGCAAATTGATACTGCGGATGAAAACTGGCAACTTGCAACAAACCTTCCAAATCCATGTCTTCCAGCGCTGCATCGGCCACATCGAGAAAATCGTTGTATTCGATAAAATCAGTGAGCACATAGGGATGAACAAGCAAGGTTGTGTCGATATTTGTAGCTGGCGTTTCGGCCAACACTTCCAGCTCTCGCATGAGGTCTCTTAGCAAGTCTTCATGCGTGGTCGCGCTGCTCACCACATAGCGTATCTGATTTTTCACGTGAACGGCCTTGGCGAACGGGCACAGGTTGAGGCCAATGACGGCCCGTTCCAACCATAGTTTGGTCGCAGCTAAGATTTTTTCGTCAGTTGTGATATTCATTTTAGTAAAAAGCGAATTGATCAGCTTTGTCGGGATTAGTTCAATTAATTACCTGGCTCCGCGTCTTGGCGAATACATTGTTTAACGACCGTATCCACCGGAACGGTGCGATGCCGGTGCGCGAGCAGCAGGCTTACCAGTAGCAGCATTGGTGCGGCTTGGGCCACTGCCCGTGCGTGGCGCTGCCCGAGTACGAGCCTGACCTTGACCACCACGTCCCTGGCCTTGCCCCTGCTGCTTGCGCCCGCCACCTTGACCGCGATTCTGACCGTTTAAAATAGGCTCTGCCTTGATGCGAGGATCGGGCTCGAAGCCAGGCACCTGCACAACCGGAATTTCGCGCTTGGTCAAACGCTCAATGTCCCACAGCAGCTTATGCTCATCAATACATACCAGGGAACTTGCCTCACCTTCGCTGCCCGCGCGACCGGTGCGTCCAATGCGGTGGACATAATCTTCCGAAACATTGGGCATCTCAAAGTTAACTACGTGCGGCAATTCAATGATGTCGATGCCACGTGCAGCAATGTCAGTCGCCACCAGCACTTGCAGTTTGCCGGTTTTAAATTCCGCCAATGCGCGGGTGCGCGCCGCTTGGCTCTTATTGCCATGGATGGCCAGCGCTGGAATGTCGTCCTTGTTGAGTTGTTCAGCTAACTTGTTGGCACCATGTTTGGTGCGTGTAAACACCAGTACCTGATGCCAGTTATATTCCTTGATAAGATGGGTGAGCAACTCGCGCTTTCTTTCGCGATCCACCGGGTAAATTTTCTGCGTGATCAGTTCTGCAGTAGCGTTGCGGCGCGCCACTTCTATCATCGCCGGTTTATTGAGCAGCCCATCGGCCAGCTGCTTGATCTCGTCGGAAAAGGTGGCGGAAAACAGCAAGTTTTGCCGCTGCCTGGGCAATATAGCCAGGATTTTTTTGATGTCGCGAATGAAGCCCATGTCCAGCATGCGGTCGGCTTCATCCAGCACCAGAATTTCTATATGCGACAGATCTAGCGTTTTCTGCTGCAAGTGATCGAGTAACCGGCCAGGTGTGGCAACTAAAATATCTACACGGCTTTTCAAACGCTGTATTTGCGGATTGATGTTAACGCCACCGATCATAGTCATCGAAGTAAGCTTGAGGTATTTGCCATAATCGCGCACGCTCTCTTCTACCTGTGCGGCAAGCTCGCGCGTGGGGATAAGAACTAATGCGCGAATCGGTGCCTTACCGGTTGCAGGTTTGGCAGAAGCAGTAAGACGTTGCAGGATAGGCAGGGTGAACCCAGCAGTCTTGCCGGTGCCAGTCTGTGCACCAGCCAGCAGGTCGCCGCCGGACAGCACAACAGGGATGGCCTGCGCCTGAATGGGCGTTGGTTCAGTGTAACCACGCTCGCTAACGGCGCGGACGAGTTCATCGGACAAACCGAGGGCTGAGAAAGTCATAAATTATTCCTAGAAAAAATCGGCCTGTCGCCGTTGATGGCGCCAGTCTTAGGCAGATAGATGGATTTTTAAAACCAGTATGGACAGTGGCAAGAAGACTAGAAACTAACACCACTTTTAAAATTATAACAGAATTGAATTGTGCTAACGAATTGATTTTATCTTGGTGATTTTATCTTGGCTTGTTTATCAAAGGGCAACTTAGTTTAAGTGTCGCGAGTTCAATACCTCAGCTAACTCTCTTTCCAGCAGACCGGGATCCCCCAGATGTAATTCCACCAATCGGCGGAGATTGATCATGCTATCCATGTCAATATGCTGGCATTCGATACCTATAAGATTTCCTTTTTGATGAACTACCTTGCCTTCCATAATGATATCTTCGCCACCTTCACTCAATGAAAGAATCGAACGGCAAATTTTGCCCTCATCAGGGTTAATAGGTTGCAGGGTTTCAATCAAGGCACCCTTTAATGAAATATTCAGCAAAGTTGCGGCTTGCATAATATCCGGCAAAGTAAAATGAAGCTGTACATTTGCATTAAAAGGGATGCGTGAAAAATGACGCTTCTCACGGTTATTCTGTTTTACCATATGCTCTCCTGTGCTCAAAGTAATAGCCAGCTTGAGAATGCATGGCGGCTTGGCATAATTCAAACATGTTTACTATCATATTTTCTCAATACTGTAGACCACATGCAACGAGTGCGTTGCACCCGCAGCGACTTTAACTACGTTCTCCGCCGCATTCGCGCTTTCCACACAGACCATGCCGCGATAGCCTGTGTCGCTGCCGAAATCGCCCATTTTCGCGGCCTTTTCCACCCATGGGTTCCACACCACTGTGGAAAGACTGCCGCGCTTGGCAATACGAATACAGCGTTTATGGCCGCTGTCAACAATCAGACAATCTGAATCGGTATCCACATAGAGGCGGTCTATTTCTGCGGTTATGGTGATTGCGTCTGCTTGTGTTTTGCGTTGCCAATCACCCACCTTGTCAAGATAAGCGCAGCCTTCCAAACCGGTGATGCGAATTTTATCCACATCGCTGATAGCAAAGTAAGTATGCAACGCTTCGCCAATTTCAAACATTATTTGGCCCGTATTTTCGGTGACAAGTTCCACGATCATCTCCTTGCCGATAGTAACGATGTTCCGCACCCGACAAGCATGCGGCAATTGCGCAGAAGGAATTGAACTCTGTGGCAATTCAAAGGTGATGCGCGTGCTGCCATCTGATAATGCTTCGCTGGCCACAACTTGCCAGGGAACGGTACGGGCAAACCCATGACCTGGAAAGGTACTGTCGGTTGCATGGGCACCGAACCACGGCCAACAAATTGGCACACCGCCTCGAATGGATTTGCCGCGTACTAATTTGGCTGCAGGACTAAGCCAAATGACCGGTTTTTCGCCCGCAGGCTCAAAGGTCATGACATGCGCACCCTGTAATGAAATGGTAGATTGTGCTTGTTTGTTGGCAATGCGCGCAATAATCAAACCGCTCTCATCCTCGGTAAACTCAAGCTGTCCAGGAATGGCGAATTTCTGGTTAAGCGTGGTTACATCCAACTGGCTCATTTTTTATTCCTTAAAGTATCATTTCACGTTAAATTAAAATTGTTGACTGTTAGTCAAGCCACAGTTCGGGCAAATATCTCAACAATGTATTTTGAATTTCATGACGCCAGTTTAAACACTCATTATGCCCGGATTATTTCGCTAGCAAGTTTGGGAAACACCGGTCAGGAGCAAAAAACAATTTCGATCGTCTCGCTTCTTGCTGCGGTTTGATACGGCCAGGCGGTAAGGCTGCTTGAGTGTAACTATTATTCGAAGTTAAATGCGAGGAAGAACGACTGCTTTTATTTACAGCACATCATACAACAATTATTTGATGCAGATTACGCACCTATCCACGCCGAGCCGTATGATTGCTTAGCGCTTACAGTAAAAATCGGATATAAATGCAGACTGAACCTGAAAAAATGCGTGTAGCCGGTTTGCCAAGCCGCTGAGACTGTATTGCAATTGCACCTCAGCCACTTCATCTCAAGTAGCAAAATTCTGCCGCACATCATGCGGCATTAATCGAGGAGATTAAAATGGAAAAGAAAGCAAAATTATCCACAACCAAAGCCAAGGCAATGTCGTTGCACATTGGCCTGAATGCTGTGAGCCCTACCGAATATGGTGGCTGGAGCGGCGAACTCAATGCCTGCGAGTTCGATGCCAAGGATATGGCGGCGATTGCCAAGTCGCGCGGCATGAAATCCACCGTGTTGCTGACCAAGAAGGGCACACGTGCCAATATGCTGGCCGCAATGCGTAGTGCCGCCAAGCAATTGGCAGCCGGCGACTTATTCTTCCTTACCTACTCCGGCCATGGCGGCCAAGTACCTGATGTCACTGGAGAAGAAGAGGACAAAAAAGACGAGACTTGGTGCCTGTACGACGGCCAACTCATTGACGACGAGTTGTATTTCGAATTAAGCCAATTCGCAGCGGGGGTACGCGTGCTTGTGCTTTCCGACAGTTGCCATAGCGGCACCGTAACACGTGTTGCGCCGCCGCAGCCCGGCATGGTCTGGCCGACGATTGGGCGCTCAAAGATGATGCCGCTTGCCGTGGGCATGCGCACCTATCGCGAGCACCAAGCATTTTACGACAAGCTGCAACAAGACGTGGCCAAAGCCACCGGCAAAGCTTCTCTAATGGATCCGGACAGCGCACTCGCTCAGCTGGCCGTGAGTCCGCGGCTAACTGCGATAGCGAAAAAATTCAAGCCGAAGGTAATTTTAATCTCAGGTTGCCAGGACAACCAGACGTCCATGGATGGCGACCACAACGGCGCATTTACTGAGCAGCTGCTAAAGGTATGGAACAACGGCTCCTACCGCGGCAATTATGCCAAGTTCCATGCCGCCATTAAGACCCTTTTACCTGCCGACCAGACGCCCAACTTGTTCACGCTGGGTGCGGCGGCGCGCTTTCTGACGCAACAGCCCTTCAGTATTTGAGAAGACGCTCGGTGTTGTCCGTGTTAGACGAACAATGGCCAGCACCAAGTCAAGGTAGCATAATACTAATTGCCCTGCAATTGATAAGCATCAAGCATTGCAGGGCAATTTTCCATCAGTATTTAATAGGGGCATGCAATGGCAAATGAAAAACGAGGCGTAAAAACCTCACTGCGGTGACCGGTCATTTTATCCAGATTCATCAGCATTTCCGCTAAATAGTCACCGCCTGTTACTTGCCTTTTTCCGCCATTAGCTTTTCATATTTAGCTTGCAGTTGCTCTCTGCTTTCCGTATGAGCTGGGTCGAGCGGAATGCAGTCTACTGGGCAAACTTCCACGCACTGTGGCGTTTCATAATGTCCCACGCACTCGGTGCATTTGTCGGGATTAATGTAATAAATAGTATCGCCTTGCGAAATAGCATCGTTCGGGCATTCCGGCTCGCACACGTCGCAGTTGATACATTCGTCGGTAATAATCAGGGCCACACTGTTCCTCTGTAAATTAAGTTAATTTTTTCTCAGTCAATTTGATCGCCACCAAAGGGGAAACAAATTTACTTACGTCGCCGCCAAAGCGCGCGATCTCACGCACTATACTAGCGGAGATGAAGGTGTAATGCTCTGCTGGCGTCAGGAATAATGTTTCGACATCAGGATGCAGGCTGCGGTTCATTCCAGCCATCTGAAATTCATATTCAAAATCCGATACTGCGCGCAAGCCGCGCAATACCACGCGCGCATTTTGCGTTCGCACATAATTCATCAGCAAACCGGAAAAACCTTCCACCCGTACATTGACAAAATCAGCGAAAATTTCTCTCGCCATGGCCACACGCTCATCCATGGTGAACAAAGTGACACTGCGACTTTCTGCCACAGCCACCACAACTTCGCCGAATAGTCCTGCCGCACGACGGACTACATCTTCATGCCCGCATGTGATTGGATCAAAAGTACCGGGATAAATAACTTTAATCATACTTTTAATGCACCTTCGCATTTCAATAATTGATAATGCACAGTCCCCGCTTTAGCGCGCTTCACCACCTGCCAAGCCTTGTCAGGTTCAAACACCTCACCGCTTTCAACATACACTATACCGTCTTGCGTTAGCTTGTCAGCAAGCAGTGGGAGCAATTTTGGCAGATAGTCGCTCTGAAACGGGGGGTCAAGAAAAATTACATCGAATAGCCCATTTTTTTGGCGCGCGAATTCTATCCCATCTTCACAACGCAGCAATACATTAGAACAGGCTAATTTTATGATGGTCTCTTGCAGGGCGCGAAACACCGTACGATTGCGCTCAACCATTACCACCTCTGTCGCACCGCGCGATGCGGCTTCCAAACCTAATACCCCACTGCCAGCGAACAAATCAAGACAGCGCTTGCCGTTAAGATTTTGCCCCAGCCAGTTGAACAAAGTCTCGCGCACGCGATCCGGCGTGGGGCGTAAACCTTCAGCGTCTGGAAACTCAACCCAGCGACGACGATGAGTGCCACCGATGATGCGTACCCGATTTATTGCACGGCTCCCTCTTTAATACTTGGTATTTTTGTCTCCGGAGCACCGACTATCACGGTAGCCATTGCATCCGGATTCACCCGCCGTTTATAGGCTGCGCGAATTTGCGCGATAGTGACTCTATCAACATTTCCGACAAAGTCATCTAGATAGGTCAAAGGTAACTCATAAAATCCAATAACACTCAGGTAGTCAACTATTTTTTTGTTGCTATCGATACGCAGCGGAAAACCGCCAATGATGTTTTGCTTGGATGCTTGTAATTCCTTTTTCGTTACGCCTTTATCAATAAACTCGCGCAGCGTAGCGCGCACTAGTTGCAGCGCTTCATCAGCTTGATCCTTTTTGGTTTGCAGCCCGATCTGATACGCGCCCGGCAGCTTCATCGGTATAAAGTAACTATATACACTATAGGCAAGGCCGCGCTTCTCGCGGATTTCGTGCATCAGGCGGGACACAAATCCCCCTCCGCCGAGAATGTGGTTGCCCACATAGAGGGGAAAATAATCCGGATCTTTGCGCGCCAAACCGGGTGCGCCCATCAGGATATGGCTCTGCGTAGCCGGATGCACTATGCGCTGCTCACTCGCTTTAATTTGCATGACCACCGGCGCAATCTGCGCCGCCTCAACGCCTGGTGGTAATTGCTCGGTAAGCTTTTGCGCAATAGCTTCAGCTTCGGCGCGCGTCACATCGCCCATAATGGCAACCACGGTATTTTTGGCAAAATAATGTGTGCGATAAAATGCCTCAATATCGGCGCGCTGAATATTTTCCACGGTGGCAACTTCACCCGGCAACGGCAAACCATAAGGATGGGTGCCGAATACTGCCTTGCCGAAGGCTTTTTCGGCAATTTTTTCCGGCTTGGTTTCGTCTTCTTTTAGGCCTGCGATCAGGCGCGTCTTTTCTCGCGCCAACACATTTTCTTGAAATAACGGATGTTGCAGCACGCGCGCCAGAATATCCAGCGCCTGAACACGTTCTGCAGTACTGCTCAATGTGCGCAAGCTCACACCAGCACGATCCGCATCGAAATTCTTTCCAAATTGCGCACCAATATCGGCCAGATTTCGCGCGATGTCGTCCTCGCTCAAACCTTCTGCACCGAGATCCAGCATTCTATGCGTCAGCCCCGCCAATCCGGATTTTTCCGCCACATCAAAGCCACTTCCTGCGGCAAAAGTAACTGTCAAATCCAGCATTGGCAGATCATGATTTTCCACAAAATATACACGCGCGCCGCTCGGCGATTGCCAATGCTGGATATGGGGAGTGGCGAGTGCAGGTGTGATGCCGGCTAGAAACAACACCATGGCGGCAAGTAATTTAGTGTGCATGTAATGCCCCTTTATTCGTTTGTTTCGGTTTGCCGGAAAGTGGCTGTGGCTCGAGCACGGCAATGGTCAGTTGGTCGTCCTGCAGAAATTCCCGCGCTACATCCTGCACCTGCTGCGCTGTTACCGCCTGCAATTTTTTCAGAATCAAAGGAATGGCTTTGTATGACAGCCCTATGCTTTCCATCTGTCCAATCTGCATCGCCTGATAAAACAGCGAATCGAGCTTGTACACTTCACTGGCAGTTACCTGCGCCTTTGCGCGTTTAAGTTCGTCTTCGTTTACGCCGTCACGCTTCAGAATTCCTATTTGTTCGCGCAATCCCTCTTCTATCTCTGTCACGCTCTTGCCTTCGCTGGGTGTGCCTTCTAACATGAATAGACTTGGCCCACGCGAGGTGGCGTCATATTCAGCGCCCACATTACTGGCCAGTTGCTTTTCTCGCACCAATGTTTTGTTCAAGCGCGCCGAAGCATTGCCATCGAGAATGCCAGCCAGTATTTGCAAGGCATAGGGCTGCCAATCCTTCTCTGGGTCGCGTAGCGAGGGGGCGTGATAAGCCATTTCCAGTTGCGGCAGCTGCGCCGGAGCTTTAACTACAATGCGCTTCACGCCTAACTGCGGAGGCTCGCTAAAACGCTTGCGCGCAGGCAAACTATGCGCTGGAATCCGGCCATAGAAACGTTGTGCCAGCGCAAATACCTCGCTCGCCTTTACATCCCCTGCCACTACCAATGTCGCATTATTGGGCACGTACCAATTTTTATACCACGTCTTGGCATCATTTACGGAAAGTGTCTGCAAATCGTTCATCCAGCCAATTACGGGAGTCCGGTAAGGATGCTCCTGATAGGCCGCGGCCATCAATTTTTCATTCATTAGGGCGTGCGGCTCATCATCCGTGCGCATGCGCCGCTCTTCCATGACGACTTTAATTTCTTTGCTGAATTCAGTCGCCGTCAGATGCAAGTTTTGCATACGATCGGATTCGAGTTGCATGGCGAGAGGTAACTTGGATTTGTGCAACTGCTGGAAATATGCAGTGTAATCGTTACTGGTGAAGGCGTTTTCGCGTCCGCCCGCAGCAGATATACGCTTGGAAAACTGCCCAACTGGCACGTTTTTGGTACCCTTGAACATCATGTGTTCCAGCACATGTGCGATACCGGTGACCCCAACATTTTCGTCCATGCTGCCGGCGCGATACCATATTTGTTGAACTATAACGGGGGCACGGTGGTCTTCCTTGACTATTACCTTAAGGCCATTGCTGAGAGTCTTCTCAAACACCTCCGCCTGTGCCTCAACAGCGAATAAAAGCACCGCGGGCCATAAAGCAGCAATAGTCAGCAAGTATTTTAATATTTGTGTACGCATTTTTTTAGCCCAAAACAACTCAATCAGAATAGAATAACGATGGCGGCAAAAGCCGCCACGACTGATATGTATTATGCTCTATTTAGTTATCTTTCTGCCACCTCCAAAATTCCCCTAAAATGTTCGGCTTCCTAAAAAAACCCCCAATTGAAAGCAAGTCCAACCCTGTCGAAGAGATGCCTAAAAAAAGCGGCTGGATCAGCCGACTTAAGAGCGGGCTGGCGCGCACTGCCGATCAAATGTCCGATTTGTTTGGCCGTGGCGGCAAGATCGACGATGACCTGTATGAGGAACTGGAAACCATCCTGATCACTGCAGATGTCGGAATGGACGCCACGCGTTTTTTACTAGCCGAGTTGCACCGGCAAGTAAAAGCGCAGCGACTCACTGAAGCAGTTCAGCTAAAGGAAGCATTAGCGCATGACCTGATCAAATTGCTCAAGCCGCTGGCACAGCCTTTGGAAACCGATTTACATAAACCCTGCGTCATTATGCTGGCCGGGGTAAATGGCGCTGGCAAGACAACCTCCATTGGCAAGCTGGCAAAGTATTTCCAAGGGCAAGGCAAGTCAGTGCTGCTGGCCGCAGGTGATACCTTCCGTGCCGCTGCGCGCGAACAGCTGATGGAATGGGGTGCGCGCAACAACGTCACCGTCATCGCCCAGCAAAGCGGCGATGCCGCAGCAGTGATTTTCGATGCGGTACAAGCAGCCCAGGCACGCAAAATCGACATAGTGCTGGCAGATACCGCCGGACGCCTGTCTACTCAGATTCATCTGATGGAAGAAATCAAAAAGGTCAAACGCGTTATCGCCAAGGCGTTACCCGGTGCACCGCATGAAGTGCTGCTGGTACTGGACGCAAACACCGGGCAGAACGCGCTCAGCCAAGTCAAGGCATTCGACGATGCGCTGGCCGTCACGGGATTGATACTGACCAAACTGGATGGCACTGCCAAAGGTGGCGTAATTGCTGCCATCGCCAAGGCGCATCCCATTCCCCTGCGCTTTATCGGTGTGGGAGAAGGACTGGATGACCTGCGCCCATTTGTAGCGGAAGACTTCGTCGCGGCACTTCTGGGACTGGATGAATGATCCAGTTCAGCCAAATATACAAGCGCTACCCCGGAGGTTATGAAGCACTGAAAAATGTTAGTTTTGAGATCGCCGAGGGTGAAATGATATTCCTCACCGGCCATTCCGGCGCAGGCAAGAGCACTTTGCTCAAACTCATCGCTGCCATTGAGCGCCCCAACTCTGGCAGCATTGTAGTCAAAGGGCAGAACGTAAGTTCGATCAAGGGTGGTGCATTGCCCTACCTGCGTCGCAACCTCGGCTTAATTTTCCAGGATCATAAAATACTGTTCGACCGCAGCGTGTTCGACAACGTAATGCTGCCATTGCAAATCTGCGGCTTCGATCACCGCGAAAGCGCCAAGCGCGTGCGGGCTGCGCTAGACAAGGTGGGCTTGCTCAAGCGCGAAAAAACCAGCCCGCTCGCGCTGTCCGGCGGCGAACAACAACGTTTGTGCATCGCACGCGCCATAGTCAACCGCCCTTCCATCCTGCTGGCAGATGAACCGACCGGCAATCTTGACGTGGACTATGCCAGCGACATCATGGGTATCTTCAAATCGTTTCATCAGGTTGGCGTCACGCTGCTAATTTCCTCCCATGACGAAAGCATTCTGCGCCAATTCAAGGGGCGCGTGCTGGCACTAAAAAATGGGGAGTTGTGCCCATGAAAAACTGGCTGATATCGCATGCCCACGTGTTGCTGTTTACCCTGCGCCGTTTCATCACCACACCGCTGTCCAGCCTGTTAAATATTCTGGTCATCGGAATCGCACTAAGCTTGCCGGCGGGCATGTATTTATTGCTGAAAAGCGTACAAAGCTTGGCTGAACAAGAAGTTGGCACACCACAGATCAGCATATTCTTGAGCATGGATGCCAGCAAGGACGAAGTCGTCCATATCGGCAAACAATTGAAGCAACACGCTGGCGTCAACCAGGTAAAATTTGTGCCACGTGACCAAGCGCTGGAACAGCTAAAGCAGACCACCGGACTGACGGACGTAATAGGCGGAATGGCGCAAAACCCGCTGCCGGATGCTTATATTGTTTATCCAAAAATATCTGATGCGCAAGCGCTGGAAGCGTTGCGCGATGAGTTGCAAAAATGGCCTAAACTCGAGCATGTGCAACTGGATTCAGCTTGGGCTCACAAGCTTGAAGCAATACTCAAATTCGGTTTGTTGGCCGTACTCATTCTCGCCGTGCTGCTTAGTTTTGCGCTAGTGGCCGTTACTTTCAACACCATCCGTTTGCAAATCCTCACTCAGCGCGACGAAATTGAAGTGTCCAAACTGATCGGCGCCACCAATGCCTTCATTCGCCGGCCATTTCTGTACTTCGGACTTCTACAGGGGCTGCTAGGTGGTGCCGCGGCGTGGCTCATCATTACCATCAGCTTATATTTGCTCAATAACAGCCTCTCTGAGTTGACGCATTTGTATGCCAGCAGCTTTACTCTGCACTTACCCTCCGTAGGCGACAGCTCCACACTGCTGCTGTTATCGGCCTACCTTGGCTGGCTAGGCGCTTGGCTATCCGTCGCCCAGCACTTATGGAAAATTGAACCTCGTTAAGGGCATCCTACATTTCTTTCTGTACCCAACAATAAACATATTCGTGACAATTATGACTTTTAACAAAAGATTGTGACTGCTTCGATTGTGTTATCGTTTATTCACTTGTTGAACTTAAATTAACGCCGTGTCTTCCAATTCTCTATGTATGGCATTGTCTAGAAATTAAAATGAGGAAATCATGAGATTCCAATATTTTTACCCAGTGCTGGCTGCCGGTTTCACACTTGCTTTGCTTTCTTCGCTTGCCTCAGCCAAAACACCGGAACAAATTTTTGAACAAGTGTCACCTTCCGTTGTGGTAGTAGACATCTTTGATTCGAAGGATGAATTCCTTGGGCAGGGCAGTGGCGTGGTGATAGGCGCCGGCCAGGTCATTACCAATTGTCATGTTGCGAAAAGAGGCAAAAGCCGGCAAGTGCGGCAATCCGGCAAAACATTTTCTGCCACAATGCAATACTCAGACCCTAGTCGCGATCTGTGCCAGTTAAATGTACCGGATTTGCGAGCGCCCCCCGTCGTTCTGGGTACCGCTAAAAAGCTCAAGGTTGGCCAGCGCGTCTATGCCATCGGCGCACCGGAAGATCTGGAGCTGACCTTAAGCGAAGGACTTATCTCCAGTTTGCGCCCACATGAAGGCTCGGAATACATCCAGACCTCCGCCGCGATTTCTCTCGGCTCCAGCGGTGGTGGGCTATTCGATGACCAAGGGCAATTAATCGGCATCACTACGTTTTATCACGCCGAGGGACAAAATCTTAACTTCGCCCTGCCCGTAGATTGGATAGGGGAGCTGCCGAAACGGGCTCAGGGCGCTCTGCCGGTAGCGAAAAAGAGCGGGCTGGCTTGGCTTAACCGCGTCGTTGCGCTGGAACACAAAAAAGACTGGCAAGGAATGTTGAAACTTTCACAACAGTGGGTCAAAAGCGAGCCGGTAAGTGCAGACGCTTGGTTTAGCTTGGGCATTGCTCACAAAAACCTTAAACAATATGAGCAAGCAATTAAAGCCTATCGAAGCGCGCTGCGCATTCAGCCTGAATATGCAGACGCCTGGAATAATCTGGGCAATATCCATAACAACATCAAACAATACGAACAAGCAATTCAGGCCTATCGGGAGGCACTACGCATTGATCCAGAGTATGCCTCTGCCTGGAATAATTTGGGTATTGCTTACGGCAATTTTAAACAATACGAGCAGGCAATTTCCGCCTTTCGGGAGGCGGTTCGCATCGAACCGGAAAAAGCAAGTGTCTGGTATAACTTGGGCGAGGCTTATTCCCGCCACGGTCAGCAGGACAAAGTGCTAGAGATTTATCAAACCCTACGCAAACTCGACTTGCAAATAGCGAACGCGTATTCCAACACTTTTATTTTGCCTTTTGCCAAGTAAGGTATGCCTTGGCCATTCGAACGTGCCGAGCAAGGACTTTTAAATCCGGGCGACACTATCGTAAAAGCAAGCAGCGGAAATGCCAGTCACGCGTGTGGCCGCGGTTAAAGGCTACAAAATGCTGGTAATAATATCCAATGGCCTTAGGTATGCTTCCCTGATATGGTTGTTTGCGGCATGGGCACAAGGATCACCATCATCGGGATTTATTTCCACATGCAAAATTTGAAGTCGCAATAGAAGCATCACACAATCGCTGGTCAAGTTGAATTTTGGACCAAAGTTGGACTCACTGCATTTGGATAATCTCGTGTCGGTAAATTTTACACTCGACATGCCGTAGACCCATAAGTAAACCGATACTGACGTAAATCATTAGATCAGCGTCAAAACCACTGCCGCATGATCGGTGGATTTAAGCCACCCCGGACGTCCCGACATCGGTCAACCGACGCATTATTCGCTGGCACTGGCGTATGCTCAATTTGATCCCGTAGCAGCCCTCCAGGTGCTGCACCAAGAGCTTTCCGCTCCATTCCCGCTCAGAATATCCGCATACGTGCGGCGGCTTCTGCAAGTCGAGCACGAGGCATTGCCTCTGTTCACCAGCCAGCTTGGTGGGGCGCCCGCCAGAATGGTGCTCGCGCAATCCCTCTATACCGTGCTCATCGAGCGCATGCACCCAGCGCTCAACTGTGCGCGGATCATTCCCAAACCACCGCGCGACCTCGTAACAACTGCGACCTTCGGCGACCAGCAATACGCAGTGCAACCGGTGCAGAAAATGCGACTCGCAGGACGTCTTAACCGAGGCATGGATCACCTTCCGGACCCACTTCGCGCTGCTGAGGCTGAGTTTGCGCAAGGCGTCAACTTCCCTCGATGTCTGACTGCAGAATCGCCATGCGGCGTAGGTTTTGTCGCATCAGGTTTTGCGGCGATTGGGCATAAACATTGCTTGAGAAATCATGTTGAGAGAAAAATATAGATCACATCGATTTTTAGTATAGCCGCGGCGGAGGGACGTAGCAACGAGCCGTGCCAGATTGAAACGCGGGGAGGCTGATGATGAAGACCGGACTAATGAGGTTGCAACGAACATTCTGGAGAACCTTGTGGTCAGCTTGGGTGCATAGGCTGAATGCCAGTCTGCAGCCTATAGATAATGATCGCACGAGTTCCCGAGTCCGCCACCCCCGCATGCTTGGGGTAACCATCGCTTTCTCTTTAAGGAGGATTACCCCATGATGTTGAAACGCTTACCGGTTATTGCTGTACTTGTTGTCACCTGCCTGCTGGGTGCGCCATTACAGGCCAGCGCAATGGCGATTGCCAACAGCACGCTGGACTTCAAGAATCTGTCAGTCACCCCTGCATCGGGGGAGATTTTGCTTGATGGGTCTTGGTTTCTCGAAACCTTCGCCCACGCGGACAACAGCCTCGGCCAGATCGACGAGCATTTCACGCCTGGAAGCTCTCCTGATACAGTCAGCGCGTCAGCGGCGGTAACTTGGGCGAGCGCTACAGGCACTGCCAGTGCGCCGAATGACCCGCCTGACTTAGTTGTTACCGGCTTGGCGGAATCGGACGTCAACCTTCCAGGCTCCGGAGCGGCGGCGGCATTTGGCAAAAGCCGCAGTACGCTGTTCAATACTTTCACCCTCAGTGGCGGCGGTTCCAGCGTCGATGTCCAGTTCGCGATCGATATCTCCGGCCTGCTCAACGTCATGACCGATGCCTTCGGATTGTTTGCGCAAACGGAAACGGTGTTCACCCTTGAAGTCGACGGCACCCCAATATTGTTCCATAACGACCTTCTGAGCATCGGGCCTAGCGATTCAGACACGCGGTCGTTTTCGACGCACCTCTCGAACACTGTGACGCTCGCAGCCTTTGACCTTGACGGTTTGCCGCTGTCGCACTCTCTGCTGCTGGAAGCCGAAACCGATCCGCGCGGCATGGTGGTTCCCGAGCCCCCCGTCGGTTTGCTGCTGATTACAGGGTTGGCTGCGCTGGCGGCGGCAAGACGTCGGCCGGTACTGGTTCGGCTAGAGGCGTGATGCCTGGTCCACAAGAGTAACGTTTTTGCTTCGCTTTGCAAAAGCATAGAGCTAAAATTTGGAGGTGTTGCCATGGGAAAGTCGATACGGTTCTTGAGCGCTTTTTGGTTGCTGGTGCTTATTCTGTTTGGGTCGACAGGTGTCGAGGCGCGCTATATCGGTGGCGAGCCACCAAATAAGTGCAGCACTTGCGGTTGTGCCTGCAGATGCGCCGCGTGTCCAGCGCCCAACATTCCCTCCAGCGGCAGCAATCCCTCGTACACCGAAGGCAGCTTTGGCGACGGTTACAACGGTGGCCCAACAGTCAGTAGCGCTTTTGGTCCTACGCTGAGTTTCAGTGCTGTCTACAACAGCAAGCAGGCCGACGGCTCGCAGTCGCGTAGTAACACGGTGATGGGCTACGGGTGGACGCACAGCTACAACACGCTCCTGTTTTCTCAGCGTGGACATATGTTCAGGCTGGGTTTCGATGGGCGGGTAACCAAGTACGCGCTGGGTGTGGGGGGCAAGTATACCGTCACCCCCGGTTACTTCGAGACACTGGTAAAGAACCCAGACGGCTCATTTACCCTGCGGCAAAAGGACGGCACCACCTACCTATTCGCACAAGTGCCCGGCACGCCGTTCTTGGTCGAAGGGCCGGTGTGGCGATTGATCAGCATCACCGACCGCAACACCAACGTCACGACTCTCTCCTATGTCTCCGGCAAGCTCACACAGGTCACCGACACCTACGGACGGAGCCTCACGTTCAGCTACACCGGCAATTTCCTCACGCAGGTCACCGATCCCCTAGGACGCATCACGCGCTTTACCTATTCGGCCGGAACGCTGGTGCAGATCACCGACCCCGAGAACAAGTCGGTGAAATACACCTACAACTCGCTGGCGCAAGTTATTCGCAAGGTAGACAAGGATGGCCGGGTCTTTACCTATCAATACACCGGCGCGCAAAAGCCGGTAAGGATTACCGACGGGGGCGGTAATCCGGTCCTGTCGATGACCAACATCAACAACTGGGCTACCGACGAGACAGTGCTCGCGATGAATCTGATGCGCCAGTATGTGCCATCGACTACCAGCAAGACCGATGGGCGCGGCAACGTGTGGCGCTACCAGTACGACAAGAACGGCTACATCTCCAAGATCACTGCCCCGGATGGCGCTATCACCAGCTATGTTTACGATGCGGCGACCCTGCAGGTGGCAAGCATGACCGACGCCAACCTCCACACCACGAGCTACCAGTACGACCCCCTGGGCAACCTCCTCAAGAAGACCGATGCGCTGGGCTATGTGACAACCTACACATACGAGCCAGTATTCAACATGATGACCAGCATGACGGACGCCAACGGCCGGGGCACGACCTACGAGTACGATTCTCGAGGCAACCGGATCAAGGAAACCGATCCCTTGGGCGGGGTGCGAGTATGGACCTACGACAGCCACGGCAACGTGCTGACCGAAACGGACAAGAACGGTAACCTCACCACCTACCAGTATGATGCCTTCGGTCAGCGCACCAAGGTGACCGACGCGCTGGGCAACTTCGCCACGATGACCTACGATGCGGTGGGAAACATGATCTCGCGCACCAACGCGCGAGGTTTCACAACGAGCTACCAGTACGATGGATTGAACCGCCTGGTAAACGAGATCCGGCCCGTTGGCGACCCGCTGCAGGCCGACACCAGTTTTTTCTATGACGGCCAGGGCAACCGTATGGAAGTGATCGACCGCAACGACAATAATACGACCTACCAATATGACCTGCGCCAGCGCCTTGTCAAGACCACCGATGCGCTCGGTCAAACGATGAAATACACCTACGATGGCAACGACAACCGCATCTCCGCTACCGATAAGAACAACCACACCACAACGTTTGAATACGACGTGCAGAACCGTTTGGTCAAGACGACCGATGCCATCGGCAACATGACGACGATGACTTACGACGGAGTTGGTAACCGCCTTACCGAGACAGACGCCAACGGACATACGACGACTTACCAGTATGACGCGCTAAACCGGATGGTGAAAAAGACCGACGCCGAGGCGAACATCACGCAGATGCTCTACGACATGGTAGGAGGTTGCCCTGAATGCACCGGCCCGACCAGAGGATCAAGTCTCATCACCAAGCAGATCGACGCCGAAGGCAAGGTGACCTACTTCAAGTATGACGGACTGGATCGATTGATCATCCAGAATCGCAAGCAGACCGACACAGCCGACATGATCGATAGTGATGATGCTGTGACGCGCTACAGCTACGACGCCCAAAGCAACCGGCTCACAATAACCGAGCCCAACGGCAATGTGACGAGCTACGTCTACGATGCATTGAACCGCCCGGTGAAGCTGGTCAACGCCGCTGGCGACACGACTGTCAAGACTTACGATCAGAACGGTAACGTCAAGACCGTCACTGCACCGAATCTGAACGTCACGACCAACACTTACGATGCGCTTGATCGCCTAACCCGCGTGGACGACTCGGTAGGTCTTGTTGCCACCTATACCTACGACGCGGTGGGCAACCGCCTCACCGAGAAGGACGGCAACGGCAACGGCACCACGAACACCTATGACACTATCTATCGGATTACCGATGTGACCGACGCGCTGGGTAAGAGCACGCATTATGACTACGATGCAGTCGGCAACCTGCTGAAGCTCACCGACCGCGAGGGTAACGCCACGACCTATGTCTACGACGATATCAACCGGCGCACGCAGATGACCGATGCCCAGCCATTCGTCACTACTTACGAGTATGACGGCGTGGGCAACCTGAAGAAGATCAATGCATTCAACGACACCGAAGATCCTGTCGACCCGCCACAAGTTACCTCCTATGACTATGACAATATTAACCGTCTAATCAAGGAAACCTACGCGGACACTCGCATGCGAACCTTTACCTACGACCGTGTGGGCAATCTCAAGACCCGCACCGACCAGAAGGGGCAGGTGACCAGCTACAGCTACAGCGATCTGTATTTCCTCACTCAGCGCGACTATCCGACCAGCGCCGATGCCAACATGAGCTATGACCTTTCGGGGCGGCTGCTGACAGCCGAGCGCGGCGGCTGGTTGGTCACGTATATATACGACGGCGCCAACCGGGTCACCACCACAGTTCAAAACGGCAAGACGCTCAATTACACCTACAACATTCCCGTGCGAACTCGCACCGTAACCTATCCGGGTGGGCGGTCCATCACCGAAGCCACCGATGCACGCAGCCGGCTGGACAAAATCGACGATGCGATTTCGCCGCCACCGATCGTGCATTACAGCTACGACCTGGGCAACCGCGTCGTCTCGCGCGTCTACAGAAATCAGACGGCAACGCGCTACGGCTACAACGCCAACAACTGGATCACGAGCCTCAATCATGTCAAAGCCGACTTAACCCGAATCGCTGGTTTCACCTATGACTTCGACAATGAGGGCAACAAGGACTTCGAGAACAAGCTCGCCGACGCGGCGAATTCCCAGACCAAGTCCGAGGCATACCAGTACGACAATATCTACCGGCTGATCGACTATAAGGTCGGCACGCTCGCGGGTTCGACAGTTCCCGTGCCGACCACACAGACGCAGTACACGCTCGATGGCGTCGGTAACTGGAACATCAAGACCAAGGATGCGATCCCCGAGACACGCACCCACAACGCGGTGAATGAGATCACGTCGATCAACGGCGCACCTATCGTCTCAGATTTCAACGGCAACACGAGCGAGGATACACTGTATAGCTATGCCTACGACGAGGAGAACCGGCTCACTGCAGTGACGCGCAAGTCGGATAGCAAACTGGTGGGGCAGTATCAGTACGATGCGCTCTCCCGGCGGGTGAAGAAGATCGCCGATCCGACACTCGGGCCGCCCACTTCCATCGAGACCCGCTACTTCTACGACGATGCGAGGATCGTCGAGGAGCAGAACACGAGTGGTACAACGCAGGCCACCTACGTCTACGGCAACTACGTGGACGAGATCCTGACGATGGATCGCGCTGGCCAAGCATACTATTACCATCAGAATAGCCTGTGGTCGGTGGAGGCGGTGACTGACAGTGCAGCCAATGTGGTGGAGCGTTACGCCTACGACGCCTATGGGCTACCTGCAATATTCAATGGCGCCGGCGCTGCGGTAACACCCAACCCCTGTGGCACGCCGCACAGCGCGATTGGGAATCCGTGGATGTTCACAGGACGCCAGCTCGATGAGGAGACTGGACTCTACTTCTACCGTGCTCGATACTATGACCCGGTGAAGGGGAGGTTCTTGCAGCGAGATACATTCGGCTATGTGGATGGATTGAATTTGTATGAATATGTCCGCAGTAATCCCACAAACCTAATTGATGCTAGTGGAGCCGGGGCAGTGGGCATAGTTGTAAGAGTTATTGCAGGTGCGCTGTTGTCTGCTACAGCACAGGAGGCATATACACGTGTAAGGCCGCCTTCTGATGACAAGATCCCGTGGGGAACCATCGACAGGGAAGCAACAGGCGAGTTCAACGCTAGTACAGGTCAGCTGCTTCCGATTAAGGGGGTGCGTGATCTTGATTCGAAGAGACCACCCTGTGTTAGCGGCGATGCGGATAGTTGGATGGAATGGTTCTACAATAGAACGTGGGGCGGGAATAAGTTTAGATTCAAGGTCGAATGGTCATACAACGGTTGTGATATTACGTCCTTAGCCGTCCAGACTAACTTGACTTCGTGGGGAGCAACTGGAGGTGTTATGTACGTAAGGATAGACGATGTTACTGTAAGAAAACTAGAAAAGAGTCCGCCCGGATGTTACTGTTGTATAAAGCCTGCATGTGGGAAAGTATCACTGACGTTTCATATAAGACAGTGGAGTTTGATCTTTCAAAATAAAAAGGATTCACCAACGTGGGGTATAGAAATTTGCGCAAATGGTTGGTCCGGTAATAAGGACTGGGGAGGTTTTGGTCCGTAACTGCATGGAGAACCATCGAGCGCCACGTCAAAATGAGTGTGGTTACCTGATTTCAAAGAAAGGGGACGCTACCCTTATTCGTAGCATGACGGACGATGTTAAAGGGTTTTAAAGTACGAGACCATGAGTAGCTGATGTGTTTATTGAGCGGACTGTGGCTGCTCGCGCTGGTTCTGTTCAATTCGCTGGCTGTCGAGGCCCGTTATGTCGGCGGCGAGCCGCCCAATCAGTGCGCCGCGTGCGGCTGTGTGGTGTGCAACGCATCCAAGCAGTCTTCCCCCAGCGGCAGCGCGCCGTCGTACACGGAAGGCAACCTCGGGGACTGCTACAGCGGCGGTGAGTTACCGAATAGTGATTGGTCAGGTCTTGACATCACAATTTTTCGGACGGCGCAGGCCGGCATCAAGACACGCTTTACCACCGGTGCCGATCTGTTGCTGATACTGACCACCACGCATACCCAGAATCAGCTGAAGGGCGTTATGCACCGGGCCATCAACAGCTATCGCTTGCTAATTATTGACGAAATCGGGTATCTACCGATGAACCGCGAACAGGCCAACCTGTGCTTTCAGGTGCGGCCCGCTACGAAAAAGGCCTCCGAAGCAGGCGTTCAACGCTTGAATTGAGTGGCGCGCGGTTTTTTGCGCGTCCCGCTCGAATGCAGAGTCAGGTTGCGATTTCAAGATATTCAACGATGCTTGTCGGCTGTGGAATGGGTAAGCCATCTTCAATATGACCTTCGATGTGAAATTCAATTGCTTCACGAATTTCACGCTCAATTTCTTCGACGGTGAAACCAGTCGCGACACAGCCAGGTAAATCCGGGACGTAGGCTGAGTAATTATTTTCTGCTTTTTCGACAACGATTGCATAACGCATATGTTAGCCCTTTAACTGTGCTTGTTTAAGTTTGCTATTCAATGTGCCGGGCGCTAAATCATTGCTTGGTTTTCAGGGCACTGTGACACGGCCACTTTTGACGGAATGCTTTAACTGACGGTGGCTAGCACTCGTTGTGTCGAGATACCATCCATTTTTAGCATAACTATAATAATTACATCAATATATGAATTTGAAAGTCTCCCGTTATCACCCTCATGGCCTTTATTTTTTCCGCCTACAGAAAAATCTGGGCACGGCGGTCCGCCGATAAATCCAACAGATAAATACTTTGATTTTGCCAATTTCATATGAGAGGACAGAGTCCTTTTTTGGGTTGTCAAAAACACGTCAATAGATTCCTGACTGTAACCAAATTGAGGGGCCTCTTTACCCAGACACTCTCGACTGAATTTGTACGCGCTCATGAATTCAGGATTAATTTCATTGACGAAAACAATGTCAAAGCCCGCATTTTCAAAGCCAATATCCAGAAACCCAGCGCCAGAGAAAAAAGAAAAAACAGCATGTTTGTTCATAAATTTGATTATTTAACGCGTTTTGCTGCCGCTTGATATGCGGCATTGTCTTCTCGCTTGCCTACCGCCAGCACCAACACGACCAATTCATCGCCTTCGACCACGTAAACCAGACGGTATCCTTGCTTGAGCAGCTTGACTTTGTAGCAGCCCGCCAATTCCCGGTGCAGGAGCGCGCCGGGTACATGCGGGTTTTGCAGGCGTTTTGCCAGCAGCGGTTTGAGTGCCTGTTTGATTGAACCGTCCAGCGCCTGCCATTCGCGCCAGGCATCCGGCACGAATTTGAGGCGGTATTTTACTGTTGGCTTGCGCTCGACCTGCCTAGAGGTCATCCAGCGTTACCTCGATAGCGTGGTCTTTTTGTTTTAGGCGTTCCTTGGCCACGCGCACGAGACGCAAGTCGTTGATCTCTTCCAGCATGGCTTCATAGCAGTCCGGCGGCACCATATAAAAGGCGGGTTTGTTGTGGCTGAGCACGGCGACAGCGCGTCCGCCCGATTCCCTGAGTGCCTCATTGGGATTCTTTTTGAATTCCGTCATGCTTACCGAGAGGTCGGAAAGTATCGTTTCCATTGCCATTTTATAGCTCCTTAATTAGCTCATATTACAGAGCCAATTAAGCCTGCTGAAATAACTTTAGTCAAGCGTTACTAAAGCATCGTGCTTTAACTTGCGCTGATCATGACTTGGATAGACAAACTTCACCAAGTTCGAAGGCACCTGTATCGCACACAACAAACGGATTGTTCTGTGGCTATGCTGGGCGCGGAAATAGTGTGATTTATAGAGGCGCCCTCAATCTGTTGCGCATACGGCTGTGCATTCTGAACGATACCCGTGACATTCTTCTTCGACGTAAAAAAGGGGCACTTACGCCCCTTTTTTGTTTAACATTTATAGCAAATATTTACCTGGCGAGATGCACGCTTACTATCTTGTTCAGCAAGATGACGCTTGCGCAGAACAGTATTGGGTCTACCATCGTATTTTGCAGGATGACAGGCCACAGAACCATAGTTTAATATAGCAAACGGACGGGGATGTGGCTCATGGGGTCAGCGGCTGGGATTCTGGTTCGCTAGACTTGAAATGCCGTCCCCGTCCTCCTGCATCATCCGGTGTGTCGTTCGGGATGGTGCCGATCTGAAGATTGTGGCTCTGTATGTAGACGAGACCGGCGGATGATTTATCGGTTTAGTCGTAATCATATGGAGGCCCCATTATTTTGAATAATACCCCACAAATTTATGTCAGTGTTGATATAGGTTGTCGGCAGCACAGTGTGGCAATAGGCCTGTCCAATGGCGATCTACTGGATGAGTTTGCTATCCTCCACCGCCCGGAAGGTTTTAAACAATTATTTGAGCGCATCGAGCATCATCGCCAACATCATGGTGGTGCAGTAGCGGTAGCAATGGAAGGCTACAATGGCTATGCCCGCCCTTTGGACAGTCTGGTTAAGGTGCGTGGTTATCAACTTTACAACATCAATAATCTGAAGCTGGCTCGCTTCAAGGAAATCTTTCCGGCTGCGGCCAAGAATGACCGCATTGATGCCTGTAAAGGCCTGGAGCTATTCCAGCTGCGAGATCACCTGCCGTTGGCCAAAGATGTTCTCCAGGAGATCATGCCGACACCACGAGAAAACGACATGCTCACACGTCTGAGTCGCCGTCGTCGTGCTTTGGTGGATGAAAAGAGCCGCTTGCAAAGTCGTCTTCAGGGCGACCTTCACGCAGTTTGCCCGGGTCTGTTAGACATCACAAACGATGCTGATAATCTTTGGTTCTTACGCTTTATCACCAGCGTTAACCAATTGACAAAGCTGTCACGTCTGCGCTTATCTACCTTGCTAAAGATTCCTGGTGTGGGCCGCAAGTACGCCGGTGATATTAGCGCATGGCAATCTCATGCGTCATTTAGTCATGAAGTGGGATGGGTGGGAGAAATGATCATTGAAGATACCCGGCGCATCTTGGCACTCAAAGACGACATCAAAGCGTTGGAGTTGCGTTGCAAGACGTTAATGCAAGAATCCCAAGCTGCCCAGTTAATTGACAGTATTCCAGGGTTTGCTGTGATCTGTGCTTCAGAGTTGGCGGGTGAGATTGGCACCATTGACCGGTTTGCTAGCGAGCGCAGTCTGGCACTTTATTTGGGAATGGCCAACCTTGATAACAGCTCAGGGAAGTTTCGCGGTTCAAAAGCACCGCAACATGTCAACAAACGAGCTAAAAGCGCGATGATGGCCGCTATAGACAAGCATCGAAAATGCGTACCTGAATCACAGTGTTACTATGAGAAAAAACGGATTGAGGGGAAATCACATAATCAGGCAAGTCGGGCGCTTGGCCGACAGCTTTGCCGTATTATATTCAGAATGCTGAAACAAAATCGTGCCTATGAGATGCGTACAAGAATCAAAGAAAATACTTGAAAATTCCAGCGGGATGTTCAAGTCTTGACATCACTATTTTAGGGCGGCGTAGGCCGGCATCAATACATGCTTTACCACCGTTGCCGATCTGTTGCTGTACTAACCACCACGCATACCCAGAATCAGCTGAAGAACGTCATGTACCGGGCCGTTAACAGTTACCGCCTGCTAATCATTGACGAAATCGGGTATCTGCCGATGAACCGCGAGCAGGCCAATCTGTTCTTTCAGGTGATCGTGCCCGCTGTAGAGCAGAGAGCGAATATTGCGTAAGCAAACAAAAGTCGTTATATTCCAACTATGCACTTCTCTCGCCACATCTCGCAATTGCACTCTACATCCAGCCTTCTGGCTGCGTTGCTGCTGCGCGTCGCGCGCTAAATATACATCCCCATCGTTTTGAAGCAAGCGGCATCCGGCCGGATTTTATTCGTCTGGATCGTGCGAATTAAATAATTGCAATGGAGTCCAGCATGAAAGAAAAATTAATAATATTTGATACTACCTTGCGCGATGGCGAACAAAGCCCGGGCGCGTCCATGACTAAGGAAGAAAAGATCCGCATCGCACGGCAATTGGAAAAGCTGGGCGTTGATGTTATCGAGGCAGGGTTCGCTGCTGCCAGTCCGGGCGACGCAAATGCAGTCCGCAGTGTTGCGCAAACCATCGAGAGTTCTACGATTTGCTCGTTGGCGCGTGCCACTGAAAGCGATGTTCGCGCTGCCGGTGAAGCGATCAAGCCAGCCAAGTCTGGTCGCATTCACATCTTTATCGCTACTTCACCCATCCACATGAAAATGAAGTTGCGTATGCAGCCCGACCAAGTGGTGGAAGCGGCTGTGAAGGCGGTGAAGCTCGCACTGGAATATACCGACGACATCGAATTTTCTGCCGAGGATGCGGTGCGCTCGGAAATGGATTTTCTCGTCCGAATTTTTGATGCAGTGATTCAAGCGGGAGCGAAGACCCTAAACGTGCCGGATACTGTTGGTTACAGCATCCCGGTTTTGTGGGGCGAGCGCATCAGACAGTTGATCGAACGCGTGCCGAATTCCGGGAAAGTAGTGTGGTCCACCCATTGCCACAACGATCTCGGTATGGCGGTAGCCAATTCTCTTGCTGCCGTAATGAACGGTGCGCGCCAGGTGGAATGCACCATCAACGGCTTAGGTGAGCGTGCTGGAAATGCTAGCCTGGAAGAAATCGTGATGGCGGTGAAGACACGCCGCGATGTATTTAGTTGCGATTCGCGCATAGACACCACGCAGATCGTGCCGACTTCCAAACTTGTGTCCAGCATCACCGGTTATCCGGTGCAGCCTAACAAGGCGATTGTCGGCGCGAATGCTTTTGCGCATGAATCCGGCATTCATCAGGATGGTGTGCTCAAGCACCGCGAGACTTACGAAATTATGCGTGCCGAAGATGTTGGCTGGAGCACGAACAAATTGACCCTGGGCAAACTTTCCGGTCGCAACGCGTTCCGCACCCGTTTGCAGGAACTTGGCATCGTGCTCGAAAACGAGGAGGTGGTGAACGATGCATTTGCCCGTTTCAAAGAATTGGCTGACCGCAAGCGTGAAATTTTTGATGAGGACTTGCAAGCATTGGTCAGTGAAAGCGTGGTAGCGCAAGTTAGCGAGCATTATCGCTTGGTATCCATGCGCGCGCATTCGGAAACTGGCCTTTTGCCTTTGGCACAGGTGCGATTGAATGTGGGCGGAAAGGAATTAGTCGCCGAGGCGCAGGGAGGTGGGCCGGTAGATGCGACGTTCAAAGCCATCGAGCAGATCGTGCAAAGTGGCACCGAATTGCAACTTTATTCGGTAAATAACATCACCAGCGGTACAGATGCACAGGGCGAAGTGACCGTGCGGCTATCCAAGGGCGGTCGCATAGTCAATGGCCAAGGTGCAGACACTGATATCGTGGTAGCTTCCGCCAAGGCCTATTTGCATGCGTTGAATAAATTGGACAATGAAGCGGAGCGTGCGCATCCGCAGGTGTAATTTACCGATTGGCTTCTGGCATGGAGCGGCACGTCAGTAGGCGTGCCGTTTTCCTTCTGCTCCTGCACACACAAAGAGCTCAATGCTAATTGACTTTCATGGATACGGTGCAAGCATATTGCTATAAACTTAAATTTACCTACGAAAGTTGCACTTCAGAGTTGTATCCGGCATTTTTAAAAAACTCGAACGTTGCATCGTCGCCGCAATGAGCTACATTAAACCTGAACCAAGGTGAGGATTCCTGGTGGGGCCGGAACATGTTTCCGGGAGCGAGCATGATTCCCTCTTTTGCAGCTAGGCTTGCAATTTCAGCCGCGTTGCTTTGGTCATTCAGTTTTGCCCAAACGAACATCCCTCCTTCCGGTTCGCAATAAAGCGTAAAGCCAAGGTTTTCGAGTTTTGCAATCGTGTTTTGTCGAGCCAGTTGCAATTTTGCTCGAAGCTTGTCCAGATGCTTTCGATAATGACCGTCAGTCAGGAGCTGATATATCAGTCGTTCGCTCACTTCCGAAGTAGTAAGACCAGTCAAAAGCTTAACATCACAGAGGCTCTCTGCGATTTCTCGGTTACATGCGAAATATCCAACACGCAGACTGGCTGAGACCGATTTCGAGAAGCTGCTTACATAGATCACCCGATTGAGCTGGTCGAGCGTAGCAAGACGAGTCGCCGTCGCAGGATGGAAATCACCATATATGTCATCTTCAACCAGCATCATGTCGTACTTTTCGGCCAGCTGAAGCATGCGATGAGCAACTGGTTGACTAATGCTGGCACCGGTCGGATTATGCAAAATCGTATTGGTAAAAAAGAGCTTAGGATGATGTTCTTTGATCAACGTTTCCATCGCAATGGTGTCAGGCCCATCTTGGTTCCATGGTACCCCGACGATTTTGGCGCCAAATGATTTCAGCCCTCCAAAAAGTATGAAATATCCCGGATCATCGACCAATACAGCGTCCCCTGGCCGCACGAAGTAACGGGTTACGAGATCCATCGCATGCGTCACTCCTGTGGTCAGGATGATCTGCGAAGTATCCGCTACAACGCCGATAATGGACAATTTTCTTTGAAGTAGATCCCTCAGGGGTAAGTAACCACCAGGCGTGCCATAGGCAGTAAGGAACTCCCCATCTTTCAGTGACAATGCCCTCAAGCTTTTTTTGATGCCTGTTTCTACCATCCATGAGGCTGGAAGCCACCATGCTCCGGGCATCGTCTTGCAAGCACGATCCTTAAGCGAATTCCTTAACAACCAAACGACATCTATTACGCTATCGAGTTTGTATGCCGCTTCCGATGAATCGCGAGGTGTAGGACGAGATGAAACATAAAATCCAGAACCTTGCCTCGAATGTAGATATCCCATTGCCACCAGCTTGTCATATGCCTGGACAACAGTGAAGCGGCTTACCCCTTGGTTTTGAGCAAATCTTCGTATCGAAGGCATGCGCGCACCCGACCGAATTGCCCTGTCATCTATCATTTTTTTGACGGCATTGGCGATCTGGTCAATCAGCGGTAAAGGATTGTTTGAATCTAAACTTAACATTGGCATGGTTACTGAACCAGTACAGGTTGGTCAAATATAAAAACAACTGTACCTGTATTGTCAGATTATTGTCCAGTAATGTAACAGCTGAGAGATAGGGATGAATATAAAATATCTCTTACGTAACTGGCACCTATAAAAGCCTTTAAAAAAAGAGTAGTTTGATTGAAAAGGAGTAATAAAAATGAATTCTCGATACGCTAAAGGATTTATTGCTGTGTTGACTGGCATGGCACTAAATTATTTGGGAGATAAAGCGCTGGGGGTCAATATCGAAATATTTACTGGCATCTCCACCTTTACTTTTGCCTGGATGATAGATATATTTTTGGTACCTTTCATCGTGGGTTTGGCGGTGTCCTGGATTTTTGGTCTAGGCGGAAAATGGTTGGCTTGTTTACCTCCACTGTTTGTACGCTGCATCAGTTTTGTCTATCTAACCTATTTCGAAAATCCATCTACAGATGTAGACATGTTTTTTCAAGTCCCCCTTGCTTACTGGGGACCCTGTCTCATTCTGGTAGTAGAAGCTGCCAATTTTGGAGGAATTATCGGAGAAGTTTTGAAAGGTGTATATCGTCGTCCGAACAAAGGGAATGGGGAAGTAAGTTTGACTGCCACCCAAAAAGTAACCCTTTGATCCTTTGTTTAGTGAATTTATTTTAATCAGCATTCGTCAGGGCAGCACACTGCATATGGAAAACTGCCCCTTTAAGCTTGACTAAATGTAGTTTTAATAAAGGAATCCACCTGTAAGTCATTAGAAAGGATAAGTAACCATGTTAAAATCATTTCTGCCATATTTTATTCTATGTTCAATTATAGCCATCAATCTCAGCGCAATCACAGTAGTGCTGCAAATGGATTTAATTGACACTTCGATCACTGCTAAAACCATTTCATGGATATTAACTGCATGCGCATGGTCTTTGGTATACGTTTATCGTAACCGATAGTATTGAGCAGAAAATGGCGTCCTCAACTGCTCGTAAAACGTTTTACGTCTGCACTTCGAAATGAATATAACGTAATATTTGCATTCCCATTTACTATGGCTTAGGTTTTCGCTGTCGTCCCTCTCGATCCTCCCTTCTTCGTTTGCTTGGCGGCTCACGATTCAGAGTGTCGCAGTTGGACTCCAGTAAATGTCAAACTTCTACTTCCACCGCGGCATAGCCGGGGCATCTCTATTTTGGGTTAAATCTTCTTGCTTCAAGTGATCTGTGCAATATCGAACTCATATTTTTCAATTCGCATAATTCGGCAAGATTGTATGCAATTAGCGGTCATATTTTTAACTTGGATATGTCATTTCTTAATTTATCAATGCAGACAATCCTGTAATGCTGATGCAGGTGGGATGCTGCAGAAATTAAGCTAAACATTAACAAATGTGCTTGACATTATGTTGTTTATTCACAAGTTGAGAATATATCCAGCAATAAGAATAGTTCTACCGTTGTTTTTGAACGATAAATATAAGTAATTGTTTTTAATGTAAATAAATAGTGCCTATAAAATGAGCGGCTGGACAAAATCGTATATAGTATTAGTAGTTAGCTTAATTTTATTGAAATTGTTCACATTGTTATCCACAGTTTATGTGGACAATAAAAAATACTTAATTAAGTCATTTAGGTTAGCTCCACAATATAGAAATATATGGAATAAAACTTACTAAAATGCAATTGTGCCCATTGCCCAGAAGTGGCATTGTCAAAACACTATTTGGGGACGCAGAGAAGCAAGCCAGGTTATGAACAATCATGATAATGGATAACATAAATTGAATTTGCTCTCTATATCTCAATTCCTCCAACGCCATCTGCTCTGGTTCTTGATCGCTGCATATGTTATTGCCGTTGTTTTGCCAGTTCCCGGTCTCCAGATAAGGAATGTATCTTTCGGCGAGATCACTATCTACCAGCAGAAAACAAATATATCGTTGCTGATGATTATGCTCGCCATACTCATGTTCAATGCTGGCCTAGGGTTGAATATTTCCCATATTAATAAATATGTTGAAAAAAAATATGTATTACTGGCCGGGCTAGCTGCGAACATAACCATCCCAATCATCTATATTTTTGGCGTAACGGTCTTGATGCGGCTTTGGTCTGAGCCGGTAGAAGCCCAACATATTCTTGTAGGTCTGGCACTGGTTGCAGCCATGCCGATCGCTGGAGGGTCAACCGCTTGGGCACAAAACGCTAATGGAAATTTGGCATTGAGCCTGGGATTGGTACTTTTCTCTACAATTCTAAGTCCCATCATCACTCCGGTAACGTTTAACATTTTTGGTGAGATGGCCTCGGAAGAGTTCGAGAAGGTCTTGCAGGGTTTGGCAGTATACGGCTCTGGTGCATTTCTAGGTCTTTGGGTGGTGCTACCATCATTGCTGGGCATTGCGGTGCGCTTGATAGTTGTCGAAGATTGGGTAGTTGGAGGAATGCCTTATCTGAAATTAATCAATAGCATTGTTTTGTTGATGTTGAATTACTCCAATGCTGCAGTATCTCTGCCTCAAGCCATAGCTGATCAGGATTACGACTTCTTGGCCGTCACATTGGTCATTTCAGCAGGGCTATGTTTAACATTGTTTGCTGCAGGGTATGGCATGAGCCGCTTGTTCAAGTTGGACCGAACTGAGCGCGTCTCACTTATGTTCGGGCTGGGTATGAACAATAATGGGACCGGGTTAGTGTTGGCATCGTTGGCTTTACCTTCTTACCCAAATATAATGGTGCCGATTATTTTTTACAACTTGGTTCAGCACATTGCTGCGGGGACTGTGAATGAGGTAATGAACAGCTCGGTAGGTTAGGCTGAATGAAATGAAGCCCAACATCACTGGGAATGGATGAACAGATGCGTTACCGACGTGCCGATGCAGCGGGAAGCAAACACTTTTTCACTGTTAATCTAACTGAACGGCGCTCCAATGTGATGTATTAGTGCGGCATATCGATGACTTGCTTGCGGAGATGAAAACGGTGAAAAACGCGCATCCGTTTGCAATTCTGGCGATAGTGGTGTTACCAGAACACCTGCATGCGATATGGCGCTTGCCACTTGGCAATGCCGACTATCCGCTGCGCTGGTCGCTCATCAAGACAGGTTTCTCGCGGCGGCTGGCAAAAAGCTATTCGTGCCAGCCGCCAAGCCAAGCGTGAGGTGAGATGTTGGGCTTCATTTCATTCAGCCCAACCGCGCTGCGAACATCTGACCCTATTTGTTCATATTTATTTTCGAACGAGGGTAGGCCTCGATCCCGGCAAGCTAGGCTTCGGGGAGCCCAGTTATCGAAACCTTCTGCCCGCCAGTATCATCCATAGTCGCGACGAGCAAGGCAAGCCGACCGTGGGCAACTGTCTTTCCCCAGCTAACGTGAACACCTCCAAGCTTGGCACGGTGCATGGCGAAGGAAGCAATCTTGAACTCGCATTGACCAATAATGCAGAACGACGAAATTGGCCGAAGAACAAGGGGATCAAGCTTCTTCAGGAAGAGTGGCCTCTTCAAAGTATCGTGCGGCGGCTCGCAGCGAAATTCGAACCACGTGTGCTCCTCTTTTCCTTCAGCGAGGAGATAGTCACGGGCGAAGTTCGAATTTGCGACTGCTTGAACGTATTCGGTTGCTTGGCAGAGTTCGCTACCATCTTCAATATAAAGGTGGTTGTCCTGCAGGAGTACAACCGTCTCTTCGGGAAGACTGTCAGTCGCCAATACGGTGGCCGTGACCTTTGTCGGAGTAATTGAGACTGTCTTCGTCCAAAGCGTTCCATTGGCGCCAATTATTGATCCGGCAATAAATTGTTGAACTTAAGCTGCATATTTTACAGGCGCATGTTCAAAGTAGCTTTTTACACGCGCGGGTGATTTCTGTAGCTTGCGCATGTGACTGGTAGTCGCTTTGAGTAGTTGCCCCTTTGTTCGCGCAGGTGCCTTGGTCGTCACTGCCTGTTTGAGATCCGCATTCAGCATTTCATCTGGATTCAACTCAGGGCTGTAACTCGGCAGATAAAATACTTCAATTTCGTCCTGATGTTTCGCTAGCCATGCCTTAACCAGCTTGGCATGGTGGACCCGCAAGTTATCCAGAATCAGGAATACCTTACGCTTGGCATCTTTCACCAACCGCTTCAGAAATGCGATGAGCTGATCTGAATCCAACGCGCCGTTCAGCACCATCCACCTGACCTTGCCTTGGTTCGTGACAGTGGAGATAAGTCCCACGTTCTCGCGTTTACTGTTGACCCGCACCACGGGTGTTTTTCCTTTGGGTGCGAAAGAGCGTCCGCGCACGTCATCACTGCGCAATCCAGTTTCATCTCCCCAGTGGATTTCAGCTCCTTCTGCTTTAGCACGTTCAGCAATCACCGGATAACTGTTATCGAGCCATGCCTTCACCTCGACTGGGCGTTGCTCATAAGCTTTTTTAATCGGCTTTTGGGGGGTAAATCCCCAGCGCGCCAAATACGTACCAACAGTCCGGACAGGTAGCTTTATCTTGAACCGTTGCCCTATCAATTCCATCACCGCCGTGCGACTCCACAGGGCGTAAGGCATCTTTATCTGATCAGGGGTCTTGTCGCGAATAAGTTTCTGAACTTCACTCTCCTATTCAGCAGTCAATCTTCGCCCCACTCCCATAGAGCGTCCACGTGGTTTTAATGCCATCCCCGCCCAACCACCCAGACAATATGCCTTATGCGCAGCGATGACCGTGCCACGCGATAGCTCACATTCCCGCGCAACGTCATTCACCAGCATCCCTTTTTCCCGAAGTTTGACTGCACGCCTGCGCCTTTCGGCTAATGCCTGCATCGGGAGTGTCCTTCCGTCTTGTCGTTCCATGCACAATCTGACAAGGCATCATCAATTAAGTTCAATATTTAACTGCCGAGTCAATAGTGAAGGAAAGTCGGTGCTATCAACGTCTTCAAGGGAGAATGTCTCAATGCCATATGCCTCTGCGACACGGCGGGCTTCCGGGGTGAATCCGGACTTGGAAGCAAGAATCAGTGCGTTTGTAGGGAGCCGTTCATGTTTCGTGCGCGATGCATCGACCCACTGCACATCGGCTGGCCGTTTGTGGTCACGGCACTCAACGCAAACCATCACAGCCTGGCCGCCAACGCGCCCTTCGATGCAGACGTCAACTTCGCGTTGATTCCGGGTAACACGGTCTCGAAGCATCTTCGATTCGGTAACCGTCGCCCCAGCCGCGAGATTTGTCCGTACGAGGTATACGAGTTTCTGGAATTCGTTTGTTCGCTTTGGCATAAGGGGAGGTGTTTTGAAAAATTAAACGGGCCAGGCACGGATTATTCATAGCGCTTGTCATCATAATCCAAATTCCCCTTATCCTACGTCGTGCACTAAAGATTCGTAATAATTCTTTTGCGGCCTGCCGCGTAGCTTGGCCTCCCGCTTCTGTCCAGTCATGGCTTCGATCATTGCATAGAAGCGTAAAGGGCACCTCTAAAAATTCAATTTTCGTCACAATACGGCGTTACTCGAAAAAAATTATCGCTTACATATTAACAATATGCCTCGCTCAAATTTTTTACTCGTGCCTTGTCTTGCCTAGAAAATTGAATTTTTAGAGGCGCCCTGAATTCATCAGTCGCTCGCCAGCCTTACAAGCCACGGCACAGGAGCCAATGCATTTACTACCGCCAATGGCAGTGGCGGCAATTGTCCACATGCCATCGCCGCAATCAATTCACCGGAAAGCCCTGCAGTTATAAGACCGCGAGTGCCATGTCCCAAGCTGGTATATAGCCCCGGCAATAGTTCGCCCACTAGCGGCATGGCTCCGGGAACGGAAGCTCTCACTGATGCACGTCCATTCAGTTGCTCAACATCCAATGAATCAATATTCATCGACTTGGCTAGCGTCGGCGATATGTCCGCCAGCTTGGACAAATTCTCTGCATGATCGGATGCCCGCAAATCCACCGCCTCATCATTGAAATCATGCGTCGCTCCCAGCACGTGCAGCTCTCCGTCTGATGGAGCGAGATAACCATTGGCAGATACAATTGTTCGCAGATTTTCGCTATGCGGTGTGGCAGGCAGCATAGTGATTTGCCCGCGCACCGGCGTCAGGGGAAGGTGTGACAATGGCGCAAACGATTTCACCTGATAACCGGTACAAACTACCACTACCTGAGCCTCATCAGACCATGCTTGTTGGCGCTCGTCTTTTCCCTCCACCCGCCAGCCGGACTCTACCGCTGCCAAGGATTCCGCGCGATAGCCGGTACGCCGCACTATGGCTGGGCTCGCTGCCAATGCCTCGCACATCTGTGGCGGAACCAGCCAGCCGCCGGCGGGAAACCACAGGCCGCCATGTGCCAACTCGATACCAGTCAGCTCGGATGCTTCAGCCGCATCTACGCGACGTAATACATGCGCTGGCCAATCAAGTGCCGCCAGCCGGTCGATACGTTTCGCTTCTTGCGCAGAAAATGCCAGTTGCAGCTCTCCGCATTCCGCACGGGCGATGCCGTCAATGGGAAGCTTTTCATCCAGCAAGGCAAGCGCATGCCCATAGGAGGCCAGCAAAAAACGTTGCAATGAGTCCATGCCTGCGCTTAGCCGAATATGCAATATTCCGCGCGGATTGCCCGATGCCGCCGCAGCTAATGCCGGCGCGCTTTCGATCAGGGTAACGGAGACTCCGCGCATCGCCAAAGCTGAGGCAACGGCACAGCCAGCCACGCCTCCGCCGATCACGATGACTTTTGTTACCTTAGCCCGCACCGGCGGCGAACCGGGAAGATGACCTTGCAGCATTTCGCGTTTACGTCCGAAGCCTGGAGATTTGCTGACCTGGAATCCCGCTTGTTCCAAACCGCGCCGTACCCAACCGGCACAAGTATAGGTGGCGAATGAGGCGCCTGGCTGAGAGATTCGCACGACGCTCTCGAATACAGACTGCGTCCACATTTCTGGATTGCGTGCCGGTGAAAAACCATCCAGAAACCATGCATCGATGCCGCCGCAGATTTCAGTTAGCGCATCGACTACGTCACCTATTACAAGCGTTAGGCGTATCTTTCCACCGGCAAAACTCCACCGATTCCAGCCCGGTACGCGGCGCCGCCAACGGGCAAGGAGTTCATCGGCATACTGCCGCAATACCGGCCACAGTGCCAAAACATCGGCAAGCTCTCTCTCATCAAACGGATATTTTTCGACGCTAAAAAAATCGAGACTGCTATTGGATGAAGCGACCTTATCGAACAGTTGCCAAGCGCATAAAAAATTCAACCCTGTGCCAAATCCTGTCTCGCCGATGGCAAAACTATCCCCGCTTGATAAAGATGCAAAACGTTCTGCCAGCCGATTGCCTTGCAGAAAAACGTGGCGTTTTTCCTCTAGTCCGGAATCGTTTGAAAAGTAGACATCGCTGAAACGGCTGGAAAACGGCTGCCCGTCCTGCCAGTCAAGCATGGAGGAAGAGCTCAACAATCGTCCGAACTGGCTGCAGGCAGCTTTAACAGCTTAACAAGGATGAATAAAATCATCTGATGCTTGTAAATAAGGCCGTTGTCATAAGCATGAAATAGAATTTATTAATCTGGTGGACACTCACGTAAGCTCAGTAAATTAATTGGCTGCTCCCCATCGTGATCAGTTTTTAAATACTTTTGTCCAAGTGAACTAACAGCGACAACTACCCAAAATGGATAACCCCCTACGTGAGCATAAAATCGCCATTTACCAACTGCAATACCCTCAATTGCCTCTGCCACAGAAAATTTCCAGCGAACGCCTTCAGCATCCACTCCACCTATAAATTGAATGCGCTCATGTGCAAGTTGACTGTTACTCTTTTTAATACAGGTAATTCTCAAGTCCATGCTTTTCTCCTTATAACCACCGTAGAAACTTTCCTAATAAATTTTGCCGATTTATTGCGGAGTCCAGTTGCTGCGCACCGAACGGGCAATGCTGAATATTTCTTCCAGCTTGGCGCCATCGGCTTCCGCAAGCGCATTATGCAAGGTTTCCAGTTCTTTCATGTAGCGGCCCATCTCGATCAACAGCGCATCGCGGTTGGCCAGGCAGATATCGCGCCACATTTCCGGCGAGCTTGCTGCAATGCGGGTAAAATCGCGGAAACCACTCGCGGCGAAAGCAAGTAACAAATCGCGGTTTTCGCGCTGAGCCAAATCGTGTACCAATGCAAATGAAAGCAGGTGCGGTAGATGACTGACAGCAGCAAACACTTCATCATGCTGCTTCGGCGTTAATTCGCTCACCAACGCGCCACACAATTCCCATGCCAACCTTACGCGCGCCACAGCATCAGCGGAATTTTCCGGCAGCGGAGTCAATATTACTTTTTTGTTTTGATACAGATCAGCACGCGCCGCGGTAGCGCCGCTTTGCTCACCACCAGCAACAGGGTGTGCCGGTATGAAGTGGGAAATAAGTGCGCCCAAATGTTTATAAGCATGATCAACAACGTCGCACTTGGTGCTGCCGCCATCAGTAATAAGCGTATGAGCACCCAGATGCGGTGCGATGCGAACCATGATGTCGGCCATTTGGCCCACGGGCGTTGCCAGCAATATCAGATCGGCATCGCCCAGCTCTGCCGCAAGATCTGAACCGCTGCGGTTGATAATACCGAGTTGCTGCGCCTGTGCCAGCGTCTGCGCGCTGCGTCCGAAACCGACTACTTCATCCACCGCGTTCATCCGCCGCAAAGCAAGCGCAAACGAACCGCCGATCAGGCCGACGCCAAAAATAACAACTTTGCGAAACAATGGTTTTGTCACGACTTTCCTCACCTCTCCACTAGCGTGAGACAGGATTAGAGTGTGCGTCCAATCGCTGTGGCAATGCCGCCCAACACGCCCATCAACTTCTTCAATTCTTGCGGAGTCAGCGCCTGATCGGCATCGCACCAGGCCTCAGTCGGATTGGGATGCATCTCTACCAATAATCCATCCGCCCCCGCCGCAATCGCTGCCTGTGACAGCGCCGCGACCATCCATGCCTTGCCGCCGGCGTGCGAAGGATCGACAATTATCGGCAAATGGGTTTCTTTTTTCATTACCGGGATGGCGGTCACGTCAAGTACGTTGCGGTAATACGTTTCAAAAGTACGAATGCCGCGCTCGCAGAATATGATGTTATGGTTGCCGCCGGCTGCAATGTATTCTGCCGCCATTAGCCACTCTGAAATGGTAGCCGACATGCCGCGCTTGAGAATGACTGGTTTGTTGATACGACCCACTTCTTTGAGCAGATCGAAATTCTGCATGTTGCGGGTGCCGATCTGGATTACGTCGACGTCATTTTCGAGAAAGGTATCCAACATGCGGACATCCATTAGCTCGGTCACGATGGGCAGCTTGAATTTGCTGGCTGCCTGACGGAACATATCCAGTCCCTCAACTCCCTTGCCCTGAAAAGTGTACGGGCTGGTGCGAGGCTTAAATGCGCCGCCACGCATCAAACGGCAGCCTGCCTCATTCACGTACTGGGCGGACAAGTCCATCTGCTGCTGAGTTTCTACTGAGCATGGACCCGCAATAACCTGGATTTGCTTGCCGCCCAGCTGAATGCCACCGATATCAATTACTGTGTTTTCGGGATGAGATTCGCGCGATACGATTTTATATTGCTTGACTATATGCATCGCCGATTCCACCCCAGGCAATGGGGTAAACATTTCTTCGGATAATTTGCGCTCATCACCAATGGCGCCGATCACAGTGCGTTCAATGCCTCGGGAAATATTGGCATCCAGCCCGGCGTCCTTGAGCTTCTTTACCACCACGCCTATTTGATCGTCAGAAACATCCTTGTTCATTACAATAATCACGCTGCTTCTCCTAACGCCTGCGCCAGCGCAGACAGAAATTTCTCATTTTCACTTTCCAGACCAATGCTCACACGCAAATAATCTGGCATACCGTAGTTGGCAATCGGCCGCACAATTACCCCCAATTCCAGCAGGCGTCGATACATCGGGCCAGCCCCTTTTCCCCCACTCTGGGCAGGATTCGCAATGCGGCAACATATGAAGTTTCCATAAGACGGGATGTACTCCAGACCTAATAGAGTCAACCCTTGCGAAATCTGTTCCATGCCGGCCTGATTCAATTCGCAAGTTCGCCTTACAAAAGACTCGTCCTGTAACGCTGCCACAGCAGCAGCCTGCGCTACGCTGTTGACATTGAACGGCTGCCGCACTCGGTTCAGCATGTCCGCTACCAACTCACCTGCCAATGCATACCCCACACGCAAACCAGCCAAACCATATGCTTTGGAGAAAGTGCGGGAAATGATCAAGTTGGGAAAGTCGCGCAACCAGCTCACACTGTCATAACGCAAATTTTGCGGCAGATATTCGTTGTATGCCTCATCCAGCACCACCAACACCTGCGGCGGCACTGCTCGCAGAAAATCCAGCAATTCCGCCGCGCTGAGAAAAGTACCCGTGGGATTATTCGGGTTCGCGATGAACACCATCTTCACCTTATGCTGCACCACAGCCTGCAACATTGCGGAAAGATCGTGGCCAAACCCTTTAGTAGCTGGCACGCTGATGCCGGTAGCTCCTGCCGCTTGCGTAGCCAGCGCATACACCGCGAAAGCATGATCCGAATAAACCACCTTGTCACCCGGCGCGAGGAAAGCGCGTGCGGCCAATTCCAGCAAATCATTGGAACCATTTCCCAGCACAATGCATGAACGCTCAATCTGATACCGCTCGGACAATGCTTTCTTCAGATCGAAACCACTGCCATCGGGATAACGCGCGATATCGCTCATCGCCGCATGCATCGCGGCCACGGCCAAGGGGCTGGCACCGAGGGGATTCTCATTGGATGCCAGCTTGACAATGCCGCTGATGCCGAGCTCGCGCTCCAGCTCGGCAATCGGTTTGCCAGGCTGATAGGGCGCTATGGCGCGGATATAAGGAGGGGCTAGCTCACTGTAGTTCATTTAAGGCCTTGATTAATTTTGTTTCTGTCATTCCCGCGGATGCAGGCACTCAGTCATTGATAGAAATAAATTTCGTCTTCACGGGAATAACGATATTTTTAAATTGCGCAAGCGGTCTTATAAGGAAATTGGGTATGAACCTAGCGTTTTTACGAACGCGGCGACTTGCTTTAATTCAACCAGTGCGGCCGCCACTTTGGGTTCATGCTGATGCCCTTCAATATCCATATAAAACACATATTCCCACACGCCGGAACGCGCCGGCCGAGATTCCAGCTTGGTCATGCTGACGTCATTTTTGGCCAGCGGCGCCAGCAAATCGTAGACCGCGCCCGGGCGATTAGGTGCGGACATGACCAGTGAGGTTTTATCCTTGCCGGATGGCGCCACATCCTGGTTTCCAATGACCAAAAAGCGCGTGGTATTGCGCGGGTCGTCCTCAATATTTTCAGCCAATAACGGGATGCCGTAATTTTTGGCCGCCTTTGCGCTTGCGATCGCCGCACTATCCGCCTGCTGTTCCAAAGCCAGAAGAATCGCCTGGGTATTGCTGCCAACTGGCACGCGCTCGGCGTTAGGCAAATTCGTATTCAGCCAGACTTGACACTGCCCCAAAGACTGCGAATGCGAAAACACGCGCTTGATGGCAGAAATGTCAGTCACTAACGACATCAAGCATTGATGCACCGGCAGCATCACTTCACCACACACCTTGAGCTGGCTTTGCAGCAACAAATCCAACGTGCGTCCAATAGCACCCTCGGTGGAATTTTCCACCGGCACCACTCCATAATTCGCTTTGCCGCTTTCTACAGTTTGAAAGACTTCATCTATCGAAACGCACGGCTTACTCAGAACTGCGTGACCAAAACGTTTCTCTACTGCTTCCTGGCTGAAAGTTCCACTTGGCCCCAAGTATGCAACACATAGTTGCGTCTCTAACGCACGGCAGTGAGACATGATCTCGGTAAATAATTGCGTGATACTCTGATTCGGCAAAGGACCAGAATTATTGCTAACCATACGCTGCAATATCTGCGCCTCGCGCTCTGGCCGCAGCACTGTATTTTCACTCTTAAGATGGCCGATTTGCCTTGCCAGCGCCGCGCGCTGGTTGAGCAACTTGAGCAATTCTTCGTCAATGAAGTCTATTTGTTCGCGGTATTTCTTGAGTTCATCACTCATTGCTCATGCATCCATATTGCTTATGCATCCAAGGGCAAGTCGCGCACCATGAGCACACCCGGAATGGCGGCAATCTGCGCGATCATCTCAGGAGGTGTAGCGATATCTGTATCGACCAGGGTATAAGCCATCTCGCCACGCGACTTGTTAATCATATTGTGGATATTAATACCGGCTCCGGCCAATGCAGTAGAAATCTGCCCTAGCATATTCGGCACATTGGCATTAGCGATGGCGATACGAAAAGAAGATTCGCGCGGCATATTAACAGTCGGGAAATTTACCGTATTGTTCAGGTTGCCGTGCTCCAGATAGTCGCGCACTTGCTCTGCTACCATTACCGCACAATTGTCTTCAGCCTCTTGAGTGGAAGCACCCAGATGAGGCAGCGCAATCACTGCTGGGTTGCCCTGCGTCTTCTGCATAGGAAAATCACAAACATAATAGCTAATGCGTTTGGCGGCGATGCCCGCCAGCACAGCGTCTTCATCCACGATACCATCGCGCGCAAAGTTCAACAGCACGCTTCCTGGTTTCATCGCTTGTACGCGCTGGTCATTAATCAAGCCCCGTGTAGCATCCAGCAAGGGAATGTGCAGCGTAACGAAATCGCTCTGCTTAAGCAGATCTTCTATACTGTGCGCCTTTTTCACCTGCGAAGACAGGCCCCATGCTCCTTCCACGGTAATGTCAGGGTCGTAACCCGCCACTTGCATGCCCAAACCAATGGCGGCATCCGCCACCAGACGACCAATGGCGCCCAACCCAATAATACCCAAGGTACGGCCACGCAATTCAATACCTGCATAATGTTTTTTGCCATCTTCGACCAGCTTGTGCAACGTGGCGTCATCACCCTTCAAATTGGCGGTAAAATGCAGCGCAGCAATTAAATTTCGCGAAGCCAGCAGCATACCCGCGATGACCAACTCCTTCACTGCGTTGGCATTGGCACCCGCAGCGTTGAAAACTGGCACGCCTCGCGCATTCATCTTTTTAACGGGTACGTTATTAGTGCCAGCGCCCGCGCGGGCGATGGCTTTCACACTAGCCGGAATATCCATCTCCAGCATATTGTGCGAGCGCACCAGGATCGCATCTGGCTCTGCAATGTCGCTGCCAACGATATAATTTGCAGCTGGCAAGCGGTTCAGCCCAACCGTTGAAATTTTATTTAATGTCAGTATCTTAAAAGTTTTAGCCATGATTCTTTGCAAAATGTGTTATGAAATCAACCAATGTCTGCACGCCTTCCAGCGGCATCGCATTGTAAATTGAAGCGCGCATGCCGCCGACAGAGCGATGTCCCTTCAACTGCAATAGGCCGTGCGTATCCGCCTGTTTGAGAAACTCGCCGTCCAGACTGGCATCTTTCAGAGTGAACGGCACGTTCATGCGTGAACGATCGGATTTGACCACCGGACAATTGTAAAAACCATTGCTGGCATCGATCGCCTGATACAGCAGGTTTGCTTTTCTGATATTGGTCTGCTCCATCTGCGCCAACCCGCCATTGCGCTTGAGCCACTGAAATACCAGCCCGGCCATGTAAATGCCGTAAGTGGGTGGCGTGTTATACATTGAATCATTGTCAGCATGGATCTTGTAATCCAGCATAGTGGGCGTGCTCGGTGACACATTACCAATCAGATCTTCGCGCACGATGACAATACACAACCCAGCCGGACCAATGTTTTTCTGCGCTCCGGCATAAATCAGGCCAAATTTAGAAACATCAATCTGGCGCGATATAATATTTGATGACATGTCTGCCACCAAAGGAATTTCACCGGTTTCCGGAACCCAATTGAATTCGACTCCGCCTATCGTCTCATTCGACGTGTAATGCACATAAGCTGCATTCGGATCACACTGCCAAGTATCAAACGCCGGCACATAAATAAAATTCTTGTCCGCACCACTGGCCACTATATTTACATTGCTAAACTTTTTCGCCTCGGCTATCGCTTTCTTAGACCATTCGCCGGTATTAACGTAATCAGCTGAAGTCTTGCCGCGTAACAGATTCAGCGGAATCATGGCGAATTGCAAATGCGCCCCACCTTGCAGGAATAGCACTTTGTAATTAGCCGGGATAGCGAGCAGACCACGCAAATCGCTTTCAGCCGCAGCTGCGATACCCATGAACTCCTTGCCGCGGTGGCTCATTTCCATAACGGACATGCCACTGCCATGCCAGTCCAGCAACTCCTCACGTGCCTGTTGCAATACCTCATGCGGTAATACTGCGGGACCTGCGCTGAAATTATAAATTGTCATAACTTTTCTATTATCTTTATATCTGGTCTTTAATCGGGTTTGATTAAATGGGAAAGATCTTCCGGCTCAGGATCGGCAATGCGGCTCAAACCCGCCAGCTTATCGCCTTTGCCTAGATTAATGAGTGTCACGCCTTGCGTGGAACGGCTCATTTCGCGGATTTCCTTGACGCGAGTGCGGATTAGTACGCCATTAGTACCAATCAACATGATTTCATCATCCTCGTTTACCAGTGTAGCCGCTACCACCTTGCCATTCCGGGCGGAAGTTTGAATCGCAATCATGCCCTGAGTACCCCGGCCATGGCGTGTATATTCTGAAATCCGCGTGCGCTTGCCGTAGCCGTTCTCGGTCGCAGTCAATACTGCTTGGCTTTCGTCGCCCGCCACCAGGAGTGCAATAACATGTTGCTTCGCGGCCAGCTTCATGCCGCGCACACCGCGCGACACACGCCCCATGGGGCGTACATCATTTTCGTCAAAACGTACCGCTTTGCCACCATTGGAAAACAGCATTACGTCATGCTTGCCGTCAGTCAACGCCACGCCGATCAGATAATCGCCTTCATCCAGGTTAATGGCGATGATGCCAGCCTTGCGCGGGTTGGCGAAATCAGACAACGCAGTCTTTTTCACCGTGCCCTTGGCGGTGGCGAAGAATACATATTGATCTTCCGAGAACACCTTTACCGGCAGAATCGCATTGATCTTCTCGCCACTTTCCAACGGCAACAGATTAACAATTGGCCTGCCGCGGGCGGTACGGGCACCCTGAGGTACGTCGTACACCTTGATCCAGTACACTCGGCCACGACTGGAGAAGCACAGAATGTAATCGTGCGTGTTGGCGATAAACAGGTTGTCTACAAAATCATCCTCTTTAGGTGGAGCAGCCTGCTTGCCACGACCACCGCGTTTCTGCGCCACATATTCCGCTAACGGCTGCGCTTTCATGTAACCGCCATGCGACATCGTAACCACCACGTCTTCCGGCGTAATCAGATCTTCCATGCTCATATCTTGAGTATGGGTGACGATTTCGCTACGGCGCTTGTCGCCGTATTGCGCTTTAATCGCAACCAGCTCGTCGACGATAATTTGCGTTACGCGTTCTGGCTTGGCCAAGATATCGAGCAAATCAATAATCTTGTCCATCACTTCGCGATATTCGCTGACGATTTTATCTTGTTCCAGCCCGGTTAAACGCTGCAAACGCAGCTCCAGAATAGCTTGCGCTTGCGTGTCCGAAAGCCGATATGCGCGCTGCTCGCCCTGCCCTGACATACCGAATTCCGGCTCCAGATTTTCTGGACGCGATGCATCGCTAACCCGGCTTAGCAACTCTTCGACCAGTGAAGATCGCCATGTCCGCGCCATCAAACCCTGCTTGGCAATCGCAGGCGTCGCTGCCGCTTTAATCAGCGCAATGATTTCGTCCACGTTGGAAAGTGCAACCGCCAAACCTTCCAGAATATGGCCACGATCCCGCGCCTTGCGCAAATCAAATATCGTGCGCCGCGTTACCACTTCGCGCCGATGGCGCAGGAAAGCATCCAGAAATTGCTTCAAGTTAAGCAGCTTGGGCTGGCCGTCGGTCAAGGCCACCATGTTCATGCCGAAACTGTCCTGCAGCTGGGTCATTTTAAACAGTTGATTGAGTATTACTTCCGGCATTTCATTGCGCTTTAGTTCAATCACAGCGCGCATTCCGGACTTATCCGATTCATCGCGAATTTCGGAAATTCCCTCGATTTTCTTTTCGCGCACCAGCTCGCCAATCTTCATTAGCAAGGTGGCTTTATTCACTTGATAGGGCAATTCATCAATAATGATGGCTTGGCGGTTATTCCCTTTTTCGATATCTTCGAAATGAGTACGCGCGCGCATTACCACGCGTCCGCGCCCGGTTCGATAACCTTCCTTTACGCCTGCCAAACCATAAATAAAACCCGCAGTTGGAAAATCCGGCGCTGGAATATATTCTATTAACTGCTCAATATCCAGATCGGGGTTTTTCAGTAGCGCCAGACAGGCATTAATCACCTCGCCTAGATTATGCGGCGGAATATTAGTCGCCATGCCCACGGCAATGCCGGTTGAGCCGTTGACCAGCAGATTGGGAAAGCGCGCCGGAAACACCAGCGGCTCATGCTCGGAGCCATCGTAATTGGGTCCGAAATCCACGGTCTCCTTGTCCAGGTCGGCCAGCAGCTCGTGCGCAATACGCGCCATGCGAATTTCGGTATAACGCATCGCCGCTGCGTTATCACCATCCACCGAACCAAAGTTACCCTGACCGTCCACCAAAGGATAACGCAGCGAAAATGTTTGCGCCATACGAACGATCGTGTCGTACACCGCCGTATCTCCATGCGGATGATATTTACCGATCACGTCGCCCACAATGCGCGCCGATTTTTTATAGGGCTTGTTCCAGTCGTTGGATAGTTCGTGCATGGAAAACAGCGCGCGGCGATGTACCGGTTTAAGGCCATCACGCACGTCAGGCAAGGCGCGCCCAACAATTACGCTCATTGCGTAATCGAGATACGACTTACGCATCTCCTCTTCAAGACTGACTACTAGAATTTCTTTAGCGAATTGTTCCATAGGTATAGCGGATACTCTAAAATTTCTTGTAAAACAATTTGTAAGTTTAACATGTCCAACTCAGGCGAGACAAAACATAATTGCTTTGCTGCGCGGAATCTGAAATTAAGTCGCCTGATTGGCTGGCGGTTCAAGACAAGTTTTGTTACATTCTGCCCTTCACCCCGAATATGAGCACATCATGACCAACGCTGATCCGATTGAACTGGAAAAATTTAGTCAGCTCGCCCACCGCTGGTGGGATTCCAACAGCGAATTTAAACCACTACACGAAATCAACCCGCTGCGCCTGAACTACATCAACCGTATCGCGGCCCTGGCTGGCAAGACTGTGCTGGATGTCGGCTGCGGTGGCGGCATCCTGTCGGAAAGCATGGCCGCACTTGGCGCGCAGGTGACGGGCATTGATCTGGGCGACAAGGCGCTGCAAGTTGCCAGGCTGCATTTGCTGGAAAGTGGCCAGCAGGTGGATTACCGCAAAATCGCCGTGGAAGACCTGGCGGCGGAACAGCCAGGCCACTACGATGTGGTCACTTGCATGGAATTGCTCGAACATGTACCCGATCCATCCAGCACCGTAAATGCCTGCGCGCAACTAGCCAAGCCGGGCGGTTATGTGTTCTTTTCCACCCTCAACCGCAACCCGAAGTCCTACCTTTTCGCGGTGATCGGCGCAGAATATTTACTTCATTTGCTTCCGCGTGGCACGCATGATTATGCTAAATTCATCAAGCCGTCCGAACTCGCGCAATTTTGCCGCAATGCAGGCCTTAACATCAGCGACATCAGCGGCATGAGTTACCACCCCCTTTATAAAACCTACTCACTCGGCCAGAACACTGACGTCAATTACCTGCTCGCCTGTTGTCGTGACTAGCGCCGTCCTGTTCGATCTCGACGGTACTTTCGCTGACACGGCGCCCGATCTGGGCGCCGCCCTTAATCACCTGCTCAACCTCCATGGCAGGCCACCCATGCCATTGGAGACGATCCGCCCGCAAGCCTCGCATGGCTCTCCTGGCTTGCTGAAACTGGGTTTTAACATTGAACCAGATGCGCCAAATTTTGCAGATTTGCGCGATGCCTTCCTAGATTATTATGCTAGCCATATTTGTGTCCACACCACCCTGTTCCCTGGAATGGCGGAACTGATCGAAATACTGGAACAACGTGGCCTGCCGTGGGGCATCGTCACCAACAAACCCCATCGCTTCACCTTGCCGTTGATGCAAGCGCTGGGCTATGCGCAGCGTGCTGCCTGCCTGATCAGCGGCGACACATGCGCGCGTGCCAAGCCCTTTCCGGATTCACTGCTTAAGGCCAGTGAATTGCTGAAAATCGCGCCACAGCTCTGCCTGTATCTGGGTGATGACAAGCGCGATGCGGAAGCAGCGCAAGCCGCCGGGATGCGCTGCATCATCGCTCGCTATGGCTACAACGGTTCTCCAGAGGAATTATCCAACTGGCCTGCGCAAGGTGGAATTGATTTACCATCCCAACTGTTGCAATATTTAACAGATTGAAAAACAAGTTGATTTTACGAGGTGAGTGCAGAAGATATAGATAGTCAAAAATAATTACTGGAACAGGCTCAGCCATCTTTCGCTATATTTATACGAACGCGGCGCAGCTAATGTTGTCACTTCGACGTTTGCGTATCTGTTCAATCAAATGTAAGGTGCAAAATATAACCTTCCGTTGACCGCATCATGACCAAAATTATTCTTAAGATTGCCATCTTACTGTTCGTCATTATCCCGATAGTCACCATCGTTGCAGGACAGGCTGGGTTATTCAATGGAAAACGCCCGACCGATCTTGGCCTACGTGATGGCAAGCTAAAAGCACCACTTGCAGAGTCATCCAATAGCATCTCCAGCCAAGCGGCACTGCACCCGCACAGCGACTACCACATCATTGCTCCGCTAACATATCAAGGCGACGGTAAAGTCGCTTTTGCCAAACTGACTGATATAGTGCGCAACATGAATAACACAAAGGTGATTACCGCAGAACCAACTTATTTATACGCCGAATTCCAGAGCCGTCTAATGAAATTCACCGATGACGTAGAGTTTGCGCTCGATGAACAGGCTGGTGTTATTAACATGCGCTCTGCGTCACGTCTGGGCAAGAATGATTTTGGAACGAACAGAAAGAGACTGGAAGCTATTCGTGCGGCTTTCGGAAGTTGACACAAGCCTCAGAAAACCTACATACATTAATAAATTTTATGTCTCAAAACTACTTTCAGTTTAACCCAAGTGTGCGTCAGGCAGGCGTTGAGAAGGCGTAATCATATAAACATCGCGGATACAACGGAATCCTTACGACCAGCGTTGTTGCGCCAGCGCTTGGACACAGACTTCTTCCGGGGGAAAATTGCAGCCAACAACGCTCGCACCGATGCGCTCGGTTTGGTGTTCGACTCCGACTCGGCCATGACGGACCTACTTCCGCCACAGCCATAGCAACAGAATCAGCAGCAACGACACCAGCAGACTCGTCATCAACGGGAAGTGGAAGCTGAAGTTCTCGCGCGTGATGGAAATATCGCCGGGCAAGCGCCCGAAGGGGAACCTAGAAAGCCATGGCCAGAGAAGGCCGATGACCAGCAGCGCGATGCCCAGAATGATAAAGACGCGTTGCATTGCCTACTCCAAAAAGATACACATTAGGTCTTCTTCGACTTGCCGGCGGGTGGATTCAGAAAGTGCCATGGGATTGATGCTCCTGTCAGTCAGCTTTTGTAGTCCCGATAGAAGTTCTCGTGCGGGCCGATGGCATCGAGATAAATCAGCCTTAATCCCTCGCCGCGAATGCAGTCCAGAAGGTATTGCTGGTTCTGGATGCCGTTCGCGATCCTGCTGTGCGCGGCATTTCTACTTCGCGCGACAACCAATAAGAATTATTATGATCTTCAATGGCCACCCTGTCTTTTCCCTCTCAATTTACCGATCTTGCGGCACACTTGCAGTCTACCCATTAGCCTGCTTGCCTGCTATCCAACGGCCTTCCGCAATGTGCTCGCAAACCAATCAGCTGCGATGCGTATGCGACCGTCCCAATTTACTCGCTATTGGCTAACCCAATTTGCTATTTGAAGGAAATTATTGAACCGTTTTGTACATCATAATTGAATCTGCGTTGAGATAAGTAATTTGGGCCGCGCAATAATCTGCGTTGTGGTACGGTTGCATCATTATAGAGGAGGACAAAGTGGCAAGATTGTGGATACAGTCAGACAAACTATGTAGCTTGCTCAAGACTTGGGCGGGACAAATGCTATGCGGAACAGTTATAGCACTATTAGGTTTGAACATTACGGGGTGCACCCTCCTGAAACCGATCCCGGTTGCAGCCCCAATCACGCCCCACGAACCCTGCGCCTGCGAAGTACAGCAACGTGAAATCGAACGTCTGCAGCAGCTGTTGGCGGAAAAAGAGGGGCTGATCCGAAACTTGAACGCTCGTCAACAGGACCAGGCCAAGGCGTTACAGGAAACCACCAGTCAAGTCACCCGCGACCAGGTGAGGTTACGGCGGCTAGCCACACAGCCCGGTGCCGCCTCGTCTATCGCAGAAGCAGAAGTGGCTATGGCAAGTTTAAAGTTATCCCAAATCATAGCGCCCGAACAAACACTGCAGGCACAACGTCTCCTTGATGCCGCTACGACGTCCTACGCAAAAGGAAACTACGGCACAGCCATGGACCACGCCGCGCAAACACGAGAATTTATCGACATGGTGAAGGATAACCGCACCCGCAAGGCGTCAGATCCACGCGTTGCGATGGTTCCATTCAATGTCCCCATTCCGTTACGCGCCAAGAGCAACATCACTCTGCGCCAAAAGCCATTCAGCAACGCGGCTAAGCTCGGAGCACTAAAAAAAGATTCCGCGCTAACTGCGCAGGCCTATTTGGGTGACTGGCTGAACGTGCAGACCAGCGATGAGCGTTCTGGATGGGTACCTAACACACTGGTGGAGGTGCGGGTGGGTGACCTTGATCACTAGTATTGCTATGTCACACAAGTATTGCTATGTCACAAACATAATATCGGACCTATCAAATTGCAATGAGACAGTGTCCCAGAGCACTTGCGAGTACGAGATTCATGGCATAACTGATTCCTAAAGATTTCCTCCGGCTTGTCGAGATATCCGATAGCTTAGTAATGGAAGAAAAGGAGATGTTATGCAACCTCAGAAAATGTGGAGGCTGGACGAGTGGGTAGATTTTCTCAGTCAAGTTGATATTCCGGTATTGAAACAAACCGCACGCAATTTGTCTGCATTGCGCCAACATGAAAAAAACCTTAGTGCGCGGGGGGTTGCCTACATTATCAAATATGATCCAATGATGACTGTCAAGCTGCTGCGTCATCTGCAACAGCAAAAGCACCCCAGTCAAGAGCATGAAGTGATGCAAGTGGATCAAGCATTAATGATGTTGGGTCTCGACACGTTTTTTAAAAAAGTGTCGGCAGAACTGCTGGCGGAAACAGTTCTAACCGGGCAGATGGATGCCTTGAGTTGCTTGTTGCGAGTGATACACCGTTCAAACCGCGCGTCCACTTTCGCTGTGGATTGGGCGGTACGCTTGAATGATATGCATTTTGAGGAAGTACGTATCGCTGCGTTGCTATTCGATATTGCCGAACTGCTAATGTGGTGTTTTGCGCCTGTAGATATGCTGAAAATCCGTGCCATGCAGCAACAGGATAAAACATTGCGTAGCAATGATGCGCAGGAACGGGTATTGGGCTTTGAATTGTTTCGTTTGCAATCTGCATTAGCATTAAAATGGTCACTACCCGAGCTACTGATCACGCTGATGGATGGCGAGTGTGCCAATCAACAGCGCGTGCGTAATGTCTTTCTCGCCGTTAATCTTGCGCGCCATTCTGCCAATGGCTGGACCGATGCGGCTCTGCCCGATGACTATACTGACATCGGCAAACTTCTGCATATGCATCCGGAAGAAGTGAAGGTTATGATCGGTGCGCAAGAGTAGGACCTATGCGCTCCCGACAAACTACGTTCCTGATTTTTTAAAAGCAAAATCCTTCACTCACTTTGTGGGTTAGATATTCTGTAGCTGACGCACGACGGCAAGTACTTGCTGCGCAAGGTTGTGGGATAAGCAATCAAATTCGATGATTTCCGGCATGCCGCGCAGCCAGGTAAGCTGACGCTTAGCCAGTTGGCGCGTAGCCGCGATGCCTTTGTCCAATAACTCTGTTTCGTTTATTTCTCTGGCGAGAAATTGCCATGCCTGACGATAGCCTACGCAGCGCATGGAGGGCAGGTTGGGATGCAACGAATATTTTTCTTTAAGTGCGAGCAATTCATCTGCCAAGCCGAGTTTAAGCATGGCAGCAAATCGTGTGGCGATACGTGCATGCAACTTGCTACGTTCACTTGGAATGAGCGCAATTTGCATGACGTGATAAGGCAGTGGATATTTGTTTTGCTGCTTAAACAGCGCGGACATCGGTTGGCCCGAGAGTTGGTAAACTTCCAGCGCACGCTGGATACGCTGCGCATCGTTGGGCTTTAGAAGTGCAGCCGTTTCCGGATCAACCTGGGCCAATTCGGCATGAAGTGCAGGCCAACCGAACCGTACGGATTGTTCGTCCAAAGCGGCACGCACTTTTGGGTCGGCCTGCGGTAGTTCATTCAGACCAAAGCGCAAGGCGCGGAAATACAACATGGTGCCGCCCACCAGCAAAGGAATGCATCCGCGCTGGGTGATGTCATTCATCAGGCGCAGTGCGTCATGGCGAAAAGCGGCGGCGGAATAGGCATCGGTTGGGTCAAGTATATTGATCAGGTGGTGCGGCGCATGAGCGAGGACGGCAGCCTCGGGTTTGGCAGTGCCGATATTCATATCCCGATATACTAGCGCGGAATCAACGCTAATGATTTCCACCGGTAGCTGCTGTGCCAGTTCTACAGCCACCTGGGTCTTTCCGCTGGCGGTAGGACCCATAAGGAAAAGAGCGGGAGGCAGTGTGTTCATTTTCCTCGCATGAACAGCGTATCCAATTCTGCAATGCTCATTTGAAACCAAGTCGGACGACCATGATTGCACTGGCCGGAGCGTTCAGTACGCTCCATTTCGCGCAGGATATTATTCATCTCAGGCACGGTTAGGATTTGATTGGCGCGCACCGCGGAATGGCAGGCCAGCGTAGACAACAGTTCGTTGCGTCGTTCGGTCAGCACTCGAGTGGCGCCGTATTCACGCATTTCGTGCAATACATCACGTGCGGCGGCTTCGGCGTGGGTCTGTTTAAGCATAGCAGGCATGGCCCGCACTGCCAGAGTTGTCGGCGACAATGGAGCGATATCAAAACCAAGCTGTGCAATGGCTGCGTGCTCTTCCTCAGCTGTGGCAATGTCCAATGCTTCGGCAGCAAAACTCACCGGGATTAGCAACGGTTGCATGGGGATTTGTTGCCCATCAAGTGCCGTTTTAAGTCTTTCGTATACGATACGCTCGTGAGCGGCGTGCATATCCACCACCACCAGCCCATGTACGTTTTGCGCCAGAATGTAGATACCGGCAAGCTGTGCCAGGGCAAAGCCGAGCGGCGGAATTTCAGTTTCTGATAAGAAAGATTGAGAGTGAGTGTTTAACAAGGGTGCGTCATTGAATTTTTCCTCCTCCCCTCCCCTGCTTTCCATTTTTCCAAAAAGAGCATCGTAAAAAGCCAGCGGCTGTGATGCCATGTGTAACCGCAGAGGCTGCTGCATTGGCTGCTGTGTCGACGTGGTTCGTTGCACGGATGGAACCTGGGCTAGTTGATTCGATAGGTCGGACGCGTTTTCTGTCAGTGCAACGGGCGTGCTCAACGCTTGTTGCAGCGTATGGAACACGAATTGATGAATGGCCTGGCTCTCACGAAAACGAACTTCGCTCTTGGCCGGATGTACATTCACGTCCACCAATTCTGGCGGCATATCGAGAAACAGCACAAAGGCGGGATGGCGCTGGTGATGAAGGATATCCTGATAGGCTTGTCGGATGGCATGGGCGACAACCTTGTCGCGGATAAAACGCCCATTCACAAAAAAATATTGAGCTTCGCGTGATGCTTTCGAATAAGCGGGCAAAGAAGCCATGCCGTATAAATGCAATCCAGCTGCCTTGCGCGAGATAGGCACCGCACTTTGCGCAAATTCTTTGCTTAGCATGGCTTCGATGCGCTTTGGCAATACATCTATTTTTTCTTCCCAACTTACTTCAGAAAGCTGGGAGATCGAAGCAAGAGGTGCATAGCCTGAGCGTGGTAGCGAGGGTAATTGCCACATCATGCGGTTGTTGTGCTGCAGGCTGAAGGCAACATCAGGGCGTGACAGCGCGATGCGCTTGAAGGTTTCCTCACAATAAGCGAGCTCGGTGGCTTCGGACTTGAGAAATTTGCGGCGCGCCGGGGTGTTGAAATACAGCTCACGTATTTCAACGCTGGTGCCCTGAGCGTGTGCTGCAGGAATAACTTCGCTCTGCGTACCATCTCCGGATTGAATCTGCCAAGCATGCGGGCTTTCCGTCTTGCGGCTGGTAAGAGTTACCTGCGCTACTGCCGCCATGCTGGCCAAAGCTTCGCCGCGAAAACCCATGCTGGCGACGCGCTGCAGGTCGGCTAGTGAGGCAATCTTACTAGTCGCATGGCGCATCAGGGCAAACGGCAGCTCTTCTGGCGCGATGCCACTGCCATTGTCGCGCACACGCAGCAACTTCACACCGCCGCCTTCCAGTTGCACGATTATTTCGGTGGCACCCGCATCCAGGCTGTTTTCCAGCATCTCCTTAAGCGCGGCAGCAGGACGTTCGATAACTTCGCCAGCAGCAATTTGGTTGATGAGCAGATCAGGTAAGAGTTGTATGGCGGACATATAAAATGGTTCATCTGACATTTGCGTGGGTAAAAGTTAATCTATCGTCTCGAACTTGGTT
>NZ_CAKMHQ010000053.1 GCF_927312905.1 Candidatus Nitrotoga sp. 1052
TATAGTGGACCCCGATATTCAGACAATAAATTAAGGTGGTAACCTGCTGTAATTGAGGAGCAGGTTATGAGTGAAGCGAAGCGCAAGATATTTACAGGTGATTTCAAGACCAAGGTCGCACTCGAAGCGATCCGTGGCATCAAGACGGTGAACGTTGTGGTCAAGAGATTGGGGTGCATCCGACACAGGTTGGAATGTGGAAGAAGGAGCTGCAAGAGCAGGCATCCAGCTTGTTTGATGCCAAGCGCGGGCCGAAACCTGCCGACCCGTCTGCCAGTCCGGAGCGGCTGTATTCTGAGATTGGCCGACTGAAGATGGAGCTGAACTGGCTCAAAAAAAAGTCTGGGATCAGCCAGTAGAAAAGCGCAAGCAATGGGTCAGCACCGTCGAACCACTGGCGCTGCCCGGCAATGCGAACTGGCAGGTGTCAACCGCTCCACGGTCTATGCGCCGCAAATGGCGACAAAACCAGACGAGCAGGAATTGACGTTACTGGCGCTGATTGATGCTGAATACACCCGGCATCCATTTTACGGCAGCCGCAAGATCAAGATTTACCTGCGTGGCTTGGGGCACAAGATCAACCGCAAGCGGGTGCAGAGGCTGATGGGTACGATGGGGCTTGCCGGCATGGCACCGGGGCCGAATACCAGCCGGCTACACCCGCGGCACAAGGTTTATCCGTACCTGCTCAGAGGCGTGAATATAATCCGCCCCAATCAGGTATAGAGTACGGACATCACGTACATCCGCCTGGCGCGCGGGTTCGGGTACTTGGTGGCCGCGATTGACTGGTACTCGCGTAAAGTGCTGTCGTGGCGGTTATCAAATACACTGGATAGTGTGTTCTGTGTGGACTGTCTGGAGCAGGCATTACAGGCATATGGAACACCTGAGATATTCAACACCGATCAGGGCTGCCAGTTTACCAGCGAAGCTTTTACTGGCGTGCTGTTAAAAAAGGAAATCGCCATCAGTATGGATGGGCGTGGCAGGGCACTGGATAACATCTTTGTGGAACGGCTCTGGCGCAGCGTCAAACACGAAGACGTATATGGCTACGCCACGATGTCTGAATTGCTGATAGGTTTGGCAGAATACTTCGTGCATTACAACACAGAAAGACCGCACCAATCACTGGGCTACGAAACACCGGATCATGTATACCGTACAGCAAGTGGCGGCGGCGCAAGGATTGTGGACAAATACAGCGAGAAAGAAAAAGCTCACTCAGACAAAAAAACAAAAAAAGAAACCAAAAACCGGGGCAGCGTCGTTCATGCTGCATGAAGAAGGTTACCTTCTTAAACTCGGTGCATTATTGTCTTGACGGAGGGGCCCACTGTAATACTGGCCCAAATTCTTTACCCCTTACCCCTTTATTTACTCCAGATGCATCTAATTCATTTAGAGATAACAACTCCTTCCTAATTCACGGTGATGCATTAGATCCGAATAGACAGGGGAAGGCTTCCAATGGTTGCCCCATATTGCCGCTAAGCCGCACCGATATTAAAAAAAGGGAAATATTTTGCGTTACTCAATAGCATGTATTCTTGGGTGCGCATGGCTTGCGTTGGCAACGCCATCCATTGCTGAAACTGAAGGACCATACAAATTAAATGAGTCGATACTTGGTTTTGAACTTGGAAAGCACACACTTGAAGATGTACAAGCGAAGCTCGGCAGGTCTGTTCCAATCTCACCGAGAGAAGGTGAGCCATTCAAAATTTGTTATGTCTCAAATCAACAGCCTGAAATCTTTGTTGTATTCGAGGCCATGACTAAAACCGCTAGTCTGTTGGCCTTTACCGTTACGTCAGATATATCAAAGATTCCTGAAAGAGATGAATGTATTAAATCGCCAATACTCTCCCAGTCTATTCTTACTGCAGGTATGTTAAAGCTTGGAATGACACGTGCACAGTTACAAGAGGTCTTTGGAAAAGCATCAAAATCAGAAGGAAACAAGCTCTCCTATATTTACCAAGCAAAGGTCAGGATGAGCGAAGAGGAAATGAAAAGGATGGAAGATCAGTGGCCCGATGAGGTGAAAAAATATCCGTATTGGAACCTCATGTCGATTATATCAATTGAATTGCTAAAGAATTAAATCGTCTCCATGTGAGTAAGTAAAACGGAAACATATTGATTCGTGGTGTACGCGGCGCAATCGTCAATGCACCGGTTGCTCTCTCTTCCTCTCCTTCAACAAATAGCCGGTTAGGCTCAATAAAATGAAGCCCAACATCACAGATTGCGGATGAACAGAGCCAATTAACAACACCTCGATGGCTAGACGTATTCCGTACGGAGCAGGCAAATTAACAGGGGCAAACACGGGCCACATGCTGAATAATACCGATGCGCTGGGGAACGCCACGCGCTACACCTACACAATCAGCAAGCGTAGCCTGGGCTAGCATAGGTTGTCGCTGAGCTTGCGAAGCCCAACATCACAAGTAAAACACAGGGTCTAGCCAAGTAGCACAATCCCTCTTGTTGTTCTTCTTCAATAAACAAAAAGCCACCCACCTCCGTTATTCTGAAAGCGAGTGGCTTCTTTTTTAGCCGCTAAAAGAGGATTGCTTTCAACCGTCTTCTTCGGCTTCTCCTCATTGCACTCACCAGCGTGTTGAAGGCCGATTTGGAACGCTACGCCGCGCTGCATGCTCAGACCTTCGGCGGCCGATTGATGCCGCGACGCTGATCCCGCACATGCTTGAAGCGTTCATGGCGCAGGATCGGGGGTTTAAGCGAGCAGCGCTACTGCGTACCGCCGCTACGCAAAGAAATGAAAAAACCGCCCTTGGTTGAACAAGGACGGCTCTCCAAATTGGTGCCCGAGGCCGGAATTGAACCGGCACGACCCTTTCGAGTCGAGGGATTTTCTTACCACTTCGGCTTTCGCCGCCAGCGCGAACGCAGTTCGTGGTCTGGAGCACGCCTTCACCATAGCCTTGCGGCCGTAGGTGCCCGCCGTCTGCTCTCTACACCTTCCCTTGAATCTTTCGATCCGGGGCTTGGCTCGGTGTTGGCTCGGATGCTTGCAGCATCCAGGGCTTTCGCCGAATTTGACGGGCTTCACCTCCAGGGTTTCCCTTGGAGGGCTCAAATTGCTTTAAGTCCCTTGTGTCTACCAATTTCACCACTCGGGCTAGCTTGGCTCGTTGCCGAACCGATGTTTCGCCTAGCTACGCTAGGCTTGTTTCAACTGTACTCCTCTACTGGCCCCACATGACACCTAGCAGCCAGAGGACTGTTGGTGCCATTTGCACTAAAGCCCGGGAAACCCGCGCCATTTCAAGCTATGCACCTACATCCCTGATGAAAAAAAACTTGACAAAGGAGATTTTAAGTCCGTTGTGTCTACCAATTTCACCACCCGGGCGAGATAAAGCAAGTTTGAAATGAGTGATACCAACAGACTCATTTCATAATGCGCATTATACAGAGATGCCTGTCACGTTAGCAAAAACATCGTGGTTTTCCTCAATCAAATCGGATAATTGGTGAGTTAACTTTTGCCGTTTTCGGTCAGTAAAAAATAGATTTGTTCGGTATTGCAGCAAATAAACGGTCCGCTTTTGATTCCTTATCCTTCTGAGTTACAACGGTAGACTTGCGCAGTTGCTGTAGTTGTTACACGAACAAATATTCTTACGCATCTTAATCAGCTATTCCATCCAGCTCATCTGTTTCATGGCGAGCCAGATACTGTCGGAAGGTTCGCCTGCAAGCACTTGGTAAACGCGTAGCATCTTCCTGTGTAAGTTGTCCTGCCTGTCTATACTGGGCCTCCTTCAAATATCACTTTTCATATCTTCTGTAGCAATTCGCCCGGTTTATCTTGCCCTTCTGGGGCTGAGTTAAACCGGGCAAATCATGTGCCACATGCCCGGACATTTTCTTTGCTTACTACGAACTTATGCCGTTTTCTTGACACTGATAGCAATATCTCTATAATGCGGACTTCGTTTTTTGCGGGAATAGCTCAGTTGGTAGAGCGCAACCTTGCCAAGGTTGAGGTCGCGAGTTCGAGTCTCGTTTCCCGCTCCACCTTACTTGGGATAGTATCTTGCTTTCCCTTATTTTTTCTTAAAGCATGCGCAACATGGCGGGGTGGCAGAGTGGTCATGCAGCGGCCTGCAAAGCCGTGTACGCCGGTTCGATTCCGACCCCCGCCTCCATCTTCAAATGTACTTAGCCAAAACTTTTATCCGTGGATATTTTTGCTCTGTTATAATTCGCATCTTCGGGGCGTAGCGCAGCCTGGTAGCGTACTTGGCTGGGGGCCAAGTGGTCGGAGGTTCGAATCCTCTCGCCCCGACCAACTAAATAAAATAGTTATACGTTTTATTTGGATTTAATATATGCCCATGTTTTTCGTTTTTCAAACATTGAGTCGATTTTTCCCGCTTTCTGTTTTTGTCTGCACCGTCAATTCACTTCGAATAAGCAGTCAGCACCATTGTCATAGTGGCGTGTCCTAACTGCTTGGTCACCCACATAGGGTTCGCCAGCCATTAGGCTAAGCGTGGCGTAGGTGTGGCGTGTCTGGTAAGGTTCCTCACGCGCAATTCCTGTGCAGCTTTCATCTCTTACGGTAGCCCCGTATCTATAATTCAAGTCGCGAAAGGGCAATTGCTGCCGTGCGGCACCTCTCAAGTCGCTCCCACTAGGCGGTTGATTCATAATGAATTTTAATGAGCGAATTCCAGCGATTTGCTGCCTCGGCCCGATTGCCCCGCTTATATGCCCTGTTGGACGAAGCCGCTACGCGGAGGATGCAGTTTTGACGGGCCGAAGTCAAAATATAACCTCACCCCTCTCGCGAGGGACCGGCACGGCAAGTACCCATAATAGCCAGCACTTTAATGCCGTGCTGGATCCGGCCAACGCATGCCGGGAGGTCTATGCCGATAAGGGCTACCCCAATGCTGCGCGGGAAGCACAATTGAAAGAAGCTGGGTGCCGCAACCGCATTCAGCGCAAAGGGGTGCGCAACAATCTCCTTTTGGCACGGCAGGAAATGCGGAACAAGCGCATTGCCAAAATTTGTGCCCGGGTCTAGCACATCTTAGCCGGCATTGAACAGATGGGCGGCAAGCTGATTCGCACTATCGGTCAGGGCACGGGCGAATTTTGTCATGACCATGATGGCGGCCAGCTACAACCTTAAGCGTTGGTTTATCTCAAGCGGGCTGGAATTGAGGCCTTCTGACGTTCGCAGCAGGCAGAATTTGCTTAAAATATGGACAATTCAAGGTAAAAATGGGTGGAACTGCGCAAAAAGATTCAATCCATCGAAGAATATGAACGCGGGTTTGGCCGCGTTCATAAAGTTCAGGCCGGAAGGTTTGAAAGCTACGGGTTTTAGAGGTGCCCTAAAGTTAAGTCTAAGTATTGAAAGCCGGATAAATCTATTTTATTGCTACTAGCAGACTGTCGGACTTCAAGTTTTGTGGCAACATAACATATTGTTTTTTATATATAAATTAATTTGATTAAATAATAGGCGCATCAATTTAATCAATGAGTTACGCGAGAAGTCCGACAAGCTCCTAGGCTAACGTTTGAAGGGATTGCTGTCGTTTAGCTCATCCACATACTGGGTGATGTTTCCTGTCTCACGCTTTAAGAAATCTTCCACTGCTCGTGAGAATTGCGGATGCGCCAGCCAATGCGCCGACCAAGTTGTGACGGGCAAAAATCCTCTGGCAAGTTTATGTTCTCCTTGGGCACCACCTTCAAAGGTGGTGATTTTATGTTCGATGCAAAATTCAATTGCCTGGTAGTAGCAGGTTTCAAAGTGCAGACCAGGATGATACTCCAGCGTACCCCATGAGCGTCCGTAAAGAACATCGCGGCTGAATAAATTGAGTGCGCTGGCAATCTGCATCCCGCTGCGCGATGCAATGATCAGTAGAATATTTTCAGGCATGGCTGCGCCGATGCGTCTGAAAAAATCCAGATTTAATGACGGCGGAGAGTTGTACTGATTATGCGTATGGGTATAGCACTGGAAGAAAAAATTCCACTGTGCTTCAGAGATTTCTTCTCCACGGATGCGCTTGAAGCTAATGCCGGCTTCTTTCACCTTTCGCCGCTCATGTTTTATTTTTTTGCGCTTGTCTTGACGCAGGCTGGAAAGATAAGCATCGAAATCGGCATATCCAGGATTTTGCCAGTGAAATTGCACCCCGCGACGCAACATCATTCCTTCCTGTTGCATTTCAAGCGCCTGGTTTTCGTCGGGAAATAGACAATGCAGGGAGGATACGCCTGACTCCTGCGCCATTTGTAGAGCGGAACGAATGAGCTGTGTCCGTACTTCGGGGGTTGCCGCCAGAAGTCTTGCCCCGGTAATAGGCGTAAAAGGTACGGCACATAATAATTTTGGGTAATAGTTCAGCCCATGTTGCTGATAAGCCTCGGCCCATGCCCAATCAAAAACGAATTCGCCGTAGGAGTGATGCTTGCGATAAATTGGCATGGCACCAGCAAGAAGGTTGTTTTGCCAGACCGTTAGAAATTGCGCTTCCCAGCCGGTGTGCGGGGTGGTGCAGCCACTTTCCTGTAGTGCCCGTAAGAAGGCATGGGAAAGAAACGGATTACTTCCCGCGAGAGCGTTCCATTGTGTCTCGGAAATATCCGCTATTGATTCGATTATTTTTATGCTCATGTTGCTTCGAGGGTGTTTGGTGCGCGTTGCCACACCAAGGTTCGGTTGTTGCTGGGCATGCTCACATCCCTCTCAAGAAACAGGCCATGCGTTTCGGCGAGCCGATTGATAGCTTCAAAATCTCGCACACCGCTGTTTCTGTCGCGTGATTTGAGCCATGCATCAAAACGCGCATTGCTTTCGGAGGTAAACTTACCCTCATAGTTAAAGGGTCCATACAGGCACAAAATGCCACCCGCGCTTAAAATGCGTGCTATGCCCGCAAACATTCGTTCTACTTCCGGCCACGAAATGATGTGTACCGTGTTGGCATTAAACACTGTATCTACAATTTCGATTGGCCATTGGCCATCGTTCACGTCGATAACCACGGGTGGAAGTACATTGATCAGTTTAGCTTCATCCAGCCAGGCCAGGATGCCCGCATGGTTTTGCGCTAATTCGCTGGTCTGCCAAGTCAAGTGAGGTAACGCACGCCCGAAATAGACGGCATGCTGGCCGGTCCCACTGGCTATTTCTAATACATGCTGTTGATTAACAAATATTTCTTGTAAAGTTTCAAGTATAGGAAACTGGTTTTGTGCGCATGATTCTGAGTAGGGTTTCATAGGTGATAGGCAGCATTAATACGTGATGTGTTTTAATTTTTGCAAACTTACCTTCGTGATCAGGTTGAAGCTATGAGGCACCTATTTGAATCTCCTGTTATTTGAGAGCTTCGCCATGGACATTTATCTAGCTTCTCGTGACATTGCGACTAAAGCATGGCGAGCCTGTTGCGCATCGAGCACCATTTCGGGGAAATTAAAACGCAATATTTTTTCATCGGCGCGTACATCGAAACCGTCGCAGTCGATGCCTAACATTTTCACATGCAGCACTTCGATTTTATGAAAGTGTTGGCAGTAGTGACACATTGTGTCGTGATGATCCGTGTTCATGTGCGAAATCACGTCATTTTCTTGCTGAATTAAAGGATAAAGTGGCACTAAATAGCTATCCGCCTCGATCCAATGGATTTTGCCGAAGCCGCCGATGTAACGTAATGACTGCGGCATGATGCGGTAGAACGAAAAATCATGCATGTCAAAGTAACTTTGCGCTTCAGGGAAGTAGCGCAAATAACGTTCGCCAGCTTTGTCTTTATCCGTAATTATTTGCGCTGTGCCCACCACTGTGATGCGTCCTTGTGTCTGAATGTGTGGGCTATCTTGGTTATGCGTTATTAGACTCACACGCGGGTCATACTGGATGTTTTTGGTGTGTTCCGCTAATGTGCTTATCAGAATGAGCAGGCTGCCATCATGGTCAACCAGATAGGGCGCGATAGAGCCGAACGGATGGCCATCAAATTTTTTAGACAGCGTGCATAGCGCGCCGTAACGATGAGCGCGTAACATTTGGCGAGCTTCGCGCGCATTATTCATGAATATTCCTGAAAATTATTTATGCATTATTTCTGGGAAAGCGGGAATAAATACTTAAAGGCATTTATTGTCCCATTTTTATGCGGCCAACTTCAATGCAGTTTGCGCGAGCCGCTTGCCGAGCGCGATGCACAGTCTTTTTTCGCCTTCGCTGATGGGCTGGTCATTAGCCATCCCCGCGAAATGACTGGCGCCATAAGGTGTTCCGCCCTGTTGTGTGGTGGCGAGTTCTGGCTCGGAATAAGGCAGGCCAACGATAATCATCCCATGATGCATCAGCGGTAACATCATAGACAGCAGTGTACTTTCTTGTCCACCATGCATGGAACCAGTCGAGGTGAAAAAGGCAGCAGGCTTGCCGACCAAGGTGTGTTGCATCCATAGCGAGCCAGTGCCATCCCAGAAATACTTCATCGGTGCGGCCATGTTGCCAAAGCGCGTGGGGCTACCAACAGCAATGCCTATGCATTCCTTAAGGTCGCATAACTCGGCATAGGGGGCGCCCTCTTCCGGTATACCGGGCGCGGTCACCTCACATACCGTGGAAACTTTAGCTACGGTGCGCAGCCGCGCCCGCACACCAGACACCTGTTCCACGCCGCGCGCCACCAGTTGAGCCATTTGACGCACTGCACCGTGCTGGCTGTAGTACAGTATTAGGATTTCTTTGTCGGTTATCATGGGCTTTGTATTGAAATTGTCACATTATGCAAAAAAGTTGTTTTATCACACAAAAGAATGAGCCATGAAAATTTTCTGGACGGATTTGCTACATTTTCTGCGCTTCATCACAGACCGTTTCAGACAGGATCGCTGTGCGGAGATGGCGGCCAGCCTGACTTTTACCACGTTGTTGTCATTGGTGCCGCTGATTACCATAGCCCTTACATTGTTTTCGGCATTTCCGGTCTTTGTTGAATTTTCTGAAGAAATCAAAAAATTCTTGCTTGCCAACATGATGCCGGAAACTGGCGGCAAAATGATTTCTCGCTACATGGAGCAGTTTGCCCAGAGTGCCGCCAAGTTGACCACTGTGGGCATCATATCCTTGGCGCTAACCGCGATGTTAATGATGCTTACCATTGAGGATGCTTTTAACACCATTTGGAGGGTGTCGCGACCGCGTTCATTGGTGCAGCGCGTTCTGGTTTACTGGGTGGTGCTAACGCTAGGACCATTGCTGATAGGAGGCAGTCTATCGCTCACTTCCTGGCTAGCTGGTCTGTCTATGGGTTATACCAAACAAATCCCGGTTTTTGGCGTGGTGATGCTGAAGGTGACGCCAGTAATACTTGCGACATTGGCTTTCAGCCTGCTATTTCGAGTGGTGCCGAACCGTTATGTACCATTACGTCATGCTCTCATTGGTGGTTTGGTGGCGGCCGTGGCTTTTGAATACATGAATCGCACTTTTGCATTTTACATTGCCTATTTTCCGACTTATGAGCTGGTATATGGCGCATTCGCCAGTATTCCAATTTTTCTGCTATGGATTTATCTATCCTGGTTGACTATTTTGTTGGGTGCGCTGATAGCAGCGTCATTGTCGCATTGGAATAGCGGCTCCTCCAAGAATATTCTTCCGGCAGTACAACTTTATTTTGCCCTCAGAATTCTTAAAATAATGAGCGAAGGGATGCATAGCGGTATAGTTAATACCTTGCCAATGCTTTCCAAGCAATTGAATATTGGATTTGATTCCATCGAGCAAATATTGGAAAAACTGGCGCAGATCAACGTGGTGAGCAAACTTGCGGACAATGATTGGGTAATGATACGTGATGCGGAGCATGTGCATGTTGGAGACTTATATCGTTTATTCATATTCGATCAGACAACGTTGGCCGAGCAGCATAACGACGCAGAAATTCGTGCCTGGTTGGCGCGCTTGGGGCAGTGTCATGCGGACATGACAGATATTTCGCTGCGTGATCTTTTTAGTGAGAAGGGCGAACAAAATGACCATCCTCTTGTTTCCCGCGAGTGATAAGGTTTTAAATTATCCTGACCTTCAAAGTGGCTTGCTCCATATGTACTTTTTACGTTTCAATGCTTACAAGTGGGTACTGGTGAATTTTTGGGCGACTTGGTGCTCTCCTTGTCTGGAAGAGATCCCTGATCTAATCGCGCTACACAGTGCACACAAAAACACCGATCTGGTGGTAATAGGTGTGTCGATGGATTATCCCTCGCCCAAAAGTTGGTGCTAAATTTCGTTAAAAACACGCTATAAGCTCTCCCATCGTACTGGGTGATTACAAAATTGCGGATCAGACTGGTGAGGTGCTGGGGTTGCCGGTTTTTCAACCTTAGAATAGGGGCTGGCTATGCGGTTTGATAAGTCTTAGCGCTTGTGCCATGCGGCATTGACTAAATTGGGGTATTCCGGTTTGCCTAGACTGCCGTTATAGCGCCCTAGAGCGCGGTAGAGGTCACCCTTTTCCATATCGAGGTAGTGGCGCAGGATAATGCAACCATATCGCAGGTTGGTGCGCAGGTGGAACAAATTGCCTTCACGTTGGCCGATGAGATTCAACCAAAACGGCATTACTTGCATATACCCTCTCGCCCCCACGCTGGACACGGCATATTTCTTGAAACCACTTTCTACTTGAATTAGTCCCAATACCAATTGCGGATCTAATCCGGCGCGCGTAGCTTCGTAATATACAGTCTTGAGGAAGTCTGCGCGATAGCCCGCGTCTGGAATGCGTCTCTCCAAGCGGCGTGATGTGTCATTCAGCCAAGTGTCGAATTCCTGTTGCGATGCAAATGTCAGCTTAGGTGGCGCTTGATCAGAAACGGAGTGGTTCAACGAGATTTGCACGCTGGCAGATAGCGGTTGATAAGTTTGTGCGCCGCCGTATGTTGCGTGGGCGAATAGCAATCCCACTGCCAGCAAGAGTAGCATAATATAATTTGAATAATATTTTTGAATCAGTCGCATAGTTTTTAAGGATGACTCTAAAAAAACCCACTTTCACATTTCATGCTCCTTAAGATAGTTGTTTAACGGCAAGTTACATAAATACTTTAAGTGACACTTGCATTCAACCCAAATAATACATTAGCAGAATTAAGGTATTCTTAAATGAGCTTAAAGCTAACATTTTTAAATGTAATCAATTATATAAAGTAATTTTTGGCAATAAAATAAGGTGAATTTATGGCGCAAGCATCGGAAAGCTTCATCACCCCTTCGAGATTAAATTCACCTTGCGTGAAGTCAGTGCATGAGGAGGTTAATGAAGAGAATGTTAGCAGCATGTACTTTCGTGCAGCAGCATCGCAGTGGAAGTTGCCAGATCCATGATCCAATCGCGGCTATCCGCCCGTGCAACTGATCGATAAAGTCACTGTGTCGACAACAACATAGAAGCGCCCGCAGGATTGGAATGCTGAGGAACAGTTGGTGGCATTGCCTGAAACGCATGGCTTATCAGGCGATGCCTTGCAGACGTGGTTTCATGAAAATGGGGTATTTGCCCATCATCTGACCAGTTGGAAAACGGCATTTTGTGCCGATGGGAAAGTCGTGCCAGGCACGAGTGAAATTCGGGTATTGAAAGACGAGGATGAGCAACTCAAGCGTGAATTAGTGCGCAAAGAGCATGCCTTGGCGGAGGCGGCCATCCAGTTTGATGAACGGATTTTACTGGGTTAATCAAAACCCCGTTTACACAAAATCCCGGATCCCCCATTCATAATGTTGCTTTTCTGCTCAAGCGATGGCTGCTCGGAACCCTCCAGAGCGGCGTTCAGCAACAGCATCTCGATTATTACATCGATGAATTCACGTTCCGCTTCAACCGCCGTCGATCAAACGCCCGCGGACGGTTCTTTTACCGCTTGGCCAAACAAGTTGCTGCCGTTAACCCAGCATCTTACAGTTCCATTATTTATGGTAAGTCATCAATACGTGCGTGAAGGGGATATCCAATTTTTATATTCTGCCGATTCTCATTTACCCAGGAATGTCGCTGCTTTGGCCGCCTGCCTTAAGCAATACCCAAACCGCGCCGCTACCCCCCGCATTTTGCGGCGCTTCGCAAAATGCCAGCACTTCAGAATATTGGGACAACCAATGGCGCACACGGCTTTTTAGTACACCTTCCTTGCCACCTGCTTGCCATCCTTTGCCATGTATCACGCACACAAAGCGCAGACTATGCTGCACCGCATCGCGCAAGAATTCAAGCAACAGCTTGCGCGCCGCATCACTTTGAAAACCGTGTAAATCCAGGGTGTCCTGCATCGGCCATCGCCCACGCCGCAACTTGCGCAAGGTCATGCGCGACATCCCAGAACGCAGAAACTCGATCGGAACATCACCCCCAGTATCATTGTCGGAAAGTGTGTCCTCGATTAAGTGGGTGGAAATTTCAGTGCTACGTGGCGATGCATGACGTAATTGTTGAGCCAAGGAGATGCGATTGGATGGCGGCAATGGAATAACACCATCCAGTGCCTGCTGGAATAACTCAGCATTCACTGGTGCAGGCTGATCCTTCTTTTTCTTCATTGCTCCTTCAAAGGCTCTGTGCGCTTAAATATTTATCTGCATCCAACGCTGCCATGCATCCAGTAGCGGCACTGGTTACCGCTTGGCGGTAAATATAATCCTGTACATCACCTGCCGCAAATACGCCGGAAATGCTAGTGGCTGTAGCATTTCCATTCAGCCCGCCGCGTGTAATTATGTAGCCATTTTCCATTTCTAACTGACCGGAAAAAATGTCTGTATTAGGTTTATGGCCGATAGCGATGAATAGACCGGTCAGCAAGATGTCTTGCGTGTTACCAGTTTGCATATGTTTGAGACGCATACCAGTCACGCCACTGTCGTCGCCTAACACTTCATCTATTACTTGATGCAATTGCAGCGTAATCTTGCCTTGCTCAACTTGCTTCATCAAGTGATCTACAGTGATGCGTTCAGCGCGGAAGGTATCGCGTCTGTGCACGAGCGTGACATGGCGCGCAATGTTAGAAAGATACAGTGCTTCTTCCACTGCAGTATTGCCGCCCCCTATCACTGCCACATCCTGCCCGCGATAAAAGAAACCGTCGCAGGTGGCGCAAGCGGACACACCCTTACCCATGAATTTTGCTTCAGAAGGCAAACCCAGATACTGTGCCGAAGCACCAGTGGCGATGATAAGTGCATCGCAAGTGTAACTGCCAGCATCGCCAATCAAAGTGAATGGTTTCTGTTGCAGCTTGGCGGTATGAATGTGGTCAATAGTAATTTGTGTATCGAAGCGTTCCGCATGTTGCTGGAAGCGTGTCATCAGTTCAGGGCCTTGCACACCCATCACATCGGCGGGCCAGTTGTCTACATCGGTGGTAGTCATCAGCTGGCCACCCTGCGCCATGCCGGTTATCAGCATGGGCTTAAGGTTGGCACGTGCAGCATAGACGGCGGCAGTATAACCGGCGGGACCGGAGCCAAGAATGAGTAGACGGTGATGCTGTGTTGGTTTTTCCATAAAAATAAAATTATCCAGTCAAATGCAATCGGGGAATGAAATTTAACAGTGGTGCACCTGATTGTCGAGGGTAAAATACAAACATGTAGCGACCAAATAAGCTGTCTGGACTTGTAGCACATGATTTGCCCAATTTAACTCAGCCCTCAATCTGTTGGATTCCGTTTTTTAACGTATGAGATTGAAAAAAATGGAGACCAACGTTTCTAAAAAATGCTGGAAACAGAGGGTGAAGATGGAACGAATAGCCAAAATGATTTACGCACGGAAATTTCAGGAGTGGGCAATGCGATTGCATAAGGTGGATAGCCAGAAGCTGCTTTGCCCGTTGAACTTCAATATTTCCAGCCGGTCTCATTGTTTCAAACAGGGTAGAATACAAACGATATGATGAATTGGCTATGTTTCGCTCTGCTACTGCTTTCTATTCCAAGCTTGGGTGCGATAGAACTACCAGGCATACCTCAATTCATTGACGAAATGGTGGTTAAACATCAGTTCAAGCGTGACGAACTGGAGCTGATATTTCAACGCGCGCAATACCGCCAAGCGGTCATCAATATGATTTCCGCGCCAGCTACTATCAAACCTTGGCCACAATACCGAGCCGCATTCATCAATAATAAGCACATAAGCGATGGACTAAAGTTTTGGCAAAACCATATAAGCGCGCTGCAACGTGCGGAAAAGGAATACGGTGTGCCGCAGGAAATGATCGTCGCGGTAATTGGTGTGGAAACCAATTACGGCCGCAATACAGGTAAGTTCAATATGTTGGATACACTTACTACCTTGGCTTTTGACTATCCGCGTCGTGCCGATTTTTTTCGCAACGAATTGGAGCAATACCTGCTACTGGCACGCGAACAAAAATTCGAACCATTCAAAATACAAGGCTCCTATGCCGGTGCATTGGGCATTCCGCAATTCATGCCAAGCAGTTACCGAAAACATGCGGTGGATTATAACAACGATGGAATAATTAATTTATTCAATGATCCGGAGGACGCCATTGGCAGCGTGGCAAATTATTTCAAACAATATGGCTGGCAGAGTGGCGAGCCTGTAGCTGCTCGTGTCAAGTTAAACGAGAAGACTGAATTGAACATTAAAGAAACGCGCAGCATGGCAGATTGGGCTGAGCTGGGAGTGATTCCAGTGGCACAAACCGCAGACCTTAAATCTGCGTGGCTGCTAGACTTTACTGTTTCCGAGGGCAAGGAATTCTGGCTGGCATTCAAAAACTTTCAAGTCATTATGCTTTACAACAACAACATCTTCTACGCTATGTCAGTGTACCAACTTGCCGATGCTCTCCACTATGCGCGAATCCTGAATTAAATCAATCAAAATAGTTATTGCGACTCAATACAATTTAAGGCTAAAGTAGCCCATTAGTTTTCTCGATACAGCATCTAGATGCAAAACATGTTGAGGTTGGTTCTTTCTTGATTCGAATGAAGGGATGCAGGAATAACAGTGCTGGGAAATGGATTACCTGAAATTTGGTGCACTAACCTTTTCTCTAGCCGACTCCGGCCATGCATTTATATCGTCATAGTTATTTTACTGATACTGAATAAATAATGGGTTTTTTCATAGCCTCTGAGACTGCAGGAACGGAGGGTAGGCTTGCCGCCACCGTCTTAGGACGATTTCGGCACAATCCAAAATCCTTCCTGAAGCTGATTCTGCTCGGATTTACGCTTGTTGGCCTGCCGCTCATTGTTGCGCTTATTCATAGTGCTATTTCCATCGACCGCTTGGCAGACCAAAGTCGCAAGGCTGTATATCAGGCAGTGCAAATCACGCTTGCCAGCCATACTTTAACAAATGAAATTAATATAATGGAACGAAGCGTGCGGCAGACGCTTATTCTTGGTGATGAATCCTTGCTTGAGGGATATTTTCAAGCACACACGAAATTCGGGAAAACAGCCACAAACCTTTTCCAACTCTCATCACGTACTGAGCAGAAGCAGATGTTGGAGCAGCTGCAATCGCTGGAAGCAGCGATTTTTCAGAAGGTGTCGGCTGCGAGCCAAGCTCCGGAAAAGCTACGCGAGCTGGTTCAAAGCTTCGTGCCGCTGTTGGATTATGCGCGCAGCTTTTCTGCCGTCGGTTATGCATTAATAGAACTAGAGGTGGATGAAATGCAGGATATGGCGGAGCATGCGCAAACCATTATGGTTTGGGAGTTGTTCGCTTTGATCCCGTTCGCGATTTTGCTGGCACTTGGATTCTCTTTGTTGATTACACGTCCAATTCGTCAAATTGATGAAGCTATTCGCAACATGGGACAGGGTGAGTTATCAAAAACAGTACGGGTCGATGGTCCACAGGATTTAATGTACCTTGGCGAACGCCTGGATTGGATGCGTCGGCGCTTGCTTAAACTGGAAGAGCAAAAAACAAAATTTCTTCGACACGTTTCTCACGAACTCAAAACACCCCTCACATCAATGCGCGAAGGCGCGGACTTGCTTGCTGAAGGAGTGGTTGGGGTACTGACCGTAAAACAACAGCAGATCGCAAATATCCTCCATAGCAATAGCATACAATTGCAAAAACGCATCGAAGATTTATTAAATTACAGCGCGCTGCAGACCGAGAAATCTGCACTTATGAAACATCAAGCGAATTTGGCGGGCATTTTGAGTGTCGTATTGCAAGATCAGAACCTCGCCATTATGAATAAAAACCTGAAAATCGATCTAGCTTGCTCGGAATTGATGATTGACTGTGACGAACAAAAAATCAGAATCATTATTGACAACCTTTTATCAAATGCCGTGAAATATTCCCCACTCGGCGGCCGTATCAAAATATGGACAAACAAGGTTGACGATTCGGTACAACTGGACATAATGGACGCCGGTCCAGGCATAGACGAAATTGACCAGGACAAAGTATTTGAGCCTTTTTATCAGGGGCGAAGAATGCCTGAAAGCCATGTTAAAGGGACGGGATTGGGATTGTCCATTGCGCGTGAATACGCTCTTGCTCACGGTGGCAATATTGAGCTCAAGGCAAACCGCTCTTCTGAACGGCGGAGCGATAGTGAATACGCTCTCGCTAATGGTCGAAATATTGATCTAGTGCAACCGACTAAGGCAGGCGCCCATTTCCGCCTTACCTTGCCCATCCATGATCCAGAAAGTTGCTCATGAGTATTATCCCAAAAAAATCATGGGTTCTTCTAACAATGATATTGGTCGCCCTGAACGCTTGTTCAACCATACCAGCGAACATACCAGCGAACCAGCCACCTATAGTAATATTGCCTCCTCAACCTCTTGCTATCACACCCAGCCAACTGGAAGTATTAATGCAATATTACGAATACATCCGAAAAATGCCCGCAACAGAATTGGTTAAAGAGCATGACAAAGCGAAGCAAAATTTAATCTTGGCCAAGAGCGATACTACTCGAGCAGAATTGGCACTGCTTCTTATATTGCCCAATACATCCTTCCGCGATACTGGCGCCGCACTTAATCTGCTCAATGAATTTCCGAAGGATGCGAAATTGCCCACCAGCATGCGTAGCTTCAAACATTTACTGTCAGCGCTACTTGCTGAACAGCAGCGTATTAACGGCAGTGTGAATGAGCTATCGCAAAAGTTGAAAGAAGAGCAAAAACACTCTGAGGTTTTGAAAAATCAGATTGATGACATCAAGAATATGGAAAGAAATCTTATTCTCAGGGATAAGCCTTGAGTACAATACAAAAAATGACTGAATCTAATCAAAAAATCCTCATAGTCGACGATGATACAGACCTGCTAGAACTGCTTTCCATTCGTTTGACGGCCGCTGGATATAAAACGGAATTGGCACAAAGCGCCGAGATAGCCCTTAATTATTTGGACGTGTCGCGCCCGCAACTGGTTATTAGCGATATGCAAATGAGCGGCATGGATGGAATGAAATTGTTCGAACATATTCACCGCACCATACCTACTTTGCCCGTAATTATCCTGACGGCACATGGCACTATACCTGATGCCGTTGCTGCAACGCAGCGAGGTGTGTTTGGCTATCTGACCAAACCTTTCGATAGTAAAATTCTGCTGGCCCAGGTTGTTCAGGCTCTCAGACTGGTACCTGGCACTGCGCTCCAAAAAGAAGAATTTCAAGCGCCGTGGCGCAAAGATATCATCACACAAAGCGCCGTGATGGAGGATATCCTCACAAAAGCAGAGCTCGTCGCAAAAGGCGATGCAAGCGTGCTTATTTACGGAGAAAGTGGTGCCGGCAAGGAATTGTTTGCCCATGCCATTCACGATGCATCCAAGCGCCATCATCGGCCGTTTGTAGCCGTCAACTGTGCTGCAATTCCCGAACAGTTATTGGAATCAGAATTATTTGGGCACGTCAAAGGCGCGTTTACCGGCGCTGTTCGAGATCACAAGGGATTATTTCAATTGGCAGAGGGGGGCACGCTTCTTCTTGATGAAATTGGCGATATGCCGCTTCCGCTCCAGGTCAAGTTACTACGAGTTCTCCAAGAAAGACAAGTACGCCCTGTAGGATCGGCACAGACAATTCCAGTGGATGTACGCATTATTTCTGCTACCCACCGTGATCTTCTGGCTGAAATCGGTACAGGCAGCTTTCGCGAAGATCTTTATTATCGACTAAAAGTTGTAGCGCTGACAATTCCAGCATTGTCACAACGGCGTGAAGATATCCCTTTGCTGGCAAACCATTTTCTCAGCTTGCTTTGCGCAAAATACGATAAAGAGATTAATGGATTTTCTCCTGATGCAATGGAAATGCTGGTACGCGCCTCTTGGCCTGGCAACGTGCGACAACTGATGAATATTGTTGAACAATGCGTTGTTTTAAGCACTGCTCCACTCATTTCACCCGTGCTGGTATACGATGCCATGCAAAAAGAAGAAGAAGGGTTAGTTTCGTTCGAAGATGCGCGCAGGAACTTCGAAAGAGATTATCTGGTACGTGTGCTAAAAATTACGGCAGGTAATGTGACTAAAGCTGCGGGTTTAGCCAAACGCAACCGAACCGAGTTTTATAAATTACTCCAGAGACACCAGCTCGATCCCTCCATTTTTAAACAGTCACAAAATTAAATATTTAAACGCCTAACCAGCAAGCAGTCCAGAAGAGACATCTTGGCGTTACTTCATCTTTGACTTTAGCTTGATCTTTTCACCGGCAACCATAAAGTTGCCGCTCCCAAGATGATGAATTGTTTTCGGGTCTTTCACCGCGGGGTCGATCCATGCCTTGATGACTTCAACAACAAATAAACAATACTTGGCCACCATCCTTGTGTCGGCCACCCGACACTCGAGATTTGCATAGCACTCATCGATGAGAGGTGCGCCGACTCGTGCAGCAGGTTTGGGCGTGAGGCTGAACATATCGAACTTGTCTATGTTCGCACCTGATGTATTGCCGCAGCCCACGACTTTTTCAGCCATCTCCACCATAGGAATATTAATGACACATTCTTTGGTTGCTTTCAACAGACCGAAGGAATAGTTGCGATTGCTGATGACGCAACCCATAGCGGCGGCTCAAACTCGATCATGGTGTGCCACGACATGGTCATGATGTTTGGATGCCCACCGCGGGCGATCGTGACCATGACGACTGGCCCAGGCTCAAGTAAGCCATAGACCTTGGACAGTGGAAAGGATTTCTTGGCCATATTCTTGATATGTATTTAGTCCCTTGTTATGTTCACATTAACCTGAATAGTATTTACTTACTTTCCGCATCACTTGAACAGCGCGGCAATCAGTGCAAAAAATATTCTTTTACAGATGAAAATCACGAAGCGTTTCTGTCTTGATCCATAAATAAAGCTTATACTTTTGCGTTCGTTTTTTTCCTTCCACCATCACCGCACATCTAATATTTACATAGAGTTTACTGTACGTTTTTTCTGCCTTTCGCAGGACGCAAAATGCGTCAGCTTATAGGCATTGAGTTGATTCACTTTTATTCCGCGACCGACGCGAAAGTAAGTATGCTTCAATAACATGTTTTTACACCACTATTTACAAAAATCTATGGTGTTGGAATAAATGGAGTAGAAGTCTCTGGAATCGGAATAGCTTGATTTAAATTTCCTGGAGTAGAAAAAGTGTGAGGAATAAAGATAGGATGAGGAGTAGAGAACTGTGGGGACGAAAGCAGGCCCGATGTGATATTGGGAGTAGACAGCAATCCTGGTGTGATATTTTGGGTGGACAGCAGTCCTTGTGTGATATTTGGGGTAGACAACAATCTCGATGTGACATTAGGAGTAATGGTCTGCGGAATAGTCCGTGCCGAGGCTGAAGCAGCAATTATGCTGAGTAAAGCCAATATAATTCTGTACATTGACATTCCTCCTACCGTGAACCCCTGAACCAAGACAATAATGTATCTAGTTTAAGAGGGTAACCATTTACATGCAGCGGATCGGCGCTGCCCCGTTATTGCCTCAATTCCTGAGTGAGTTTTTCTGTCTCACTACATTTGTCAACAATCCTTGTTCTGCCCTCTCCTCGCTATATGACAGTATCTCATTTGTTAAATTCTGTCGAATTAGAAAATTTCTGTCAAAAATTCGTTTGTGCTGTTAGTCCTTGAGAGAAAATAAAATGAATTCACGGGTAAGTTTCGGTCGCTGCACGAGCAAGTCTCAAACTCGTTTTACGGGGCTGTGCTGCATACAATATCGTACATTAGTTATTCTCGAACTGCATCGAGCTGATAAATTCTTCAATCGCATCCTTTGAAATTTTTCTGCTGACATTCACTTGCCATTTTCTGTGCTTTTGTAATTTGCTGTGATGACATTTTTTCTGCAACAAGGTCGCGATTCCTCATCGCATTTGCATCGCCCAATGTAGCGCCAAGATTGAACCACATGTGTGCGAGAATATAGTCCAGCGCAACACCATGCCCATTGTCATACATGGCCCCGAGGTTGTTTTGAGCACTTGCATCCCCCTGTGCTGCTGCTAATCGATACCATTTGACTGCTTCTGCGTAGTCCTGCGCAACGCCTTTTCCTTCGGAATACAAGTCGCCAAGATTCAATTGTGCATCCGCATCCCCTTGAACTGCTGCCAGACGATACCACTTGACTGCTTCTGCGTAGTCCTGCGCAACACCGTGCCCATTGTCGTACATCACACCAACATTGTATTGAGCATTCCTATCTCCCTGCGCCGCAGCTTGCCGATACCACTTGAGTGCTTCACCATAATTCTGCGTTACGCCTTTCCCATCGTAATACAAGTCGCCAAGATTCAATTGTGCATCTGCATAACCTTGCGTTGCTGCTAGGCGATACCACCTGAGTGCTTCTGCGTAGTCCTGCGTAACACCGTGCCCATTGTCATACATCACACCAAGATTGTATTGTGCAATTGCAACCCTTTGTACTGCTGCCAGGCGCCACCACTTGAGTGCTTCTGCGTAGTCCTGCGCAACGCCCTTACTTTTGCTATACATCAAGCCAAGATTCAATTGTGCATCTGCATATCCTTGCGTTGCTGCTAGGCGATACCAACTAAGTGCTTCTGTGTAGTCCTGCGTAATGCCCTGCCCGTTGTCATAAACTAAGCCAAGATTGTATTGCGCCTTTGCATATCCTTGCGTTGCTGCTAGGCGATACCAACTGAGTGCTCCTGCGTAGTCCTGCGCAACGCCCTTACCTTTGTAATACATCAAGCCAAGATTGTATTGCGCCTTCGCATACCCTTGCGTTGCTGCCAGACGATACCACTTGACTGCTTCTGCGTAGTCCTGCGTAACACCGTGACCATTGTTATACATCACACCAAGATTGTATTGTGCAATTGCAACCCTTTGTACTGCTGCCAGGCGCCACCACTTGAGTGCTTCTGTGTCGTCTTGCACAACGCCCTTGCCCTTGTTATACAAGTCGCCGAGATTCAATTGTGCATCTGCATCCCCTTGCGATGCTGCTTTTCTGAACCAGACAAGAGCCTGTCCATAGTCCTGCTCAACGCCCTTTCCCATTTGATACATCAAGCCAATAATGTTTTGATAATCTGTATTCCCCTGAGATTCATATAACCGGTACAATTTGAGAGCTTCTGTGTAGTCACCTCTCTTATATGCAGCATGAGCAGCATTGTAATCTTCGTACGGCTCCGCCCACGCAGTACTAACACTCAGCAATAGAACAGTAAATATAGAAAGTAGCAGTTGTTTCATTTATCACCTCATCGTGCAGCAGCTAGCGGTGGCTTGGTTTTGCCCATCAAGAACTTACAAACTTAGAGATAATCTGCAGCGCATAGCCTTAGAACGATATTCTATAGAAGCTAAAATTTTAAAATAGATAAAAAAATCTATAGTGGACCCCTCAGTCAAGACAATAATGCATCGAATTAAAGAGGGTAACCTTTCACAAGCAGCGGAACTACGGATCACATCATGATGCTGGAAAGCAACCTAAGACGCGTCGTTTTTTATCTTTCAAGACCCACGCGTAAAATATGCCGCTTGAAACTATTTAATGGCCGAGTAAATTGCCTAACTCAGGAATAATTGTATGACTAATATCAACCCAGTAGCTCCAGAACTACAAGTATCTCAATGGCTTAATACGCTACGTTCCATTACGCTTGCGGAATTACGTGGACGCGTGGTCGTACTGCACGCATTCCAGATGCTATGTCCCGGTTGTGTGTCACATGGTCTGCCACAGGCTGCGGCTATCCATGAAACTTTTCCGGCAGCAGATATTGCCGTGATCGGTATTCACAGTGTCTTTGAGCACCATAGCGCAATGACCCCCGTGGCTTTACAGGCGTTTCTTTATGAATACCGTATCCGTTTCCCAGTTGCTGTGGATCGACCATCAACAACAGGCAATATTCCACATACGATGGAAGCATTTAATATGAGGGGCACACCCACGCTGATTATTCTGGACCGACAAGGGTGCATCCGACTCAACCACTTCGGTCGTATAGATGATTTGCGTGTTGGAGCAACGATTGGCCAACTGGTGAGTGAGACTGCGATCGATCCCAATAGTAATCAATATCAAGAGCAAAACGCTGAAGGGCGCGTTGGTTGTGACGGCGAAGAGTGTGCTATTTCGGAAAATCTGGGACAGGCGAGTGCATGAATCGCCTAGCTTTGCGGTCAACACTAATGTTCGGACAATTAATAGCAGCTGTCCGCGCAAGCAAATTTCAGCAATTAGTCGATCGGCAGATTTACAAAACGCAGCTGGGTTAGCCCTGCTGTGCCAACTTGGAAAACAAAATGGTTGATGCTGAGTTGGAAAAATTTTCCTTAAAATGGCTGGCACAATAGTCTTTGAATAATTCGATGCAAGGGACCAGCGCGCGACGATAATAAACTGACTGTGTGTGTCAAAAATTGAGTCTTGATATAGCAACATCAGATAGACGATGTCCGTTAACCGCTAAGAGCAGTTACTCATGATTTTTTTAAACCTTCAACGATAGACGGTGGCCTATCGGCTGGGTAGCTCCTCGTCCGTAGCTCGTGCCATGAGCAGAGCTTAATTGTGCTGGTTATTGGTGCTGGTTATTGGTGCCTCTTTCGTAAAGTCAAAGAATGTCAGTCTTATATAAAATGTTGGATGAGAGGTAACTGATGAACGCGAAATGGGTATCGATCGTCCCGAAGCCGCAAACTGATAATGCTGACATGGACGCGAAAGTTTTAATAGAAAAGATAAAAGCCTTCCTCAGTCTGACCAACGATGGCAAGGTTAGTCACACCATAGACGTAGATTTTCTCGTTGACGCTCTTTTTGGCAACATAAGCCATAGTTTTATTCTCGATCATGATGTCCTATTTAGAGAGTTTAAAAATGCGGTGTTCAGCGCATATAAGACTGATCAGCAATTGGCAAACCGAAATGCAATTTTGAGAAAGTTTGAGGAAAACTGTAATTTCCATCTTAAAAACAAAATTCATTACACGCTAATTACATCAATTGGTTTAAATAGCACTTCGCTGCCAAGAAGAAGATATGTAAATGGCTATGTTTTGAACTTTAGTAAAGATATTCCGAGAAAATATGCGTCTAGTAGACAAAATTTGCTTGAAAAGTATCCTAACCCAAATAGTGGCTTATCCGACGAAAAGGATTTCACCTTTTTAAGCGTATCGTTAGAGGCTGCAAACTATCAAACAGCCTACATGAAAGCCATGAAAGCCGTAGATTTGGTTAGATCTATTTGGCAGCTACAAGTCCAAAAGGACATGAATATTTTTGCATACAACAACTCACAGAAATTTCCATCAGATAGCGTTGTTACATTGGGTCTGGCTCACACACTTCATTTATCAAATGGGAAGAGCGCTTGGGATGGCTTGTGGTATGAGCAGAAGCAATCAAATGATATAGCTATCCAGATAAAGAATTTCGATACAGCTGACTTACACATAGGGAAGTTTTTGAATCTATTAAATAATAAAAACATTAAGTATAGGGATTTTCTTCATAAAATTTTTGTGAGCTACATAAATGCTTTAGATCAGAGTGATCATGAGTTTCGGTTCATGAAACTTTGGCTGACATTAGAGCTAATTACGGATGCAGATGACGCTAAGACTATTATAAAAAGGGTGTCTTTCTTTTATAAGGATCGAGCAGTCGAGAAAGCAATTCTTCAGTCACTGCGTAGCGCGAGAAATATCAATGTTCATGCTGGGGAAAGGCGACCTAATGTTGAATTGAAGAATTTTCAAATGTGTCAGTATATTGAACATTTGCTTAGATTTTTCCTGCAAAATCCATTTAAGTATGAAAAACATCATGAACTATTGACTTTCATATCATCGAAGACTGAGGTTTCAGCAATTGACGACGAAATAAGAAGGCTGAAGCTGGTTAAAAAATTTATTGCATGACCTTGAAGTTTTGCCACATAAAAAGACCGTATGCGCAGATTTATAGAGCTGAAGGTTTTGAACAAACGTAAAGAGGCGGGAGTTGTTCCTTCAGAATCAGTAAGAAAGCTGCGGCACCGATGCTCTTGTGCAAGGCTTGCTCTTTCGCCGCATTGGCAAATGCTGGAACTGGTTTAAGTTGTTGCTCATAAATTGAGCGCCCCTTTCTGTGCATGTCTGGCCGAAATAACGTGAATCTTCTTCATTTTGGCAGGGTATGTCAGTGTAACGCTACGAGTGGATTCATGTTGCCACGCCCTGATCACGTAGATATTCCTCATAGGTACCATGATAATCGGATACACCTTGTGGGGTGATTTCGATAATGCGTGTGGCGAGTGAAGTCACAAATTCGCGGTCATGGCTGACAAATATCAGCGTGCCTTTGTACTCAGTCAATGCGGTGTTGAGCGACTCGATGGATTCCATGTCAAGGTGGTTGGTTGGCTCATCCATCAACAATACGTTGGGTCTTTGCAGCATTAGTTTGCCGAACATCATGCGCCCCTTCTCGCCACCGGAAAGAACTTTGACGCTTTTTTTGACATCGTCGCCGGAGAACAGCAAACGACCGAGAACGCTGCGTACCTTTTGGTCGTCATCTCCCTCGCGTCTCCAATAGGTCATCCAATCGGTAAGGACGACATCTTTGGCGAATTCATGCGCGTGATCTTGTGCGAAGTACCCGACGTTGGCCTTGTCTGTCCATTTAATGGTGCCGTTATCTACTTCAAGATCGCCCGCCAGGCAGCGTAGTAACGTAGTCTTTCCAATACCGTTGGGGCCGATGATGGCGACTCGCTCACCGGCCTCAACACGGAAATTAAAATTAGAAAATAGCGGGCGATCAAAACCCTTGCTCATGTGTTGTACTTCCACTGCAACGCGATGCAGTTTCTCGCGCTCATCATAGTCAAAGCGGATGAAGGGATACTGGCGGCTAGATGGCTTAATGTCTTCAATTTTTATTTTGTCTATCTGTTTCGCCCTGGATTGCGCCTGGGTTGACTTCGATGCATTTGCCGAGAAACGAGCCACGAAAGCTTTTAACTCAGCAACCTTTTCCTTGGCGCGGGCGTTATCGGTGGCAAGTTGCGTGCGCACTGTCAAGGAGGCAAGCATGTAATTGTCATAATTGCCGGGAAAAGTGGTGATTTTGCCGTAGTCCAGATCGGACATATGGGTACATACGCTGTTCAGGAAATGGCGATCATGCGAGATGATCACCATGGTGCTTTTGCGGGCGTTCAGCAAGTCTTCCAGCCAACGTATGGTGTTGATGTCGAGGTTGTTGGTCGGTTCGTCCAGCAACAAAATTTCAGGATCGGCAAACAGCGCTTGAGCTAATAACACACGCAATTTAAAACCCGGCGCTACCGCACGCATTAGCCCATTGTGCAGTTCTTGCGGTATGCCCACACCGTTCAATAATTCGCCCGCGCGCGCTTCGGCAGTGTAGCCATCGAATTCGGCGAATTTCGCCTCAAGGTTGGCGGCGTGCATATAATCTTCTTCGCTGGCATCCGGGTTGGCATAGATTGCATCGCGTTCCGCCATTACTTCCCACATTTCGGCGTGCCCCATCATTACTACTTCTGATACTGTATTGTCCTCAAAGGCGAACTGATCCTGGCGCAGCTTGCCCAGGCGTTCGCCCTTGTCCAGCATTACGTTACCGGAAGTTGGCGCCAGATCTCCGCCCAAAATTTTCATGAAAGTGGATTTGCCGCAGCCATTTGCGCCGATCAGGCCATAGCGATTGCCATCGCCGAATTTTACGGAAACGTTTTCGAACAGCGGCTTGGCGCCGAATTGCATAGTGATATTAGCGGTGGATAACATGGCGTACTCTAAAAATTAAGGCGCACATTCTACCATGTGTGCGGCTCACACCGGTCAGGGCGGCTGGGCTACAATGCCCGCTTTGCATTTCTTCTTAATAGTTCACATAAAGACACTATGATTCCACATCTTACTACTGCCCTGAATGGCCCATTACTTGATCTTGAGCGGCGCATGCTCGACGCACAACCCACTATCGAGCACTGGTTTCGCTCGCAATGGGCAGAGCGCACCATTCCGTTCTACGCCTCGGTGGATTTGCGCAATAGTGGTTTCAAGCTGGCGCCGGTAGATACCAATTTGTTTCCGGGCGGCTTTAACAACCTTAATCCAGATTTTTTGCCGCTGTGTGTGCAAGCTGCACAGAGTGCAATTGAAAAAATTTGCCCGGAAGCTCGCGGAGTACTACTGATCCCCGAGAACCACACACGTAACATGTTTTACCTGCAAAACGTGGCTCAGCTCGCCCTGATTCTTAAACGGGCGGGTATGAATGTGCGTATTGGCAGCATGTTGCCGGAAATTACTCAGCCCACCAAACTGGCATTGCCCAATGGCAGCGCGCTCACGCTGGAACCGTTGCAGCGTAAAGGCAATCGCTTGGTGCTGGACAATTTCGACCCCTGCGTGGTGCTGCTCAATAATGATCTTTCCGCCGGGGTGCCGGACATACTGAAAGATCTGGAGCAGACCACGCTTCCACCACTGGCGGCGGGTTGGACCACGCGGCGGAAGTCGCAGCATTTCAGCGCGTATGACCGCGTTGCAGCCGAGTTTGCCCGGCTACTCGACATAGATCCCTGGCTGATTAATCCCTATTTTGCCAGCTGCGGTCAGGTTGATTTTAAGCAGAGCGCCAGTGAGGAATGTTTGGCCACACATGTGGACAGCATTCTGCAGAAGATGCGAGTGAAGTATGCTGAATACGGCGTCAAGGAAGCCCCGTTTGTTATCGTCAAGGCCGATGCCGGCACTTACGGCATGGGCATCATGACGGTGAAGGACGCCAGCGAAGTACGGAGCCTCAACCGCAAACAACGCAACAAAATGGCTGTGGTGAAGGAAGGAATGCACGTTTCCGACGTGCTGGTGCAGGAAGGTGTATATACCTTTGAGAGCATTAATGATGCAGTAGCCGAGCCGGTGGTGTATATGGTCGATCATTTCGTGGTGGGCGGTTTTTATCGCGTGCATACCGGGCGTGCCGTGGATGAAAATCTCAATGCACCGGGCATGCACTTTGTTCCGCTGGCGTTTGATACCAGCTGCATTCTGCCTAATCCGGATTGTGCACCGGACGACACGCCGAACCGCTTCTACGCATACGCTGTCGTGGCTAGAATTGCACTGCTGGCGGCGGCGTTAGAGTTGGAAGAAATGGAAGCGTGATTCAAGATACTTTCACCACAAAAGCGCAGAGACAGAGAGAAAAACAAGGGCAAACGTTAAAGGTCTTTTGTTGGCCCAGAGATGTGAAAAAATCTGCTAATTACTTAGGCAGATCTCTGCGTTTCTGTGTTTGTATGGTTACTTTTTGCGCGCGATGGCTTGTTGCACTTTTTTTTCCGATTACGGTGGTATTTTTCCTCTCCGCCTGCGGTAAGGAACCGTTATATCAGGAACAAGGTTATGTGTTTGGCACGCTTGTTGAAGTTAGCGTGTATGGCGAAGACGAGGCGCGTGCCAAACAGTCCGTGTCGTCTGTGATGCATGAATTTCAGCGACTGCATGATCTTCTGCACGCCTGGAAACCCAGCGCGTTAAGCGAATTGAATGCTGCCTTTGCTAAAGGAGAGAGCAGTGAAGTTGCGACTGAACTTACCTCCATGCTGACGGACGCTGTCCAACTTTCCGCGCAGTCCGATGGGCTGTTTAATCCCGCCATTGGAAGCATGGTGAAGTTATGGGGCTTTCACGCCAACGAATTCAAGCCCATGCTACCGGATGAAAATCAGCTTGCTGCACTAGTTTCAGCACATCCACAGATGAGCGATATTTATTTTTCCATCAGTCCCTTTCCCACAGGCGGAAAAGGAGGGCGGATTGGAAGTCGCAATGTTGCGGTGCAGCTCGATTTAGGTGGTTATGCCAAGGGCTATGCTTTGGATCGTGCCGCGACGTTGCTGAAGCAGCAGGGAATTCGCAATGCGCTGATCAATATCGGCGGCAATGTGCTGGCGATAGGCACGCATGGCTCACGTTCCTGGCGCGTCGGCATCCAGCATCCGCGTCAGCCGGGACCGATTGCTACTCTGGAATTGCATGACGGAGAGGCTATCGGCACCTCTGGTGATTACCAGCGCTATTTTATGGTGGACAATAAACGCTATTGTCACCTGATCGACCCGCGCAACGGAAGGCCGGTGCAGGGGGTACAGGCAGTCACCGTGCTAACGCATGGTGCACGTGCCGGTGTGTTATCTGATGCCACATCCAAACCATTATTTATCTCGGGAAGCCAAGGCTGGCGTAGTGCAGCGAAAAAAATAAATTTAACGGAAGCGCTGTTGATTGATGACAGTGGCACGGTGCATCTTACCGCCGAACTACAGAAGCGGCTAGAATTCACAGCCAAAACCACTCTCACGAAGGTTGAGCCATGATTACGACGATATGCAGAACCGTATCCCGATATAAGCTATTGTGCAATTTATTATTGGGGCGTTTCTGCTGATTGTTTTCTCTTATTATAAGTTTATCGTTTAGGAGTTATTTGAAGTGATCGGAATTTTATTGATAACCCATAATGGTCTCGGTGATAGCCTGGTGGATTGCGTACGGCATGTCATGGGCGATGTGTCGCCTAATCTGAAGGTATTGTCGGTACTGGCAGATGACGACCCTCAGCGTAAAGAAGACGAAGGACGGGCGCTTATGGCGCAATTGGACACAGGGGAAGGTGTGTTAGTGTTATCCGACCTATGTGGCTCGACCCCGTGCAATATCGGACGACGGCTGTTTCAGCCTGGCCGAGCAGTAGGTGTGACTGGAGTAAACCTGCCTATGCTGTTGCGCGCAGTTTGCTATAGCCATAAGCCGCTGGCCGAAGTTGCTCAGAAGGCGCTGGAAGGCGGGCGCGAATGTATTGTTTTAATGGATGCTGATGAGGGATGTCATGTTGAACCAAGATGCACTAATCATTAACAAGTTGGGGTTACATGCACGCGCCTCGTCCAAGCTGACTCAGCTTGCCTCAAAGTTTCCCTGCGAGGTATGGATGTCACGTGCAGGTCGGCGCGTGAACGCAAAAAGTATTATGGGTGTAATGATGCTGGCCGCTGCCAAGGGCAGTACCATCAACATCGAAACCAGCGGCGAAAAAGAGAGGGAGGCGATGGATGCAATCGTTGCCCTGATTAATGATTATTTTGGAGAAGCCGAATGAGCTTCACCCTGCATGGCATTCCAGTCTCCAGTGGCATCGCCATCGGCTATGCTCATCTTCTTTCGCACACAGTGCTGGAAGTTGTGCACTATGTGATGCCCAAGCAGCTGGTGCATGAGGAAGTTGCGCGCTTCGACGCTGCGATGGAAAGCACACGTCAGGAACTGGCCGGGTTGCGCGGGAATCGTCCGCTGCACGCAGCTGCCGAGTTCGATGCTTTTCTTGATCTGCACCTGATGATATTGGCCGACGAACACATCAACCTGGCATCGCGCGAAATGATAGAGCGCGAGCAGTGCAATGCAGAATGGGCGCTCAAAATGCAGATGGATGCGCTGGTGGCTGAGTTTGAGGCGTTCGACGATTCCTACCTGCGCGAGCGCAAAACTGACGTAGTGCAGGTGGTGGAGCGCGTGCTTAAAAAGCTTACCGGCCAGCCGGGCAGTGTGCCGCCTGCCGCCAGGCCTGACGTGAGAATGATTTTGATAGCGCATGATGTCAGTCCGGCTGACTTGATTCAGCTCAAACCGCATCAATTTGCCGCTATCCTTACTGATTTGGGCGGTGCCACCTCGCACACCGCCATTATAGCGCGCGGCCTGAGTACGCCATGTGTGGTAGGTTTGCATCGTGCGCGCCAGTTGATACGTGAGAATGATCTGCTCATTGTGGATGGTGGGCAAGGTGTCGTTATTGTTAACCCGGACGAGCAAGTTCTTGTCGAATACAAACTGCTTCAGAGCCAATGGGAAGAAAATCGGAAAAAACTTAAATGCCTCAAATCCACGCCCGCCAACACACTTGACGGCACCGCCATTGAGCTGCACGCGAATATTGAGCTTCCAAACGACTTGGCGGAAGTTTATGAAAATGGCGCCACCGGCATAGGGTTATTTCGCAGTGAATTTCTGTTCCTCAATCGTGACATCCTGCCGGATGAAGAAGAGCAATTTGTAGCTTACCGCGCTGTGGCAGAAGGAATGAAAGGACTGCCTGTAACCATTCGCACCTTCGACCTCGGTGCGGACAAACAGCTTGAGGGTGTCCAACGCGTTGCCAGCAACCCCGCACTGGGGCTGCGTGCTATCCGGCTGTGCCTGGTTGAGCCGCAATTGTTTCGCACTCAATTACGTGCATTGCTACGCGCCTCGCACTATGGCAACGTAAAAATACTGATTCCAATGCTTTCCGGTGTGTCGGAGATTAACCAGACCTTGCAATTCATCGTCAATGCCAAGCAAAGCCTGGATGATGAGGGCATCCCTTATAATCGTGAAATACAAATTGGCGGCATGATAGAAATTCCTGCAGCCGCTCTGGTGCTCGATGTGTTTATCAAGAAGCTGGATTTCCTCTCCATCGGCACCAATGATTTGATCCAGTATACGCTGGCAATAGACCGCACAGATGAGGAAGTGGCCCACCTGTATGATCCGTTGCATCCCGCTGTTCTATACCTACTGGCGCACGTCATTGGTAACGCCAATAAGGCTGGCATTCCGATTTCGGTGTGCGGAGAAATGGCTGGTAATGTCGAATACGCTCGTCTGCTGCTCGGCCTCGGCTTGCGTCAATTCTCCATGAATTCAGCGCAACTGCTCTGCGTTAAACAGTGCGTTCTTACCACAAGCTTGCCAGATATTGTAACGCTGACGCAAAGGATATTGCGCGCTAACGATCCGCTAAAAATACGTGAGTTGCTGGAAAAACTGAACGCTGCTTAGTGAGCTGAACAATATATAGGGCGCCTCTAAAAATTCAAGTTTCTAAGCAAGACAAGGCACGAGTAAAAAATTTGAGCTCGGAACAGTGTACAGATGCCAGTGCCCTCATAAAAATCATAAACTCAGCTTTCCTTATCTTATTTTGGAATAAGCACGATGCGCTGAGATGCAATACACTTACAACCTGGTTAGGTCAGGAGTTGAGATATGTGCGAACTGCTCGGCATGAACTGCAATGTCCCCACTGATATTTGTTTTTCCTTCACCGGCTTCCAGAAACGGGGGGGAGAAACGGGCGTACATGCTGATGGCTGGGGCATCGCTTTTTTCGAGGGCAAGGGGGTGCGGCTATTTTTGGATCCAAAACCTTCAGCCCAATCGCCTATCGCTGAACTGGTGCGAAACTATCCTATCCATTCCCTTAACGTCATTGCGCATATTCGTAAGGCGACACAAGGCCTGGTGTCGTTGGAAAATACCCATCCGTTTGTGCGCGAGCTGTGGGGTCGGTACTGGGTTTTTGCGCACAACGGTAATTTACCGCAATTCCAGCCTGAGTTATATGGTGGCTTTGTTCCTGTGGGAAATACTGATAGTGAACGTATTTTTTGCTGGTTGCTGCAAAGTCTGAGAATTCGTTTTAATGACACACCGCCAACACGTGACGTTCTGTTTGCTGCATTGCATGAGCTAACAGATCAACTTGCTGGCATGGGCATCTTTAACTATCTATTGTCTAACGGCGAATGCCTTTTTGCGCATTGCGCTACCGAATTAAACTACCTTATCCGCCACAGCCCATTCAATGTGGCGCATCTCAAGGATGAGGATATGACAGTTGATTTCAGCCACGTGACCACGCCTAATGATCGCGTGGCCATCATCGCCACCGTGCCGCTGACTGACAACGAGCCTTGGCAAGCCATGATGCCGGGCACATTGTGGATGTTCCATGAGGGTGAGGCCGTCGCACAACTTGCCACGACTCCCAGCCCGATAAAATCGCTGGCTGGAGGCTGGCGAGCCATGAATTAATTGAGGAATTAATCGAGGAAATTTTCCGGTGCGTGGGCAAGCATTCCGAATGCCTTCGCGACAGCGTGATGAGTAATTTTTCCATTCACGATATTGAGTCCTTTGCGCAACGCAGGGCTATCCTTAAGTGCCTGCTTCCAGCCTTTATTTGCCAATTGCAGCACATAAGGCAAAGTTGCATTGGTTAGCGCCAGCGTAGAGGTGCGTGGTACGGCGCCGGGCATGTTCGCAACAGCATAGTGAATTACACCCTCGACCATATAAATAGGGTTCTCGTGCGTGGTGGGATGGGTTGTTTCAATGCAGCCGCCTTGATCCACTGCAACATCCACAATCACCGAGCCTTGGCGCATGGTCTTGAGATCATCGTAGCGTATCAGCTTGGGCGCAATGGCTCCGGTGACTAACACCCCGCCGATGACAAGATCGGCGGTGGCAATTTGTTCCAGCAGATTGTGTCGATTGGAAAAAACCAATTGTACGTTAGCGGGCATGACATCGCTAAGATGGCGCAGCCGCTCCAGTGAAATGTCGAGGATGGTGACGCTCGCGCCCAGACCTGCTGCCATTTTGGCGGCATTCATACCCACTACGCCGCCGCCGAGGATGACAACATGCGCGGGTGGCACACCGGGGACACCACCTAGCAGAACGCCCCGTCCACCATATAATTTTTCGAGATATTTGGCCCCTTCATGCACGGCCATGCGTCCGGCGACTTCGGACATTGGTGTAAGCAGTGGTAATTCGCGTGAAGGCAATTCAATCGTTTCGTAAGCGATGCAAGTTGCGCCAGAATCCAGATGCGCTTGGGTTAGTTTTTCATCAGCGGCAAAGTGAAAATAGGTGAACACTGTTTGACCAGGCTTGAGGTACTGCCATTCTGGCTCAATCGGTTCTTTAACTTTAACAATCAGATCGGCATCCGCCCATATTGTGTCGGCATCTGGGACGATACAAGCACCTACAGCAAGATACTGCTCGTCACTGAAATCACTACCCAATCCTGCGCCTGCCTCGACCAGCACAGAATGCCCCGCCGCAATAAGCGATTCTGCGCCGGATGGGACCAGTGCGACACGACTTTCGTTAGCTTTGATTTCTTTGGGTATGCCGATTTTCATGTGATTGCCTCACTAAACTGATCGTATGAGATGGATTTTTGGGGCTCAAGGTATCCGTAATGAATTCGACCCATTCCACGGCGCCACTTTTAATAGCAATACCATTCCTGGCAGTGCCAGAAGTGCGCACAGCAAAAAAAATCCCGTCCAGCCGATTGCTTCCACCAACCAGCCAGTCGCTGCGTTGGCGAAGGTGCGTGGCATAGCTGCGAGGCTGGTAAACAGCGCGAATTGCGTGGCGGTGTAGGCGGGATGGGTGGTGCGCGCAATGAAGGCGACAAATGCGGCTGTACCTAGCCCCACGCCCAAGGCTTCTATGCCAATCACTATGGCGAGTTGAGTGAGTTCCACGGTGGTAATTTCGGCATGATACCCAACCGATGCTAGCCAGAAGAAACCAAAGATTGATACCACTTGAACTACCCCAAACAACCACAAGGCGCGGTTGATGCCGATCCTTACCATCCATAATCCGCCAAGCAAACCGCCAATTACAGCGGGCCACAGTCCCGCATTCTTGGCGATCAGGCCGATCTGTGTTTTAGAGAATCCCATATCCATGTAGAACGGGGTGGCCAGCGCGGTGCACATGCTGTCGCCGAGTTTGTAAAAGAACAGAAAGGAGAGGATTAGCAGCGCGCTGCGCCAACCATGCCGAGTGATGAATTCGTGAAAAGGTTCGACAACCGCATCACGCAGGGATTTCGGCGGGTTAATATTTAATGGCTCTTTCACCATTAGCGTCATCGCCATGCCGGGCAACATGAACAACGCTGTGATGATAAACACTATGCTCCACGGCATGAAATCTGCCAGGATCAGTGACAGTGAACCCGGCACCAAGCCAGCGATGCGATAGGCATTTACATGCACTGCATTGCCCAATCCCAGTTCACTTTCCTCCAGCAATTCGCGCCGGTAGGCATCGAGCACGATGTCCTGAGTAGCGCTCAGAAATGCCAATAGCGTTGCAATGTAGGCAATAGTTCGTAAATCGCTTTGCGGTGAAAACGCACCCATCGAGGCAATTACTGCCAATAAACCCAGCTGGGTGAGCAGCATCCAGCCGCGCCTGCGCCCAAGGACAGGCAGGACATAGCGGTCCAGCAGTGGCGACCACAGGAATTTCCAGGTATAGGGAAACTGGATCAGCGCGAATAGCCCGATGGTTTTGAGATCAACTTGCTCACTACGCAGCCAGGCGGGTACCAAATTGAACAACAGGTACAACGGCAGGCCGGAGCTGAAGCCTGTGAATACACAAATCAACATGCGCCGCGTGAACAGCTGCGCGATCACACTCATGGATTAAACAGCACGCTTGAAGCGATACACCGCTGTACTGCCTAACAGATTAGGTAATAGTTTTATCTCGCTATCGCCTGTCATGACGCGACGGTCAAGAATGGTCATCTTGTTATCGTGGCAGAATGTCTCAAAGTCATGCAGCGTGCACAGATGAATATTGGGTGTGTCATACCACTGATAGGGCAGATCTTCAGACACTGGCATATTGCCTTGCAATATGTTCATACGGTTCCGCCAGTAGCCGAAATTGGGAAAGCTGACTATGCCCTCACGTCCCACGCGCAGCATTTCCTGCATCAGAGGTTCCGTGTGACGAGTGGCCTGTAGCGTCTGCGACAGGATGACATAATCAAAGGCATTACTTTCAAAGCCGGAAAGTCCCGATTCCAAGTCGCCTTGAATGACATTCACTTGATTCTGGATACATGCCACGATGTTATCGTCGCTGATTTCCACTCCGTAGCCCTGTACCTTGCTCGTACCCTGCAAATAACGCAGCAGGCTGCCATCACCGCAACCCAAGTCCAGAACTGAAGCGCCCGGCGGAATCCATGCCGCTATTGCAGCAAAGTCAGGGCGGGTCGCGGTGAGAGTGGAGTGATCGTGCGTGCTCATGCAGTAAACTCGCTGGCAATATTGTCGAAGTAAGCGCGCATCACATTATGGTAATGCGTATGCTGCATCAGAAAAGAATCATGCCCATGCGTCGAGGTAATCTCAGCGTAGCTTACTTTAAGGCGGTTATGAAGCAGTGCTTTGACGATGGCGCGCGAACGCTCCGGTGCAAAGCGCCAGTCGGTGGTAAATGACAATACTAAAAAATTTGCGCGAGCAGCGGCGAAAGCTTTATTCAGGTCATCATTGTATTCCCGGGCGGGATCAAAATAATCCAGCGCCTTGGTCATAAGCAAATAGGTGTTAGCGTCAAAATATGCGGCGAACTTGTCGCCTTGATAGCGCAGGTAAGACTCGATTTCGAAATCGATATCATAGCTGTAGCTGTATTTATCGGAGCGCAGCCCACGCCCGAATTTATCCGCCATTGCATCGTTGGAAAGGTAGGTGATATGCCCCAGCATGCGCGCTAAGCGTAAGCCACGCGTAGGCACCACGCCGTGTTCATAATAATTACCGCCGTAGAAATCAGGATCAGTCAAAATCGCATTGCGAGCTACATCATTGAACGCGATATTTTGTGCGGTCAAGCGAGGTGCCGAGGCAATCGCCAGTACATGTCGCACACGTCCAGGATATGCCAGCGACCATTGCAGCGCTTGCATCCCGCCCAAGCTGCCGCCAAGCACTGCAGCAAATTGATTAATGCCAAGCTTATCGGCCAGGTGCGCCTGCGACTCCACCCAGTCTTCAACTGTTACCACGGGAAAGCTCGCACCATAAGGTTTGCCAGTTGCCGGGTTGATGCTGATGGGCCCCGTTGAACCATGGCAGCCACCAAGATTATTTAATCCGATAACGAAAAATTTCTCAGTGTCGATAGGCTTGCCGGGTCCTATCATAGTGTCCCACCAGCCGACGTTTTTTAGATCATCCGCGTAATAGCCCGCTACATGATGATGGCCGGAAAGTGCATGGCAGACCAGGACGGCATTGGATTTATCGCTGTTTAATGTGCCGTAAGTCTCATACACCAGTTCGTAGCTCGGCAACACAGCCCCGCTTTTACATGAAAAAGGGGTGTTGAAATGCGCGTGCTGTGCACTGACGATGCCGATGCTATTTGATGCGTTCAATTAAGAATCCCCAAAAACAAAACCCGCTCAGCTTGAGCGGAGCGGGTTGCTTCGCTTTAGCTGGAATTTTTAAAGTGCCCCGCAAGCTGATGTCAAATCGGCACTGGTATGTAGTTTCCGTGTTTTGCATGGGACTGTCAATTTCGTTGCATGGTTCGTTGTGTAGCCCATCTCATTTTTCATTTTCTTCCATATGCAAATAACAGATATGAAAATAATAATTAATTATTTCATCCAGGAAAAGAACCTCTTTAGAATGCGTGCCTCGCTCATGAACATTCGCGGCAAATTGGTACGGTAACTCCAGTTATCCCCCGTTCCATCAACGAACTGGAGTTGAACAAATGAAAGTATTGCAGTTACACAAGAATAAAGCTTCCCGGTTACGGGTTATAGCCAGCCTGCTGGCTGGTACCGTATTAATAACGCCACTTATTGCCGTTGCGCAGGTAAATACATCGGAGTTAAGCCCGCAGGAACAGGAACTGGATCAAAAGGGACGTATAGCAGACAGGTTACAGGGGATAGAAAATGAAAAAGCCTCCCTTAAAATAAAAGAGTCGCCTGCCACAGAAGCTAACCCCGGTTATGATATTCCAGTACGTAGTTACGGGTTGCAGCGTGAAACTGAGCCACCCCGATATGTCAAGCAACTCAATAAGACATGGTTGAAAGATTCTGAAAGTCTTAAAGATGTGGACTGGGTGGATTTGGGGCTGGAATCCCGGCTTCGCTATGAATACCGTGACAATGATTTTCGGCGTAATAAAGATGTTCTGGATGAACCACTTTTACTTCGTACTCGTATTTATGCTGCCGTAAAAAGTAAATTTGACCCACTACGCGCCACCATTGAACTTCAGGATTCCCGCCGTTTTGACAGCGTATTTGCGCCTGATAACCGGGATATTAATAAGGTGAATGTAATGCAGGGCTACGGTGAGCTGTATTTTAAAGATGCGCTGGGTAAAGATGATTTGGGTAATGACCGGCCCATCAGCATAAAAGCGGGACGCATGGCCTTTGAATTATCAGACCGCCGTTTGGTTGCACGTAATGAATGGCGCAACACAACGAATAACTTCCTGGGGTTACGGACGACTCTGGGCCAGCCAAAAAGTGATTGGCAGGCAGATTTATTTGCCTTGCAGCCTGTAGTTCGCTTAATTGACCAGGGGGATAAAGCCGATCAAGCACAATGGTTCAATGGTGCTAGCGGAGAGTGGCGAAAATGGTCCAAAGCTGTCACCCTGCAACCCTATTATTACCTGCTTCAGCAAGATGCCAACAAAGTTCTATATGCTTCGGATGGAACCATTGCACCGGCAAGCGCCCATATAAATCGTAAAATTTATACCGCTGGCTTGCGAGGATATGGAGTGGTAGGGAATACCGGCCTGGATTACGATGCAAACTATGCCAAGCAATGGGGTGAGGATGGCGGACTTGATCACGATGCCTATGCCTATAGCCTGGAAGCTGGCTATACCGCCAACCATTCATGGAAGCCCCGCCTGAGTGGCCTTATAAGCTTTGCCAGTGGTGATAAAAACCCAAAAGACAACACCAGCCAACGTTTTGAACGTTTATTCGGCTTTGCCAGACCCTGGTCTAATAATGACTATATCCAGATGGAAAACATCCATGCCTCCAAAGTTCGAGTTGAGCTTAACCCTACCAGTAAGTTAAAAATTGACTTTGGTTATAGCTGGTATGAATTGGACAGCGCCACAGACCGTTGGAGTGGTGGAGCGAACCTGCGCGATCAAACTGGTAAAAGTGGAAAAAATATAGGCCAGGAATTCGATATGCGCGTACGGTATCCGATCAGCAAATTCATAGGGCTGAATGTAGGCTATGCGTATTTCATGGCGGGCGACTTTACTAAAAAGACGTCTCAGCTAGTTGAGCCTGGTCGTAAAGATAACTCAAGCTTTTTGTATGTTGAAACTTCGTTCTATGCCTTTTAAGTGGCAAGGCTCTAAGGCAATGCTGAACAAGTCCGTTCGCGTTGAGCCTGTCGAAACGTACTCCTTGTAAATCAATAAGTTGCTAATAGCATCGACAGGCTCAGCCCGAACGGAGGGACTTGTTCAACGTAGCCTTAACTTATGAATAGCAAAAATTATCGCCCATTTTTGTATCCATTCAGTAGGATTTTACTAAGTCAAGAATAAACAATTTGCTAGCATAGTCTTGGTGGGCATGAGGTAAAGCAGGGATATCGGGCTGAAGTCGTAAATCGCCCCCAAAGTTTCTCAGAAAATATAATTTAATAAATTCCATAGCTAGATAAACTTGAGAGGTAGCATAATTTTATTCGTGAGCTACCAAATTTTTCTCCTACAAATGATATGAGAGTTACTTGCAGAGACCGGATCTGACACATTGGAGACGGTTATTTTGTTTGCCACGAGAGGCGTTTTTTCGGTCATAGCAGTCGGTGGCTGGATATCTAATTCAGTTTGCTGCGAGTGTCCGTTTCTTTAATCATCGAGCGACAGCCTACGACTCGAAAAAGACCAATAAACACACTCACTCAGCCTTCCAGATACCTGCTATTTGGGTATGTCGCATTAGAATCGGGAGCCGACGGTGTCCGCAGACATTTAGGGCGTTGTGGTCGGAGGTAATGTGTCGCAAGACAACTTGAGCATTGGTCGCTGCGAGATATATTTCATCTGAACGACTTGTAAGCGATGTATCTCAGATATTCGCGGATTACCATCACAAAGGGATCATCCACATCCCAATCGAACTTGCCCTGGAGGTTATCATCGTTGACATATTGCATTATCAGGTGCTTCGGCTCAACCCTATAAGGAAGCCTAGAGGGCAGTCTGGCGGGTAATTGTTTCTTGTCCATAATCCATCACCAATCTAGAGTGAAGTTACATGAACTCTATATCGGCTTCAGTAAAGCTTTACTTAGCCACATCACCAATCAGGCACTCAAATTGCAGCCGTGCACGAATGACCGTAACGGGTGGGGAGTACACATTAGAGTTTTTGAAAGCTGACGTTCAGACAGCTTTAACACGGCACTACCAAGAAAATCCTGAGTGACTGCTATGGCCTGCGGATTCAATCGGTCATTCCCCCATGACATATCGGCCATCTGAAAATGGCACGTATCTGCTGGTCACATAAGCCAGTTTTTGACCGATGTTGTTTAATTGCATCACCCCGAGCATGCTAAAATTCAAGCCGTTTATCTGATACTGAATTCGGCTTATGTCCAGTTCTAGCCGCAATCTGCTCATTGATTTTCTTTCCGACTTGGAGCAAACCGCAATTCTTTGGCAGATAGCTCTGCTGGCACTGAGCTTGGTACTTGCGTGGGGAATAAACCACTTGTTGTTGGGCCGACTTTCCAAGTCGGAATGGGTGTCGAAAATCGGTTTGGGTGGCATATCCCGAGTCGCTTTTCCGTTGATGGCGTTGTTGATGGTGCTGATCGGAAGAGCCGTACTCAAAAACTGGTACTCCATCAATATTCTGAATATTGTTGTGCCCCTCCTGTTTGCATTGATGCTGATTCGCCTTGTCGTATATATCATCCGCCAAGTCTTTGTTTCGAGGACTTGGCTTCAAGGCTCTGAACACTTCATTGCCATGACAATTTGGGTTGGGTTCGCCCTGTATCTCACAGGGTATCTCCCTGAAATCCTGGATGCAATGGATCATTTCGGCTTTCACATAGGCAGGCAGCGAGTTTCACTGCTCCTTACTGAGCGGCATACTCTCAATTCTTGTCACCATGCTTGTGGCGATGTGGCTTGGACAGGCATTGGAAGACGAAATTGGACGAAATTGGGTCAGACTCGATTTAATTTGATACACTTACTCCATGCCTGCAACCAGTAATTGCATGATGGCTCGCCTTCCCCGCTTATATCTACCCGACCAACCTTTGCACGTTATCCAACGCGGTAATAACCGCGATCTCATTTTTGCGGCGGATGCCGATTACCAGTTTTATCTACGTTGTCTGCACGAGGCGGCTAACATGCATGCCCTCACCGTTCACGCTTATGTGCTGATGACGAATCACGTGCATTTGTTGGTTACACCCGCCACGGAATCCAGCCTATCTAAAACCTTGCAGTCGATTGGGCGACGTTATGTGCAGTATTTCAATTTCACCTATCAGCGCACAGGGACGTTGTGGGAGGGGCGTTATAAAAGCACGTTGATTGATAGTGAGCGTTATCTGCTGACATGTATGCGCTACATTGAGATGAACCCTGTACGCGCTGAGATGGTGGCGCATCCTGGCGATTATTCTTGGTCGAGTTATCGTGGCAATGGGCAAGGGAATGCGGATGGGTTGATTGTTCCGCATGAGTTGTACCAAAGCCTTGGTCGCACGGATGAGGAGCGTCAGTCTGCTTATCGGCAGTTGTTCCGGGCACAGGTTGCTAAGGCGGATGTGGAGGCTATCCGTAATGCAACAAACAAAGGGTGGGTTTTGGGCGATAGCCGCTTTGGCGCGAAGGTGGCAGCACTCGCGGAGCGACGGGCAATGCCTCTGCCACGTGGCAGACCGAAACGTGAGGTGGCAGATTAAATCGAGTCTGACCCCAATTTATTCTGAATAATTAGGTCGCTATAGCTGACACTAACCTGTATTTTGTTTAAAATGACAAACATATTTCAATAGGAGTTTGAACCCATGACTTACGTAGTTACCGAAGCTTGTATCAAATGTAAATATACTGACTGTGTTGAAGTTTGCCCGGTGGATTGTTTTTACGAAGGGCCGAATAGCTTGGTGATTGACCCGGATGAATGCATAGACTGTACCTTGTGTGTTGCCGAATGCCCAGTCAATGCAATTTATGCCGAGGACGATTTGCCAGAAGACCAGCGGCAATTCAGCGCGCTGAATGCAGAGCTGTGTAAGGTATGGAAGTGTATCGTCGAGAAAAAAGAGCCGCCCGCCGATGCAGATGAGTGGAAAGAAGTGAAGGACAAGCTACATTTGTTGGAGAAGGAATATGCTCCTGGCGAAGAGGAACGAAACTATCCTGGTGGATCGAAGGATGGGAAAGATGAGGATGGCTTGACCGGAATGGATAAGCTGCTGATGCGCTGAAATGCTTCTTCCGCTCCCTTCGTATTTATTGCTTCAGTGGTATCACCAAAGGCTCTTAGTTCTTTATTTCCGCGCAATACATCAGTGGACGTAACTTATGTATCTTTCAATCGATAAGTATTGATGACGCTCGTCTGCGCGGGAATGACGATAGAGGTAATAAGCGTTGAACCCGATACCGCAAAGTAATACATCAACCGCCGCTGTTTTTTTTGATTCTGTCGCACGCGTCATTCTGACGCAGCACTCTCACGAAATACCTGATCTGCGCCGTGCCAGGGTATTGTTGCCCAATTACCATGTGTCACAACCATTGGCGCAAAGCTTGGCACGTGTAGCCAACTTGCCTGCGATTTTATTGCCGCAGATGGTCACGCTCAATGATTGGGTTCAGTCCGTTCCCCTCGCACTATCTGTTATTCCCGACACTTGCCGTATCACCACTTTGTATCAGGCACTGCGTGTGCGGCGTTGGTTTGCCGATGCTGATCTATGGAGCATCGCGCACGAACTGTTGATTTTGCTGGATGAGCTGACACAAAATCATGTCACGCTGCCACAAAATGCCGAAGATTTTCTATCGCAATTGGAACAAGGGTATCAGTCCAAGCGTGGCATCGCCATGCAGTTCGAAGCACGCGTAGTGTATGAGCTATGGTATGCGATGAATAATAGCGGCGAATTCGATACCGCACGCGCTTATCAGCAAAGTTTGGCACAACTCGCGCAGCAAGCTGAGTTACCACTGTATGTGTTATTGACTTCCGCACTTGCTGCGACTGAAGCCCGATTCCTGGAGGCATATCATAAACGCGCGCCGGTGATGATTATTGATTTGCGCGAGTTGACATCACGACAGCCAGAATGTGCAGCGATGCGCATCATCGCCTCTAGCCGACCTCGCTTTTCTGACCCTATTCCAACGGAAAATGAGAGAGAGGTGCACGATAACTTGCGCACGCAGGAGAGAGTGGAGGAGATGGATGCTCTGTCATTGCGCGAGCAAGCCAATCACCTGCAAAAACATTTCCCTCACGCTGCATTGGGACAACGCCTGCGTTTTTTTGGCGCTCATGGTTTGGAACAAGAAGCGCGTGCTACCGAGGTACAGATACGGCGCTGGTTGCTTGCGGGTAAGAAGAATATAGCCATCGTCGCACAAGACCGCATAGTAGCAAGGCGTATGCGTGCTTTGCTGGAGCGCGCTGGTGTACTGGTATGCGACGAAACAGGCTGGAAGTTCTCCACGTTATCCGTAAGCACGGTGTTAATGCGCTGGCTGGATGCGCTGCAAAGTGATTTCTACTATCAGGATTTACTCGACCTGCTCAAATCGCCATTCATTTTTGCCGATCAAGCCGTGTGCGAGCGTAAGCAGACGGTGCATCAGCTTGAACAACTGGTGCGCAAGCATGGTGTGGTGGCGCATCTTGATACAGTTCTCGATTTGACGCAGGGTAATGTTGAGATGCGGATGGCACTGATACGGTTGCGTCAGGCGGCGGAGGTTTTGCATAAAAAAAACGATACGCTGTCCGGCTGGCTATGCGCGCTTTACGCCAGCCTGGAGATTCTCGGCATAGTGCAGGGGCTGAAGATGGATTATGCCGGTATACAGTTGCTGCAGGCGCTGCAAAACTGGCAGCGTGAACTGCATGTCGATGCCACGCGCGTCAGCCTGACCGAGTGGCGGCATTGGTTGGCGCAACAACTCGATGAGCACACCTTCCTTGATTTAACGATCGACAGCCCGGTTTTACTCACCCATCTTGCCGCAACGCGCTGGCGCAGCTTTGATGCAGTGTTGATGCTTGGTTGTGATGCTGCACATCTGCCGGGCACTGACAACAGCGGACGGTGGTTCAATGATGCGGTGCGCACCACACTTGGCTTGCCAACGCGTGAAGTGTATTTGGCACAGCAGCGCGATGACTTACTGGCATTGCTCGCCATGAATGACACGATGTTGGTTACTTGGCAAGCCAGCAAAAGCGGCGAAGCAAATCTGTTAAGCCCGTGTTTTGAAATGCTGCGTGCCCTGCACGAGTTGGCTTATGGCGACGATCTAACGATAAAGCAGGGGGAATGGGATAAGATGCTTGAAAGTACGCAAGTGCGCAGTGCAGAGTTTTCACTGCCACCGGCGGCTGCAATGCCTGCGCCAGTCGCGCTGCAAGGCCTTATTCCGAAACGTATTTCAGCTAGCGGCTATAACAGTCTGGTGGCTTGTCCCTATCAATTTTATGCCCGCCATATTTTGCACCTCAATGAAATGGATGAGGTGCGTGAAGACGTGGAGAAACGCGATTATGGTGAATGGGTGCATGACATTTTGCGACGCTTCCATGAGAAATATCAGGTGCTGGGCAATCATCTGCGCGCTGATCTGGATGCGGCCCTGCGGCGCATCAGTGTCGAGATTTTTGCGCCCGCTGTGCAACGCGATTATTTAGCGCGTGCCTGGCTGTTGCGTTGGCAGCAAGCAATCCCCGAATATCTGGAGACACAGTTAAAAAATGAAGCGGAAGGTTGGCAATATCAAAATGGAGAAGTGCCGTTTGAATTGCCATTGACCGCTGATTTGCTTATGCATGGACGGTTAGATCGTGTAGATGTGCTGGCCAAGGGGGGTAGCGCAGTGCGCGTGCTAGATTACAAGATGATGGATGCGGCCAGGCTACGCAATAAGCTCAAAGAAGCAGGCGAGGACGTTCAACTGGCTTGCTATGCCTACGTGTATGAGGCTGATGAAGCCGCATTTATCAGTATCGAAAAAGACAAGGTGATTGCAGTTGCACCACCACAGGACGTGGCTGAACTGGCGCAGGCAAATATCGCACGTCTGTTGGAAGTGTTTGCACAGATGCGCAGTGGTGCAGCATTGCCCGCGCATGGGGCTGAAGAGGCATGCCAGTATTGCGAGATGCGCGGGCTATGCCGGAAATCAGAATGGAATGAGCGCTAATGGAAGAGATGCCAGGAATGGGGAGCATGCAATGAACAATTTCATTGCTCTCAACCCTCAGCACAGCGTTGTCGTGGAAGCTTGCGCGGGCAGCGGCAAAACTTGGCTGCTGGTGTCGCGAATTCTGCGCTTGCTGTTGGCCGGTGTTAAGCCTGGAGAAATTTTAGCCATCACTTTCACTCGAAAAGCTGCGCAGGAAATGCAGGCGCGCTTGCATGAATGGTTACATTTTCTTGCCACGCAAGATGACACTGCTGTACGTGCTTTTCTTATGGAGCGCGAACTGCACGATGTAAACGACAACTTGTTGGCGCGCGCGCGAAGTCTGTATCGCGACTGCTTAATGGCGCAACCTGCTATTACCATCAATACTTTTCACGGTTGGTTCATGCAGATCATCCAGCGCGCCCCTTTGAATTCTGGTCTGCTTATAGGGATGCAATTGCTGGAGCGTACTTCGGTGCTGCAAGAGGAAGCATGGCAAATGTTTGCCGATAGCCTGCGTGCCGCACCCGACGAGGTAACTGCGCAAAAGATGCAATGGTTGTTTGCGGAATATGGTTTGCACAGTACGCGCACACTGCTGAAGAATTTTGTACAGAAGCGAGCCGAATGGTGGGCTTATACCAGCGGTCAGGAAGACGCAGTGGGCTATGCGATGGAGCAACTCCGTATCAAACTTGACGTTGATCCCGAGGAGGCCCCGCTGGCGGCGTTGCTGGATAAAAATTTTGAATCCAATGTACAGGCATTTGCAAGTTTGTTGCAAAGCGGCTCGGCAGCGCAACAGAAAGACGCGCGCATGCTGGTTGATGCTTTACGTTTACAAGATGCACGTGCGCGTTTCGAAGCACTAAGTGACGGGCTTTATACCGACAAGGGTGATCCGCGCAGCAAATTCAAGGCGAATAAAGGGCAGGATGCAGAGCGCTATGCCAGCCTTTGTTGTGCGCTATTCGAAGTTATGCAGTCCGTACGTGACGCTTTGACAGAGCGCGAAGCGCTGCGTATGAACCAGGCCGCGTTGCATTGCGGGGCAGCATTGCTGCAACACTATCAGGATTTGAAACTGCGTCAGCAGGTAATGGATTTTACTGATGTGGAATGGCAGGTGTGCCGCCTGCTCAGTCAGAGCGATTGTGCCGAGTATATGCAGTACAAATTGGATAGCCGCTACAAACATGTTTTGTTGGACGAGTTTCAGGATACCAACCCGGTGCAATGGCAGATTCTGCAAGCCTGGTTTGCTGCTTCTGCTGCAGTGGAATCGCGGCCAACCGTTTTTGTGGTGGGTGATCCAAAACAATCCATTTACCGCTTTCGTCGTGCCGATGCGCGCCTGTTCGGAGAAGTGAGTGCATGGCTGCAACAAGAGTTTGGCGCGTACCCCCTTAATCAGAATATCACTCGGCGCAATGCCCCGGCAGTGCTGAAAGTGGTAAATAGTGTGTTTGATTCGCAGCCGGATGGCTTCGTGGATTTTGAAACTCACATCGCGCATCACACGAATTTACCTGGTTTCGTCAATGCCTTGCCGTTAGCGTTAATTGAAAATTCGGCCGAGATTGACGCGCTGAGTAGATCGGGTTGGTTGCGTAACCCTTTGCAGGAAGCGCGTATCGAACAAGCGACCGGCGAGCGTGAAGCTGAGGCGCAGCAGTTTGCCGCTGGCATCGCCGACATCATGGCGCGCTGGAGTGTGCACGATGCAGATGGCACGGTGCGGCGCGCAGAATACCGTGACATTATGGTATTGGTACGCAAGCGCACCCATTTACGCGTGTATGAGAGCGCCTTGCGTACGCACCGCATTCCCTTTTTAACTTCGCGACGCGGCGGGCTGCTGGACACGTTGGAAGCGGAAGACATACAGGCTTTACTGACCTTTCTGATCACTCCATTTGCCGATTTGGAATTAGCGCAAGTTCTGCGTTCCCCCATTTTCGCCTGCTCCGATGGCGATTTAATGCAATTGGTTCAAGACGAAATCGGTGGTAGCTGGTGGTCACGGCTGCAACGCTGTGAACAGGGCGGCGCAGCATCTGCCGAATTGTCGCGTGCGCACCGCTTGCTGAATAACTGGCTGGATCGCGCCGACAAATTGCCAGTTCATGATCTGCTTGATCGTATCTATTTTGAGGGTGATTTGTTGCATCGGTATGAAGCTGCGCTGCCTGTCGAAATGTATGAAACGATACGCGCCAACCTGCAAGCCTTTATGGAGATTGCGCTGAATGTGGATGCCGGACGCTACCCCAGCTTGCCACGCTTCCTTGCCGAGCTGAGAGAGCTTCGCACAGCTGACAACAATGAATCACCGGACGAGGGCAAGGTAGGTGAGGTCGGTAATGCCGTGCGTATTTACACCGTGCATGAGGCCAAGGGGCTGGAGGCACCCATCGTGTGGCTGCTTGATGCCAACGATACGCATCGTAAACCAGACAACTATGGCGTGCTGCTCGATTGGCCACCCAACGCACCGCAACCAGTGCATTTCTCGCTTTTTACTGATAAGCGTAGACGCGGAGCCAAGCGAGCGGCTTATTTTGATGCCGATGAAAATTATATGCGGCGTGAAGAAATGAATTTGCTGTATGTCGCCATGACGCGTGCGAAACAAGCGCTGCTAGTGAGCGGGAATGGCGAATTGAAAGAAACTTCCTGGTATGGCCGCATTTCGGCGGCGGTGGAGGAGGGCGATAATCCCTTGCTGATTGCGGTCGATAATCTTGCTTATGTTTTGCCTGAAGTCGATACTGAAATCGATGCAGCATTATTGCGGCCATTACCCACTGGTCAGCGCGCAATGCGCTCCACCGCTGCTCAGCGGCAAGGCATTTTGTTACACACGTTGCTGCAACATTTAAGCGCATCTTCGCCAGCTCTGCCAGGCACCTCCGTCCTACTTACAGCAGATGGAATTAAGAAGAGAGAGATGACTGACAAGGCGGCGTTGCAATTGCAGTTCGACATCTCGTCCGGCGACATGGAATCACTTTGGCAACAGGCACAACACCTGTTGACACTGCCGGCATTACAACGTTTCTTCGATCCGCAGCATTATTGTGGGGCTTGCAATGAAATGTCTTATGTCAATGCGCGCGGCGAACTGCGCCGTATCGACCGACTGGTGGAGTTTGACGACGAAGTATGGGTACTCGATTACAAGACCGGCGCAACGTCAGATTCTATGTTGCATAGTGTGCAGATGCAGGAATATCGTGTCGCAATGCAGGCCGTTTATGCTGGAAAAATAGTTCGCTGCGCATTGCTGTTTTCGGATGGAACGTTATGCGAGATATAGAGTTACACTCATGCAACTGTTCCAAACAGTGCGCCCACGCCGGCGGTCAATCCCATGGCTAGAGCACCCCAAAATGTGACGCGTATTGCACCAACAGCCACTCGCGCTCCACCGGCGCGCGCAGCCACACCACCCAGGAGTGCGAGGAATACAAGTGAAGTAACTGAGATGAGGGGAATCAGGCTTGCTTCGGGAGCTAGTACTGTGACTACAAGAGGCATGGCTGCTCCAACAGCAAAGCTGGCTGCTGAAGCAAAGGTAGCCTGAAGCGGACGTGCATTAAGCGCTTCAGATATCCCAAGTTCGTCGCGAGTGTGTGCACCAAGCGCATCATGCGCCATGAGTTGATCGGCTACCTGCTTCGCAAGCGTAGGATTAAGGCCGCGACTGACATAGATCGCTACCAGTTCTTTGCGCTCGCCAGGATCATCTGTCTCGAGTTCTTTTCGTTCACGTTCAATGTCAGCCTGTTCGGAATCTGCTTGTGAGTGGACGGATACATACTCGCCTGCAGCCATTGACATGGCTCCTGCGACAAGACCGGCAACTCCCGCGAGCAATATGTTGTCGTGGGTTGCATGTGCAGCTGCAACTCCCAGTACCAAGCTTGCTGTGGAAACGATACCGTCGTTCGCGCCTAATACTGCGGGGCGGAGCCAGCCGATTTGTCCAGTGAGGTGTCGTTCCATGTGGCGTGAGCGCATTTTTAATGTTTCCGTGATAGTGATGCATGCTAAATCAAAAAATTTATAACGATAGCACTAGCCCATGGAAAATTTAAGCATTTTAATTTAGGGTTGTCAGGCAAAATAAGCAGGCGAGCTAAGAAGTGGCAACTGATGAAATATATATGGCAACGCCTAATCTGTGCACTATGTTCATACATGGGGTGTCCAATTGTCAATTAACTGCCAACTAAGCAATTGGGTGACCATTTTGATCCCGTAAAATTATCAACCGCTTGCCCAACCGCTTCTGCCAGCGTAAAGTCCTATACAAGGTTTATGAAAATTTACATAGAATCCATATTAAGTTTAGGTGGTAAGGTTGTAGCAAAAACCGTTTAGTTTATAGTATGTTCCCAATTATTCTAGCTGTATGTCTGGAGGGGAATGCGCCATGCGATCAGCAAACTTATCATTCATTTCATCCGACTTTCGTCAACAATTGAAAAGGCTGTGGGCAGCGTTCCTGCTTCCGCTCTATAAGCACACCATTCTGGTGTTAAGCATTATCTTTTGTAGCGGTACGCTGCTTGCTTTGTGGTACTTATCCCACGCCACGACCACGCTGGTGCAATCCGCCGCACTACAGGGCATTACTCTGCATGCAGCGTCTCTAATGGAACTGCGTAACTTATACACTTCTGAAGTTGTGGATCGTGTGAGCGGCCACAACATTGAAGTAACACACGACTACCTACTCAAGCCGGGGGCTATCCCGTTACCCGCTACCTTCAGTATGGAACTCGGCAGAAGAATTAGCTTGCGCGGTTCCGGCATGGTGGTGCGTTTATACAGCAATTACCCCTTTCCCTGGCGCAAGGATGGCGGTGCGCATGATGATTTTGAGCAGCAGGCTTTGGCAGCGTTGCAGGCGCATCCGCAACAGCCCTACTACCGTTTTGAAGACTTCCAGGGACGCGCATCGTTACGCTACGCCACGGCGGATGTAATGCGCGCGGAATGCATAAGCTGCCACAATGCACGCCCGGACAGCCCTAAGCATGACTGGAAAGTAGGTGATGTGCGCGGTGTGCTAGAGATTGTTCGACCATTGGACAGTGTAGTAGCGCAAAGTCGAGCCGATCTGCGCGACATTTTCATTCTCTTTGGCATGCTGCTGGCGCTGGGGTTGGGGGCGCTTGCATTGGTAGTTACGCGCTTACGGCGTGTGTCAGTTGATTTGGAAGATCAAGTAGTGCTGCGCACCACCCAGCTGGCTGCGGCCAATCAAGAACTGGAGGCATTCAGCTATTCAGTGTCGCATGATCTGCGCGCACCGCTACGCAGCATAGACGGCTTCAGCCGAGCCTTGCTCGACGACTATAGTGCGCAGCTGGATGAAGTGGGCAAAGATTATCTGCAACGGGTACGCGCTGCTACCCAGCGCATGGGGCAGTTGATTGACGATATGCTTAAGCTATCGCGCGTCACACGCAGCGAAATGAATTTTGAGACGGTGAACTTGAGTATGCTGGCACAGACGGTGGCCGACGAATTGCAACAGGCACAGCCCGAACGTCGCGTGGAATTTGTCTGTATGCCAGGAATGACAGTGCGGGGCGATGCCCACTTACTGAAAGTAGCGCTGGAGAATCTATTGGGCAATGCATGGAAATTTACTTCTAAACGCGAACAAGCACGTATAGAACTCGGTGTCACGCACCAAGTCGGAGCATCTGTGTACTTCGTTCGTGACAATGGAGCAGGATTTGACATGGCATACGTCGGCAAACTTTTTGCTGCGTTTCAGCGGCTGCACGCCATGACCGAATTTCCTGGCACCGGGATTGGATTGGCTACAGTGCAGCGCATCATTCACCGCCACGGTGGTCGAGTGTGGGCGGAAGGGGAGCCAGACAAGGGCGCGACATTTTATTTTACTTTGCCATAGAATTTTAGTGTTCGATAAATAAGGAATCCGCATGGGTAATAAATTTATTTTGCTGGTCGAGGATAATCCTGATGACGAAGCGCTTACCCTACGTGCGCTCAAGCAAAACCGTATCGAAAACGGAGTGGTAGTGGCGCGCGATGGGGCGGAAGCACTTGATTATCTGTTTGGCAAAGGAAAATATGCGGGGCGTGACCTGAATGCGATGCCAGCGCTAATCTTGCTCGATTTGAAATTGCCTAAAGTGGATGGCCTCGAAGTATTGAAGCAGCTGCGTGCGAACCCTCTAACCGCACTGTTGCCGGTGGCGATTCTCACCTCCTCGCGCGAAGAGCATGATCTGATAGCGGGCTACAAACTGGGTCTCAATAGCTATATCCTTAAGCCAGTGGACTTCGATCAATTCACAGAGGCGGTGCGCAACCTCGGGATATATTGGTTGGCAATCAACGAAACTCCTCCAGGAGGTAGGCGCGCGAAATGAACAAGCCGATATTGCGTACGCTGATCATTGAGGATTCGGAAGATGATGCACTACTATTGACGCTCCATTTACAACAAACATATGAACTCATTCATATACGGGTAGACAGCGCGGACGGTTTGAGTCAGGCCCTGCAACAGGGTGAGTGGGACTTGGTGCTTTCCGACCACGCTATGCCTGGCTTTGACTCATTCGCTGCGTTACAAATTGTGCAGCAAAGTGGACGTGATCTGCCATTTATTATTGTTTCCGGTGCCATTGGTGAAGACTTGGCTGTGGCGGCGATCAAGGCTGGGGCGCATGACTACCTGCTGAAGAGCAATTTGAAGCGTCTGATTCCCGCCATTGAGCGCGAGTTGCAGGCAGCACAGGCGCGGCGCACCCATTTTCAGTCCGAGCAGCGCTTCCGCGCGACGTTCGAACAAGCCGCGGTTGGCATTGCACATGTCGGGCTGGATGGGCGCTGGCTGCGCGTCAACCACAAGCTGTGCGTCATCACTGGTTATACTGAGGAAGAACTCCTGACACGCAATCGTCCGAGCATCACTTACCCTGACGATATGCCCGACGAACTAAACAGTATGCAGCAGTTACTGGCCGGCGAGGTTCCTAGCTCTACCAAGGAAATACGCTATGTGCGCAAGGACAGTTCATTGGTGTGGGTCAATCTTACGTGGTCGCTTACTCGCACTTCCACCGGTGAGCCGGATTATTTTATTGAGGTGATTGAGGATATTACCGAACGAAAAGAGGCCACGGAACGGCTCCGACTGTTCGCGCGTATATTCGATACTATCAATGAAGGCGTAGTAGTGACGGATGCAGATAAGAATAATATTATGTTCGTCAATCCGGCTTTTACCGCTATTACCGGTTACAGCGCTACTGAAGCGATTGGCAAGAACCCGCGTATTCTTCATTCCGGCTTGATGGACAAGGCGTTTTACGACAGGATGTGGCAGAGTATCAAAAAAACTGGCCGCTGGCAGGGCGAAATAACAGACCGCCGCAAGAACGGGGAGAGTTACGTCGAGTGGTTGAGCATCAGCACGATGAAGGACGAACGGGGCGAATCTAGTCACTATATTGCCGTGGTTTCCGACATTAGCGAGCGCAAAGCGGCAGAAGAACGCATGGTCTATATTGCGCAGCACGATTTTCTCACCAATCTCCCAAATCGCATGATGCTGCATGATCGCCTAACACAGGCGATTGCCCATGCTGGACGTGAACAGCGCAAGGTGGCCGTTATGTTCCTTGATCTGGATCGTTTCAAGGCTATCAACGACACATTGGGCCACCTTGTTGGTGATAAGCTGTTAAAGATTGTTGCCGACCGCATTAGCAGTGTTGCACGCACTAGTGACACGGTAAGTCGGCTAGGCGGCGACGAATTTGCCATCATGTTGCCGTATATAGAAAATACGGATGATATTGCCACAATTGCCGTAAAGCTCCTGACGTCCATTGCCGGCCCTTGCGTAATCGATGGCAACGAAATTGAAGTGACAACCAGCATCGGAATCAGTGTGTTCCCGGAAGATGGGAACGACAGTGAATCTCTGATAGCACATGCTGACGCCGCGATGTATCAGGCTAAGGGGAACGGGCGAAATAATTACCAGTTTTTCACTCATGAGATGAACCGACGTACACTTGAACGGATATTGATCAAGAATAAGTTGAGTCACGCCATGGAACGGAACGAATTATTTCTGCTTTACCAGCCACAAGTGGATTTGCAAAGCGGTCGCATCATCGGTGCGGAAGCGCTGGTTCGCTGGGATAATCCCCTGTATGGAAAAGTCTTGCCAGCGCAGTTCATCCCCATCGCGGAAGAGAATGGTCTGATCCCTCCAATTGGTGAATGGGTGTTGCGCGAGGCCTGCCGTCAGAACCAGGAATGGCGCAAGCTGGGGTTGATGAAAATTACCATGGCGGTAAACCTTTCGGTAGTGCAGTTCCGCCAGAAAAATCTCGGCGAAATAATTAAGGCTATTCTGCATGAAAGCGGCCTGGCTCCATCCGGCCTGGAGCTTGAAATTACCGAGGGTGTCGTCATGCAAGATGCGGAAGCCGCAATTTTATTGCTGGAGGAGATGAAGGAGATGGGGCTCAAGCTGTCGGTGGATGACTTCGGCACGGGCTATTCCAGTTTAAGCTACCTCAAGCGATTTCCAATTGATAAGTTTAAGATTGATCAATCGTTTGTGCACGATTTGACGACAGACACGGACGATGCAGTGATTGTAAGCACCATTATTTCAATGGCTCATAGTCTCAAGCTGAAAGTTATCGCCGAAGGGGTGGAAACCGCCGAACAATTGGCTTTCCTGAAACAGCAGGGATGTGACGAGATACAGGGTTATTACTTCAGTCAACCGATAAGCGCTGAGCAATTCACCAAGCTTCTCTCTTCAGGTAGTGGGTTATTTGAGCTATAGAAGTTGTATTTTCTAAGAGCAACCTTGCCAAACGGATGGGGTCCCCCAATTTTTGGTTAAAACGATTCCTCGAAAGATTATATGGTAACTAATTGTTTTATAAAAAATTTTATGTCGGAAGCTTGATCTGGTGTCACAGTATTCTGATTCTATTTTGGGCCGTATTTATGCCGCATGGGCGAATTGATGCTTCACTTAAGCGGAAACAGGTCAGCCTGAAGATCATTTTCTTCCGGCTTCCCGACTATTCCCGCTGAGTCATAGACCACCAACAGCGCTGTGGATTTATTATCGTTGGAATAAATCGTAAACCCTTCCGGACGCTTGTTTACGTTTTCCGTTCCAGTCTTGTAGGGAAGCTCTACTACCCCAGGCAACTTAGCGCGCGTCAGTAATGTCTCCCCTGTGGCGTCCAAAGCACCAGCCCAGCGAAAAATGGCAGCGGGGCCGTTGAGGCTCATGGTAGTACCAGCAAGGACAAGCAAATCAGAGCCATGGAAGCAAAGGTCACGCACTCCTAATCCCCGCAGATCAAGAAAATGTTTACGATATAGCCGATCATCATCGTCGATTGCAGCGAGTCCAATAATGCCAGGCGCAATATTCTTGACCAATATCTCGATTACTATCGCCCAACCGCCCAGTACAGGTCCGCGCAGACCGAGGAATACCCGGTTGTCGTGGACTGCGAGCCCTTCGATATCGAAGCCATTGTCCTTGCTGGGGATCGAAAGAAAAGGCCCGATGTGTTCATCTAACCGTAGTGCGTTCGTGAGAAGGTTCCCTCCATCATCACCCATTAGCCGTGCGGCCGTGCGACTAGTCTTCTTCGCTCCTTCGACATGTTTACGCGGCGTCCATTCTCCTGCTGTATCTGGTGCCAAGGGAATGCGCGCCAACAGATAACGGTTGTCGGTAGTGCGCAACTCGCCAAGGCGGCGAATCTGCTTTGCCACTTTTTCTTTGCTATCGGCCTTCCGCCGCCTGACACTATGCGATCCGACGACCCAGATATAGCCGCTGTCATAGCTTAACCCCTCAATATCAATTTCTTCTTTCTCGTTACCCGGGAGCGTCAGGAAGTTGGTGAGGCGAAAAGTTTGGTGTTGTGCGTAAATTCCGGACTCTGTCCGGGAGAAACGCTCGATGCTGTTCGATTCATCGGACGCGACCCAAAGGTAACCCTCGGCCTGGACCACTGCCGAGATCTGACCGTGAAGCCTGTCTTCGCCGTTAGCATTGTCGGCACGCGGATCGAAGCGCAGTAGAAGGGATTGTGAAACATCAGTTATTAAAGTCATGTGGCCTCATTACATAAATCATCCGATAAAGCTGCAGAATATTTCATGCAAACAAACACGATAATATCTTCCCCGCCAAAATTGCTTAATCAGATGTGCTCTAATCCCACTACAATCTTTGCGGACTAAGCAATGAAACCACTTATGTTTTTAAGATTTAACAATATATTTTGTTCCATGGCAAACGCCATCTAAGATGACTCGTTTGATACTGTTATTAGATAGCCCCATCATTATTCCTCTAAAAATTGCTTCGCCGCTTACACCAGCTGCTTGCTATAAGAAATGGGAGGTGCAGCCTGGTAGTGTCGGATGGTATTATTCGCACCTTATGAAACATAAGAATAATTGCTTTTTTTAAGATTGGCTAACAGATGAACAGCAGCAAAATCCGTCAGAAATTTTTGGATTACTTTGCCTCCAAAGAGCACACTATCGTGCCTTCCAGTCCATTGGTGCCGGGCAATGACCCTACGTTGTTGTTCACCAACTCCGGCATGGTGCAGTTCAAAGACTGTTTCCTCGGCCATGACAAGCGTCCGTATGTACGCGCTACGTCTTCGCAGCGCTGTGTGCGTGCGGGTGGTAAGCACAACGATCTGGAGAACGTGGGTTATACCGCGCGGCATCATACATTCTTCGAGATGTTGGGTAATTTCAGCTTTGGGGACTATTTTAAACACAGTGCCATTAAATATGCATGGGAATTGCTCACTGAGGTTTATAAGCTGCCAGCTGACAAGCTGTGGGTTACAGTTTACGCCGAGGATGATGAGGCTTATGACATCTGGTTTAATGAAGTGGGCGTGCCCGTAGAGCGCATTGTGCGTATCGGTGACAATCATGGCACACGCTATGTCTCCGATAATTTCTGGCAGATGGCAGACACTGGTCCATGCGGTCCATGTTCGGAAATTTTTTACGACCATGGGCCTGATGTTTGGGGCGGTCCTCCGGGCAGTGCGGAGGCCGATGGTGATCGCTATATTGAAATCTGGAACTTGGTATTCATGCAATACAACCGCGATGAGAGCGGTGTGCTGCACCCGTTGCCCAAGCCATCGGTGGATACTGGCATGGGGTTGGAGCGCATCGCGGCAGTACTGCAACACGTGCATTCCAACTACGATATTGACTTGTTCCAAAATCTTATCTGCGGGGCGGCGCGCGAAACGAACACCAGCGACCTTACCAACAACTCGCTCAAGGTGATCGCTGACCATATTCGCGCTTGTTCCTTCCTAATTGTGGATGGAGTGATTCCCGGCAATGAAGGGCGCGGCTATGTGTTGCGTCGCATTATTCGCCGTGCCATCCGGCATGGTTATAAACTGGGCTGTCGTGCAGCATTTTTCCATAAGATAGTAGTTGATCTTATCAGGGAAATGGGCGGGGCGTATCCCGAGTTGGTCGCGGCGCAAACGCGGGTAACTGATGTTCTACGTATCGAGGAAGAGCGCTTTTTTGAGACTATTGAGCATGGTATGAAAATGCTTGAAGTAGCACTCGATAAAATCGTATCAAGTGGTCTTGGTTTTGATGCCGAATCGGGCAGTGGAAAGGATCGAGGTGAAGGCAAATTACTTCAACCAAAAATCCTTGTGGGACATATTGCTTTTACTTTGCATGACACCTTTGGTTTTCCGCTTGACCTGACACAGGATGTATGTCGTGAGCATGGTGTCATAGTTGATGAAGTTGGCTTTAATGATGCCATGACACGCCAGCGCGAACAGGCGCGCGCGGCGGGAAAGTTCAAGATAGCGGCAGGGCTGGAATACGAGGGCGTGAAAACACAATTCCACGGGTACGAAAAACTAGTTACGCAGGGCAAGGTAGTGGCGTTGTACAAGGATGGCGTGGCTGTGCAAGAGCTTTCCGCTGCTGATACAGGTATTGTGGTGCTAGACAATACGCCGTTCTACGCGGAGTCTGGCGGGCAGGTGGGTGACGTAGGCGTGCTGCAGATATTATCCAATAATCCAACGCTTTTTGTTGTAGAAGATACACAGAAAATTCAACCCGACGTGTTTGGTCACCACGGGCAGGTAAAGAGTGGTTTTATCAAGGTGGGCGACTTGGTCGAAGCAATTGTCGATGAAGCTGCGCGCGCGCGCACTATCCGTAACCACTCAGTCACGCACCTGATGCACCGGGCGTTACGTGATGTATTGGGTGCGCATGTGCAACAGAAGGGTTCGCTGGTTGATCAGACAAAAACACGCTTTGACTTTAGCCACAATGCACCGATGACCGATACGCAAATCCGCGAGGTGGAAAGTCGTGTGAACCATGCCATACAGGCGAATGCCGCGGTGAGCGCGCAGGTGATGACTTATGACGATGCACTCAAGTCCGGCGCCATGGCATTGTTCGGAGAAAAGTATGGTGATGAAGTGCGCGTGTTAGGCATGGGCGAATTTTCCACTGAACTATGCGGCGGCACGCATGTACAACGCACCGGCGACATTGGCTTATTCAAAATTGTGATGGAGAGCGGTGTGGCTGCTGGCATCCGCCGTGTTGAGGCGGTCACCGGGGAGGGCGCGCTGAACTGGGTGCAACAGCTAGATGCGAGAGTGCATGAAGTCGCCACCACGCTTAAGGTGCAGCCACACGAACTAACCCAGCGTGTTGCGCAAATGCAGGATGCGATAAAGGCGCTGGAAAAAGAACTCACTACCTTGAAATCTAAATTGGCTTCTTCGCAAGGTGAAGACTTGGCAAGTCAGGCTATAGAAATTAATGGCGTCAAGATAGTAGCTGCACTTTTGGAAGGTGCGGATATCAAGATATTACGAGAGACATTGGACAAGCTGAAAGACAAGCTTAAATCGGCAGCCATCGTATTGGCTGCCGTGGCTGATGGAAAAGTTACTCTTATCGCTGGTGTTACCGCTGATATTACCAACAAGGTAAAGGCGGGAGAATTGGTTAATGCGGTGGCGCAACAGGTCGGCGGAAAGGGTGGTGGCCGCGCGGATATGGCTCAAGCAGGGGGTACGCAACCAGAATCTCTGGCCACTGCACTCGCATCTGTGTCAGCTTGGGTAAAGGGAAAGCTATAAGCAAGGTAAAATCCAAGCAGGGAGGGGGCAATTTTTGCGAGTTACCGCTATGCAATCTCCCTGCCAGAACTACTTCCTTTGTCTGACTGAAATATTGATCCCCCGAAACACATGGGCATTTGTGCTTGGTAACATGTTTTTTACTACCAGTAAGGACCTCCAAACCGGCCATGCCATGGACCCCACGGGTTGTACCAATATGGCCCATAATAACTATTATAGTAAGGGTACCGTGATCCATAATATGAATATGGAATGAGCTTTGGCCATAAATAGACTGTTTCGGCGTTGATCTGAGGATAGCGATATTCGTATTCGCCAAGCTTGCGCACGGTAGTGCCTTGAATGTTACCAATTATTGTCACCTCGCGGCCTTTCGCATACACTTCGGGATCGTAAAAGTCGGGAGCGCAGGCAATGAAGCGTCCCCCTGTCATATCCGTTTCCAGAGGTCTTGCGCTACTGTCCAATGGGTGGCTCACTACCTCAAAACACGTCTCATTCTTGCCTGGTTCAGTGTTTGCAATACTGCCTCCCCAACGTACACGCTGACCTACAAAATTATCATGTTGAGCGGCGCTTGGTGTCACCTCAGCAAATGAACCGACTGCCAGCGGCTTTGGAACGGTGGCACAACCAGCAACTGCAATTGGCAGTAGAAAAAGAAAAATCCAGCGATTCATGGAAGCCTCCTTAAATTTTGTAAGTTATTTGACTGTATTGGCACATACTGGCCAGGTTGCATAGCGTTTCAAATAATCTATATATGTCAACGCTAAATAGAAATGTCCGGTTTTCTGCAAAATAGAAATGTCCGGTTTT
>NZ_CAKMHQ010000054.1 GCF_927312905.1 Candidatus Nitrotoga sp. 1052
TTCTCTATGATGGTAATCAGGTTATCGCCGAGCTGGCGGGCAATACGGTCAACGTCAAACTGTTGTCGGGAATTGCTGTGGATGAAATGCTGGCACGCAAAGAATCACGGGGTCAGTTCTAACATTCCAACATTCCTTGTTAAACTTCGCACATGGCAAGACCACTCAGGCTGGAATTTTCGGGAGCACTTGATTACGTCACTTCGCGCGGTGATCGTCGGGAAGATATTTTCCTGAGCCCCATCGATCAGGTCACGCAGGTGGCTGATCCCATGGACGGCACTACCCAGATCAATTACCGCGCAGATCGCAATCTTGGGTCGGTGGTCAATCCCTTGGGCAACACTGTCGAGAGTTACGATTACGACCTGGCTGGCTGGTTAACGAAGCAAGCGTAGCCTGGGCTAATGTAAGTTGGCGCTGAGCTTGCGAAGCCTAATATCAAAATGGGATGAACACATGCGTTACAAACATGCGCTTGAATCGCACCATTTTGTATGTCGTAACTTGACACCGAACGATTGAAATTAGTAAGATCAATCATGAGGATTAGAAATGTCATCCATAAAGGGCTGCGCCGTTTCATTGAAACCGATGATGCGAGCGGCCTTCAACCCGCTGTCGTTGAGAAGATCCGCCGGATGGTCTCGTTTCTCCAAGATATGGAGCGTAAAGAGGAGTTGCGGACAGTGCCGAGCTGGAAGGCACATATGCTCAGTGGAGATCGCAAGGGAACATGGAGTCTCTTTGTGACAAAGAACTGGCGAATGACGTTTCGGATCGATGCTGGCGAGATCGAGATTATCGACCTCGACTATGAAGATTACCACTAGGAGATAGCCATGAGCGCAATTGCAGAAATTCGGTTGAAGAATCCCGCCCATCCCGGCGGCTTCATCCGGCATGAAATCATCGATCCGTTGGGTTTGTCAGTGACGGCGGCAGCCGAGGCTCTGGGGGTTACGCGGGCAACGCTCTCGACGCTCCTCAACGAGCGAGCGCATCTGTCGTCTGAAATGGCGCTCAGGATCGAAAAGGCATTCGGTGTTTCGATGGATACACTCATGCGCATGCAGAACAGCTTTGACATTGCCCAAGCGCGCAAGCGTGAAGGCGAAATCAAAGTAAGCCCGTTCAAGGGAATGGATAACACTGGCCATCCAATCACGATCTAATTGTCTGACCAATACAAGGTGACCCGCACGATGGAATACGATCCAAACACGGGTCGCATGCTGAAAGGTACCGATGCGCTAGGAAACGTCACGCGCTACACCTACACCAGCAGCGGCGAGGTCAAGACCATCACCGATCCGCTGGGTAATGTGGATACCTTGGAATATAGCCCGGAAGGCGACTTGATCAGCCTCAAGGATCCGCTGGGCAATACCACTACCCTCATCCACGATCTGGCCGG
>NZ_CAKMHQ010000055.1 GCF_927312905.1 Candidatus Nitrotoga sp. 1052
AAGATTTTTTATTCTGACCAGCAGCCATTTATAAACTCCTTAACTAAAATAATGAGTAAGTAAGAACGTATATTAGATTAATCTGTTCTTGATCTTCTGTACGGGAGCTAACATATCCCCGATAGACAAAATAGTTGGATGACCTCCGGCAAAGTCGGAAGTTTTTAGATCATATGTGCTGATAATACCGCGTATCCCTTAATTTACTGAGAAGTTCGGTCGGATTTCCGTATTGGCGCCGGTCGGTAGCGCGTTGCTGGGACTGGCAGTCGGTCAGCAGATGGCGTGGCCGGTACCCAGAGGCAATACCATAAAGGTACGGGTCCTAGATGTCAGTTACCAACCAAAAAGATCCAGTGAATATACAAAGGGATTATTCAGCTCTGCTAGCTCAAACCTGATCTATTAGCTACCTAATTTTCAGGTGTCCGGCAGATCAAGGCTTTGCTAGTACAACTGACAATAGACATTCTGAATCTTCATCTGAATTCGTATGCAATTGATTTTGTTCGAACGAACACCCGAAATAGACCATAACTCTCAATAGACCAAATTCACAACGACCAACACTACTCCGCCGAACATACACCCGAAAAATACCAGCCGGTCTGGATTATTTCTGATTTCTTTCCACATGGGTTTCTCCTTATTGAAGGAATTTTGATGAACCCGTGATATGGGTTGATAGCTCATGACGTTTCAGGTCAGTTTCGACCCATGTCGAATAATCGCATACCGCCGCCCCAATGGAGTTCAGGCACTAACATAGATCGACATGAATCAGTTTTTCTTTAGAGTTGAGAAGGAAAGCGAACTGAAAATTGCAATCCAACCTCCTCCCAGCATAGGAAAACATAATGGACAGTTAATCCGCAGGTCCCTGGTTCGAGTCCAGGTCGGGAAGGTATATATAAAGGGTTACAGCTGTGCAGAGCTTAGGGAATATTTCGATCATCAGCACTAAGGGACAATTGGAGAAATTTCAGGGTAGCTGTATCTCTATAGCCAGAACAGTATTTGTCCAAGGCAAATGAAAACTCCGATTTCGAACCAGCAACTAGCTCAAAGAGTGTCATTGATGAACAGAACTTCATGTTGTCTGGAGTCCCGAAAATCTGAAGAACTGTTCGACCTTGAAGTCTGTTTACTGTCTTTATGCACTCTAAGAGCCTCACGCCAAGTATCGGGTGTTCCAGGTACTGGCGAGCCTCTTCCAGACTCTTGATCGAATAGTGTCTTGCGGTAGCGCTAGTTCCCAAGCCATTGAATAGTGGAAACACGTACCACATCCAGTGCGTGAGCTTCTGTCCCGACCTTAGCTCCTGCACTACGTCATAGTAAGTGCCGTCTTGCGCTGATAGAAAGCGTCCAAGATCGAACGGGTCGGTAGTGGCATTACTAAGGGTAGAAGTGCTTTCGTGGCCGTTTTTCATGCCATGAATTTCAACGCTTTGTCATTTAGTACTTCTCGGATAGCGGGCTTTCCATCGAATGAGGTGTCCGTGTAAATTAAACCACTACACTGTGCGATTCCACGTTCTAACTCGGCTCCAACTTTAAGCCCACGTTCATAGCTTATCAAATGACTCTTGGGAACTTTCTGCTCATTCTCATTGCATTTAAACAATCCATCCGCGACGCCTTTCTTGAAGGATAAACCATGTCCATGAGGAATTTCTTGGATTTCAATTTTAATGATAGCCATTAGAAGTTTCGGAGATACTTTCATTCATATTGGGGGAACGTGGAGTGAACGACACGCTTGTGCCAATTTAGATTTCGACGCTGATTAACAAATCAGCTATTTATATTTGCACCACTGGCTCTCGCAAGGAACGCCATCCGGGCGCCCACCATTTCCGCCGTCCATTTTCACTCCAGGACAGTTTTGCAGAAAATATGTTGCCTCTTCGCAGGATGTCATTTGAGAGCAGTAGACTCTGCCATCACATCTGAAATTACTTGAATTGGCAATGCTCTTTGTAGATTCATTTCGTTCTGGCAAAAGATTTCTACCAACTTGCGATTCTTGTTGCTCATTAGCTTTCGCCAAGCTTTCTGTTTGAAATTTCGTGTAACCAGTCCATGCAATACTGCCAACGATCAGAAGAAAAATTAATTTTTTCATAGCTCACCCAATTATTTGTCCAAATTTACATCTTTCAATCGAATCCGCTTTCTTACTGTTGGTTTTCTCATTGAGTACACCCCAATTAGTCAATAGCATAAGAAAGCATCGGCAACTCAGATATAGAGCCTTGCAGTGAGGCAGGGCTTTTTTATTGTCTGAATCAATGGCCTGTGTAGGCATGCTTAGGATTCCCCGGTCACCTTTCGATACATGTTCGATATCTTGATGGATATTCATTTTGAGTATCGTGTTGGACGTATTAGCGAGCGCATCATTAGATTGCCTTGGCTTTCGTTATCGGCATCTTTGATTTTTAGTTGAGGATGTGGGTTGGCTAGGCAGGATATAAGGCCGGCATAATTCATGCTGGCATTAAGGCAATCGTTGATGTATAAAACCGCAGAGCAGTACGTTCTCAGGCTGGCATGATGCACTTAGCCTAATATTTTTGGCCTTGATATATTTGATTTAGTAGCAAGGGGGTTTTCTATTACATTTGAGATTAATGTATTTTGAGGCCCCCGTGTTACTTGAACGGGGGAGATAAAGATGAGGCTCAATGAGAATGAAATGGTGTATTTAACAACTAAACTGGGGTGTGACATATGTTTCATTAAATTAAAATAATGAGTTACCAAACACACCAATGTTCATGCACCTTGTTGGTGCCGTTGTCGGGATTTTTTAGGGTATCCACATTAGGTTAGGATTTTCCGTTTTACCAACCAAAGGAGCGTTTATGGAACCAATATTCGTTTGGGACAACAACCCACCCGACTCGATGTCGAAAGAGCGTATCGAATGTAATTTTGCTTCGGTGCTAGAACTAGCTAATACGCGCAACTTACAGCCTGCAAAACTTTCGGTCCGCCTGTCGTTAGATAAGTCTCAAACTCGCATTGATGCTATTGGATACGACCAAGACGGAATGCCATTATTCATTTGTGACTGCGCACCAGTGGGTAATGGGGCTGCTTATTATTGCTATTACTCAGGCGAAGAGGATCATCGAAAATCTCAATTCGCAAACCTTCAATATCCCTGATCTGGTACTCATAAGTGCCTATTGATCCATACTCCCCTACGCTCAAGTGGGACTGTGCAAAAGCGCGCAGTCCCTTAACTATGTTAGGTCTCTCTATGTCATACGTTGTCGATACCAACATTTTCAACAAACTGGTGGACGGAACCATCAACGTCAATGACTTGCCATCAGACGGCCCTTTCATCGCAACCCATATTCAGATTGATGAGCTAAACAACACGAATGACCGCGAACGTCGAGCCCGGTTGTTCTTGATGTTTGCGGAAGTGAGACCCGAGATTGTCCCGACCGACTCATTCGTATGGGATGTTTCACGCTGGGATCAGGCAAAATATAGCGACGGCGTGATTTTCAATAAGCTGAAACAAGATCTCGACGCCCTTAATAAATCCAAATCCAACAATATACAGGACGTACTAATTGCGGAAGTTGCGATCCTGAACAGCTTCACTCTTCTAACGTCAGACCGGCATTTGGCGCAAGTCGTCAAAAATCAAGGAGGAAAAGTTGTTCTCTACAAGGTGACCTAACCGCATCGCTCAAGGCAGGAAGTTTATTTTTTGACATGCCCAAATTTATCCTTCTTGGCTAATAATAAAAAACAAAACGAAGTCAACACCGGTCTAGTAGAGAAAGAAGGCCGGAAAGTTTGAGTGTATCCGGAAAGATTTCTAAAAGTTTGCAGACAGCCCGTGCGGGCTAGTGCCAAAGTCAAACCAAATCCCCAATAATCCGTCGCAACTCCATACATATCGATTCCTGATTAGCCACGAAGTTCAGCCAGCGCAATCGACAAGCCTGAAGAGGAGCAAGATATGCGCATTCCGACGAAAGGCGATGTGAAATTTGGATCAACAAGGTGCAGTTTCAAATGTTTTTCCTCCGTACTGGACGACGAAATTGCGCAGCTGAACATTGTGGCTAATCAGGTATCGATTTGACCTTGGCACATTTATTTTTTTACTTCCGCCCCTTTTTTTGTGACTGCTTCATGAGAACATCTTTTGTGTGGCTGCTTCGCACTGAATCAAACTCCAAAGAAGCTTAGCAAATACTTCCAGCTGACCGGCGACTTGGAATTCCTGTCTTCTTTATCATGCTAGATTAGGAGTAGCAATTTCAACATGCAGCCACTTGCTGCCCCACCCTTCAAAGTTTATTTGCATCTGTTGGTTGTTGTCTTTAAAGGCTGAGATTCTGCCTTTGCCAAATATTTTATGGACAATGACCTGGCCTACTACAAAGTTAACCGCCGGAATGGCATCAAATAGATCAATTGGAATAACACTGATTTTTGGTTCTCCTTGCACGGGTTGAAGCACCGTCTTTTGGGTTGTGTTTAGTTCAACTTTTGTTGGCAACGATTGCTCAGTAGTAGAAGCAGGGTTTATGTTCTTCCACTCATGCAGCAATTCTGCTGAACGACGTTTGAGACAATCCAACTGTTGATCACCATTTTTTCCAACTGTACTGCTACTTGAATCAATATCTGCCTCTGGAAATATTCCCATTTGCTGTAATCGTTCGAATACTGGGCGCATGGCATTTCCCCTATGTGAGCTTTTATCTCGATAAAATACCGATCCTCTAATCCGAACAAACCGCCAACCCAATCTTTCCAGCAATGCCTGCCTTGCCAAGTCTTCCTCGACCTTGTCGTAGTGCCATCGGTCACCGTCGCATTCAATTGCCAAACGCTCGCCCCCGCCTTCTACTACCAAATCAATTCGATATGCACCTACCTCATATTGGGTACGAACCCGGTAACCTTGCCCAACCAGCAATCGGTATACTTCTGCCTCAAAGGGGGACTCCGTGTTTTTCATGCCATCTGCCAGCAACTGCATCAGGGCATTCGAGTTGAGCGCATGTTCGATCAATCTGCGGCGAATATCCCCCGGTTTTAACTGAGTCTGATAATCCAGAGAATAGACCACCCAAAGCTGATCCTTAGCACGACTGGCCGCCACGTTATAGCGCTTTTTCCACATGCCATCAGCCCCATCTGCTTTCATTCCAAGCGGGCCATCGCCATCGGTCTTGCTGTCCACCATAGTCAAGAAAATCACATCGCGTTCATCACCTTGAAACTGCGCGGGATTACCACACAAAATCCGACGGTTTTCGTAGATCACTGGATCAAGCCTTGTTCGTAACATCTTATCAACTTCATCCGCCTGCTCATCCCCGATTAATGAGATGACTCCAAATGTCTTACCCGCATATTCTCGCTGCTCAACAGCAGCAACAATCAGACTGGCAATGGTTTCTGCCTCCACGAGATTCTTCTTGCCGATCTTGCTCCCATTAACACGATGCGCTACCAAAGCTGGTTTTATCTGAGTCGAAGCACTTTCACGCAGCGGCCTGATCTCACCATTGTAGGAAAGATGATTGCTAAACTGGATAATTTCCGGCACACACCGGAAATGTTCCTTCAGTCTGATGGCCGAACCAAAAGCAATTTGGGCACGGTCATAAACTGAAGTTTTTAAGTCATATGACATATGACCTGGTAATCCGCGAAGCCACTGTTCAATCAGATCATAAATCGGCTGCTGCTCCCCGCCGACATCCAATGGAGTTACCTGCTCATCGTCACCCACCACGATAACTTTTTTTGCCATATAGAACGGAGCTAACCCCAGCACGTCTTCTTGACTTGCTTCATCCACAATAATCACATCAAAACGGTCTCGCACCGGATGAAAGCTATTGGTCACTCGACTAAAAGGCATAATCCAAACTGGCACCGCACCACGCGCCTTTTTCATAAGACGGCGAGCCTCTTGCAACAATGCAGGGGCATTTTTTTTCGTAGGAGTCACACTCTTCATGATTGCAGCCCATGCTAATAATGCTTGCCGCTGCTCATTTTTCACCTTCCCAAGCAGTGATGCCCAAGCGCGCTGTTCGATAAGATTGACCGTCACATCTTTCAACTCTTTCTTTACCAACCGTTCAATCCGTGCCTGAATTTCTGGAACTGACAACACTGCTCGGCGATCCAGCTCCTGCGTGAACTGTCGCCAACGCCAAGCAGCAAGGGGCAGGCCAGGCATGGCTGCGCCATCATGAGGTATCAATCGTCGCTCCACGGCGTCGGCCCAGTCCGGTGCGGTTACACGTAATCTTTCCAGCCAATCCATTCTTTGTTGATAAACGGGCAACAATTGATGCAATTGTTCAAGTCGATGAAAAGCGTCGCGATATTCATCAACGGCCTTGGCTTCCGCTGCACGTTTAAGAGAGCGCACTACCATAGAGGAGGAGCTGACAATCCTATCCATGCGCTGTAATTCTGCCTCCAGCTTGACGAAACTCGCCTTCAAATGTTCTAGCCGCCGCCTGCGCACTTCGGCTGCTATAACATCAGGCAGTTTCTCTTGCACCACAAAGCGCAAGCGCTCCGCACGGTGATGCGATGTTTGCGCAGGTGGGGCTTCTTCTGCCAACATCATCCAGTGCAAACCTTGTTCAATCAGGTCAGATTCAAGAGGTATCCAAGCATGAGTATGCCAAGCCAGTGCAGTGCGTATTTTTGGTACAAATTGAAATGCAAATTCTTCTGGTTGAAGATTGGATATTTGTTTCAAGTCTGGCACACCGTGAGGCATAATTGGCCTTGCCCACCAACTGGCCAAAGTCCCCCGGGCCAGTTCCAATTTTGCCAAGGAAAGCAATGCTTGAAAATGTTCTAGCCGTGCTGGTGTGCCGCCATTAACACGTGAAAACTCAATTAGCCTTTTCCACTTGGATTTAGTCAACAGCGTTATAAAGGTGAGCGTTCTTCCCCGATTAAGATGTCGGATTATCTCTTGCAGTACATCGCGTTGCTCCTCTAGTGCCCAATCATCTATTAACTGCGGCCCATAACGAAAAATGGACTCAGCAGCTTTGTTCGTTTGCTCACGCACATATTCCACTTCACGACACAAAAGTTGCCAAATTTCTGCGGCTTGACCGCTTTCCATCCCAGACTGAATGACGGCCAGACGCCATATCTCATTTTCACTTTGACTAAGATATTCAACTGCAAGAGAAATATGTTCTAACAGTGACTCTAGGTCACCTTGCCCAGTTTGATCTTTCTTCCAAAGTTCATTCCGATAAGCGAAATCACTTGCTATAAGTTCGGAAAACTCCTTAGTTCGCTTCAAAAACTCTTCTGGAGTCCATAAAGCATCAAAATTTGGCAAAGGACTGGATAATTCAATCTCGTCTGCACAGACAATCTGTTGGTTGCTGGCATAAAGCGCATTTAACTCGGATTCACATAGCGGCAATGGCTTGCCCGTATCCACGAAGCCAAGTATCCAATCATGTACGCCTTCTCCCTCGGCAACTTCACGCGCGGCTTTTGAAGGGTCAATTTCTTCCCCGTCCAGTATCAGCGAGCGATATTCACCATTGATCGCCAATGCCAAATCGGATCGAGCGGTACGCAGTTCAGACAGAATCAGGCGACGCTTCGCGGCAAGACGATCCGATTGCTGTACGAACGACTGGCGATCTTCTCCTAAACGGGCAGCCAGATTTTTTACCGCCTCTTTTTGCTCATTGCGGCTTGCCATATCGCTGTCCAGCACACTGACGCACAAGGAGTGCAAAGGCTTCTCCACTTGGTCGCGTAACACCCGCAATGCTTTAGTTGTATGGCTGGTCACCAGTACACTCTTGCCCTCGGCAAGTAGGCTGCCAATCAAATTAGCAATGGTGTGTGTTTTCCCCGTACCCGGTGGTCCTTGCACCAACACACCATTCTGATGCGCCAGTTTTTTCAGAATAGTAAGCTGGGCAGCATTTGCAGGCTTGGAAAGCAGGATGTTTTCATCTTCGTTTGCATAGGCGGTATCAGTTTCGGTGGCAGTCTCATTGGGTTCTATTTCTGGTGCATAACCGACAATATTAAGCAGGCTGCTCGGCAACTCTGTCGCAATGGGCAGATCTGCCAGAATTTCCTCAATAAACTGGATGCGGCCTGCTTGACGTTTGCGCAAAAACAATATTGGCGCACGGCCAATACGAGGGAAGATTTCCATAGATTCCGGCTCACCCTCAACCAACTCACCATCGCTGAAAGCTCCAATTACTCCTTTCAGCCAGTCCGTAACACCGTCGTCGCCCAGCGGGTGAATCTCGCCTTGTGCAAGTTCTTCTTGCCAATGTTTGACTGGCAATCCAGCACATTCATCGTCTGAAAATAATGCCGAATACAGGTCAGGTGGAACTTCTAAATTACTCACTCGAAATTCACGATTCAGAGGATCGAAAGAAAGCTCAACTCGCTGAAGCAGAATGGGGTGATGTAAGTCTAAGTCATCGGTTGGTCGCTTCCAGTTAAAAATACCTTCCCCTAATATCAGTTCCCATGCTTCTCCTTCGCGCTCAAGCTGACTGTGTAGTGCAAAGAATCTTTCCCATACTCTCAAAGCTGTTCTTGCAGGTTGTTCGCTGACCTTCCAAAGATTACGCTTGGTTTGCCAAGCAAAAAATTCACTTTCCAATGCTGGCTGCGATTCAAAACCAACCTTGTTGGGCTCGTCACCAACGAAATTCACTCGCTCAGTTTTATGACTAACATCACTCAGCGCTGGGTCGTCCCAGCCTGCATTAAGCCAAAGTCGCAAACGTTCTCCTGGTTCAGGACAAGAATGTGTTTCGGGTTTCCTGAATGAAAACCACGTACCGTCATTCTGTTCTGGTCTGAACAACTGCAAAGTTTCGTGGATGGGCAAATTACTGAGCCGCACTGTCCAAGGTTGTTCGTCTATGTTCCGAACAATTGGGGCGCGTCGTTGTTCGACAGCCTTAAAAAAATTAAAGAGTTGGATGAGCTTCTGACGTGCAATTTCCATTTGATCACTCATGAATATCCTCCTTCATCAAAAGTCTATTCGCCAAGCTCATAACGAATAGCGTTTATCTGCCGCCCTTCTCAAGCTTGTTAAATCTGCGACCTTAATGGCGGCGAATAAACTTTTTTGGACTGAACCATCGGAGAACGGAATCTGTAGGGATTGTAAGGTTTTGAAGTGTGGCGTCAACCTAATGTCATGAAGGGGCGACAACTAGCTTGACACAGGGTGGCAGTGGATGAAGAAGAAACGGATAGCCGATTACGATTGACGGCGTAATAACATAAACAACTAAATCAAGTTGGTCGCTACGTCCATAAATTCGGGAAACAAAACATCAGCCAAGGTGAGCCGACCCGAGCGTTCAAAACGCTCTGCACTAACAACCATGTATTTACCACTCCCGTGAATCAGTTTACTGCTCCTCATCGGTTAGGTGCTCAGCAAATTGAAAACATGACAAGGTAGCACTTCTTAGCGTAGTTCCACACGCTCCATTCCCTCAAAGCGCCCTCGGTCCGTATATCCTTGGGGGTTTTTGATTTTCTGCATCAACTATGAATAATTTTAAAAAGGAGAATCAATGATTTGGAAATTCTTGATCGTAGCCGCAATAGCCGTCAGCCTGATCAAACTCGGTGCATTATCGGTATGGGTCACAGCTTTGTCATTGGCCCTGAAAATAATGCTGATATTACTCACTGCTGCCGTCCTGTATTTCATTTGGCAACGGTTCAACAGAAATTAGCCAACCGTAACCGGTAACCATCCATATCCATATCCTTCAACTTACTCTGCATTAGCCGCCTCACCTCTTAATCTTTTCTCACCCCTCAACCTTGCCTGCACACAGCGGGCTTTTTTACGTCCTAAATTTGGAGAAAACATGATCATTTTACGCAATCCCACTGCTGCAAAGAACATTGCCGATCCTGACATTCGCAGTCTTGTTCAACAACGATTTTCAGAAATATATGCAGAGGGAACTTACGACTATGATCTTCTTGGCTGCGCCACAGATGTTGGCTACATGATCGTTGTCGAGCCTGGAGACAGTGTGGCCGCATTGGAGAAAGAAAGCAGCTGCCCTATCCTGCACAATTATTTTGATGATGCCTGCTTTGGCGATCCAGACTACGCACCCTCATTTGAAGCTCTGGAAGAACATGCCAGCTGCTACGAAATGGTATTTATCCTGAACGACGACGGATTTGGCATAAGCATCTTCATTCCAAAGACCGAAGGAATCGATACCAAACTACTGGCTATGTGTGCCCAATACGCGACACCTGAGCTGACACAATCCTAAAGCTGGCTATCCAACTATCCGCTTACCTCTTCAATTCCCTTCCCTCCCCACCCCGCTCCATCACCTGCCTGCTTCTCCTGCCTGCCTCTGCTGCTCGACGTCAATTCTAATTTAGCGGCTTTTTAGCCATCTTATATGAAGGCCCATTCAAGATTAATTGTTTAAGCGATTAATCAATTTTGTTTGGTTTTCATAACGGGAAGTTGAATAAACACAGAACGGAATTAAGCAGTCGTCACGCAACATTTTCAAAAACAATCCCATCAGCTTCAATTACTAATCAATAACATAGCCTATTTCAACACAACCCAGTCTAATCACCCAAAAGGAGCTTTACTATGAAATCTGTAACAATAATCAAGCCAGAAATGCACATCTTGAAAGCTGCATCATGCCCCTCTCTTTCAGGCAAATCTACACTGTCCTATCAGGTCGGATGTGGCGTAAATGGCGCAAATACTAGCACTACTGAGCCTGTAATCCAGTTGCGTGTTTATGCCAATTCCGGTGGCGGCTTCTTCAACAAAGACTGGATTCCACTGAGCAGCATCCAACAATTATTTGATAAGTGCCCAAGCAATAAACCCATCACTTCAAACGCTCTATTTCCGCTCTTTAAGGGTAGATCAATAAACACCCCTGCATTTCTATTGGCTGTGCTGAAACATGAAGGTTTCTTGCGACCTTTGAAAGATAAGCAACGTAGCTATGAACGTATCGACCCTACTGGATTCATGACTGAGATTAAAGCGCTGATTGGGTCGATAGGTACTGCCTCCACTGCTGCCACCTCTTCAATGGCTACGGACATAGGGAGCAAACAAAAGCCAGCAGAACCCAGCAAGAAAGCCGTACCAAGCAAGAAAGGCGCATCTAAAGCAAGTCCCAACAAGGCTTAAGCGTTACGAGTAAGAAACCTATCCGCCGTAGTTGAAGTCCGCTGGCAGCTGCTCACAGTCAAACCTAATCCCAAGAAACGTAACGGGATTTCAGCTTCGCAATGAAGCACAGGTGCAATACCGACCGTATGCCGAACATCTCTCCGTATTTACAGCTTTAGATTGTCTTTCAACAACTTTGCCAACAAGGAGCTCTTGATGATTACTTCAGCTCTCGTGGTAGCCACTCTGCTTTGCTTCGCATTACCTTCAACACGAGGGATCGGAGTCATGGGCGTGGCATTACTGCTTTACTTTTTCCCACTCACGACTTTGGCGCTTCTAGTTCTTGGAGGCGTCATTTTCTATTTCTTTTATCTCTATAAAAAATAACCACAACTAAAGGACATTTTATGAATACCCAAAACTTTCTTCTTGAAGCAATCGACGTAGTGCTTGCCTGGGACATATCCGACGAGGCTTTTGCCGACGCAGTAGTAGCGCAATCAGGGTTTATGGCGAGAACCAGTCCAGACGAAATCAGCGGGCTCTACTCATACTAATATAACTTTGTACCTAGCCACATCCGTATTTAGCAGTATCAGTTTTTCTCGCTCAGTTTTTCCACCCCAGATTTCTCATCTCCACCTCCACCTCCACCGGCTTTACCGGCTTCAATCTGCTCGGTTGGAAAAACTGTCGGGCCATTTTTATTGATTATTTTTTCAACCATTTTTAAAGGAATTAAATCATGACTACCACTGCAAACATTCCCCGCAAACTTGTAAATAATAACCAACGAATTAAACATGCCGCTAATATTTTTGGAATACACTTCCCGATGCGCGTAGAGCCATTTATTTATGCCATCACGGATAAGCTGGCACACGAATATAACGGCGGTTATTGGGAATTTTACGCACTAAGCAACGGTGGCTTTTATATGGCACCCTGCTCGGAAACCTGCTTCCATGTGGCTTGTGAGAATGGCTTCGGGGGCAGCATGTCAGCGGATGCATTGGGCATTACTGTCTGTCTGTATGCTTACAGTCATTTGTCTTTTGGGGATCCTAGTGCATTTACTGAGATATGTGCCCAGCAGTATCACTGGCTAAGGGAGTACATGTTGGGTCATGCCGAGGCTGGGGATATTTTGCAGGCTGTTGACTGACGGTAAGTTTATTTGTGGGGGTTGCAGGTGAGCTGCCCTAATTTTGCCGAAACAACGAAACAAATCGCTGGAAGCCAATGGTAGCAAGGCAGGGAGCGTTGCGGATAAAACGCAACACTGCCGCAACACAACTTTGCATCAAGTCGGCGCTCCAAAATTCATTTCGGTGTCAAAACGTGGCGGCGTTGCGCATTTTATTTTTATCCGCGACGTTGCCGCAACGCTGGAAGCCTTGCCAGCATTGGAATGTTGCGGCGTTGCGGATAAAACGGCATTTTTCTGGGGGTGACTGACTGCGCAATTTCCCACGGCTAAATTTCAATTTGAAGAATTGAGGCTCGACGATTTATCTCATGTCTGCAAAGATTAGGAAAAAATTATCTACAATTCCATACTGCTAGCCTATCAACTTGTACATATACAAAGAGACGATACTTACCATGTATAGCTGCGATATCGATTTACGAACATGCTGCACGAGAGACGATGCCATATCAATAATTCTAGGCTTAGGACACTGGCGTCTTTTGCCGCCAGGGGAAGATGCCACAGATGAAGAAATCGAAAACACTGAATTTATAACATTCTGTCTTGCGGAATATCTGCATGAAGAATTAGATTTATTACAAAGTAAATATGATTTCGCCAGATGGGAAAATTTATCGGAAGCAGACATTGCTGAGAAACTGGCAGCATTAGATAAATTCAAGGAAGTAATTACCAAAGCTAAAGAATATTCATCCTGCTTCGATGATGAGATTGCAAAAGGTGAATCGTCAGCAATAAGAATCCATCCATCAAGCGGCCTGGGTAGTAATACACTTTACACAATTCGCAGCGTGGAGCAATGGGCACGTAATAACCAATATGGCGTGTTCGCCCAGGATTCTTTGATTGAAAATAATCCGGAACATCAAGAGTCGCCACCCGCTGACAACAAAACTGAAGTCATTACAACGAAGCAGCCGAGAATGCCGGCGCAAGAAAATGCCATTCTGGAGGCAATTAAGGGTCTTGGGCATGACCCAAAAAATTTACAAACAAATAGTTCAGGCAATAATGGGGTGAAGCATGAGGTACGGATAGCTCTAGAAAAAAATGAATTATTTTCTGGTAGTAGAACGTTCGATAAAGCGTGGGAAAGATTACGTAATCGTAAGAAAATAGTTGATAAAGAATAAGCTTCCTCCCCTATAAATACCATGGGGAGGACTCTTGCGGGGGAGGGTAGTCTACCTTCCAATATTCGCATCCGACCAACTAAACTTCGGATGCGAATAAAACAACAATGGACAACTCAAAACTGCAACATAACGGCGAAAGCCATTCAACTGACGCATCACTCGGCCTCAATCAGGTCAACCCTCTCTCTCAAACTCAAAGCGACATGCCTCTATCACAATGGCGCGGTTCACTCACAACATTCGACGGATTCACAGGAACCCGACCAACTCAAGAATTGAACAATGCCGCTTGGGATGAAATCTCGAATTTGTTGCGTCCAGAAAACCCTGCAGTTATCGCTGACAAGAAGCAAGGCCAGTATGTAGTGCCGTGCTTACTCAAAGAAGCCCTTCTTGTCGGTAAAACGCTGGATGCTGCAATTCAAAACGGACAATCCACAACAGGCAAGATGCGCTCAAAACAGCATGTCACCGTAGCAGATTTCCTAATTATTGATATTGATGGAATGACAGATGCCGACTTTATGTCGGGATTAGACAATATAAAGGGCGATAGCCTCACATTTCTGGCCTACACAACTCACTCGCATGGCAGAGCAGACAAAATGGGCATGCGTGCTCGTATCGCCATACCGCTAGACCGCTCTGTTAATACTGAGGATTATGCCGCTGCGTGGCACGGGTTTGATTCACTTTACTGGAACGGTCAAGCAGGGCTAGCCGATTCATCTGGAGCAAACCTTTACCAGCAGCAGGGGACGTGGTGCTGCGTTCCATCCCGCGCCAGCCTAGCAACTTTTTGGAGTAGCCATGACGGCGTAGTCTCGACTGATGGGCTCATTGCACTAGGGAGAGCTGCCCTGGCTTCTAACAGCGCCAAGATGCCATCAGACAGCGAGGGTTCCCGGAAAATTATAACTTCCATTGACACCAAGGTCGTCGCTAGATATTCGAGCAATCTCTCCATCGTCGAGTATCCATCTTCAGATGCAAACAAGGTCGCCTATGCCTGCCAACAGATAGGAGATTTCCGTAATTCCAAAGGATCTGATCAAAGAGAACCGCTCTGGCGTAATTGTCTTGGTGTGGTGGGATTCTGCGTGAATGGCGCTGATTATTGCCAAGAATGGAGTAGTGGACATCCCGGATACGATGAGCGTAAAACAACGGAGAAATTGGCTAATCGCATGAAGATAGCCCCAACTACTTGTGACCAGTTCAAAAAATCGAATCCAGCAGGCTGTAGTGGTTGTACAGAGCGTTGCAAAAGCCCAATTACTTTAGGTACAGCGGATGCATTTGAAATTATTGAGTCCGCTGAAGACGATTCAGCTATGGTCGCCACAAGTACTGTCCAAATCGAAGTTCGTGCATGCGATTTAGGCCTAGACACAACTAAACCATCAGCACCGCAAAATGATGATGAGGTGATTGCATTGTTGGCAGGCATGTCGCCAATGAATTACGACCGTGTAAGGCGAGAAAAAGCCAAATTGCTGGGCGTTCAAATTAAAACACTCGATCTAATGGTAAAGCAAGCACGCAATGAAGAAACCGAATCGAATAACCTGCACTTTGCGGAAGTCGAGCCGCATCCTGATCCAATTGATCCGTCCCAATTGCTTGATGAAATATCCGAGACCATTAGACGATTCATCGTATTGGACAAAGAACAAGCCGACGCTGCTGCTCTTTGGATAGCATTTACTTGGTTTATTGATGTTGTAGATGTAGCCCCACTGGCAATCATTAATGCACCTGAAAAATCTTGTGGTAAATCGCAAATGCTGGATTTAATGGGGCGGATGACTGCAAGACCTATATCTGCTGCAAATTCCTCCACAGCATTTCTATTTCGAACAGTCGAACTCTGGACGCCCACCCTATTGATTGACGAGGCCGACACCTTCGTTAAAGAAAATATGGAGATGAAGGGTATGATTAATGCCGGTTACACACGCGCTAACGCTTTTGTCGGACGGGTCGTTGGCGATAATCACGATCCAAAATTATTCAACGTTTGGGGTGCCAAAGCACTTGCTGGCATCGCTCTGGAGAGACACTTACCCGATCCCACCATGAGCCGCGCCATTGTATTTGAACTAAGGAAAAAACTACCACATGAGCAGGTTACCAAGTTACGCGATGCGGAGGATGGCTTGTTCGACGGTATCGCCTCAAAGCTGGCTCGCCTCTGTGAAGATTACGCCAAAAAAGTAAAAGTAGCACGTCCCGTTTTACCTGAAAAACTCAACGACCGAGCCCAGGACAACTGGCGACCGTTATTAGCCATCGCCGAATGTGCTGGTGCGGAATGGGTGCAACGTGCAACTGAGGCAGCCTTAAAGCTTTCTAGTGCAGGCGAAAAATCGGTCAGCACCGCCAACCAATTACTTGCAGATATCAAGCAAGTATTCGAGGTAAAGGAATCTTCTCGCATGAAGTCAACAGATTTAATATCTGAATTATGCGAAGACGAAGAATCAGGTTGGTCGACTTATAACAGGGGCAAGCCACTAACACCGCGTCAATTGGCAAAGATACTTAGCCAGTATGGAATCCAATCCAAAACCGTACGCGACAAGCACAGCACTCCTAAGGGTTATGAGTTAGCGCAGTTTGCAGATGTCTTTGCACGCTATCTTGACGCCCCCCAAAAATTGCCGCAACAACGCAACATTTCCACGTAAGCCTATGGTAGCAAGGTATCCGGCGTTGCGGATAAAACGAAACACTGCCGCAACAGCGCCGCCCCAAGAATCTAAAAATGAAATATCGCGTTGTAAATTGGCAGCCACGTTCCCATCGGAATTTGTGGTTGTCGATCCCCAATTTTTATGAACCCTACAGGAGAATTTTAATGCCCATCATCAAATTGACTCAAAATTATATCGCCCACCATCTGCAATGCCCGGAAGACAAAGGCCGAATCGAATATTGTGACGACACGCTACCCGGCTTGTATGTGGAAGTGCGTGCAACCAGCCAAGGCCAAGGCACGTTCTACCTTCGTTACAAAGACAGCAATGGCAAGACCTGTCACAAGAAAATAGGACGCACAATAGATATAGACCTAATCGAGGCTCGCAAGCAGGCCAAGACGTTACGTGCCGAAATCGCATTGGGTAGTGATCCTCGCGGCCAAGAAAAAGCCAGGCAAGCGGTGTTATCGTTTACGGAGTTTTTTGTTGATCACTACTTACCCTATGTAAAACCAAGAAAACGCTCGTGGGCTCGCGATGAGGAGCTCTTCCGACTGCGAATACAGGGAGTGTTTGGCAATAAACGGCTAAATCAGATTACCCGCCAACAAATTCAATCGTTCCATACTGCGCTAATGAGCGAAGGCTTAGCAGCCGCAACTTGCAATCACCATATCAAGCTTATCAAGCACTCTTTAAATTTGGCAATTGATTGGGAAATGTTAGACA
>NZ_CAKMHQ010000056.1 GCF_927312905.1 Candidatus Nitrotoga sp. 1052
CCGGCAATACCAGGTGGCTGGCAGAATTAACGGGTAGCCCGACAGGCTGCTAGCCTGTAGATATATTGTGTAACATTAGCATCTAAGAGCTAGGTTGCTTCATAAGTTTATTTGCATGTCTATCTTGCGAGCCATATTGTGCAGAAAGTTTTGCTGGTGTATAAAAGCCGTGTTCTAAAGTTTTGCATTTAGCTGCCGATAGTACATTTTATCCGCGTTGGAAAAAGAGGTCATCATGAAAATCGAAAAAAATAGTAAACCGTTGCCTACTACCACGTCGGGTGAAGAGCGAGCGCGTGCGCCCACCGCTAACCCTGCGGGTAGCACACAATCCACCGACACCAGCGTACATCTGGGAGCAACTTCCGCACAACTTCAAAAAATGGAAAGCAGCATGGCAAACACACCGCTAGTGGATGCAGCTAAAGTCGCAGATATTAAGCAAGCCATCAGTGAAGGCCGTTTTCAGGTAAATTCCAGTGCTGTGGCTGATGGTCTGATCCAAACGGTGAAGGACTTGATTAGTTCGCACAAAACCTGACGCAATATGGTTAACGACACACCTGCCGCAGCGACGGCAGAATTTATCTCTCAGATACATGCAGAGCGCACTGCCTTGCATGCATTCATACGCTTGCTCGAAACTGAACAACAAGCCTTACTTAACGAACAGACCGAACAAATACAAGCGCTGGCTGATAACAAGACCCAAATGGTGCAGGAGTTGACCAAGTTGGTGAATGCGCGGAGGAATGGCATGCTTGCGCGGGGTATAAAAATTGAACCCGGCAGTATGGAATCCTGGTTGCAAACCCACACTGCAATTAATTTGCCAACGTGGCAAGAAATCCGGCAACTGGCTACCCATGCACAGCATATGAACCGCACCAATGGTGAATTAATTCAAGTAAAAATGCGTCATAACCAGCAGACACTAACCGTGCTGCACAATGCCACACATAGTGCCAATGGTTTATACGGCCCTGATGGCCAGCCCAGCTTGCCCGTATCAGGCCGCATCTTGAACAGTGTCTAATATAAATTCATGACAGTTGCCATTACGGTCGCTACCCTTCCCGCGTAGGTGGGAATCTACAGTTTTATGTAGCAGCCCGCACAAAGCCATCCCCCGCATAGCGCCGTACAACAGAGCCGTTCCTTGATCGAGCAAGTATTCAAGTTGTGATGCGGAAACGTAATGCGTTCAGCTTGACGTGCCACCTTACAAAGCTTCTGCGCCAGTTTCACCGGTACGGATGCGAATTACTTGTTCTATGTTGTGGACGAATATCTTGCCGTCACCAATATTGCCGGTGTGTGCAGATTTTTCGATGGCTTCGAGTACCCTCTCTAGCATGTCCTTTTCAATAGCAGCTTCCAGCTTGACCTTGGGCAGAAAGTCCACCACGTATTCTGCGCCGCGATACAACTCGGTATGCCCCTTTTGCCGGCCAAAGCCTTTCACTTCCGTTACGGTTATACCCAGCACGCCAATCGCAGTCAGAGCCTCGCGTACTTCGTCGAGTTTGAACGGCTTGATGATTGCAGTAACCATTTTCATCATTATTACTCCTCATGTGTGGTAGAGCGTAACCAGCGTTATTCAGAATCTATTGTTGATGGACTAGTAATGCTTCTCGAGCGCAATCAGCCTTGGGATACACCTAATCCAAAAAAGGGCGCCTTGCAGCACCCGTGAATGAGTGAAACTAATGGGAATGCTTCGGGATAAGACAGATTAGAGGTTGTAAGCGCGTTCGCCGTGAGTTGTAGTATCCAGCCCTTCGCGCTCCTCTTCTTCTTTCACACGCAAACCGATGGTCATATCTACAATCTTGTAGCAAACGAAGGCGACTACACCGGACCAAATTATCGTGGTCAGCACGGCTTGCGTTTGTATCCACACTTGTCCGCTGATAGTGGTGTCGACGATAGTGTTATTGACATAATCAACGATACCGGTGCCACCCATGCTCCAGGTGTTGAACACGCCGGTGAGTAATGCACCCAAAATACCACCGATACCGTGGATGCCGAACACATCCAGCGCATCATCTGCCCCCAGCAGTTTCTTCAGGCCGGTTACGCCCCAGAAACAAGCCACGCCAGCCAGTGCCCCAATGATCAAGCCGCCGCCTACACCCACCCAACCGCAGGCGGGAGTAATGGCAACCAAGCCAGCGACCGCTCCGGAAACTGCACCCAGCACGGATGGCTTGCCTTTCAATAACTGTTCAGCCAGCGTCCATGTGAGTGCGGCGGCTGCAGTAGCAACGAGCGTGTTGACAAAGGCCAGCGTGGCCGTACCGGATGCTTCTAGAGCCGAGCCGGCATTGAAGCCGAACCAACCAACCCACAGCAGAGAGCCACCTATCATGGTCATGACCATGTTGTGCGGTGCCATTGGTTCCTTGCCGTAGCCAATGCGCTTGCCAACCATGAAGGCACCGACCAAACCCGCAACAGCCGCGTTGATATGCACCACAGTGCCGCCTGCGAAGTCCAATGCGCCCTTCTGGAACAGCCATCCTGCTGCTGCCGTTGCAGTATCAGCCGCAGCCTGAGTGGTGTAGGCATCCGGCCCCATCCAAAACCACACCATGTGCGCAATCGGCACATACGCGAAGGTAAACCACAATGCGGAGAACAACAGCACAGCGGTGAACTTCATCCGTTCGGCGAAAGCACCCACAATCAATGCAACGGCGATAGCGGCGAAGGTAGCTTGAAAAACTACGAATGCGAACTCAGGAATCACCACGCCCTTGCTGAAGGTTGCCGCATTAGCGACACTACCGGTTACCGGATCAAAGATACCCTTCAGGAACAGCCTGTCAAATCCGCCGATAAATGCATTACCCTGCGTGAATGCCAGCGAGTAACCGTAGATGGCCCACAGCACGATGATCAGCGCGAAGATGGCGAACACCTGCATCAGGATGGACAACATATTCTTGCTGCGCACCAGGCCGCCGTAGAATAGCGCGAGGCCGGGGATGGACATCATGATTACCAGCAGGGTGGCCGTAAGCATCCACGCTGTATCACCCTTGTTGGGCGTGGGTGTGGCAGCGTGTGTGGCTGCCGCTTGGGCGGGCTTGACCGCGTCGGTTGCCGTAGCAGTCTGGACTGCGGTTATTGTCGATGCTGCCGTAGGGGCGGGCTCATCCGCAAATGCCGGGACTACCAGGCCATACAGCATGCCCAGCAGCAAGAAAAGAGTAAGAAGGTTTTTCATGGCGTTCTCCTTACAAGGCTTCTGCGCCAGTTTCGCCGGTACGGATGCGAATTACTTGTTCTATGTTGTGGACGAATATCTTGCCGTCACCAATATTGCCGGTGTGTGCAGATTTTTCGATGGCTTCGAGTACCCTCTCTAGCATGTCCTTTTCAATAGCAGCTTCCAGCTTGACCTTGGGCAGAAAGTCCACCACGTATTCTGCGCCGCGATACAACTCGGTATGCCCCTTTTGCCGGCCAAAGCCTTTCACTTCCGTTACGGTTATACCCAGCACGCCAATCGCAGTCAGAGCCTCGCGTACTTCGTCGAGTTTGAACGGCTTGATGATTGCAGTAACCATTTTCATAATTATCACTCCTCATGTGTGGTAGAGCGTAAACAGCGTTATTCAGAATCTATTGTTGATGGACCAGTAACGCTTCCTCAAAAATGAAAACCATCATTTCATTGTGAGTGTGTTTGGTAAGGCAGAGTTCGGCCTATCCAAAAAATGCTGACTCAGAACGGGATCGTCGCATCGACCGAAACTAGCAATTGATCCTTTCTATTATCAAAAGGCCTGTAAGCCTGACCAATGCCATCCACTCTGTCGTAACGGATGTTTGGGCGAATATTCAGCTTTTGCATCGGCTTCGAATCCATTTTTAACTGTTTCGCCGGTTTCCAATTCATGCCTATGGTGACACCATAATAATCGGCAGGTTTACAGGTAGCCAGGAAGTCAGCCGCGAAGCTAATGTGTACGCTATTGGTTGCTTGAGCGACCCGGACTGGCGAGCAAACACGGAAGCCGTCTTTATCACGGAACCACTCACCACGGATGCCCACCGACAAATCCTCCCTGAGATCATGATGCAACTGCATGTCGAGGCCATGCCAAGTAACATCCTTATGGCCGTCAGGCATGAAAGTCCCGCCCGCGAATCCACTAGTTTGGTGCAAAACCAGGAGCGTTTGTGGGGTGATTTTATGTTGCAATACAAGGCTGTAGAAACTCCAAGGCTCATTGCTTCGTGTAGAAGTCCTGCTGTAGGAGCCGGTGAGATTGGCTGAGCTTCTCTTGTCGTCGCTGGTCCAGGTAGTTCCGGCTAATCCTCCCCAATTACTCATTTCTTTATCCCAACCACCATCCCAACCGCCGGTTGCGCTGCCGGTGATTGCGCCGCCCATAAACGACCAATTCTTGTTGACCGCATAGTTGCCCACCAAGCCGGTATGGGTAAATGGTTCGCCATTACTAAAGGTGTAGGAACGTGTATAAAAGAAGTTATCAGGTGCTGGAACAGTTTCATAACCGGTTGGCGAGTAAAAATGACCGATCTTGAGATTCAGGCCGTTTCCGACCGGCACATAGGTTTCTATATAAGCCTGTGGTAATGCCATATTGTAGAAGCGGCTAGAAGAACAGCATAAATTCAGATCCCAATTGCTCCTTTTCAAAGGTTGCCCGGTATTCACATCGAATGCGGGGATGCCGTACGCTTGGGCAAAAATTGCGTCGGTACCGAACATTAAATCGAATCGTCCCCCGAAATCCCACGCTTTACCCTCCGTTACCACGGCGCGCTGTATAAATACATTAAACTGATTCAATTGAAATTCTTTGGAGCGATCAGCGAAAGTGACAGGGCCATTGAATCTATCAGCTGGGTTATTCGCGTTATAAGTTATTCCCGCATTGATCCAACCGCCGACTTCAATGCCATTATCTTTAAATAGAGAAGCGGGTTCGTCGGCAGCTACTGCTGGAAGCATAAACAAACCACCTAGAGCAATAATGAATAATTTAGTTTTGTACATGGCGTTTCTTTCTAAGATTGAGAGCGAAATTAAGGAACGCCCAATCAGTGAAAAGCAGCTTTCGTGCCACTATAATTTAGTTAATAAAAACAATATATTGATATATTTTATTAATATATAAAAGGATTTTTATGCACCAATTTTATGCATCTTCAAATGCATGTCGCACTAATTAAGTGCTCGGAATTCGTCATTTGTAATAAAGTGTTTGTTGTGAATGAACTGTATGCATATTATTTCTTAATTTATCTTTAGTTAAAGATTTGTAAAGTAATCGATATGCGCAGTGGGTCAGGAAGCATGTAGTCCGCCAGCACATAAAACTGTTTTGCCCACCATTATTATTGATATTTGTTGGAGTTATAATTAACTATTACACTCCGAACTTGAATTAGCCATACTTTATATACTATTCACTGACTGTCGCCGTAATGCATAGAATCACATTCAGATTACTGTCTCTTTGCCTCATGCTGCTCGGACTAACAAATATGTCCTTGGCCGATAGTCTGCAACTCGATAAGCTGCGCCTTCCGCCTGGTTTTCAAATTGAATTGCTGACCGATGCCGTGCCGAATGCGCGTCAGATGGCCCTAGGTCGATACGCGGATGGGCGGGGTATACTTTACGTAGGTAGTATGACTGCCGGAAACGTCTATGCAGTTGAGCTGAAGCAGGATCGAGCTGCTGCGGTACACATTATTGCATCGGGTCTGACTAAGCCCGTAGGCGTGGCTTATCGAGAGGGCCAGTTATATGTATCTGCCGTATCCCGAATTCTTCGTCTGGATGGAATCGATGATCGATTAACCAATCCGCCCAAACCCATTGTTGTCACTGATCGCCTTCCCATCGAAGCCCATCACGGCTGGAAGTTTATTGCCTTCGGTCCGGATGGCTGGCTGTATGTACCAGTTGGTGCGCCTTGCAATATCTGCAATCCAGACGAGCGCTTTGCCAATATCCAGCGGATGAAACCCGATGGTAGCGCAATGGAAGTTGTGGCACGTGGCGTAAGGAACTCAGTCGGCTTTGACTGGAGCCCGACCGATAGTTCGCTGTGGTTCACCGATAATGGGCGGGACATGCTGGGAGATGATCTACCGAGTGACGAACTCAATCACGTCTTAAAGCCCGGTCAACATTTCGGCTATCCATACTGCCATCAAGGTGATACGCCAGACCCGGAATTTGGGAACAAGCGAAAATGTGAAGAGTTCGTGACGCCGGTGGTTAAGCTTGGGGCACACGTCGCGTCTCTAGGCATGCGGTTTTACACAGGTAAGCAATTCCCAGATGCATATCGGAACAACGTGTTCATTGCTGAACATGGTTCATGGAACAGAAGCAAAAAAGTTGGCTACCAGATTGTCAGGGTGGCGCTTGACAACCAGGGTCAAGTCGTTCGTCATGAACCTTTCATTAACGGCTGGTTGCATAAGGATGCCAGCGGCAAAGAATCGGTTTGGGGTCGTCCTGCCGACGTTCTAGTCATGCCTGACGGTTCGCTGCTCATTAGTGACGACCTTGCAGGGGCAATTTACCGCGTGAAGTATACGCTTTGAGTACTTGCATTGTTGCGCGCTGCAGGAGCTTGAATGCACGTCCGAGGAAATCGCTCGGATTTCGATCGCCGGTCGCGGTTTTCAACGAGCTCCTGCTCAGTATGGATCTCGCTAAATTTGAGACTAAACATTAACTGTTGTGGTTGATTCTTGAGCCTGCCAATTGTTTGCTCTGCATTTTACGAGGTTGCACACTTTTTGAAATAGGTATCCGTTATTTATTGTCTTGACTGAGGATGCCACTTTACATAGACTGCGACGGCTTTGCTGCTATCAGTAAAGTTGTCCATGCTTGTTTTATATTTTTTATGCTTTAAATTGTCAAACAGGAAAAAAATTATGCCCGCCATCGATGTTAATGGAAAAACCTATGAAACCGACAAGGAAGGTTATCTCGTCAATTTTGACGACTGGAACATGGACATCGCGAAATTCATTGCACAGGCCGAAGAATTGGAAATGACCGATAATCACTGGGAAATTATCAAATTTTTGCGCGCGTACTACAAACAACATCAAAGCACTCCAAATATTCGTGAATTAACCCAAGCAGTCAGCGAGGAATTAGGCGAAGAAAAAGGCAAAAGCCCGTACCTGTACGATCTGTTCCCTTCAGGTCCGGCGGAGCAAGGATGTAAGATCGCGGGATTGCCTAAGCTTTTTGTAGATCCCAATGCACATACAGTTATCTAAGTTGATGTTTTCCGGTAAAAAAAGGCTGACAATGCATGTCATAGACCCTAAGAGTTTTAGTAGCCAATTCAAAGCTAAATCAGTCTAGAAGATTATCTGATTTTTGATTCAGCTGCCCTATTGCTTATTCCGTCTGCTATGCTTGGTCAGTGAGCTCACTGACCAAGCATAGCCCCTCCACAATCTTATTCAGTCCTGCCTGGTAGTGTCATTGTCTATTTTCTTGCAGCTTTAGGTGATTGAAGATAGTGCGATGATGGTCACTTCTGATTTTGATCGTGTCGAAATGCGCTGCCAGCTTTGCTGATGGCGCATACTTCGCTCTTGACACAGGCATACAACCAACGCATCAAATTTACTCCGTGACCGTAATGATTTTCGCGCAGGGGGATTTGATCAAGTGTGCATTGATACCTGAACAGATTTGTTGGCGCTCGTGCAACTTGATTAAAAACTATGGTTGCTCTGAGTATCCGGACGATGTATTTGAATTGAGGTTAAGACGCTGGCGTTGGTTTATAGCGATGGGCATAATAATATGCGAGCGCCGGAAATAATTGCGGCGGAGCGTAGCTTGGATGTTAGGGTATTTGCGTCAGACTAATTCCAACGCAAATACCTTCTCTCGTTATCCTATACAATCATTAGCGTGCTGCATTGGCCAACGCAGCCAGCGTGTCGGCTCCCAAATCGGCACTGTAGTAGCCCAGGTTAGCGCCAGTCTCATCTATACTCACCTTTGGCATCAGCCCGGCGGCTAGTAGCGATTCATTCTTGGCAGCACGATGCACGTCGTGAGGATCAACGATACCTGCATTGCTATACACGTTAGAAACTGCGCTGCTATCGTTCTTGTCTGTGCTGTCGTCCAGCGTGTATATGGTGCGTTGGTTAAGTAGGGATACAGCATGGGAATCATACTCATTAAGTAGAAAAACCAGAATGTTTCTGCCGAATACTTCTTTCTTGTTAGTTGATTTCACATGCAGGATCGCGCTTTGGATTACGCGGTGGAAGGCAAGTGTAGGTTGCGTATTAATTTCGTCGCTGTCAGGTGCGACAGCATGCTGCGTGCGGTATCACGACAACGCGACATGTTGCTGACCTCTCAAGGTCGGCATATTCAGCACATGCAAAAAAACGTTAACCCAGATGAACGTGCAACTGGCCAACGTGATTTCAGACATCGTTGGCGAAACGGGGCAAAAAATTGTACGCGGTATTATTGCGGGCGAACGTGACGGTCATGTGCTGGCGAAGATGAAGAATGCCCGCATTCGCGCCAGCGAAGAGGAGATCGCCAAGTCGCTTCAGGGCAACTGGCGCGAGGAGCATTTGTTCGCACTCAAGCAGGCGATGGCGCTCTATGATAATTATGGAACGCTGCTGACTGAATGTGACACCAAACTCGAAAGCATACTGGCAACGCTCGTTGGCGATGATGATAGTGATCCGGGCCGGGGTCGACGCGCATCGAACTCCAAGAATGCACCGCAATTCGATGTGCGAACCTACCTGTTTCGACTGTGCGGTGTCGATCTGACTCGGATCAACGGTATCAACCAGATGACCGCGCTCAAGGTGATTGCCGAAGTCGGTCCCGACATGTCCCGCTTCAAAAGCGCGAAGCATTTTGCCTCCTGGCTGGGACTGTGTCCTGGCACAAAGATTTCCAGTGGTAAAGTACTCTCGTGCGCATCCAAACGCACAACCAATCGCGCTGCTCAGTCTTTGCGGTTAGCGGCCGCCGCACTTCACAAAAGACGGCTTGCCGCTCGTCCTCGCCAAGCGCGCTGAAAAACTTGGCATGCAACTCGTTCCCGCTCCTCAATCAATTTAAAAAATCATTCAACTAATGATGTGGATATATTGTGATTCTTGAGAGTCTGAAATTGATTTGCTGGGTCGGTCATTATGCGAAGCATGGTGATCAACATGGAAGAAGCAAAGCTACAGACCTTGGTGCAGATCAAGGCATTTTTGGACGGGACATCGGATTCCATACCTATCCAGGTTGCCGGGCTGCAAATTTTGCTCATATCCTCTAGCTTTCATGATGCTGCAGCCATTGCTCCAGCATCATCAGCACCCAAATCATAACGCCGTAATAAGCTGCATGTCCCGAGCGGTGTTGTTCTATCAACGCATCAAGGTATTCTGGTCTGATATAACCGCGCTTGCGCAATGATTTCAAGCTGTCGTAGGTCAATTCTTGCAGTGGGAGATAAGATTGCATCCAGACGCCAAAAGGTAAACCAAATCCTTGCTTGCTCTTGGTGAGAGTCTCTTGGGGCAAAAAATCTTTGAGCGCTTCCTTGAAAAAATATCTGAGCTTCAACCCCTTTACTTTAAGCGAAGGGGGAAGTTGCGCTGCGAACGTGACAATGTCTTCATCCAACAGAGGGTAATGGACAGCTACACCCGCCAATTCGCACATTCGGTTAACCTTGCGCAAGTCATTGTCGGCCAATGTGAATTTCAAATCGAGATTAAGCATTCGATTGATGGATGAAATGGAATCGGTACGCCCATATTCTGCTCGCAGCAGTGCGTCCGGTTCTTGGTGATTCACTTGAGCCAAGAAGTCAGCAGTGAATATCTCGTTCAGCGAAGCGCGACGTAAAAAATTATAAGATTCCAACCGATCTGGTAATGGAATTCGGGCTTGTGCGATGTAGCTTTTTAATTTTCTCAATAATGGAATGTGATCTATGCCCGGCACGCCAAACATAACAGGCTCCAGTATGCTATGTCGCAGCATTGCGGGTACAAGAGAATAAGCTTCGAATATTTTTTGTTTGGCATAGCGCGCGTTTCCGCCAAAAATTTCGTCCCCACCGTCCCCCGCCAGCATCAGCCGGATGCCTTGCTCTTTGGCCAATTTGGCACAGCAATATGTAGGGACTGCCGATGCATTTCCAAAGGGCTCGTCGTAGGCTTGGGCAATCAGCGGGATCGTATTAACGACATCTTGTGCCGTAACATAGTATTCGTGAGCACGGGTGCCAAAATGCTTGCTAGTAATTCGTGCAAATTCCATTTCATCGTAGCCTTCGGCTGCAAATCCAATAGAAAAAGTATCTGCTGGTTTATTAAATGACTGGGCGAGTACCCCCGCGATAGTAGAGCTGTCCGTACCACCACTTAGAAAGGCGCCTACTTGTTCATCAGTTACCGATCTTCTCAAAGCGGTTTGCAGCAATTTTTTGAGACTTTCCTGGCGTTGTGTAAAGTGGCTTTGACCCGAATCAGCATACTTCAGGTGCCAATAAAAATTCGTTTCAACTTTCCCATTTTGGAATAGCGCATACTGTCCGGGCAGAAGCTTGCGCACATTTTTATATATACTTCCTGGAGAAGGAACTGAATGAAAAAATAAATAATTAAATATCGCTTGAGGATCAATCACTCGCTCCATATCGGGATGAGCGACTACCCCGTTTGTGCTGGTCGCGAAAATAAAATGGTTCCATGGTGCGGCATAGCAAATGGAATAAATACCCAATCGATCAATGGCGACAATGGCCGTACCTTCCTGTGCATTAATAACAGCAACGCAGAAAGCTCCATGCATATCCTCAAGAAAGGCATTCCCTGACCGAGAGTAGGCTTTAGCCACTGCAGCGGCTGAAGTTTCCTCTTGAGCCAACTCATTTAACTCATCGTTTCCCCAATATACATTGCCGACAATAACTACCTTGAGCAAGCCTTCTTCATGGCAACTTGCCTGGTCAATTTTTGACCAAGCTGCTACTCCCACACAACAACCGTAAAGCGACCGGATCGAATCGGCTTTTTCGTCAGTCATAGCGTCCACCATGGCATCGGTTATTTCCTTAGCAAGAATAGGATCCCTCTCGCCACCAAACCAACCACACATTCCATTCATGCAATCTCCTTAGTTAATGCTCACGATAGAATTTCACATATCAATGCAATAACCATGTATTTCTCCCATGCAATTCTTTTGTTACTTATACTTATGCCAGCATGTTACTTTATAATATTCAATTATGGAAAACGCCAATTGATGATATTAAAAAGCTATGGGATGCAATCTGAATACGGCTATCCTATCCCATCATCTACCGGAAAGAGGGATTCACGCCTTCTTTCTCGATAGAGAGATTTGGCAACTTGATGATAAGGGCATACACATCAAAAGTTCTGTTCCAGTTTAAGGTTCTAGATTTTCATAAACATTATTTCAAAAATTTCAATTGAGTGAGTTCTGGATAAAAGTCGATAAAACGCTTCGCTATCATGGGCGGCAGATCCTACGTTCAACGCGTGGTGCGTTGTGGGGTATGCGCCGTTTACCTGTAGAGCGTCCTGTCTTCGTCATCGGCTGTAGCCGAGCGGGTACCACTTTGGTGTACAAAACCTTTTCTGAATCAAAGAATTTAGGCACACTTCAGCGGGAAACGCATGATTTTTGGACGGGAATGCACCCTCTGGCCAACAAGCACTGGGCTACCCATGCATTGGGTACACAAGACGCCACTCAGAACGACAGGGATGCTGTGGCTCGCTATTTTTATGCTTATACTGGTAAAACGAGGTTTGTCGACAAGAACAACCAAAATGGCTTATGCGTACCATATCTATATACTTTATTTCCTGATGCGCATTTCGTTTATGTAAAACGCAATCCTGGTGACAACCTTCACTCTCTGATTGAGGGTTGGGGCAAGCCCGAAGAATTCGCCACTTGGTCCAGCGAACTGAAGGAAAAAGTCTCAGTAGACAACGGGCGCTACATACAATGGTGTTTTTTTCTGTCCAATGGCTGGCGCGATTATCTCGACAAATCTATTGAGGAGGTCTGTGCTTTTCAATACCGCGCTATTAATGAAGAAATTCTTGCGGCAAAAAAACGAATTCCCGCACAACAGTGGACTGAGGTGTTTTATGAAGACTTGGTACGTGACCCGGTTGCAGGATTTCGCCAAGCTTTCGAGCAATGTGGTCTGACGTTTACTCACGATCTTGAACAACACTGCGCAAATGTCTTGTCTACGCCCTATAACGCCTTTTCTGAAATTCGGCTAGACAAATGGAAAGATGGGCGCAACTGTGACCGCGTCGAGCGCGTGCTGCCGGAAGTGGCCGCTGTGGCGCGGGCGATGGGGTACAAGCTCTGAACATGTTGCTGCTGCTGCCGTTGCTGGCTTGGGCGCTGTTATTGGCGTTGTATGCCGGGCGGCTTATTACCTTGTGGCATGAGCCGGTATGGCGCTGCCCTGTACTGGTGATCGAAAGCGACGACTGGGGCGCGGGTGTGCTGTCCCAGGCGGTAGCGCTGGATGCTCTGCGTACGCTGCTCAACCGCCACTGCGATCACACTGGGCGGCCCCCGGTGATGACGTTGGGCATTGTACTGGCCATCGCCGACACCGAGGCGATACGCGCTGCTGCTGGCCGTGAGTATCTACGTATCGCATTGGACGATGTGCGCTTGACGTCAGTGCTGGCCGCGTTGCGCGCCGGTATCGATGAGGGCGTGTTCGCTCCCCAGTTGCACGGCATGGAACACTACTGGCCCCCTGCCGTCATGGCCGCCGCCCAAACCGACAAGCGGGTGGCAGCATGGCTGGCGGGCGATGCCCTGCCGCGCACCGAAGACCTGCCCTCGCCGCTGCAAAGCCGCTGGACTGCGGCTGCCGTATTGCCCTCGCTGCCGCTCTCAATCCCGGAAATCAACGAAGCCGCTGCCGCTGAAACCGCTGCATTCCAGCGCATTTTCGGCATGACGGCGCAGGTTGCCGTGCCTACTACCTTTGTATGGAATGATGCGGTCGAACATGCCTGGTCGGCGCATGGCGTGCGCTGCATCATCACCCCTGGCACGCGTTACGAATACCGCGATGCACAAGGTCGCCCGGCGGGTGATGGGCGGAGCATACTGAACGGCGAACGCGGCCAGGGCAACGTGCTATACGTGGTGCGCGACCAGTATTTCGAGCCTGCTCTCGGCCACCGCGCTGAACAAGGGCTGGCGGCGCTGGCGCGGCAAACTGGGTGCGCTCGTCCAACGCTGCTGGAAACCCACCGCTTCAATTTTATTGGAGAATCTGCCAACGCAGCCATACAAGAGCTGGATAGCTTGTTGGGTAAGGCTTGCGCTGCATACCCCACGCTGCGTTTCTTGTCCACCAAGGAAATCGCCGAGGCTATGGCGCACAAGGATGCGGAACTGATCGAAACCGGCCTGCACCAACATCTGAGTGCGTGGCTGGCACGCATCCACAACCTCCCGCGTTTTACCAAACTGGCGCGCCTCACCGGGCTGGTGTTGCCGTTGTGGCTACTGGGAAAGTTTGCAGCATGAGTAACCCACGATTTTCCGTTATCATCCCCGCCTACAATGCGGCGGCGACGCTGGCGCGCGCACTGGATTCGGTGCTGGCGCAAACCTGGCCAGCGCACGAGATTATTGTAGTAGACGACGGCTCCAGCGATGCCACCGCCGCGGTGGTGGCCGCGTATGGCGATAAAGTTCGTTATCTGTATCAGTACAACGCGGGTGTATCGGCCGCACGTAACGCCGGGGCACAGGCAGCTAGCGGCGACTGGCTGGCATTTCTCGATGCTGATGACTGGTATTATCTCAACCGCTTGAAATGGCACGCCGACTGGATTGCGTGTGATTCTGAACTCGATTTTCTGACCGGAGATTATGAATACCGCGACCCGGCGGGTAAGCTGATTGGCACGTCGATGGCTGCCAATCACTCGGGGCAACACATGCTGCTAAAAGCGGCGGGCGCACGCGAGGTGGTGATGCAAGGGTGCGAATTCGAGGCTTTTGTGGCCGATCATTTTGGCGATACCCACACACTCAGTGTGCCTCTGGCCACGTTTCTTGCGCTGGGCGGGTATCCGCTGGGCTTCGAAGTGTGCGAGGACGTGCACTTTCTCACCCGTCTGGTCGCGCGTAGTCGTCGTGTTGGGGTCGTTTGCGCGCCGTTGGGGGTTTACTTCATACACTCGGCCAGTGCCACACGTGCCGACCCGGTGCGCGCGCAGTTCGAAAATGTGCGTACTTTGATTGCCCTGGGTGAACAGGTCGCCAACTTGCCCGCCGTAGTGCGTCGTGGGTACACCACGCGGCTGCGCCAGGCACGCCTGAATCTGGGCTATGCGTTGAGTAAAACAGGCAATCGCACGGATGCGATACGTGCCGTATTACCTTCGTTAATCGAAGCGCCGAGCCTTGGCAGCGTGCGCAATTTGTTCTCCATTCTTAAAGGCTGAACATGCCGTGTTACCTGGTACTCACCGAATTATTCCTGCCCACCAAGGGCGGCACCGCAGTCTGGTTTGCCGAGGTGTACCGGCGCCTGTCGGGCAAGGAAACTCACATTGTGACTGCCGACGTGCCGGATGCGGCGGCGGTGGATGCAGTGCATCCCAACACAGTACATCGTATCCGTATGCATCGTGTGACTTGGCTCCGACCGGAATCGTTGGGCATGTATGCTAACCTGTTTGTTAAATCCTTATGGTTGGCGCTTACCCACCGCTTCACTGCTATCCATGCCGGTCGCGCCCTGCCGGAAGGCATTACAGCCTGGGCAGTGGCGCGGCTGACATTCCACCCGGTCGTGATCTACGCCCACGGCGAGGAACTTACCACCTGGGGGCACGGTGGCAAATATAAGGCAATGCGCTTTGCTTTATGTCACGCTGACCGAGTCATTGCTAATAGTGAATTCACTCGCGATGCACTCATCAAAATGGACGTGGATCCTGCCAGCATCACACTTATTTATCCTGGTGTGGACGTGACCCGCTTTCACCCAGGTTTGGCGTGTGCAAACTTGCGTCAATCAGTTGGTGTAACGGATGCTGGCAAGCTGATTTTGTCGGTAGGGCGGCTGTCACGGCGCAAAGGGTTTGACCAGGTGATCCAGGCACTACCTGCACTGATTCAGGCGGGGTTGGATGTACAGTACGTGCTAATTGGTATTGGCGAAGATTACGATTATTTGTTCGATCTCGCACGCAAACACGGCGTGGCTGACCGCGTGCACTTATTGGGGCACGTCAGTGCTGATGACCTGCCGCGTTGGTACAATGCTTGTGACGTATTCATCATGCCTAACCGTGAGATCAATGGTGACAATGAAGGTTTTGGCATGGTGTTTATCGAAGCAGCGGCGTGTGGCAAGCCCGCCATTGCCGGGCAAGCTGGAGGCACTGGGGCAGCGGTAGTGGATGGGGTGACGGGTTTTAGAGTGAATGGCACGGATACCGTTGCAGTCACCATCGCATTGCAGCGGATACTGGAAAACACAAAATATGCCCTGCAGATTGGGAACCATGCATTAACAAGAGCAATCAAACAATTTGATTGGTCTATAGTGGCTGAAAAAACTCAACAATTGCAAACGAAATAATACCTGATCATTAGCCGCTGCTGCATTTAAGTAGTATTTAATACAAGGATAAAAATGATGAGACTAATCAAATTACGGATTGCATTTTCACTGTCAATACTTGTCGTGTTTGGATCAAATCAGGCTTTAGCTTTCGATAGTAGTTATGCAGGTACTGAGGCTGATAGATTAAGACTCCCTTCCTTTTGCCAGGCAAACAGCAGCGTCCACCCCCCCCCCCATTATTGTTCTGCACTCAATTTTATTAATCGGTATAAAAGTCATTTTGGTAACAAAACTGCGCAACGTTTTTATTTAGATAGTGCATTAGATGATTTAGGTTATGCTTTCGGTCATTCGTCACCCACGAACCCGTTTTGGCCAGAGATGCATGTTCAGAAAGGCAAGTTGCTTGCTGCCGCTAAACGCAATGTCGAAGCGGTAAGCGAATTTGAGCAAGCGCTACAAAGAAATCCAAACTATGTTGAAGCGTATGTTGCGCTCAGTGATCTTTATCAGAATACCGGTCAACAATCGAAATCTATTACGGTAGTGGAGCAAGCGTTACAGCGTGCGCCAAATAATAAATCTATGCAAAGACGATACAAACAGCTGACAGGTAAAGTTTTTACGCCTCCCCCACTCACGGCCGAGCAGGCTGCGCAAATCCCTCCCACGCCAATACCTGTTGTGCAAGCCGCTGCGACAAGCGGAGTTAGCTCGACCACTACACAACCAGTTCCTGCTTCATCGCCAGTTGTCGTGCCAGAAAAGATTGGCTCACCCACCAACCCCTGGTGTCGTTTCTGCACTGATTCTGACCAGCCTTGAATGAACAATTGAGCCGGACTCGGTAGCCCTATCATGTGCGGTATTTGCGGAGTGTTTTCTTTCAGTGGACCCGATCTCCTCGATCCCTTGCCGGATATGGTGGAGCTGATGGTGCGACGCGGCCCGGATGACGAAGGGTTGTGGAGCGATCACGTGCGCTGCGCTTTCGGCTTCCGGCGGCTGTCGGTTCAGGACTTGTCGTCTACCGGGCATCAACCGATGCCAAGCGATGATGGGCGCTATGTCATTGTGTTCAATGGTGAGGTTTACAACTTTCGCGAACTGCGCACCGAGCTGCAAAGTCAGGGCGTTCGCTTCCGTTCAAGCGGCGATACCGAAGTCGTCCTGTATGCGCTGGTCCGCTGGGGCCGGCAGGCGCTCGAGCGTTTCAATGGTATGTTTGCGCTGGCCTTCTATGACACGCTGGAAAAGCGCTTGCTGCTGGCGCGTGATCACGCCGGAATCAAACCGCTCTATGTCCTGAACACTGCACAAGGCCTCGTGTTTGCTTCACAGTATGACCAGATTTTGGCGCATCCGCTGAGCCGCGCCTGTGCAGTCAACGGTGATGCGCTCGGTTTGTATCTGCGTCTGGGTTACATACCCGCGCCCTACGCGTTGCTCAAGGGCAGCCAGATGTTGCCAGCAGGCGCCTGGATGGAAATCGACGCACTGGGTGCAATACGTGAAGGTCGCCATTTCGAGTTTCTGGTTTGGCGCGAACCCGACCTGCGCGGCGATGCAGCCGTGGAGGCACTGGACGAGGCCATCACCGCCAGTGTGAAAAGCCAGTTGGTGAGTGATGTGCCGGTCGGCACCTTTCTCTCGGGAGGCATTGATTCGCCCTTGGTCGCCGCCAAAATCCACGCTCTCGGTCGCGAAGATGTCAAAGCCTTCACCATTGGCACCGCCGGACACGCCACGGACGAATCCGCCGATGCAAGCATCTATGCAAAGGAAATCGGCATCACTCAAGTGATCGAGCACATCACGCCGGAACAAAGTCTCACCATGCTTCATGAAGTCGTCGAAGCCTGCGGTGAGCCCTTCGGCGACTTCTCCATGTTCCCAACCCTGCTGGTGTCGCGGTTGGCACGGCGCGAGGTGACCGTCATGCTATCCGGCGATGGTGGCGACGAATTGTTCTGGGGCTACGCCAAACGTTTCGCAGATGTGGTGGCACGTAGCCCAGACTTTGCGCAACCGCTGCTACTGCGCAAAATGCGTTGGGGGATGAAACGCCATCTCGGCATTGGCAACGCCTACCCACAGCTTACCTGGCCCACGATCGGTGACTGGTACCGTTCTAAACAAAGCCATCTGCACGAAGACTGGCTGTGTGAAGTATTTCCCGAAGGACCTTTCTGGCCGGATGATTGCAACCTTTTTCAGTACGCGGGGCATGACCGATCGGAAACAGCCCAATGGGCTCGCCACAATGAGTTCGTCGGGCGCATGAGCATGATCCTGCTCAAGGTAGATCGCGCCAGCATGCATGAGTCGCTCGAAGTGCGCGTTCCCTTGCTGGATCGCCGCGTCATAGAAGTCGCCAGCCGCACCGACTGGCAAAGCTGTCTCGACCTCGAGCAACGCGTTGGCAAACTGCCCCTGCGCCGCCTGCTCAGCCGTCACGTCAAACACCAAACCCAGGCCAAGCGCGGCTTCACCGTTCCCATGGGCGTATGGTTGCGCGGGCCATTGCGCGAAGTGTTCGAAGCTGAAGTGCTGTCACGGACCGAGTTTCTCGGCTATCCCATCAATCAACGCGCGTTGCGCCGCCGGTTTGCAGAGTTTTTGTCTGGATCATCGGACGAGGCATGGGGATTCTGGTTACTGTTGAGCCTGGCATTGTGGGAGAAACAGCACTATCGAAAATTCAGATATTGAAAATCCAAGCCAGGATGCGATCTTGTAGCCCTGCTGCCATTTGGGACTGCAAAGGAGAACTGATAACCCTTTCCACTACCTTCAACCATTGCGTGGAAATGTTTTCGGGACTGAAGTGCATCCAAGCACAATCCCGTGCATGGTATCCGAGTTTCTCCCGCGTAGCCTGATCTTGAAGCATGTCGATTCCCAGAGCGAATTCCTCTATGCTCGTGGCCAGAAGGCAGTTTTCACCATGCCGTGCGAAAGATTCATAAGCCGGCAAAGGGCTGGCGATCGTAGGCATGCCCAAGGCCATGAACATGTTTAGACGGTTTGCCGATTTCGCAACATACTGTTGCCCTTCCGGCATGGGGACAATGGCAATGTCACAATTGAGAATGTATGAGAACACAGTATCAAGCGACCACTTGTGTGTCGGCCAGTTTCCCTTTGAGATGGTCACGAATTCTACCTTGTCGCTGATGCTTTGGAGGCTGGACAACCGGTCAAGGTATTGCGAGATGAAGTCACGGTAGCTGCCATGTCCCACCCAAACAACCTTAAGTCGTTCGCCAGAAGCGGCGTAGTTATTCTTGAATACCTTGGGTGGCACCTCGATCATGTCTTCGATCACAAACGCGCGCCTTACGCTTAAAAGTGCCTTAAGCTTTCCAGTAGGGACGATAGTAGCATCGAAATAACGGTCATATTCCCCCGGAATGTCGTCACAGCGGATGGCGATTGTGCGAATCCCGTTGAGTCGGCACCAAAGACTCAGCTTGTACATCATCCAATTGGGGCGTTCAAATAGCAACACATCATAGCCATTTCGGAGCAAGCGCCGTGCTAAACCAAGCAGTTTGCCTGAGTAGTTCGTGTGCTGACTATTGAAATCAGAAGCAACTATTTCTGAGTTGATGCCTCGCTGAAGAAATTCTTTGTGTACATGGAATCCTTGCAATCGTGAACTCGCGACTGTCATGTCGCCGGATATGCACCATCCCACCTTTATTGTTTTATTCGTTTCTGGCATGGCAATTATTGAATACGGCAAAATTTAGCCATGTTTATGCAAATCGATTTTATGTAACTGGTATCGAATTTCATAACATGGAAAGATATGGCAAAGGTTTTCCTCATAGAACTCCGTTGTGTATACATTGAAGTTAACGATTTTCTCTATGATTTTTTTAATTTTTTTGCGCCCGCGGAATGGCGAAGTAAAAATTAACTTCACACCAAGCAACTCTAACGAAGGCTTGTTCTTATAGTTAGGCACCTTTCTTTTTAAGAATCTATCAATAGACAGATAGGAAAAAGAGTAAAGCCCGAAGAATTGTTTGTGTGTGTAGTCTGAATAAAAATAGGGATTCGTGAAGTGAGGCACAACACATACTAATTTCCCGCCAGGCTTTAGCACTCTGCTCACTTCCTCTACCAACTTAGGCAAGTCTTGAATATGCTCGAAAAAGTGAAATGAATGCAACTCATCAACCGTATTCTGTGGGATGCGTTCGAGAATTTCAAATACGTCACCGACAATGTCTACACCCTCATAATCGATAGCGTCTATGCCTATTGCTTCTGGTATCTTCTTTCTTGGGCCGCATCCGAGCTCAAGTATCACTGGGCTGCATTTTGTAATATTGGTCAATAAGTTTTGATGATCAATGATTGGCATAATATGGGGCCTCTAAATTGCTTTCAAGTTCGCCATTCTGGCGACAAGCCGTAATCTCGTGGAGAAAATCAACAACCCATATCCAGAGCTTCCAGGCTTTCTTCGGGTTAGAATAGTCGTTGTCCGATATTGGTCGCGAATCATGTGTTTTGATTCTTTCCCGTGATCAAACGGCGCGCAACAGAAATGCCTGGAAGCTCGATCCATCGATATGTTGCTGAAGCAAAGAAATAGGTGGTCAGTACAGTGAATGCCAGCGTAACAGATAGCTTCAATGACTCACCCCACAAGCCGAGGTTGACGATGAGCAGCACCGAAATACCAACGAACAGGTTGAATGTCGGCCAGATTCTGAAGGTACGCTTGAGATAGTAATGCCGGATGTCACGCAGGCCGGACATTTTGCCGTTGCTGATCCATAGCGTGCATCCGCTCAATACGAAAAACAGGGCTACCGCATAAGAGCCCAGATCGAGCAAGCCCAATGGCAAAAAATAGCTGGGCTCGTCCAAGCTGGAATATTTAATCTCCGTTGCCCTGATCGAGTGCGACACAATGACCAGAAAGGCGGCAATGCCTCTCAACCAGGTCAATTGTTCAAGACGAGGTTTGCTCATGGTTTCATTGTCCGATTGCCGACGCCTGAACCCGCTGCCATCCAGCACTGTCTGTCGTACTGACACGCCCGATTTTTTGAATCAACCCCGCCATGTATTCCGCCGAATGGCCTTCGTGCGCGTAGAACGTGCGGCGCATGTGCGCCCGGCCTTCGGCCTTGGCCTGCGGGTTGGACAACGCGGCTTGGCAGGCGGGCACGAGCTCGTCGAGACGGCTGAATGAATGCGAGGCGCCGACGAAAATATCCTTCAAGCCGGCAAAGGTGAACTCAAAATCCGGTTGGTCGAAGAATACGATGGGGCGGTCGAGCAAGCTGTAAGTGGACATCACCGAACTGTAATCGCCAACCAAAAGATCAGCCGCCGCCAGCAGGGTTTCGACATCGCTGGTCTGAATGAAACGGACATGGGGATACTGTGCTTCGATGATGCGCATGTCTTCGAGCACGGCGGCCTGCCAATCAGCGGGCACGTTGTGGTTGGCTTTCCACAGCCAGGGATGCCCGGTCTGGATGAGATTGCACTCGGGGAAGGCTTGCGCCAGCGCGCGCAGTGGTGCGGCGTTGTAACTGCGCAAAATGGCTTGCGGCTGCCAGTGTGAGGTGATGAGCAGGGTCATGCGATCGGGAAGCCCCAGTTGTTCGAGCACGGCACGGCGGTCGAATTCCCCCCTGCAGAGTGCGTCACTCTTGGGGAAGCCAACGGGGATGAATACCCGCCGTTCATTGAAAAGTCCAGGCTGGTAACGGTCGAACCAATCATATTCGGCTTCCGAGAGGCCGCAAAAAATATCGCATTGCTTGATCGGTCCGGTTTTATTGCCGAGGATGCCGAACCCGGGGCCGTGATGCATGTATAGGCGTAAAGCGTTGAATGCCGGGTAAAAGGGGTTCATGTGTGTGCTGACCAGCATGTGCCATTTACTTAGGCGGGCGCGCCGGCTTGGTAGTTGCAGGGAATGGAATAGTACGCGATCTTCCGGCGTGGCGAAATCGATGTCGTTTACTACGTCGGGTTTGTCGGTCGTGATCAGCACCAGCACATCCGGGCAGGCCTGCAGTGCACGGATGACTGGCGATTGACAGGCAAAGCCATAGCTGTCGGTCAGCACAAAAAGCACTCGAGTACGGTGGGCGAATCTTTCGAAGCACCAGTCGAAGGCAGCTCGGACATTCGCCAGTATTTTTCTGCGCAAGTGCGTGGACGTGAGCGCGGGCAATTTCACGATTGCACCCTCACCGCAAGTCACTGCATGGTGATTTGCAATGCGCTCCTCCGGTTGTATGTAGAGCTCGAGTCGCTGCCACAGTGATTGAGCGACTTCGGGTTGGCAGTCGATGACATCGCGGGTACAGCCGGGGTCGCTTTCAACATCGAAGAGCATCAGCTGATAGCCCTCTTCCAAGGGTTGGTATACCAGTTTCCAGCGCCCGCTGCGCAGCATGCGATCTTTGGCCGTGAGCACAATAGGCAGGTATTCGGGCTTGAGCGTGAGGGTGCCGCTTTCGCGGTCGGGCACTGCGATCAGTTCCAGCAGGTCGGGATAACGCAAGTGTTTGTCGGGCAGCCCCGGAATGTCAGTGATCCACATGCCGGTTTCGTTGAAGGCATCGAGTTGCGGACAGTGTTCATGTTGACTAAAACAAGCCGCAAGGGAAACCCCATCCATGTTGGCGGCGGGGTTTGCACCGGCCAATTCCAGCAGTGTGGGCGCAAGATCGATGCTGCGAACCACTTGGTCTACTTTTCTGCTGGCGGGCTTGCGAGGATCGCTGATCAGAAGTGGAATGCGCGGGCTGAAATCGCCCACCGCCGAATTGCCCTGCCCCCAGGTATTGTGCTCGAAAAACTCCATGCCGTGATCGGAATAGACGACGACGATAGTGTTACCCGCCAGCCCACAGGTGTCGAGGTGTTGCAGCATGCGCCCGACTTCATCGTCGAATTGCGCCACGCAGCTGTCATACAGATCGATGATCTGGTCAAGATCGAACTCTTCTTTAGGCGCGCCCTGGCGACGGATGATATCGAACGGATCGGTCAGCTTGGCCATGGCGAACTTGGATTCACCGTTATAGGACGGATCGGCAAAGCGCGTGTACCACGGCCATTCGGAGGCAAACGGCGGGTGCGTGGTGGAATAAAACACATTGAGAAAAAATGGTTGGGTACTTTCCGATAGACGCGAAACCAGATGCCGGGCATATTTGCCCATCGGTTGGGTCAGCGGTACGCCTCCTAGGTAATAAATTTCCGGGAGCATCAGTCGCCCCAACCGGTTGTGGGTAAACAGCGATAAAAAAAGGCGTAAATCCTTAGGCCCCTGCCGGATCAGATATTTTAGGTTCCACTGGTCTTCTGGCAGGTCGGTGTAATCGAAACCGAAGGAGAATTTGCCCATGTCGCCGCCGCACCAGTCGGAGATAGCAGCGGTGCGGTAGCCCTGTGCCTTGAGAAGATGGGGCAGTGCATCGACTTTTAGCCGGGTAACATCGTCCGCGTTAAAATTGTCGCGAATGCCGTGGGTGTGCGGCCAAGTACCTGTCATTAGCGAAATCAGGCTGGGAGCGGTGCGAGCGCAGGGTACATAGCAATTGGAAAACAGCACCCCCAGCTCGGCCAGTTTATCAATATTGGGCGTGAGGGCGCGTCGATATCCCAGCGTACCCAGCCGATCTGCACGCAAGGTGTCTGATCCGATCATGAGAATATTGGGTGGCGCATCGGCCGCACGTTCGGGTGTTCGGCGGGGTGGACGTGCCTCGGGCAACCAAGCCGCCCAGGTAATTGTGCCTGCAAAAAATAGCACAGCAGCCCACAACGCAATCAGATCGGCCATCTGGTTCTGCTTGATCAATTGTAATGAAGTGGCGATCAGCAACAACAAAGTGGCAGAAATACACGCAAACTGCATTAGATAAATGCGCTCCGGCGTCATCCAGCGCCACAGCCCATAAAAGCGGCTAATGCGGTAATGCATGGAGGCGACGAGCAACCCCGGATTGAAGCGCAGCTTGCGGATAAATTGCAGCATGACCGCGCCCGATATACCCAGCACTGCCGCGAGTGTTGCAAGGCCACTTGACCATTCGCCGCTCAGACTTACATTCAACATGTAATACAGTAATACTCCTGCACTGCCAGTAAATAGCATGATAGAAAATGCCCAGGCAGATAGACGGGCGAGCGCAAACAGGGTGTAGCGCCGGTAATGGGCGAGTACTTCTTTTTGAATGCGTGGCCCGGTTTGAGAAAAATCCATTAGCGATTTTGTCAGCAGTGCCATAGAACCTACGCCTGCCACAAATAACGCAGGTAATCCACCAGCCCAGCGTGCACTGCCGCTGGTAAACCAGGCAATCAATCCACAGGTAACTGTCGAAATCGCCAGCGCTACAATGAGCAAGTTGCCGCGATCAGGGGGAAGCGAAAGGTCTTTACCACGATGGCCCGATTCCCGACGGCCTTGCAGTTCTCCCAAGGCGGCAGCCGTCCGCATCCAGTAGAAACGCCGCTTGGCCCATGATCGGCTGAACACGCTGTGAAGCCCATATTCAGCCAGCTTGCGCCACATATAGAGCGGTATCCGGCCATGGCCCTGAATGCGCGAGGTGGAGCGGGTGCGCTGAAAACTTTTTTTAAGCAGGTAGCTGAGTTTCAGGCGATCAATATCCACATAATGATGCTGAACTATGTCCGGCGCGTACTGGCAACGTATACCGCGAATCATGGCACGCAATACATATTCGCTGTCCTCGCCGCCACCCAAATCGTGACCGTGCGGCCCAAGCTCGGTTGAAAACTGCCCGGCAAGGGCGAACACGTGGTGTCGCACCACGAGATTGCCGCCCCCGGGGATAGGGCCTTCTTCCGCCGTGATCGTTTTGGGTTGATCGCCCTGGTTATAGCGTGGCACTGGCAGCGGGTAAATTCGATACGGTCCTTCGTCATGCACCCATGCGGGCTCAGTTCCATTCCAGTCAGGCAAGATGCGACCACAATACAAACCCGCATCGGGCCAGCTTTGGGCAGCATGTGCAATTGCAACCAGATAATTTTCATCGACTCGATGGTCATCATCGACAAAGGCGGTCAGTTCAGTGTCGATTTCTGGAATGGCCCGATTGAGCGCATGCGACTTGCCCGGCGTGGGTACTTCAATCAGGCGTAGCGGCAGCCAACCATTAGTTGCTTGTTGCGTCTCATATGCCTGCATGCGCGCCACCGTATCGTCGGTGCAGGCATTTGCTGCCACCAGAATCCGTACTGGCATTTCTGGTCGATGTGCTGCATTCAGTGAAGCCAGCAGCCGTTCCAGCAAATCGGCTCGGTTGTGGGTGCAGATGAGAACAGTGATCAGATTGGCCACAGGTCAGCGCGAACGGTACAGACCCTGCATCAGGCCGAGAAAATGGCACACCACCATTTCTCGGTTGAATGCTTCATCCAGGGGCTGGGTCATGTGTCCCCACAGCATGCGCGCCATGGCGCGCATGAACTGGGGTAAGACATACAAGGGAATGTTGAACAGCCGGCGTTCACCGGCCAGCCCGCGGCTCTGCGCGATGTTGAGGCTGGTCTGGAAGCGCCAGCGGCGAAAGTAGCGCTTAGTCAGGCGGAAAGCTTCAACTTTATGGTGAACTCGGGACTGTCCCAGGAAAATGGCTTTTAGCCCGGCCGCCAGGATCCGCTCGAACATCTCGCCGTCCTCACCGCTGGCCAACAAGTTTCCTTTGCGACCGCGGTTGGTATCGAACAGGGCGACGCGGTCGAACACCGTCCGTTTCATGGCCATGTTTGCACCAAATGGCGCCTGGCTCGCCAGCGTGATCGGGTAGTCATCGGTACGGTCGGTGCGAATCGCGAGAAAGCCATAAAAGCGCTCAGTGAGCCACGCGGGTGGCGGTGTTTCCCAGATCGGCGCGATGTATCCGCCGCAGGCATCTGCGTTGGACTTCTCCAGTCCACTTAGTGTCACTTCCATCCAGTCCGGTTCAGGCAGCACGTCGTCGTCGGTAAAAAGAAGGACGTCTCCCCGCGCTGCGGCGATGCCGTGATTGCGTGCGTGTGACAATCCTTGGGTTTGCTCGAACTCATAGCGGAGGAGGGGCCACTCGCGCTGCACCTCCTTCACGACCCGGTGTGTGTGATCTCTCGAATTGTTGTCGACAACAACAATTTCCCAGCTGCGAGACGGGCTCGTTTTTTGGGCGCGCAGTGCGTGCAGCGTGTCGCGGAGCGACTCGGCGCGATTGTAGGTGCAGACGATGATGCTAGCATCCATAACTTATTTCCGTAATATTTTACGTTATCTAATATTAGCGAAAGGTCATAAGATAATAAAGGGCACCTCTAAAAATCCAATTTCCATCACAATACGGCGTTACTCGAAAAAAATTATCGCTTACATATCAACTATATGCCGCGCTCAAATTTTTTACTCGTGCCTTGTCTTGCTTAGAAACTTGAATTTTTAGAGGCGCCCTAAAGTGGAGTCGCCTCGTGGCAGAGATGTGTATTAAGCGTGAGGTTTTCATCATTGTGTAGGATGACCGTGTATTTTCCGTCGCCGTGACGGAGTGAACTTTTTACAGATGACAGAACCATTCCGACATGTTTATGCGCCAGTAAAGTGTGAAGTTGAAGGTGAGGACATCCTCTCCGATCAGGCCGGGTGGATAATACTCTGGAATTATAGTACCGATATAGCAATTGAAGGTTTAGTCACGTGATTGTCTGAATTAACCGCCACGGCAAGCGCCTTTCGCGCACGAAACCCGAAACCAGATTCAGGATGTTTCCAATCCGAGATGGTGCTTTGTTTGTATCCATCAGCCCCCCTTGTTTAAGTGTGGCAATCAATCGCCGATTTTCGTATCTAAATCTGTATATTCATCGATCAGATATGCGGGACGCGCTTTCACCTCTTCGTAAATCTTGGCGATGTATTCTCCAATGATGCCCAGGCTGATCATAATGAAGCTGCCAATGATCAGCAGGGTCAGGATCATGGTGGCAAAACCGGATACGGCGCGGCCCTGAAACCAGGACCACAGAGTTTCAACGGTGAGTCCGAGTCCCAGCGCCAAGGTCAGAAGCCCCATTAGGGTCACGATACGCAACGGTGCGCTGGTGAAAGAAACCAGTGCGGTAAGCGCCAACTCGACCAGCCCCAGGAGGGACCACCTGCCCTCCCCGTCGCTTCGTTCTGCTACGTCGAAAGGAATTTCGACGTTCCTGTAACCCACCCAGTCGGCCAGCCCGCGGAAGAAACGCCGTCGTTCGGGCAGCTGTTTTGTAATCACATCCACGACAACCCGATCCATGAGCTTGAAATCGGACGAGTTCTGGATGTTGATTCCCCCGAGCCAGGATATGGTTTTATTGAAAATCCAGGCACGGAGGCGTGTAGCCGCGCTGTCGTGCTGGCGCTGGCGTTTGACGCCATGTGCCACTTTGGCTCCACCACGCCATGCGTCCAGCATTTGGGGTATCACACTGGGAGGATGCTGCAGATCCGCATCCATGGTAATCACCGCATCACCCCGGGCGGCATCGATCCCTGCCATCAAGGCGGCTTCCTTGCCGAAATTGCGGCTGAAGTGGATGCCGCGTATCCGGCTGTCGTCGCGGGCGCGCTGAGAGACCACGGCAAAGGTCTGGTCTTGGCTCCCATCATCAACAGCGATGATTTCCCACCTGACGTCGCAGTCATCCAGGGTGCGGCCTATCACGTCAAATGCATGGCTTATGCCCACTTCTTCGTTATGTGCGGGCAGGACAACGCTGATAAGTGCCTGGGCAAAGTCCTCGCCAGGTAGGGATGTGCGTTCCGTCACGTGTTGATCTCCTCTGGATTTACTCGCAGACCTTCTCTTGTGGTCAGCAGATGGCGGTAACCGATTAGTCTGATGTTGTTGGTTGCAAACGCTTTTTTCAGTTCAGGATCGGAGAGCGTTTGTCGCTCAAGCTCCCAGTCGTGATATGCAAGGAGACGCCTGCCCTTAACTTCCCCGGGATCGGCCATGCCGGGGTGACACATCAGTTCATAAACCTTTCCCGGTTTCAGCTTGGGTAGCCGGCTCGAAAGGTACCGCTGTGAGAGTCGGCCGCTCTCACCCATGCCAAGAAAAATGGGGACGGCATGCGCCATGTGGAAACGGTTCATTAGCGTTAGGGCAGACATGATGCTATCGCGAAGCAACGCACTGGCGGACCATGCTCGCGGCCATTCGGGGGTGGCAAAACGCACATGCTCGATGCCGTATTCACGCGCTAGCGCCAACGCTATCGGGTATAGGGGGGGCAGCATATGAATGTGCTCGTGAGAATTCAGGAAACTGAGCTGGAGGTTCCTGGCCAGGCAATGTTCGATTTGGGCACGCCACTCATCGCGAATCAGGTCGACCGGGATTCGACGCGACAGGACTGCTTTTGCAATGGAAAACTTGCCAGGAAATTGTCCACCCCAAGTGTTCAATGCATCTGAAAGAGGCCTTGTAAGCGGCAAGCGATCAGTCAGATTGAGGTGTACTCCGATATCCACGTCCGGCTGGTCTGCAAGCCAGGAGGCATGCTCATCCAGAAAAGGACTGTTTGCGAACACGCCCGTAGCTGTAACGGTACCTTGGCGCACACAGTCCAGAATGCCCCGGCTGACCCCCTTAAAGTAGCCGTAGTCATCAGCATTGATGATCAGGTAAGCGGGTTCGGGCCCGCTTCTGGTGGATAACTCCCCGGGTCCGTTCATGGTTGGGATTTCACCCCGTTGGAGGGTGGGTGCGCAAGAAATATCAACAGGTTCACTTCCCTGCCGACCACCTGGTAGCCTACGGGCAATCTGCTTGCAATTTTGTCCTGCCAATTCGCGCCATCTGGACTGCGGACAATGTGGTTGTCAGGCACGAGCACGACGTACACTGGGCGGTTCCTGCGCATGTCACGGAAGACCTGGCTTACCGCGCCCGTTACGATGGACAGGTTGCTTTCACTCGGAAATGGAAGCGTGCGCACCGGACGGCCGCTGAAATAAGCAAGCAACTGGCCTTGATTGGACAAGATCAATGCATCGCCGGGTAGAGCGCGCACTGCAGCCGGAATGGTCGCGTCTTTGGCAAGACGTTGCTTGATCTGATCGGTGAGGATCCGTCCATTTGCAAGAAAGGGTTGCGCTGCCTCGACTATGTTAGTGCTTCGGGAAAAGGCTTCCTGCATTGTGTGTTCCGTGCGCAGGTCGTCGACAATGAACCAGAGCCGGCTGGCCAGCAATATTGCCACGAGCAGCCCGGTCAACAGTTTCGCCTTCCGATCGCCAAGCGCCAGCAGCGCAACCACCATCAAGGCAAACAGGATCCAGACGTATTGCATCATATGACGCAAGAGGTAGTGGAAATCCAGCCCGTGGTAGGTATGGGCGATCACGAGCATGGCGGCGCCAGCACCGGAATACAACAATCCGTATAGCACGGCGAATCGTGCAGGCAGCCCCGCGTTGCGCCAGTGGCGTGTCAATCCCCAAGTCAGCAGCCCGGCTGTAGGCGCAGCCGTGAGCACAAGAATCTTGAAATCCCAGGCCAGATACCTGGCTAAGGTGGGCGAGCCGGTGATATCCCATAACAGGCCATGGAGATAGACACGAAAGGACTCGAGCAGGGTTGCATCTGTGCCAACCATCAGGACGTAAGGCTGTACCTCGCCAAAGACAAGGTAATTTCGCAGCAATAACAACCCAATGACGGGGGCGCTACCGAGAAGGATCCAGCCACAGTTCTTCGCCGCGGATGAAACGGGCATCAGCCGCAGCAGCGATGCGCCAATCAAGGCCGCTACCATCCCCGCAAAAGCCGCGGTGACAGAGTTGCGCAGCGCATATGCCAGGCCCAGGATTATGCCGGCAGAGAGCAGGAGGGCGATGCGCGGTCGCTCAGCGACACCCCGGACCATGAATCCCGTGGCCAACACGATCAGTAACAGCGTGGGCACATCCGTGTTGACCGTGGAACCATATAAATAGATGCCCGGAGAAAACACCGCCAGCGCTGTGACAGCTGCCGCCCATGCAAAGGGAAGGATTGGACGCATTGCAAACAGCAATGCCATTGGCAGCAAGGCCCATGAAAGGCGCGAAAACGCGAACGCTGCGTTTTCGACGCTTAACCCAAGCGCAGAAAGGCCGGCGATCGTCAGTGCGAACCCCGGGGGTTGATAGCGGGTGGGTGCATAGTCCAGGTCTGGCGACTCTGTTTCGTTGACGACACTTGTAATCCCCTGACCTTTGAGAAGATTCGTTGCGGACACCATATATCCGATGGCATCGTTGCCGATCGGGAAACGAACCTGAGCCGTGACGGTCGCCAGTGCCCAGATCAGGACTGCCAACGTCAACGCAAACAAAATCGAGAATCTGGAATTAGCTTCATGCGGCATGTTGTCTATCCCTTGGGCGACTATTTATTGAATCCGATAGAATTAACGCGCATCGTTAAAGGTCCAAAACCTGTTTCCAACGAAGTTCCAGACCAGTACGAGTCCGGTGGAAAGTACTTGGGCCAACAGATAATACAAGCTTAATATTTTGACAAAAACAAGCATGAAGGAAGCATTAAGTGCTAGCCCTGATGCAGCAATAATAAAGAATTTTGTAAGCGCTTCTCTATGTCGTTTCTTGCTGCGGAATGTATAACGCCGATTAAGCAAATAGTTCACCACGGCTCCCAGTGTGGCCCCGGCCGTCGAGGCAGCCACTGCGTTCGCGCCAAGCACCTCCACCAGCATCACCAGCAGCACATAGTGTGCCATTGTGCCAATTGCGCCCACTCCGGCGAACTGCATGAACTGCAATTGCCATTTTGGACGGAGTTGGTTCTGTTCCGGCATGGTGTCAGTCAGGCCGTAAGATCAAAACGTCGCGTGCTCGTTGCTAAACGAGTCGCTCCCATCGGCACACGGTTGCCTACCATTCATATCCTAGTGCCTCGGCCACCGGCGCGACAGCGCGCCGAAGCAACCACCGTTCCAGCGCATTTACCCGAGCCTTTTCGCCGCCACGCTCCGAGGTGCCAACCTTTGCTTTCAGCACGGTGCGGTCAATGGTGATGTTCAGATAGGCTTCAAGTTCATCTAGCGGCGTGAGGCCAGCCACCAGGTCCTCATACCGAATCACCAGTGCATCCAGGGCCTTTGCATCCGTCAGGAACCCTTGCATCAGATTGCGCCAATGCGTACCAAAGGCTGTCGGGGTGAACACAGGCTGGTCGGGGAATGTATTGTACCAGCTGCGGCCGTAGCGACAATAGGAACGGTAAGCCTCAAGTGGATTGCGGTACAGCAATACGAAGCGCGCTTTTGGATAGAGCCAGCGTAAATAGGCGCAATGCTCCGCGTCCAGACGCACCTCTTTTATGCCCCAGCGCGCAGCGCCCGCGCATTTCGCGGGCGCTGCGAACATCGCATCGAACAAGGCACGTTGGCCTTTGCGCCAATCCTCGAGCGAAGGAAAAAGGTTGGCAATCCACTCGCCGGATAATTGATTGGGCGGTGTGCCGTCGTAGAAATATTCCTGCGGCGGCCAGTCGGGCCGGAACGCCTTCATGCTCGTCGCCAGCGCCTGGATCAGGCCGCACTCGTCGTAGGGCTCGCCCCAAATCAGCACTCTGGAATCGGACATGATGAGCCGCTGCAGCAGCGTCGAGCCGGATCGCCAGCCTGCTGACAACAGGAAGATGGGCGCCTCGGGATCATTCGTGGCATCCGCGGGACACAGCTTCTGAAGCTGCGCCACCCCGGCCATAACGTCCGGGCTCTGCCGCAGCGACTGGCAGTGTTGGGCACGTGCCTGAGTGGGACCTTTGAGGGCAGTCAGGATCGTTTGGAACATGAGCATCAAGTCCTGGGGGCGATGTAGGCGAGGGTGCCGTGCGCACCGACACGATTCAGCAGCGCGGCGCGGGTATCACCGAAACTCGACTGGCTGGACTGATAGCGTGCAAACAATGGCTCGATCTCGCGGGCAAGCCTGCTCCGCAATTTGGATTGGCCGCGCTCAACCAGCCAGGCGCCGAGACGATAGGAGGCGCGCTGGCGGATTGCGAGTGCGCGCCGCAAGCCTGCGTCCTTGAGTTCGGCCGGGTGCTGCAGCAGCAGATTGGCAAGAATCTCAGCGGCGGTGTCGGCGTCGATCACGCCGTTCTTGAACCGCACCAGAACGTCAGACGCCTTGACCTCTGGGAAGCGTGAGCAATACAGCGTTGCGTCATCGCGACGGAAGTAATACAGCGGTTCGGCAAGATGGCAGAAGCGGAATTGGCGGGCGGCACGCAGGAAATAATCGTAATCCTCGACCAGGAACAGTTCGGGATCGTAGTCGCCAACGCCTTCATAAAGCTTGCGTGTGTACATGAAACATGCGCCAATGTGGTTGCCCTTATCCAGTTGCAGGGTGTCCGGCAGGCGATCGTGCTGCGGCGCGAGCGGGCGGCCGTTTGCATCCTGTTCCGAAAACAGCCAGTAATCGGCGTAAACAAAATCGCAGTCACCCGCCGCCAGCTCGCCGACCATTTTTTCGATTGCCATGGGGGCTAACAGGTTGTCGTCCGATGTCCAGGTGAGGTAGTCGCCACGCGCGAGCGAGAAGCCCTTGTTCAGGGTCTTGGGCAGTTTGAGATTCGGGTCGTTCTTCACGTAGCGGATGCGCGGGTCCTCAAAGGACTGCACCACGGCGGCGGTGTCGTCGGGCGAGTTGTCGTCGACGACGATGAGCTCCAGGTTGGCGTGCGTCTGGTCGAGCACGCTGCGGATCGCCTGCGCCAGCAAATGCGCCCGCTTGTAGGTGGGCAGGACGACGCTGACGAGCGGCTGGGTCACGCTGCGGGTTCCAAGTTTGCAAAAATCTTCTGCACGATCTTGATGCTCGCGGTGCCGTCGCCGTAGGGGTTGGCGCGCGTCGCCATCGCCTGATACGCGGCGGGGTCGTCGAGCAGGCGGCTCGCCTCGCGTACGATGTCGGCGGCGTCCATGCCGACGAGCTTCAGGGTGCCGGCCTCGACGCCTTCCTGCCGCTCGGTGACCTTGCGCAGCACCAGCACGGGCTTGCCCAGGCTGGGCGCCTCTTCCTGCAGGCCGCCGGAATCGGTCAGAACCAGGTAAGCGCGCTTCATCAGCTGCACCAGCGGCAAATAGTCGAGCGGGTCGAGCAGGCGAACATTGGGGATGTCGGCCAGGTAGCGGCTAACGACCGCACGCACGTTGGGGTTCCGGTGCACCGGGTAGACGAGCTCGATGTCGTCGGCATATTTTTGAGCAAGCTCGGCCAAGCCTTTGCAGATTGACTCGAACGGCCAGCCGAAGCTTTCGCGCCGGTGCGCGGTGACGAGCACGATGCGCCTCGAGTCGAATGGGATCGCCTCGAGCGGCGAGCCAGCCATCTCGAAGGGGCGGGCAGAAACGTCGAGCAGCGCGTCGATCACGGTGTTGCCGGTGACCGCGATCGCCGATTCGGCGATGCCTTCGTTGAGGAGATGCTGCCTCGCCTTGTCGCTGTGTGCAAAGAAAATGTCGGCCACTGCGTCGATCATCCTGCGGTTGGCTTCCTCGGGGTAGGGATGATGCTTGTCGAAGGTGCGCAGGCCGGCCTCGACGTGGCCGATCTTGACCCCCGCGTAGAAGGCCGCCAGTGCCGCCGCCATCGAGGTCGTCGTGTCGCCTTGGACCAGCAGCAGATCGAATTTCTCCTCACGAAGCATCCTGCCAATTTCCTGCAGCACGCTGACAGTAATATGCTCCAGAGTTTGGTTTTTCCGCATCAGGTTCAGATCGTGGTCGACGCGGATGCCGAACAGGTCGATCAGCGGCGCCACCATGTCCTTGTGCTGCCCGGTCAGGCAGTTGCGGTTGTCGATGACACCGGGATGACGCTCAAGTTCGGCGATCAGCGGGGCCATCTTGATTGCCTCGGGGCGGGTACCAAAGACGGTGAGTACCTTAAGCATGTTTATCCTCCGCGCGCATTTTAAGCAGGTGCGCATCGAGGAAATATTTCACCGCCCAACTGATTTCCGCACCCGAAATGTATTTTGCGCCCTTGCCGTAGCTGCCGTTGAATCCACCGGACTTGTTCTGGATCTTCTCCAGGTAGCGCATCGCTTTGTCCGCCAATTCCTTTTTGCCCAGTGTATACCAGACGATGGCGTACTGTGCTATCCCGGTCGAGCACACCCAATCCACATCTGGATAGGCCGGAATGCTGCCGTCGCGCCGCTGGCATTTTTCCACGTCGGCCATGCCTTGGGCAGCCAGTTCCAGTTCGCCCATCTCGCACAATGCCTCCATGGCATAAGCATGAAAATGCGACAGCCGGTTAAAGGGCACCAAGTCTTCCCGCTGCTTGTAATGGGCAAGCACGAAGTTCGCCGCATCTTCATATTCCTTCACCCCCAGCAGCTTGCCAGCCTGGGCCAGCGGCGGCAGCGCGTAGGTGTGGATCAGGTCGCTGGCGATGTCGGTCCACAATTCGGTCGTAGGCGTATTGAGGCGGCCGCTGGCATCCACCTGCGTCAGCATCCAGTCGCTTGCGCGCCGCAGCGAAGCTTCCGCGCCCTCCACATCGCCAAGGGCGGCGCATAGCCCGCGCATGATCTGCGCGGTATCGAACGTATAGGGCACGCCATCGGGCGCCGGAAAGGCGCCATCCGGCAGCTGGATCGACAGCAGCCACTTGGTGCAGGTGCGCGCCAGTTCTTTCTCGCCCCAGTTGTAGAGGGTGGGAATGAAATATCCCGTGACCTCCGGGTAGGGTACCGGCTGTTTCGTGTGAACGATGATGCCTTTGCCGGTCACCATGTTTTGTTTGAACCAGTCCATGGCTCTTTCATAACTGGGCTTTGATTTTTGCCAAAAAAACATCTACATTTCCTCGTCTTGTTCTGAGTCGCTAAGATGCAAGCACGATGCTGTCTAGCGCCCCAAAACTGCTGAGTCCACTGCCGCGTCAAACTTGCGTCCGAAGTCTTTACCAGAGCGCGTTATGGCGTCGAGATCTAAAAAAGTGAGTGTTTTGGGATGCTCCACCCTGGAGGTTTTCCACACAATAAATCTGCGGTTGTCATCACATACCTTTAGTTCCTTGCAATTCCATAGCACCGTCTGGAAGTAGGATTCAGATGGTATAAATGTATGGCGAAAATACTCAAGCACTTCCGGTCGGTGCTGCCCAAACGCAATGAGGTGCGTAAGTGCGCGGTGCGAACAGGTAAACCAGTCACTGCCTTTGTAGCACAATAAGGCGTCCGAGAATGGATGCCTTATTGTGCGTATGCCAAGCCGCAGTGGTGTATTGTGCGGACCGCCTTCGATCCGCAACAGCGATTGTTGAAGATTCAACTGCTGACGCCCCCAATTGAAGGCGGCACGCAGCCACCGTGGAATTCGGTACGCATAGCGAAAGCGCGGTAACGGCCGATAATGCAAATAGTAGCGGGCGTGATACGGGCCGTTTTTTACCGGTGCAGCTTTAACAAACGCGTCGTAGTGAGTGACTCTAAGTTCGGTTTCTATAGTGGCAAGGGGACGAAGTGGGTAGTCTTGGCCTGAAATAACCGACAACCAAGAGAAGTCTAGATTTTTGAGAGCATAGGCGATGCTGTGAAGGTATGCATCCAAAAAACTGTTATCTCCCCACTGCACCTCCACTCGTGGTACCACTGAATACACTCCATCAAGTTCCCGTAGGGCGCACTCGTCGAGAGGAGGGCTCTTCGCATCATGATGCAACAAGATGGCGGAATTCGGGCTCGTGGCACGCAGGGTTCGAATCAAACGAAACAGCTGCTCTACCTTGCCGTAAGACAAGATCAGATAAACGAACTCATGCCACGGTAAGTTGCTTGGCTTTGTCAGCTCAGTCATTACGCGGCCCCCCCGATCGCGGGCTGACCTGGCTCCTTGATGCGCAGCACCTGATCGGCCTTCACTCCCTGTAGTTCCTGTACCACTCCACTTGGCCACACGACCCTAATTTTTTCGACTTGCTGATGTTTGGCAAGGCCAAAATGCAGGCGCTGATGATTCTGCCCCCGCTCATGTATCCCGCCATCCTGGACGCGTACTTGGGTTACTCCTCCTGCCGTGACGCGAATTATCGCACCGATTCCGTCGCGGTTGGATGACGTTCCTTCAAGATCGAGTTCCAGCCAGTGGTTGCCATTCCCGACATTATGGTAGAGCCGATAGGTGCCGTTTTCGGAAGGCAGACCCAAACTTCGCCCCATGCTTCCCCCAGTGGCGACAAGAAGGTCGAGAAACCCGTCGCCGTTATAATCCACGGTTGTGACGGAGTCACCTACGCCTTTCCGGTCTCCGGCAGCACCTCCCGCCGCGCGCACCACATCGAAGTGTCCGTCGCCGCGATTGAGCAGCAGCAGATTCTCCTGCTTTCCGATTTCGCCGGAAGCCACCACGAAAAGATCCAGATGCATATCGTTGTCGAAATCTCCGGCAACGACATTGACACCGGCGATGATCCGCTTGTTGATACCCCGTTTGTCACTTTCTTCGACTAGCTTGGCATCTCGGTTCATAAATAGCCGCGCTGGTGCTTCTTCCGGGCTTGGCGGGTCGCCGATGGCCGCCAAGTCGGTAATGGCTCCGGTAGAGGTGACCTTGATTGCGATCTGTTGATGTTTGGACTTGTCTAACACCTCACGGGGTGCGGTTACACGCACCTCCCATTGATCCGGTGCGGTCATCCCGATAAAAACACCCGCTTGCTTGCCCGGTTCGTTGGCAGGTAAACCGGCGACGCCTGGTATTTTGGACGACAAGGCGAACGTGAAGTTGCCAGGGTGTGTGCCTTGCTTGCCAAGATGTATGCGATCAACCGACAGGGCATTATTAGGCGAGGCAGAGGCCACCCGGAATGTCAGCTGCCCAGTTGAGCGGAAGGTAAAACCTATCGGCTTGTCCACGTTTGCCTGGTCGCTCCGCACGTCGGCAATGACCTCGTTACTTCCGGGACGGCCAAAAGCGACTGGCCCCGGAGGGTTTTTTCGCGCTAGGTACAGATCAATGAAACCATCATTATCAAAGTCGCCGGCGGCGATATCTTCGAAGGCGGTTTTTGGTAGAAGATCAAGCTCTCTTGTAGGGAGTGTTGAAGTGTCGAATATTTGCGAGGTAGTTTTCCCCCCCGTGACTTTGCATACCACGTTGGGATGGTTGTCGTTATTGAGTGAGGTGGTAATGCAGAACATCGGCGACCTTGAGACGAACTTCAAAGCATCAGTCGATGCGGAAAACTTGCCGCCTTGCTGAAGAAAGATAAATGGCGGTTCAAGCTTGTCGAATCTTGATTCCGCACCCTGGAATAGATCGAGCTGACCGTCCCGGTTGAAGTCGTGCCACAAGGGCATGCGCGTTCTGCCAAAAGGATTTGCTATACCGGAAACCTCAGCTACATCCTCAAATTTTGTACCAAGATTTTGAAAAAGACGTTTCGGTTCCGAACCGACACCCTGGCCTGCGCCGGTCAGCTGAACCAGATCCATACGGCCGTCATTGTCGAAATCAGCCCAGGCCGCGCCGTGTTTATCACCTGAAAGATCCTTTGGTGCAAATAGAGTGTCTGTCACATCGGAAAAACGCCCTTGCCCCAGATTTCGAAAGAGTTTCGCCCCACGCAGGTGGTTGGTTACATAGAGGTCCGGCAGGCCATCGCCATCGAAATCACCCCAGGCTGCACCGTGGGTCATGCCGATGTATGTTATGCCGGAATTGGAGGTGGAGTCTTCAAAGATGATGGTGTTGACTTCAGCGTGGCGGAGGAAAGTCACGCCAAAGGCAAGAGCGATTATTATCACGATCAAGATAAAATAGCGCAGTGTCTTAGGCATATGGTTTACTCATTATTTTGGCTGGTATAAGTGCCATTCTACCCGATTGGTGAAGCCAGAATAATTCATCTGTTTGCACTGCTCGGTCATCGCTGTAGGGTGGCGCTGATTCATTCTTTTCCTGTTATGCCCGCGAAGACCAGGCATTCATAAATACCTATAAACACTGTATTCTGCATGCACGGCAATGGTAACGCAGAGTTGCAATTAATCCAGCGCTTTCTTAGCGGATCACATGTTTATCGAGATTCAGTAACTACCATTCCATCTAAGTCATGATCTTTCTTGACAAGTTCACTACGCAAAACCTCCAGATAGGCGTGCCCAAAGCGTAGATCCGGCTCCAAGTGGTTGCCTTCTGCCCACTCGTTCCAGGATTTCAGAAAAACCAACCTATGCTCGGGGGGCTTGCCTGATACATACTCAAGTGCTTGGCGCAAACTTTGGCGAAAGAGCTCGGGGGTAGAGCCTTCCATGACCAACCCATTCATCCCGCTTCGTGGTGTGTTGTCCCAACTTGGAATAACGCATGGCAGATATTCCATCTGTTGCGTGCATTCAGGAACAAAATTTTTCAGCAGGTCCTTGTATTGGTAGATAGAGAGACGATGCCCACCGAGTTTGGCCCTAAGCTTGAGTAGGGTATGTCGCCATGGTACCTTGCTCGTCAAGCCTGGCAGATTCTGAACCACTGCGGCATCAAAGCCGTTAATCTTGGGATCCCAATTATCGTGATGAGATACGCCCACTAAATAAATGCCAGGTAGCCCGGCTTGTTCCGCCATTTGTCGGAATAGTTGGGCAACGTGTTGAACATCGGGCACGTCTTTTGGTTTATAGATGATGAACAGCGGCTTGCCATCTACCTTGAGGTAACGCTCGTCTCTGAAGGCCGGCAGAAGCTCGCGGAAATGGGCCTCGTAATCCTCCGTGCCGGGATAAGTCTGCTCCATCAATATCCGCTTGGGGTTGCCATGCCAGATACCCGACCATGTGGCGTTTGCCCAGCATAGGCAAAATGGAAAATCTGGTTGACCTGACGCAAGCACTTCACTGAATGGTCGTTCGAGTAGGCGTTGACCCCCGAACCAATAGTGATAATAGCAAAAGGCCTCAATCCCATATGCGCGTGCCATTTCTGCCTGCGCAACGCGTGTTTCCGGGACGCGTAGATCGTAGAACCCAAGATCCGCTGGGACATGGGGTTGGTAGTGACCATGGAAAAGCGGCTTGGCCTTTGCGGCATTGGCCCACTCTGTAAAGCCTTTTCCCCACCACTCATCGTTTTCCGGGATGGGGTGGTATTGGGGGAGATAGAAAGCGATGGCGCGTGTAGCGGCCTTAGTGGTTAATTGCTTTAGCATACTTTGTCTCAGTTATTGGAAGAGTGGGTCTGCAGTCAACCTAATAATAATGGCTTCAATATTTCTGACATAGACATCCACGCTGAACAGGTCTTTAGCTCGTGCGCGGCCTGTGATGCTGAAATGTGATGCCAAATCGTTATTAGACAGAACCTGCGCGGCGGCAGCCGCTAGTTCTTCTGGGTGGTTAACAGGTACCAGGAAGCCGGTAATGCCATCGACGACGATTTCTTCTGGTCCGCCGCACCGAGTTGCAACTACAGGAACGCCAGCCGCCATAGCTTCCACAATGGTTCGGCCAAATGCCTCTTGCTCCGCCGAGACTACCAATAGATTAATGCCGGCCAGCATATTGGCTACATCAGTTCTCCATCCAACAAAATGGCATATATTTTCTAATCCAGCCTTTCGAGCTTTGATAATAAGCTCTCCAACCAATTTCTTCTCGCCATCACCAACAATTAAAAAGGCAATATCGTCAAAGGAAGCCTTCAGTTTTGATGCCGCCTCAATAAAGATACTATGGCCTTTTCTTGGTGTTATAGAACCTATCGTGGCAATGATCTTCGTATCTGATCCGACGCCAAGTTCTTGACGAAGCCCAGACTCCGTGTCCTGGATTAACTGGAATGAATCTAGATCAATTCCGTTATAAACCACAGACACTTTATTGTTGATGTTGCTACATGAGTACGCTTGGGCTAACGCCCGTGAATTCACAATCACATGATCTGAGAGTGCACCAACGATGTAAGAAATGAGGGATTGCGGTAGCAGTGGCTTGAGGTCTTTGTTTCCGGCTACATGTTCTCGTAGATGCCACAAATGGCGTCGATGGGTAGCGCGAGCGGCAAGAGCGCCCTCAATGCAGGTGACGGTATTGGTATAGACAAGGTCGATATCATGCTTCTTGATCACGGTCGCGATAGCATTAGCTCGCCTCTTTAATCCAATGAGTACTTTGGCTATACGTTTTGGGTAAATCTCTTTGGCCGCCTGGCCAAAAGCCACCCAATGATTAAGAGGAAGAATAATTACTGGAATATCCAGTTCCCTAGCTTCGTCAGTTAACGGCCCGTTCCGAGGTACAAGTAGATAAGGTGTAACAAGGTCGCGGTTAATGCCTGCCAGGAGCGCCAACAATGAGCTTTGGGCACCATAGAGCATTGGGCCATGTGAGATGAAAAGCACTTTAATCATTATGATGAAGTGCGGGGCGTGTTGTTAGTCCTTGTCATCTGGAATGCGGCATTTATGTTGACACAAGAGGATACCTGATTAGCCATGAAGTTCAGCCAGCGCAATCGACAAGCCTGAAGAGGCGCAAGATATGCGTCATTCTGACGAAAGGCGATGTGAAATTTGGATCAACAACGTGCAGTTTCAAAGGTTTTTCATCCATACCGGACGACGAAATTGTGTGGCTGAACATTGTGGCTAATCAGGATAGGATATGATTTGTCTTGTAAGAACTGCTATTCCTTTGCCGCGCTTTAGCCGAGTCAAGTGAAACTCGGGATATGCTTGTAACCATTCCTTAGATACCGCTATTTCTCCCGGTCTGTTCGCATCATCGAGAATGATGGTGCATTTCTCCGCCAAGTGTGGATATAAAACCAGCAGCGCGGGTAGTCGTGCTCTTTCTTGCCCATCTTGATAAGCGGGTGGTCCATCGACGATTAAGAGGTCAATTTTTTTGCCTTCCAGCAACTGGGGAACGTCAGCGTACCACTCCATGCCAAGTGGCTCGATTTTCACGAGCGGACAGTGAGCGAACTTGACGCGATCTTCGACGCCGTTTGCTTGCGCATACCTCCTGGAAATCTCCAGGAAATGACTTTCATGGTCGATTGAGATATGAAGATAATCTTTAGCTTTTTGCAATTCCATGGTGCGCGCTATTAGTACGGTCGAACTTCCGGAACCAAGTTCAAGGATGGTTCGAGGCGGTTCGGCGATGAGCTGCTGGATCAAATATTTGGCGTGGAAGCTATCGATACTTACATCACCTAGAAAGACCGGGAATCTCAGGCCAAGCGCCGTTATGGCCACAGTGTTTTCAATTTCGGCCGTTTTCTCGTCTAGCACGGTCAGAAATTGACGATCTATGTGGGAGGTTAGGTGGGAAATTTGGTTGCTAAGACGCCAAATCATTAACCCAATAATTCCAAAGGCGCCTACAAGTAAAACGGCAACGAATATAGATAAGATTGATAACATATTGTCCTCGAATGGTTGTTTTAAAAAATCATGCGGTGAAGGTTGATTCCTGAGAAAATTCCCACCGCGCTGGAATATCCACCAACCCTAACATTGCCATCTTGGAAACTGCAACATCCTTTGGGTGAACTGTAAATATTTTCATATTTTCACCATAAAATATTTCGCGCCGGTTCCTATCTAGTACGCCGACGCGAATACCGTATGTGCCAGGAACCAATGGTAATCGCTCGATTTTGCACTCTATGAAATTACGACCAACCATTACAGTTGCTCGATCTTCAAGGTGCGCAGTTCCCATGGAGGCAATGTAAACCATGTCGGTAGTATGGAAGCCATAGACAATTTCTGCATTTATAATTTCACGGTTAGCATTAAATATTCCGTGGATAGTAGCTGGTGCTCCACAAACTAATTCGTCTCGCTCGCTCCCTTCAGCATCGAAAAGAGTGAGCGATTCTAGAGTCACTTCGCCGGTCATACGTACATTCCGTCCGGACTTGTATTGTTGAGCAACCTGCTCGGAGATTTTGGCGTTGCTTTGTTTGTAGAAAAGTTCGCAAATATCTTTAGGTGCGCCCTCGGCACTAATTCTGCCATGATCGAGCAGTAGGGCGCGCGTACAGAGGCGCTCAACTTGCCGTATGTTATGACTAACGAGTAGTACCGTCCTGCCTTGTTGATGGATCAGATCTTCCATTCGATCAAAACACTTGCGCTGAAAAGCCAGATCCCCCACCGCCAGCACTTCGTCCACGATCAGGATATCTGCGTCGATGCTGGTAGCGATGGCAAACCCAAGGCGTACCGACATACCGGAACTATAACGTTTGATCGGTGTATCGATGAATTCTTCCAGTTCGGCGAATGCGACGATGTCGTCAAATTTCCTCTTGATCTCGGCCTTGGGGATGCCGAGGATGGCGCCATTGAGGTATATGTTCTCGCGTCCGGTGAGATCGCCCACCAGGCCGGCACCCACTTCGATCAGTGGCGCTATCTTACCTTTGACGGTGATGTTGCCGCTGGAGGATTTTGAAATATTGGCCAGCAGTTTGAGCATGGTGCTTTTGCCGGCGCCGTTGTGGCCAATTATGCCAACGACTTCACCTGCTTCTATGTTGAAGCTGACGTCGTCCAGCGCCTTGAATGGGGCACGTTCTTCAACTGGCTGGCCTGTGAGCCGCCGCCACTGGTTTAGTGCAGTGGATTTCAGGCTCTGCAACTGGCCAAGCTGGTATTCTTTGGTGACGTGGTTGACTTCGATGATGGGCATGGTTATTTAAAGTCTTCCTTACTAAGGCCGGACTGCCTGGGAATAGAGGCAAACGTGCCTAATGGTATTTTCTTCTTGGGATCAGGAACAATCACGGTTCTTTCACCTTTACGGAATTTCTTATGGCTGCTTTTTTGGGAAATAAAGATGAAACCGTGCCGCAGCAAGATATTAACAATCGTATTTGATGAATAAAGCTCAGCCATTGACAGCGTATTCTCCAAGCAGGGCTTCTTCTATGGGGTGGTATTCTGCCTCCCCTTCTTCAAAGTAGAGCTCGGTGGCGTCCTTCAGATTCTGGATCGCTTCGTCAATAGTGTCGCCACAGCTTGCTACGTCAATATTTAAGCATTGTGAAACGTAATATTTATCTTCCCGGTAAACGACAAATTTAAGGTTTTTCATGGTTCACTTCCATCCATAATAAAAGGAAACCGACTATCTGGAATAAGTGAAATGGGGTCGCACCAGTCAATTGGGATAGACACCATTTCCCGGTTTTCGCAGCTAAAGCCGCTCCTATAAAAGCGTTCGAGACTGAGGCCGCATGGGCAGAGCCCAGGTAATGATCTGCCAGCTTTGTTACCAGACGCGGCGAGAGATTTTGGTCGAACAACAGCTTCATGCCGCAACGGCGATCTGGTGTCTCTCGCGGTCGGCTGCATAGGCCAGGCAGGCCTGGATATCTTCCGCAGTAAGGTAGGGGAAGTCGGCCAAGATTTCACCAGGCGTCATGCCAGAGGCCAGATAGTCCAGAATGTCATATGCCGTCATGCGTATGCCACGGATGCATGGTTTGCCTCCGCGCTTACCTGGCTCGATGGTGATTCTGTCTCTGTAGTTCATGCTTGATCTCCTTATGTATTCCGCAGAATCAATAAACTCATTGCATATGGTGCGGGCCAGCCTGCAATTTGCTGTGACGTGCGGTGCTACCTTGATAATGATTGACGTCTGTTTAGCGTGTTGGCCAGCAGATTGAGCATCGTGCTCTCGACTGACCTGTTGGTGCCAATAATACCAAACAATACCGCGCCTTGCTCGACAGAGAACGTGACATCATCAAGTGCCTTGAACGGGGTGCGTTCTTCAATCGGTTGTCCGGTGAACCGCCGCCACTGGTTGATCATGGTGGTTTTCAGGTTCTGCAATTGGCCAAGCTGGTATTCTTTGGTGACGTGGTTGACTTCGATGATGGGCATGGGGCGATATCAGTTGGAGTGTGGTAACGCGATATTACTATCAGCGGACGGGGTACTTTTTTTCTAGTTCGTGAGCATAGGCAGTGACCTTTGGCACCACAGCGAGAAGCTCTGGAGCGAGGGCCGCGACAGCGGCATAAATTTCGGCCATCTTGTCCGCCGCGTATTCATGTGCGATCAGATTTCTAAGTTCACGAATTCGTACAAGCTTTATGGCGTCATCTACCCACCCGCGCTTTTCAGCACGATGAATGCGATCCAACAGTGTTCCTGTAGCCGTGAGCTCCAGATCGTCAATAAGTCGCATCACTCTTTGCATGAGCAGATCGGATAGTCGGGCAAACCTGCTGGCTAATGATTCCAGGCGTTCCAGTTCTTCCGGCTGCCAGTCTTGCTGATTGAGCAGGTTGTGCGTCGGGTTGAGGGAAAAGCGCAAATGAGTAGCGGCGTTTTCCAGGCCGCGCAGCTCTTCCTGCAGTAGGAGCAGTTTATCCACATTCATAGCAGTTTCCCTTCTTTTACAGCCAGACGAGCGAATGGCCTGGAAAGATCAGCGTAGACGGCAAGATCAATTTTCTGCTCACCCAGTTGTTGATGGAGTTGGGCAAGGATGGTTAATTTCGTCATCAGGTTTATTTTCCTGGATAAAACAAGAAGGTCAATATCGCCACCCTTGGCGATATCGTCCGCACGCGAGCCAAAAAGGTAGACAATCGCATCCGGGTCCACCGATCGGATGGATTGAATGATGGCGTGTCGTTCAGTTTCGTGAAGGCGCATCGGGGTGATGAAAACAAATCAATGAACAAATCAATGGGGGCAGACACCAATTCTCGTTACTCTTGCCGGCGCCGTTGGTACCAATAATACCAACAACATCGCCTTGCTCGACGGAGAAGTTGACATCGTCCAGCGCCTTGAATGGAGCGCGTTCTTCAATCGGTTGGCTTGTGAGCCGCGCCACTGGTTGAGCACGGTAGTTTTCAGGCTTTGCAATTGGCCAAGCTGGTATTCCTTGGTGACGTGGTTGACTTCGACGATGGGCATGGTGAGTAGCGTATAGGGGTAGCGGGTAGTCAGCAGCGGTAGTGGGTGGGACTGATTCCCCCTTGTAATTTTCATGCTGCTTTGTATTGTCTGACATCCAATTCTACGCCTGCTTTCAGCGCTTCCTCAGCGTGTTCAAGCAAGCGCCTGACGACGGCATCATGCCAGAGGCCAGATAGTCCAGAATGTCATATACCGTCATGCGTATGCCACGGATGCATGGTTTGCCGCCGCGCTTGCCTGGCTCGATGGTGATTCGGTCTCTGTAGTTCATGCTTGATCTCCTTATGTATTCCGCAGAATCAACAAGCTCACTGTATTTGGTGCGAGCTAGCCTGCAACTAACTACGACATGCGGCGTCACCTTAAGCTTGATAGTGCCTGATGTCTGTTTCGGCGTTTTGGCCAGCAACTTGAATATGTTACTCTTGTCGGCGCCGTTGTGGCCAATACTTAATGCCAAGTACCTCACCTTGCTCAACGGAGAACGTGACGTCATTTAAGGGCCTTGAATGGAGCGCTCTTCAACCGGCTGGTCTGTGGCCGCCGCCACTGGTTGAGCGCTGTAGTTTTGAGGCACTGCAACTGGCCAAGCTAGTATTTCTTGATGACATGGTTGGCTTCAAAGATGGGGATAGGGGTAGCGAACAGCGGATAGGGGTTGGTGGGTAGTCAGCAGCGGTAGTGGGCTACGGGCTGGTTTCAAAACGGGCGCGCCAATTTCGATACAGTCGGCTAAAGTTTTGGCTGCATCAATTGCAGCCATAAGGGCAGCAAAGCGAACCTCCGATTGGTCTGGATATTCGTGGGCCAACCTGTTACGAACTTCGCGCCAAGCCAACCAATTGTCCACATCAAGGTATCCCAGCTTTTCCAAACGATTTAGCCGGTCACGCATGGGCCAATCTTCAAATGGCTCACGCAGACTGGCCAGTGTTGCTGGTATTAAGCGCTCTCCCACCGTGTCCTGCAATTTGATAAAGCGAAAAAGCAGTTGGTCCACAATCCGGACGCGGGCGGGATCACTTTCCAACGCTTGCCACGTGATCGCAGGCGATACATTCTATTCAGCTAATACTTCCGTAAGGATGTCAAAGTGGCGATTCGCCTCCCAAAGCACAGCAACAAGTTTGTCTGTCGGCATCATACTTGCGCCACCTGGATTCCTTCACGTTTTGCCGCAGCAACTACCTCCCGCGAATCTTGCTGGACTTGCGTGGCAATAACGACGTCAATGCGCTGTTCATCAAGCAGCCGGTAAATGCGCGACACAAAACGGGTGCGACGGCGCACCAACTCCGCAGGGGGCATGGCTTCGGTAATCTCAACCAGCAGATCAATTTCTCCCCCACGCTTGCTGTCATCCACACGGGAACCAAAGAGAAACACTGATGTACCAGGTGTAAATGCTTCCCGGGCAGCTTGTGCAATGGCATTCACCTCGTTGGGTTGCAATCTCATGTTTATCCTAAAAAAACGCGCATAGCAGGTAACACCTGTAATCTTTACGCGCAATCCGCTAACGTCTATCTACTTGCCCTCAAATCACATCCGCGAAATAAGACTCCGCCCGCTTGAAGAAGGCGTAGCTTAGAGGGAGCAGGATCGTAACCAAGATAAGGCCGGGTACCATGGCCGCCAGATCCGGCGGCTGGTTTCTCAGCACTACGCTCTGAAACGCGTCAATGATGCCCGCCAGAGGGTTAAGGGTATATAGGGTATAGAGCAGGTTGGACCACTCGCCGGCAGCTTGTTGCTCCAAAAGCTTATCCTTCACCAGTTGCAATGGGTAGATCACCGGAGATGCATACATGAGCAGGGAAAGCAGCACGGGCAAGGCAGTCCCCATATCCCGGTAGTAAACATTGATTGCTGCGCCAGCAAATGCGATGCTTAAGGCTGCCAGAATCGTGTAAAGAATGATGAAAGGTACCCATAGGATGTACATGCTCGGTATATATTGAAACCAAATCATGAGTCCGGCCAGGATAATAAAGTTGATGCCAAGCTCCACAAGCTTGGTGACGACTGCCGTTATGGGGAATATCTCGCGCGGGAAATAGATTTTTTTGATCAGGTTGGCATTGCCCACCACACTGTTTACTCCCTCTGATGCAGATTCTTGAAAGAAAATCCAGGGCATGAGTGCAGCGAAGGTTAGGAGGGGATAAGGAATGTTGCCACTGTCAATGCCAACGAAGCTCTTGACCAATGTAAAGATCAGCATGAGGATGAGCGGCTTCACTACAGCCCAGGCAATGCCCAGATATGCCTGTTTGTAGCGCAGCGTGACGTTCTTCCAAGCAAGTACTGTCATCAGTTCGCGGTATTCGACAAGATTTTTTACTACTGCAATCATCTGCGTTGTTGCTCCCTTTGATCTGTTGATGGATTATAAATTTGAGTTGCACATACTTTGGATATCGGCCTGACTGGCACTGAGTCCGATACCTCGTATAGTTTGCGCCACCTGCCACCAGTATTCTTATTTGTTTGTATTGTTATTTTTGCGATTTTTTAGCTGTAAGCATGAGCCCGCGCAGATCAAATCTTAAATGGCATTTTTCGACTAAGCTTCAGAATTTGCGTCCTCTTTTCATTATTGTCGGCTATACAATTTTTATTGAAAATACCTGCCGTCATTAGCTTAATGAAAAACCTCTTTGCTTGCTTTGTATCCTAACATTTTTAATAAACTCTGTGCCAACTATGGTTTCGGGGATTGCTTGAGCATGATTGAAGTTTTTGATTTGTTTATGGGACAAGCCGAGAGCACATGTCTGAGTTGCTGGAGAACTCAAAATAAAACTGATAGTTGAAAGTTGTAAGCTAATGGAATGGTTTTAATAATTATAAGCACACGAATAATCATGCATGCCAAATTGATTGCGCCAGTATCAGCATGAACGATGGGGGTATTATGCAGCGTTCAATTGCACGCCCTCTTCAGGAGTGTTTGGCATTGCATGTTAACGAGAGTTTTTTAAGAAAAGCAGGATAGAATTGGCTAAAATTACAAAAATTGCAGGTCAACAAAAGTTATTTAATCTAACTGACTTTCATGTGCAGCCTGGTAACTATAAATGAACCGTACAGCAAGTAAAGATTTTCGCTCGCAGCATTTTATTAATCGTGAGCTAGGTCAACTTGAGTTCAACCAGCGCGTGTTGGCACAAGCAGAAAATGTCAGCATCCCGATTCTGGAACGTCTGAAATACCTGTGTATTGTCAGCAGCAACCTGGATGAGTTTTTTGAAATCCGTGTCGCCGGGTTGAAGGAACAAATCAATCTTAAAATTATTGCCTCCGGGCCAGACGGCATGGATGCACGCCAGACACTCAAGCAAATACGGGAGCAAGCGCATCGTCTCATCGAGCGGCAATATCGCATACTTAACAGCGACATTCTGCCTGTATTGGATATGCATGGCATTCGTTTCCTGCGCCGCACTAGCTGGAATGATACTCAACGCGCCTGGATCAAAAATTTCTTTTTGTGTGAAGTGATGCCGGTGCTTACTCCAATCGGCCTTGATCCATCACACCCTTTTCCTCGTGTACTTAACAAAAGTCTGAATTTTGCTGTCGATCTGGTAGGCAAAGATGCCTTCGGGCGCAATTCTGCCAAGGCCATTGTGCAGGCGCCGCGCGTGTTGCCGCGCACTATTTTATTGCCGTCTGAAATCAGCGGTTGTGCGCATGGCTTTGTATTTCTTTCTTCTATTTTGCATGCTCATGTCGGCGAGCTGTTCGGCGGAATGGAAGTGTTGAGCTGCCACCAGTTCCGTGTTACGCGCAACAGCAATCTGTTTGTGGACGAGGAAGAGGTGAAAAATCTACGCATCAGTTTGCAGGGTGAATTGCCGCAGCGGCACTTCGGCAATGCTGTGCGCCTGGAAGTTACAGACAATTGCTCGCCGCAGGTAGCCACGTATTTGTTGCAGCAATTCGAGCTGGGACAGGATGACCTGTATCGCGTAGATGGCCCGGTAAATTTGGTGCGCCTGATGGGTATTCCCGACCAGGTCGCGCGCGATGACCTGAAATTCCCTGCTTTTGCTCCTGGCATACCCAGCGATTTGCTGAAGAAGGGCGCAGATATGTTCAAAGTCATCCGCAAGAACGATATTCTGCTGCATCACCCTTTCCAGTCGTTTAAACCTGTCATCGATCTTATCCAGCAGGCCGCCGCCGATCCAAGTGTGGTGGCCATCAAACAGACCGTGTATCGCACCGGTGTGGATTCAGAATTAATGGAAGCACTCGTCACCGCTGCCCAACATGGTAAAGAAGTGACTGTCGTGGTGGAGCTGCTGGCGCGTTTTGATGAGGAAGCCAACATCAACTGGGCAAGCCGTTTGGAAGAAGTGGGGGCGCATGTGGTGTATGGTGTTGTTGGACACAAGACACATGCCAAGATGTTGATGGTGGTTCGGCGCGAGGATGGCAAGCTGCGCCGCTATGTGCATCTGGGCACCGGTAATTATCATCCGCGCACTGCACGGCTTTATACGGACTTCGGCCTGTTCACGAGCAATGAGCAAATGTGTGCAGACGTAAATGAGGTATTTACACAGCTGACCGGTCTGGGCAAAGCGGGCAAATTAAATTATTTGTGGCAATCGCCTTTTTCGTTGCACAGCCAGATTCTGCGTGCTATTCAGAATGAAACCAAACTCGCCAAGGCAGGCAAGCGCGCGCACATTATCGCCAAGATGAACGCGTTGCTTGAACCGGAAATCATCAGGGCGTTGTACGAAGCAGCGCAGGCCGGTGTGAAGGTGGATCTTATTGTACGCGGGGTGTGCGCGCTTCGTCCGGGAGTGCCGGGACTATCCGAAAATATCCGTGTGCGCTCGATAATTGGCCGTTTTTTGGAACACACACGCATATTCTATTTTCGCAATAATCTGGCGCATAACGTGTATCTGAGCAGTGCCGATTGGATGGACCGCAATTTCTTCCGTCGTATAGAGGTGTGTTTTCCAGTGCTCGACAAGAAGCTGAAAAAACGCGTGATCGATGAAGGACTGAAAGTTTATCTACAGGACAACTTTCAAGCTTGGGAAATGGATTCGAATGGCCATTATCGAGCGAAGGCCCCCCGTCGTTCTGTGCTGAAATGTGCGCAATTTTCATTATTGCAGCGACTCGCCGATCCGGCGCTTAAGCTGCCATAAGCGATATCTCTGGGCCAGGAAATGAGGAAGATGTAACGTCAGGAGGAAGAACAGTTTGATGGATTTAAAAGAGGACGAATAAAATATTACGTTGAATTCCCTTTCGATTCAATTTGTTCAAATATGAACCATATATATCAGGCGATGCAAAAAAAGTGCGTCAGGGGGAGCTGACGCACCAGAAGGGGAGCTTTCATGAACAAAAACAGAACAGAACTCAGATTATTTCGTTTGCCTACTTTCTTTCGCAAACTCATCTTTGCTTAATTTGCCGTCATGGTTGGCATCCAGTTCTTTGAATACCTGGGTGGGCATTTGCTTGGTTGTGGCTTCTTCCAAACTAACAAAGCTATCATGGTTTGTGTCGTAAGCTACCCAAGACGGCGTATCTTCTTTTGTTATGGAATCAGCCTGAACAATGCCAGTCGCGCCAATTAACAGCATAGAAACTAGAGCTATTGATTGGGCCGCTTTATTTTGTAACGTTGATGAATAATTCATCTTGTTTCCTTTATCAGCTCAGCAATATTGCTGTATTGATAAGCTAAGCATATATCATGCCATTTTTAATTTGTATTAAAAAACAGATAATTAATATTATTTTTTTATAAAATTTAAATAATTGGAATATTTGTGTCGCTACATGGCAACAGAAAACCTGCATGATAATTCTAACTACTTGAAATAGAGTAAGTACTATTGTCGTCGAGAACAGACGTATTAGAAATATCCATATGGATATGTGAGATTGAGTTATAAGTGCATCGCACACAACGTTCACAGCGAAGGCAATTCAGATTATTACGATTGAGTTGCTGACGCGGGTTAAAACTTTATTTATCTCCAGAGCTATGGATTTCTACAGTATTTATTTTTCAGTCAGTGCGTTGCACTTTGATTATTTGGATAAGTAGCGCATGGAATTTTCTACTGCCTGCCGATTATGTCCGCGCTTGGCGAACTTTCTGGATGAGGTGCGCCAAGCACATCCAGATTACTATGCTCATCCGGTCCCATCCTTCGGTGACGCGCAGGCGCGCCTGCTAATAGTGGGGTTGGCACCCGGCATGCACGGAGCGAATCGCACAGGTCGGCCGTTCACCGGTGATTTTGCCGGCAAATTGCTGTATTCCACACTTTATCAATTTGGTTTTGCCAGTCAAGCCGAGCCTTTGAACATGGCAGGCCAAGCTAATGCCGAACTGATTTTAAGCGATTGCCGCGTTACCAATGCTGTGCGTTGCCTGCCGCCGCAGAATAAGCCGGAACCTGCAGAGGTGCGGCAATGCAATCAATATCTGGTGGCTGAACTGGCTTCTTTGCCGTTGGGCGCAGTAGTACTGGCTTTAGGAGCGATTGCCCATCTGGCGGTGTTGTGTGCGCTGGGCTTGCAAATCAAAGACTATAAATTTACGCATGGCGTGCGGCATGCACTACCGAACGGCATAATGCTGTATGACAGTTACCATTGCAGTCGCTACAATACCCAGACCAAGCGCCTGAACGAAGCGATGTTTCATGCCATTTTCAGCGCAATTACTCTATATTTGCATAGCCTTGATCCAAACAATAAATAGCCTTGACCCAAACAATCGAGTTTGATCTTAAATCATTTGTCGCTAGTTTGCCCCTGCTGCCTGGTGTGTATCGTATGCTGGATAGTCAAGGGCAAGTGCTTTATGTCGGCAAAGCTGGGCAGCTTAAAAAACGCGTCGCATCCTACTTCCAGAAAACAAATATCTCGCCGCGTATCAGCCTGATGGTGTCGCATATTGCCTGTATTGAGGTGACGGTCACTCGCTCCGAGGCTGAGGCCCTGCTGCTGGAAAATAACTTAATAAAAGCATTAAAACCGCGATATAACATACTTTTTAGAGATGATAAATCCTATCCATATATCGTCCTGACCGGGCATGGCTTTCCTCGCTTGGCATATTATCGTGGTGCGATTGGTAAGCACCAACAATATTTCGGACCCTACCCCAACTCACATGCCGCCAAGGAAAGCATACAGTTGCTGCAAAAAGTATTTCGCATCCGTACTTGCGAGGACAGCACATTTTCCAATCGCGCCCGCCCCTGTTTGCTGCACCAGATTCATCGCTGTACTGCCCCTTGTGTTGGGTTGATTAGCCAGCAGAATTACGCAATCGATGTACGTAACGCGAATTTGCTATTACAAGGCAAGCAAGGTGAGGTAGAAGGATTGCTGCGACTAGCCATGGAGCAAGCGGCAGAAGCCCAACACTACGAGCAGGCCGCTGCGCTACGCGACCAGTTGCATGCGCTGCATACGGTGCAGCAAAAGCAGTTCATGGAAAGTGGTCGTGCAACGGATGCGGATATCGTCGCCGTCGCTGAGTTGAATGGCGCGCTGTGCGTGAATCTGGCCATGGTGCGCGGCGGCAGACATCTGGGTGATAAGAGCCTTTTTCCGCAAAATGCCGAAGGGCAGGCGGCTGATGAAGTGCTGCATGCCTTTCTGACACAGCATTACTTAAATCATAGCGTGCCGCCTCTTATTCTCACCAGCACGCCTCTCGCGGCAGATGCCTTGGAAGAACTGCTTGGAGAGCAGGTAGGACATAAGGTGCAGATACGCCACAGCGTAAGTGGTGAGCGGCGCCAATGGTTGGATATGGCGCTGAAAAATGCTCTACTGGCATTACATCAGCAAGCAGGTCAGCAGGCCGGGCAGCTTGCTCGACTGGAAAAACTGCGCGAAGCGCTTGCGCTCCCGCAACTGTCACGCATCGAATGTTTTGATGTCAGCCACACCATGGGTGAAGCGACTGTGGCTTCCTGTGTCGTATACGATAGTTTGGCCATGCGTACTGCCGAGTATCGGCGCTACAACATTAGCGGTATTACTGGGGGAGACGACTACGCAGCAATGCGCCAAGCCTTGTTACGTCGCTATCAAAAATTACAGGCAGGGGAAGGCAAGCGTCCCGATTTGATTTTGATAGATGGCGGTGCGGGTCAGCTAAGTGTGGCTTGTCAGGTGTTGGAACAACTTGGCCTGATGGAAATCCCGTTAATGGGTGTAGCCAAAGGCGTGGAGCGCAAGCCCGGGTTAGAGCAATTGTTGCTACCGCAGCATGAAAAACCGCTACAATTGTTGCCGGACAATCCAGCATTGCACTTGATTCAGCAGGTGCGCGATGAAGCGCACCGTTTCGCTATTAGGGGACACCGTGCCAAGCGTGGTAAAGCGCGCACAACGTCCATGCTGGAGGAAATCAGCGGGGTAGGGGAGAGGCGCAGACGTAATTTGCTGGCCCGGTTTGGAGGTCTGCAAGGCGTGTACCAAGCCAGCTTGGAAGAATTGGCGCAGGTAGATGGTATTAGTCTGGCGCTGGCGGAAAAAATTTATCAACAATTGCACTGATCATGCCACTCAATATCCCAAATCTGCTGACTTGGTTTCGCATTATGCTCATACCTGTGTTTCTCGGGGTGTTCTACCTACCCGACACAACACTTTCCCTGCACCACAAGCATTTAGTCAGCACGGTAATATTCGCGTTGGCCGCTCTTACAGATTGGCTAGATGGTTATCTGGCGCGCGCGCTCAATCAGACTTCCGCTTTTGGCGCATTTCTCGATCCAGTCGCTGACAAGCTGATGGTGGCTGCTGCATTGATTGTGCTGGTAAAGCTTGGCTATGTGGATATGGTCATTGCATTCATCATTATCGGTCGTGAAATTGCCATCTCTGCTTTACGCGAATGGATGGCTCAGCTTGGTGAAAGTAAGAGTACCGCGGTTTCCATGTTGGGTAAGGTGAAAACTGTATTTCAGATGAGTGCCATATTGCTGCTGCTTTGCCATGAATCGCTGGTTGGTTTGCCTGCTAATACATTGGGTACGTTGCTGATTTATCTTGCTGCTATTTTGACATTGTGGTCTATGATTTATTACTTGAAACTTGCGCTGCCACAAATTGCCCGCAACAAATAGAAGGGGCATTATGTTGCATAAAATGTCCACTTCTAGTGGCAAGGCGCCACGAAATAATGCTTCGCCATTGTGCTATACAGAAAAGAACATTTCATTGAGCCCCCTACAAACAACCCGAACATTATGTTAGCCCAAAGTAGTAATGTCCGGTTTCTCCCAAGTAGAAATGTCCGCTGGT
>NZ_CAKMHQ010000057.1 GCF_927312905.1 Candidatus Nitrotoga sp. 1052
CCGGAAACTACGCACCGGACTCTGCTGTGCGGTGAATTATTCAGCGTTTCCTTAGCAATAAAACAGAAATGTCGTCCCGCTTTGTTATTTTTTAGCTTTTGTGTATCCAGATGGTGAGGTTAAAATTAAAACAAGTGAATGAGTTATTCATGGTATTTAACCTAGTAGATGTTTTATTTGCTCACTTTCTTTCAATAATTCACGATAACTTTCCAGCATATGTTGGCGGCCAAGTTCACTGATGGGCAGATTCTGCACAATTTGGTAGTCGCCGTTGTGACAAGTAACCGGAAAACCGTACACCACGCCTGCTGGTATATCGTAACTTCCATCCGATAGTACGCTCATGGTGACCCAGTCATCATGGTGCGAGCCAAGTATCCAATCATGCATATGGCCGATGGCTGCGTTGGCAGCGCTGGCAGCGCTACTCAAGCCGCGCGCTTCGATTACCACCGTGCCGCGCTTTTGCACGGTGGGGATAAACTCGCTTTCAATCCATTTATGATCTGGCAGAATGTCGAGGATTTTGCGCCCTCGTATTTCGGCATGTGACAGATCGGGATATTGTGTGCCGGAATGGTTGCCCCATACCACCATTTTTTTGATGTTGCCTATGGGCTGGGAAAGCTTGCGCGCTACCTGCGCGATGGCGCGGTTGTGATCAAGCCGCATCATAGAGCTGACATTCTTTGGGTTGAGGTCGGGTGCGTTACGTATGACGATTAGTGCGTTGGTGTTAGCCGGGTTGCCAACCACTAAAACTTTGACATGAGGTGCGGCGAATGCATTGAGAATCTTACCCTGTTCGGCGAAGATTCCAGCGTTGATCTCGATTAGATCATTGCGTTCCATGCCCTTGCTACGCGGACGCGCGCCAACCAACAGGACAATTTCTGCATCGCGGAAGGCAACCTTGGGGTCATCGGTAATGATAACTTGCTGCAACATGGGAAATACGCAGTCTTCCAACTCCATCGCTATTCCACGCAACGCTTGCTGCGCTTGTGGTATGTCCAGCAGTTGCAGGATGATGGGCTGTTCGTGTTTCAGCATATCGCCATTGGCGATGCGAAACAATAAACTGTAACTGATCTGACCAGCAGCACCAGTGATAGCGATGCGGATAGGTGCTTTCATAGCAATCTCCTGCGCGATGAATTATGTAGACATTCTGACAGTGTTTGCCAGTCAGGCAAAGGGGGCGCTCAAAAGTTTGGTTTAAAGCCCAATTGAATGCCGATCAAAATACGAACAGCATATGTTTTTATCATATTGAATTTATAATAAAAATTATTTAAAACACCATCTTAGTGGCTGGGCCTGTCTCTTTTAACAATGCCTGCCGTGCAGATAAGATAAATCGTTGCATGACTTAAAATAGAAGGGCAGTAAACAGGCGCGAGGCATGTCATAATTTACAATTACTTTTTTCATAAAAATTACTTGCCAGAATTTCATCATGAAAAAAAATATACTATGAAAAAATCATTGGCGGCCATCCTTGTCTGGATTGCCGTCGCCTTGCTTGGATCCGCCGCATTGGGCGGTATAGCGCTGAATCGCGGCGAGTCGATCAACGCGCTGTGGTTTATCACAGCCGCGCTGTGCGTATATGCGATTGCTTACCGTTTCTATGCGACATGGATTGCCACCAAAGTCCTGCTCATTGATCCGACTCGTGCCACACCCGCAGAGCGACTCGATAACGGGCGAGATTATATTCCGACCAACCGCTGGATCGTATTTGGTCATCATTTCGCCGCCATTGCAGGACCAGGGCCTCTGGTCGGACCGACACTGGCTGCACAGTTTGGTTACTTGCCAGGTACGCTGTGGATATTGTTCGGCGCAGTACTCGGCGGCTGTGTGCAGGACATGGTCACATTGTTTTATTCCACCCGTCGTAATGGCCGTAGCTTGGGTCAAATGGCGCGAGATGAATTGGGTGCCATCGGTGGCATAGCCGCGCTAACCACCACGCTGTTTATCATGATAATCCTCATCGCGGTGCTTGGCTTGGTAGTGGTCAATGCCATGAAACACAGTCCTTGGGCTACCTCCACCGTGGCTGCCACTATCCCCATCGCTATGTTGGTGGGCCTATACATGCGTACCATCCGCCCGGGCCGTGTGCTTGAAGGTTCATTACTTGGCGTCATCTTGTTACTGTTGGCTGTTGCGGGTGGTGGATGGATTGAACACCAGCCGGGCTTACGCGAGTTTTTTGATCATCCCGGCCTGCCGTTAGCTTGGGTGGTAATTGCTTACGGTTTTGCAGCAGCTATCCTGCCAGTATGGCTGCTGCTCGCGCCACGAGATTACCTTTCTACCTACATGAAACTCGGTACGATCATCCTATTGATGCTGGCCATTGTGTGGATGCAACCGAGCGTAAAAATGCCCGCATTCACCCAGTTCGTCGATGGGACCGGCCCTATTTTTGGAGGTAAGTTATTTCCTTTTGTGTTTATCACCATCGCTTGTGGCGCAATCTCTGGCTTTCATGCACTGATCGCCTCCGGCACTACGCCCAAGCTACTTAGCAATGAGCGCGACATCCGCATGATCGGCTTCGGCGGCATGGCACTGGAATCTTTCGTTGCAGTAATGGCGATTATTGCAGCCACGGTGTTAGACCCCGGCGTGTTCTTTGCTATCAATTCTCCTGCTGGCGTGGTCGGCAAGGAAGCGGCAGATGCGGTGGCAAAAATTTCCAGCTGGGGCTTTCCGGTCACGGTGGCGCAGATGAATTTGCTGGCGCAGCAGATGGGTGAAGCTACCCTGTTCGCGCGCACTGGCGGCGCGCCCTCGCTTGCGGTCGGCATGGCCAGTATTTTCGGCAGCGCCTTTGGTCAAGGCATGCTTGCCATGTGGTATCACTTCGCCATCATGTTTGAGGCCATCTTCATTCTCACAACGCTGGATGCAGGTACGCGTGTCGGCCGCTTCATGTTGCAAGACATGCTAGGCAATATTTGGAAACCACTGGGCCGCACCTCATGGTATCCATCGGTATTGCTGAGCAGCGGCATCATTGTGGCTGCCTGGGGCTATTTTCTATATATTGGCGTGATTGATCCCAATGGCGGTGTCAATATCCTGTGGCCGCTGTTTGGCATCTCGAATCAAATTCTGGCCGCCATTGCACTGTGCGTCGCCACTGGCATCCTGGTTAAGTCCGACAAGCTAAAACATGCCTGGATCACAGCTCTGCCGCTTGTCTGGCTGATCATAATTACCAGCAGCGCAGCGTGGGAAAAAATCACCAGCACAGATGTGCGTATCGGCTTCCTCGCTGCTGCCAATGACCTCGCCACAAAACTCGCATCAGGTCTTCTTTCTCCAGAAAAGGCGGCCATCGCACCACAGCTCATCTTCAACCAGCGCCTTGATGCAGTGCTGACCTTGTTTTTTGTCTGCATGTTGTGGTTGATCGTGTTCGACATGCTGCGTGTCTGCATCCGCTACCTGAATGGCAAGCCGGTACCTCCGTTGTCCGAGGTGTCGTACCAGTTGACTGGGATGGAGGAAGCATGGGTTCGGGATTGACTGAAAGAAGCGCGAATAAATCAATGTCCGCGGTAAATGATTCTAGTTTGCCTGTGTTTGAAACTGCCCAGGATATACATCAGCACATCGCGCAAAGCGCTACACTCAGGACAAACAAAACCTGTATCGAACTGCTCCCGTTATTGTCATATGTATGGCGTGCTATACGTGAATTGAGTGGAGATAATGCTTACGAACGCTATATTGCACAACATGCAGCCAGTTATCCTGATACTACGCCGCTAGCGCGCAAAGATTTTTTCCTTTACCAGCAGCAACAAAAGTGGAGCGGTATCCAGCGGTGCTGCTGAGTTAATGCTGACCACAGCGCATCATAGGTTAGTGGGCTATATATTTGAACTATTCTAAATTTTACAAATGCCCTCTAAAGTTTTCCGTTGCGCAGCCGTGATTAGTCTTTCCTGAGCGACACTGAGAAGTGGTGTATTTATTTCTTTCAGGGATATTCAAGCTATGTTGAATTTTCAAGGATTCAATCTATTGAATGCGGATTTATTTAAAAATTTAACCACGTAAATTGGAGCAAATTTCCCAGGAAGACATGTTTTGACTGAGGCTGGATCAAATACTGAATCAGCCAAATGCACTGTACAAACCGGCAAGTCAGATTGACCGCCGGAATGGGACAAAAGAACGATTCGGTAGCCTGTAAGGCCAACCAAGCTCCCCGGGCCAGATTGATGGTGAGGCTGAGCCCTTTGGGGCACCGGACCAAGTCATCGGTCAGATCTGATGGTGCGGTCGGTTTTGGTGACCTGTGTCAGGCAGAGCAGTTCAAGGACGGTGGAGATGTCGAGTAAGTGTAAGATATTGTCGTGCAAATGGGTGCTGTTGCTGGCGATGATTTTATAGAATATAAATAAGGAGTTAGTATGATTGCGGTTGGCACGAATGAGAACGGGGCGGCACAGATGATAGCGGCGAAGAACCTACGGGTATTATTGTTGGACGACGACAAGTTTACACTCGAATTTGTTGGCGACATGCTGCTCGAATTAGGTGTAGCCGAAGTTATTAAGGCTGAAAATGGCGAGCAGGGTCTAGCTATGTTAGCCGGGCTATCATTACAGCCGGACATATTGATATGCGACCTCAGCATGCCTGGAATGGACGGTGTTGGTTTTCTGATGCATCTTGGTATGCAAGGTTATGTTGGCGACGTCATCCTAATCTCAGGAGCCCAACAGCATCTGTTGTCCGGAATGGATAAGTATTCCAGCAAGCTTGGCTTGATTCCTTTGGGTACCCTGATAAAGCCAATTGCACGCGATGAGCTGGCATCCGTTATTACCCGATTTTGCCAAGGCAAATGAAAATTATTATTGATGGTCTAATTTACCCAAGCTAGTGGGCTTGTCGCTGCTCTATGCGTTGCACGGAGGCGCTTATTTCTTGGCTGCCGGCCCAAAATTCGCCAACGCCTGTGCAAGCACACTATTCGTTGTTTGCATCTTATGACTGTCATTATCAGATTAGGGAAGATAATTAATGAAACGTAGTGGTCAATCAATCTATATTCAGACAACAGTGTTTGCTTTATCCGAAGCAAGCAAGCTGTTTCACATGGATTTGAGTGGTGGACCTGCACGCTTCAATTTCGCGGACGCACTGAATCTGCGTGACTGGCACATTTATCACGCGCTGGCAATGCGCCCTCCCCTACAAAAGTACGCGATTTTTATGCCAAAGAACCGACAGGCATGAAGCTTGAAGCAAAAGACAACGCACTGAACTCGACCATTATCAACCTATGTTCGAATCTATTCGTCTGTATCCCGTTTCAGCGATGAAAAATCTTTCCGGCATTAGTATTTTTGCTTTGTTTTGGCGAGCCTGTCCGCTTTACATGCTGGCGGTATTTCTGTTTACTGCAAATTCTTATGCCGACACTCAAGAGCCGGCTGTGGTTGTCATTACGTTCCCTGCGACCAGTGAAAACGTGATTTCCCGAAGCTCGTTGCGCGCTATCTTTGGCATGCGCCTAGGCAAATGGCCAGTAGATACGCCAGTCAAGGTGTTCGTGATGAAGGATGATACGCCGGAACATAGCGACTTCAGCAAGAATATTCTGCAAGTATTCCCCCATCAATTGCGATTGGCTTGGGATCGGCAGGTGTTTTCCGGGCAGGGGCAATATCCGGAGCAAGTCGCCTCCGTGCAAGAGATGCTATCTAAAATAGCATCGACGCCAGGGGCGATCGGCTATATCAAAACAAACGAGATCACTAAAAATGTGCGCATCCTTCAAATTCGCTAAGACTGCAGCTGGGATTTTTATCCAGGGTATTTTTTTACTTTGGACTACGTTTGCGCATGCCGAAAATCTGATGGGTAGCGAGTTACAGCTGCATGGGTTTCTCACGCAGGGCGTGGTGATCACCAGCGACAATAACTTCCTCGGTCAGAGTAATAAAAAAGCTAGCCCGGATTTTAGAGAAATAGGCGTAAATGGTTCTTTGCGGCCAATTTCCGATGTGCAGCTATCCGCCGGGTTGCTTTCGCACAAGGCCGGGGGGACCGATAACGGCGAGCTACGATTGGATTACGGATTAATCGACTGGACGGTATCGTCGAACGAGCAAGGCCGTAGTGGGATTCGCTTGGGTCGGGTGAAGAATGCCTATGGACTGTATAACAAAACACGCGATGTCGCTTTCACTCGGCCCAGCATCCTCCTGCCGCAATCCATTTATTTCGAGCGCACGCGCAACGTTACCGTCGCGTCTGATGGAGCAGAGCTTTATCTCGATCGCTATAGTGAAGCCGGCAGCCTGTTCGTGACCTTTGCCCTCGGGCAACCCCAGATTGGAAGTGAAGCAGCCAAAGTGGCCTTGGTTGGTTTGATCCCCAATGGTAGCTTCGAATCGAAATTAATGCCGATTTTCCAAGCAATATACGAGGGGGACGGTGGCAAGTATCGTCTCGGGTTTACCACCTTGCAACTTGATGCGCGCTACAATCCTGGCGTGGGAGATGTGCTGCAGGCGGGGCAGATGAAGTTTACGCCGAAGATCTTCTCTGCCCAATACAACGCCGAACACTGGAGCCTGACCAGTGAATATGCCCTACGACCGACTTCAAATAAGAACTTTGGTCCAAATGCTCCAGATTCCACCATTCATGGCCAAAGCTATTATGTTCAGGGCAGTTACCGGTTGGCTTCGAAGTGGGAAGCGCTGTTGCGTTACGATGTGATGTATGCCGATAGCGGGGATCGTGATGGCAAGGAATTTGCTGCGGCCACGCACCGGCCGGCCTTTACTCGCTTTTCCAAAGACTGGACTGCAGGAGTGCGCTTCGATTTGACACCCGAGTTCATGCTGCGTGCCGAGTATCATCGCGTTGACGGCACCGGTTACTTGCCGGTTCAGGATAACCCCAACCCTTCGGCTCTGGTGCAACGTTGGGACATGCTCATGCTACTGGCTTCCTTCCGGTTTTAGTGACCCTCATGTCGGATAGCCTATCCTCTGGTTCAGGCCACAGTACGTTCAGGTTCTTGAGCCTGAAGTGGAAAGTGCTACTAACGCTGGGCGTGGTGATGCTCTTGGTCAATGGCACACTTTCCTGGCTGCATTTTCGTGATTTGAAGACACACTTCGAAGAGCAGCGTACTGCTTCGCGCGAGCGCCTGATTTCTGAAGCTACCGCTGTGCACACCGATTCCGCTCTGCGTTTGCAAACGATGGCCAGCGTGCTAGCGACGGTTGGCGCGGGAAGTACATTCCAGTTGAAGCCGGGATCTCTGCGGCTTCGTGAGCACTTCGATAGTTACTGGCCTGTCTTGCAGCTCGATCTCGACATCAATTCCATGAAAGTGTATTCCAGAACAGGGGCCACTCTGGCCGCTTGGCATGCGGATGCGTCCACTGATATAGAGCAGGATGACCGTGTGCGTGCCGTAATTTCGCAAGAGCGTGCCATGCATTGGACGCACTGTCGGCAGACATGCACGCAGTTTGCTGCAGCTCCGATCCTGTCGGCGGGCCAAGTGGCTGGGGTAATTGTATTGGGTAGCTCGCTGACCGAAGTGATCGTTTCCTTCAATCGATTATCCGGAGCCGATCTTGGCGTGCTGGCCCCTAACGGCCTTATGACCGATAAAAATTCGCTGCCTGACTTAGGCTTGCAGGTGGTAGCGCTGAGTGGCTCAGAACGAAATCTTCCGGTTCTCCATCAATTACGGGCTTTGCCACCTAAGCAAAGTAGAGCAAATTGGCAATTGGTTCCTTACCAAGACAAACAGTTCGAATTGTCGTTTGTGACTATGGATGATGCCAGTGGCGCACATTCCACCGCCATGCTAGTGGTGATCGATGATTTGACTCAGTCCTTGGCCGAAATTCGAATATCGGTGTTGAGCCGTTTAGGAGCCGAGTTGGCGACATCATTGCTCTCTTTGCTGTTATTGGCTTTTCTTGTGAATGCGCCCTTGCAGCGCATGACGCGGGCAGTACGGGCAATCCCTTTGCTGGGACGAAGTGCTTTTGCCGAGGCACGTGCGAAAATTGCCCCACGTGGCCGACGTTTTGTGGATGACGAAATTGACAGCTTGGGTGAGGCTGCGGTTGCCTTGTCTTTTCGGTTGGAAACGCTGGAGCAGGAAGTGGCAGCACATGCTGGAGAGTTGCAGGATATGCTGCATCGTATATCAATTGAGCGGGATTTTAATGAAAGCCTGCTCGATACCGCACAGGTCATCATTCTGACGCAGTCAGCCGATGGATCGATCCACAGTCTGAATCGTTATGGGGAGTTGTTAACGGGTTGCAGTGAGGGAGAATTGTTGGGCAAGAGTTTTGTTCAAATAACTAATCACTCTGAAACGGCTGAAACAGAAATGCAACAGTCATTGCAAAATCTCGTGACGGGAGGGCATAAGCACATTCAGCGTGAATCCATTTTAATGAGCAAGCCAGGCGAAAAATTCGAAATTACCTGGAATCACTCACGTCTTTCCGGCCAGCCGGACGAGACCGCAATGATCCTGTCAGTCGGGATTGATCACACCGACCGCAAGCGTGCCGAGCAAGACTTGCTCAATCTGAATGCAAGCCTGGAAGTTCGGGTTGAGGAACGTACTTTCGAACTCGAGCAAGCCAAGCAACAAGCCGAGACAGCCAACCAGGCCAAGAGCGAATTTCTTTCCAACATGAGTCACGAAATCCGCACCCCGATGAACAGCATCATTGGCATGACGCATCTGGTGCGACGTACCGAACTTAATCCCAAGCAGCTTGATTATGTTGCAAAGATTGACCATTCAGCACAGCACCTATTGAGCCTGATCAATGAAATGCTCGATTTTTCCAAAATAGAAGCGGGCAAAATCGAGTTGGATGTGCTGGATTTTGAGCTGGATACAATACTGCAGAACATCTCCAGCCAACTTGGCGAGAGCGCTGCAAGCAAATGCCTGAAGCTTGTGTTTGACGTTAGCCCTGACTTATCCCATCCGCTTCGTGGAGACTCGTTGCGGCTGTATCAGGTGTTGCTTAATTACACCAGCAACGCCATCAAATTTACTGATACGGGTGAAATAGTCGTCCGTGCCCGAATCATTGAAAATCAAATCTCCGGATCAGACGGAACAGACATCCTGGTACGCTTCGAAGTGCAGGATTGCGGCATCGGCATAAGCGCAGAACAAATCGCTCAACTATTCCAGCCATTTCATCAGGCCGACGCTTCAACCACACGGAAATATGGCGGCACCGGACTGGGGCTGGCCATCAGCCGACAACTGGCCGAAATGATGGGCGGCGAAGTTGGGGTAGAGAGCCAGCCCGGCAAGGGCAGCACTTTCTGGTTTACTGCCCGACTGGGCCGAGGCGTCAAGCCGGTTATGGCTGTTCAAACCGCGCCATCGGTCGATCTGGGTATAATCAAAGGCTCATTTATCCTGCTGGTTGAAGATAATCTCTTTAACCAGCAAGTAGCCAAAGAACTGTTGGAAGAAGCTGGCGCAGCCGTTGTCATTGCCAACAATGGAAAAGAAGCCCTTGATCTGCTGGTTAAAGAACATTTTGACTGCGTACTGATGGATATGCAGATGCCCGTGATGGATGGCCTTGAAGCTACCCGTCAGATTCGGGCCAACCCTAAGCTCGCGGCCACGCGGATAATTGCCATGACCGCCAATGCTGGGCGTGAAAATTGGACACGTTGTTTCGACGCGGGTATGGATGATTTCATAACTAAACCGATCGAGCTCCAGCTTCTCCTTACGACACTTTCCAAATGGCTTATGCAGCGATCCGATCGGGTCGTATCCTTACCCGCGACGACCTCATTCCTGGAGTCTGCAGCGGTGGAAGCAACTGAAGTAGTAGGTACAAGCGACCCAAGCATCATCGATCTGTCAATACTGTCCAAAATATTGGGAAATCATCCTGATAAAATTCGCAAATATGTCATGATGTTTTTAGACTTGACTCAGGAAGCAATAGTTGAGATCGAAACTGCGCTGGCACATGGAGACATAGCGACGCTGAGCGCCCTGGGGCATCGCACCAAGTCATCGGCCAGAACTGTGGGTGCCATGGGTTTTGGCGAACTATGTCAGGCGTTAGAGCAGCTCAAGAGTGGTGGAGATACTGAGCAAGCGCGGGACATTGTCGCGCAAATGCGGACATTGCTGGTGCAGATTTCGGAGAACATCAATAAGGGGTTAGTATGAAAGAATATTTAGTAATATTGATTCGATATGATTCCGCACTTGCAAAAGTAATGGTGCCGATTTTGATAATCATGCGACTCAGACTTACCGCAATATTCAGCACCTCGGTCAGTCGAGATGCGAATCTCTTTGCAAGTTAGTATTTGATCTATATTCCAAAAAGATAGTTGCTGAACCATTTTAATCATTTACAGTCTTTTGTTTTTACTTTCAGCAAATAAAACCAAGTTCAACGTCACTTCTAGGATAATTGTCCTATGGTCGGGCACATCACACTCGACAGCTTTTCTTTTTTAGCAAGGAAGTTCATACAAATGGTATTGTTGAAGAGCATTAAAAGCAAAATTTTTGTTTTCGCCATCATGGCCACGCTTATCCCGTCGCTGGGCTTGGGGCTGCTGTCATTCCGCCAGAACGAGGCGCAGATCAGCGACAATGTAACCCGTGAACTGCGCGCCCTGGCAAGCCAGGCCAGTCGTGAGTTGGAACTGTGGATCAATAAGCACATCCACACAGTGCGCGCACTATCCACATCCAATGCAGTCATCGACGGACTGTCTGCGACTGCCCACCCGTTTGCAGGCAAACCCAATAAAACTCCGCAGGCCTTGACGCATTATCTGCGTTCGGTGCAATCAAAACTTGACACAATATTGGAATTAACCGTGGTGGGCGCTGCCGGGCAGATTGTGGCCAGCAGCGCGACGGCACCCTCAGCTGTAACTTTGCCGCAAAGCTGGCCGGAGAGTGCACTCACCGAAGGCGTTGTGCTCGTACCGCCCCATTGGGAAAAGCAGCGCGCCACCGCGACGCTTAGCGTTGCGGTTCCTGTGTTGTCGTACGACAATGTGCTGATGGGAGCATTGGTGGCCGTGCTTGATCTTCGTACCGCGCAGCCCTATCTAAAAAGCTCGACGAAGTCACCACTGGGCGAGGTGCTATTGCTGGACCAGAACGGCAGGGAGCTGCTTAGCAGCCGCGCTGGTGCAACCAAGCTAATGTCGCTGGATGCAGTGGTACTGCGGCAACTGCTGGCACGACCCGGCGAGTCCATGATCTTTCAAGGACTAATGCATCGTGAAGTCATCGGGCTGGCAGATACGCCTGCTGCGCTACCGGTCACGGTAGTGGCAGAACGAGATCATGCCGATGTCTACGCTGCTTGGGTGGATTTTCGCAATCTGTTTCTGGCACTGGTGTGCACACTCGTTTTGGTAGTGACAGCGGTGGCTTTTCGGATGGGGCGTTCAATCGTCACGCCGCTGCAGCATCTGATCGATGCAGCCAAAAGCATCGCTGGCGGCGATCTTGATGTGCGGCTACCTGTGACACGAAATGATGAATTCGGCCACCTCACCCGGATATTTAACCAGATGGCGGACAAGCTGCGTCATAGTCATGACGAAATAGTGGCCGCAAATAAAGCCATGCAGCAACAAAATCAGCTGCTCGAAACGCTATCAATTACCGATGGTCTTACCGGTCTGTATAACCGTAGTAAACTCGATGCGATCCTGAAAGATGAGCTCGCTCGATTCAAGCGTAACCAGCGGCCCTTTGCAGTACTCATGATGGATATCGATTACTTCAAGACTCTCAATGACAGCTACGGTCATATTGCAGGTGATGAGATAATTGCAGCTGTGGCCAAGATACTTGGCCGGTCGATTCGTAGCGTGGATTATGCTGCGCGCTATGGTGGCGATGAGTTCACCATTATCATGGTTGAAACAACGGCGGATATGGCGCTGAAAACGGCGGAGCGCATCCGTTCTCAGGTAAATGACATGCGCTACAGCGCCAACGGCCAGATAGTCTCGGTGACGGTGAGTATCGGTATCGTGCAGTGCCAGCAGTCCGACGACGCTACACCAACAGCGGTGTTTGCCCGTGCCGACAGTGCGCTCTATGAAGCGAAGCGCGCTGGCCGCAACCGAGCACACTACGCAACCTAGTGTAGTATGGCATTCTGTTTGGAACTTAAGCGACTGTTGGCTCTGATGACTTTTTGGAAGATGTCGGAGAGGCTTTACGGTTCAGATAAAGGGCTTGACATCTTTGTTGTAGTGAACAATAAAGGGCGCCTCTAAAAATCCAATTTTCGTCACAATACGTCGTTGCTCGAAAAAAATTATCGCTTACATATCAAATATATGCAGCGCTCAAATTTTTTACTCGTGCCTTGTCTTGCCTAGAAACTTGAATTTTTAGAGGCGCCCTAAATACATTGATTGCCGCCTCGAGTTCTAAAACGCTACTGCCTTACTATAACTACAAAATTATGTTTAAAAACAAACTATTAAATAGTTAGTAAAAATATGGGCAACACTAAACTTCCGACTTTTTTCATCTCGCATGGCGGTGGTCCTTGGCCATATATTGACGACATGAAAAAACAGTTTGCAAAAACCGCCCGGGAATTGAGTCAGCTTCCGGAAAGTCTCCCCTGCAAACCGAAAGCGATTTTGGTCATTACGGGCCATTGGGAGGAAAGCGAATTTACAGTATCAACTGCAGTCAATCCTCCAATGAAGTATGATTACTCCGGCTTTCCTGAACATACCTACCGGATCAAATACCCAGCACCAGGATTGCCTGCGCTCGCAAGCCGCGTTCGCGAGCTACTCGGTCAAGCGGGAATCAGCAGCAACGAAGATCCGCATCGAGGATTCGATCATGGAACCTTTGTTCCCTTGTTCCTGATGTACCCAGATGCAAGTATTCCAGTAGTAATGCTTTCATTGAAGTCGAACTACGATCCCTTGGAGCACATTCGGGCTGGTGAAGCACTAAAACCCCTTCGGGATGAAGGTATTCTGATCATCGGAAGTGGTCTTACTTACCACAACATGCGAGGATTCGGACAAACCGATGCGACACCTGTGTCAGAACAATTCGAGCAGTATCTAAATGAAGCAATTTCCGAACCAAACCCTGTTATTCGCGCTGAAAAATTAATTAATTGGGAAACAGCACCGGTAGCTCGACTGGCTCATCCACGGGAAGACCACCTCATTCCGTTAATGGTAGTAGTAGGTGCAGCCGGTGATGATGTCGGAAGCCGTATTTTTGTAGATAAAGTATTTAATGTTGCTATGGCTTCATACCGGTTTGGTAACTGATGAGATGACAGGAAAGCCAAACCATAACGCATACAATTCGGCTGAACTAATAACTTTGTTTAAGCGTCGGATTAGGCATATCACTGCAGCAAGGGAAATAGCGGTTTAAATCCCAAGTGCAAAATGCGCAGCATGATACTGCTTGAAGTTAAAAACGTCCGTCGTGAACAACTGTGCCGGACACTTGAACCCGAGTGACTTTTGTGGGTGTATGTTCAGTTTCCACGCAATCGCATCCAGCTCATCTTGTGAGAAGCCACTAAAATTCCAACAAAACTGAAAATCTGGAGTCCGCCGCGCCTATTTCCCCTGCATGGCCAGTGTCCCGCTACGTCCATCCACTGCCCCTATCACCAGCTCATTCCGTGGAAGAGTGCCTTGAAGATTTTCCAAATACTGACGTAATGAAACAAGCTCGTAGCCCTGCTCTTTCCAGCCCGTGATGAGTTGTTCAAATACCGGCATCCACTTTCCGCCTTCCAACTCGGCATGCAGTGTAAATACATGGCCCATAGCAGGCGGGGTTGCAGTCAGCCGCAGTAAGTGCTGCGCCACATTTTCCAGCGTGACTCCCTCTCGATTAATGATTTCATCCAACGTAGGCAAGGTGGTAGGTAGTTGCGGGCATGCAACAATTTCAGCATCCCAAGTAGGGATAAAGGGATGTGTGCCGCGTGTATCGGAGCTGTAATCAAAACCGAGTAGCTGCATCAGGCGCAGGGCATGCCGGTTCATCTGCCAACCGGCAGCAGCATGCGCCTTGGGCACTACGCCAAAAATCTCGATGAATCTATCCACGGCGCGCTGCATCTCACGCCTTGTCCACTCGGCACCTTTGCCAGCGACATAATCCTGCCAGCGGATATGGTCGTAGCAATGAATGCCGACTTCAAAACCTGCATCGCGTACCGAGCGTAATATCTGTGCACAGCTGCGTCCAATATCCGGCCCAGGCAATAAGGTGCCATACAGTAACGTCTTGATGCCGTAGTGTTCCAGCACTGAGGTGCGCGATACCTTGCCTAAAAATCCGGGACGGAATACACGCCGGATAGCACGCCCTGTGTGGTCAGGACCGAGAGTAAAGAAAAATGTGGCTTGCACATCATGCCGCTTCAGCGTTTCTACTAAACGCGGGACCCCCTCGCGCGTGCCGCGATAGGTATCAACGTCAATTTTAAGAGCTAACTGGGGCATGAAAATTTTATTCCCGCCTGCGCGGGGATGATGAATACCAAACTTGTACTGATTCCCATAACGGTCACAATCCATCCATCGGAGCGACTCGATAAATGACACGCAAATTCTTTAACAATTATAAAGACGCGCTAAATTCAAATCTTGCCGCCCCGTACTGTGTAGCGAACTCTGTGACGCTCATCTCTATGCCATCCAGCTCAAAACGTACTACGCGCAGTACGCCTTGCCCACAAATAGCGTATGCCTTGCCTTCCTTGACGTAGAAAGCTGGTGTCTCACCCGTTGCAGCGCAAGTTGTGACCAGCGTTTGCAGGATGCGCATGGGTTTGCCCAAAAGTTGTGTGGTCGCACCCGGATAGGGCGGTGCCACAGCACGCACCAAGTTGTGAATGCTGCGCGCATCTTGCGACCAGTCAATAATGCCATCCTCCGGTTTGCGTCCACCGAAATATGCACCTTTGCTCAAATCCTGCTTCACTGGTATTGCTGTACCTGCAAGTAGAGCGGGCAAGCAAGCATGCAGTACGATTTCAGCCGCCACGGTGACTTTTTGAAACACTTCGAATGCAGTGTCATCAGGCAATATTGGTACGGCCTGCTGCGCTACCACCGCGCCGTTGTCCGGCTTTTCAGTCATGTAATGCAAAGTCGCGCCAGTTTCTGTTTCACCGTTAATGATGGCCCAATTTACCGGCACCCGGCCTCGATATTTCGGTAGCAGCGAGCCATGCATGTTGAGCGCACCATGTTTAGGAATTTCCAGCAACTCACGCTTAAACATTTCGCGATAATAGAAGGAAAAAATAAAGTCTGGTTGTAGCGCTCGAATCTGCTCAAGCACTTCCACCGTATTTGGATTGTCCGGTGTAATGACCGGAATGCCATGTAGCATAGCCAAGTCGGCCACGCTGGCAAACCAGATATTTTCTTTCGGGTTGTCACGATGAGTAACCACCAGCGCCACCTCCATGCCATGCGCCAGCAATACGGACAGGCAACGAACACCCACGTTATGGTAAGCAAAAACTACCACGCGCGTCATTTAGTCTTGTCCAATACAGCTTGGATCAGATAGCGCGGACGATGGCGCACTTGCAGATATATGCGGCCAATGTATTCCCCCAGCAGACCGATGCCGAACAGGGTGAGGCCAATCAGGAAAAAAGCGATGGCGAACAGGGTAAACAGCCCTTCCGCTTCGGGGCCGACAAACAGGCGACGCACCAGTAGAAAGACCACGAAGAATGCTGACATCAATGAAATTGCAATTCCAGCCATGGAGAACCATTGCAGGGGCACTACAGAAAATCCGGTCATCAGGTCAAAATTAAGACGAATCAGACTGTACAACGAATATTTTGATACACCCAGCGCACGCTCCTCATGTTCTACCATCACTTCGGCAGGATTGCGCGCAAAAGTATAGGCCAGAGCCGGGACAAAAGTATTCACCTCCTTACAACTATTGATCGCATCAATGAGGGGACGGTCGTACGCGCGCAACATGCAGCCCTGATCAGTCATTTTAATATTTGTAATACGTTCGCGTAACCGGTTCATGGCGCGTGAACCCACATGCCGCCACCAGCTATCATTGCGCTGCTTACGGATTGAACCGATGTAATCGTAACCCTCATCCATCTTGGCGAGCAGCTTAGCTATCTCTTCCGGCGGATTTTGCAGGTCGGCGTCCAGCGTTACCACGCGCTCACCGCGCGCATGTTCAAAGCCCGCAGTGATCGCCATATGCTGACCGAAATTGCCATTGAACAGGATCACCCGCGTTACATCTTGGCGGCGCTGGAATTGCTCGCGCAGGATGGCTGCCGAACGGTCGCGGCTGCCATCATTGATAAACACGATCTCGTAGCTAATACCGAGATTATCCAGTGTCGGATATAAACGATCGAACAAGGTCTGCAGACCTTCTTCTTCGTTATAAACAGGAATGACGACGGAAAGTTGGGGGGTGCTCATGGCGCAGCATTTTACCGCAGAGGGTGAGGTTAACGAAATTGGGAATGGGTATAAGCAAAATAAGGGTTGGCCAGCAGCATAGCGTGCGCTAATTTTTCAATACTTCACACATCGCAACGCACGTGCGCTCGACATCGCTTTCATTCATCGCCGCGAACATTGGCAAGGAAACGATCTGACGCCCAACACGCTCTGCAATTGGGAACATGCCTTCCTTAAAACCCAGTGCTCGATAGAGTTTGAATAGGTGAATAGGCGCATAGTGATAACCGATGCCGATGTTCTTGTCTTTCATGCGCGCCATGAAATCAGCACGGGTGATGCGCTCCGGCAGCACTATCTGAAACAAATGCCAGTTGGTGTTTTCAAAATCAGCCGGAGGTAATTGCGCGCCAGTTTGTACTTCGAAATCTTTACCGAGTGTCGCGAAATAATGCCGCGCCAATTTACGTCTTTGTGCGGTGATCACATTTAATTGCGCGAACTGACCCAAGCCGATGGCGGCGGCAATGTCGGTCATGTTGAATTTGCCACCCAGCACGTCCACCTCAATGCCGTCGTAGCCGCTCCGCGTGACGCCTTGCAGCCGATACTTTTCGGCAAGTGTGGCCTCCTCTGCGTTGTTCAGCACCAGACATCCGCCTTCCGATGTGGTGATATTCTTGTTGGCTTGGAAGCTGAACGACACGAAATCGCCGAACGAGCCGATGGGCTTGCCCTGCCATGTCGAACCGATGGCTTGCGCAGCGTCTTCGACTACGCGCAATTTGTGTCTGGCAGCTATCTTATAGAGGCGATCCATATCCACCGGTTTGCCCGCCAGATAGACCGGGATGATTGCCTTGGTGCGCGGCGTGATTGCCGCCTCAACCTTGTCCAGATCAATGTTGCGTGTGACCGGATCAACATCAGCGAACACCGGGGTTGCGCCGACTTCGAGTATGACGTTGGCTGTAGCCACCCAGGAAATCGGCGTGGTGATGACTTCGTCACCATGGCCTATACCCGCAATACGCAGGGCGATTTCCATAGTGCAGGTGCCGGAATTGAAGGTGCGCACCGGACGTCCACCGAAATATTCAGAGAGTTGCTTCTCGAATTCCTGCACCTTGGGGCCACTGGTAATCCAGCCGGAACGCAAGGTTTCCGCTACAGAAGCAATAGTAGCCTCATCAATTGATGGGCGAGAAAACGGAAGAAATTCGCTCATGCTCGGGAAATAATGACGACGCCCAAAATGATAACGCTGATGCCGGCCACTTTAGCCGGGTTGATTGATTCATTAAAAAACCACCACGCCGCTACCGCATTTACAACATACCCCATAGACAGCAGCGGATAAGCAATACTGACCTGCACGCGTGATAAAGCCAGTATCCAGATCACCACGCTGAGCGCATAACAGGCTATTGCCCCGATAATGTGCGGCTCGGTGGCAAGACGCACACCGATTGGCAGGACGTTGCTGCGACTGAATTCGAAATAGCCAATGCTGTTGGTTCCGGCCTTGATCATAAGTTGCGCAGCAACATTGAGCATCACGCCAGCGAAAATCAGGCCGAAGCTGATCAGGCTCATGGTTTGCTCACGACGATGTGTTGCGTGTCCTCGAAAATAATCTTCATTGCCAAACCCTGCTGTGTAAGTTGTGGGTATAACTGAACCGGCATGATCGCCAGCGCTGCTGGTTGCTTATCCCATATTTTCGCGAAGCTGGCGATGTCTGGTATCCAGCGTTGAGGCTCCTGCATAATACCGAATGCCATTTCATTCTGATAGTCAACCAAGGTGAAGGTACGCTTCAGGTAAAACGGCAGAGTCTGCTCGTAGGTGCCCACCGAATACAATGGGATATCGGGCTTGACATAGGAGCGGATCGACTCGGCAATGTGGTACGCAGAACGCCATCTGGCCACAGTATTATGCCCGGATAAAACAATTTGTGCCCCAATCAAAGTGCTTAATGCCACCACCAGTACTGCCAAAGATTTTTTTCTGCGTGCCAACAAAACCATGCTGGAGATCAGCCCAAACAGATAAACCAGTGCTGCCACCACGGCCCAAGTTGCATAATCGCTATACATTTCTATTTTTAGCGGTGTTTCTGCCAGCATTTCCGTAAATGGTGCGAATCCCAACGTTACCACCGGCACCAGCAAGACAGGAGCGAGTTGCCACAGCAATACTCGCTCGCGTATCTCGGCCAGCCGTTTGCCCATTAACAATGCCAGTGCTGGAAACATCGGCAGCAAATAGGACGGTAGTTTTGATCCGGACACCGAAAAGAAGGCATAAATAAACACTACCCATATCAGCAGAAAGCGTTCCGGGTTAAATGCCGTGGCGGTATACGCCGACCCTTTCCAAGTGCGTAGCAAGGTATCAAACATTAAAACAGTCCATGGCAACATGCCTGCCAGGAGGATGGGAATAAAATAGTACCAAGGTTGATAACGTCCCAAATCCTTGGTAGAAAATCGCGTGTAGTGCTCGTAAATGAAGAAACGCTCGAAGAATTCTGGATTGGCTTTCATCACCAGAATGAACCATGGCGCAGTGACAAGCAGAAACAGTAATAGCCCGGACACCAGATTGAGACGTTTCCATGGTGTCAGATCGCGCTGCACCACAGAATAAATCACCAGCGCGGCAGCTGGCAACACCAGCCCTATCAGCCCCTTGCTCAACACTGCCAAACCCAATGCCGCCCATGCGCAATAGAGCCAATTGCGCCGGGTACGCGGATCGGCTTCGGCCTGCTGACCAAGTAACAGGCCGACGATGCCGAGGGTGAGGAAAAACGTGACGCCCATATCGAGCGTATTGATATGCCCGATCACCACATATAACAGATTGCTGCCAAGAATCAAGGCCGCATACTGCCCTGCTTCGCGCCCGAACAAACGCGTACCGGCAAACCACACCAATAACAAACCGGCAAAACCGGTCAATGCAGGCCACAAGCGTGACGTCCAATGATGCTCACCAAACAAGGTATATGCGGTCGCAGTCGCCCAATATTGTAGTGGAGGTTTCTCGAAATATTTCAGGTCGTTCAGGCGCGGCGTCACCCAATCGCCGCTCGCTACCATTTCCCGCGGAATTTCGGCGTAGCGTCCTTCATCCGGCTTTATCAGCTTGCGGTACTCCAAAGTGCCAAACCAAATCACGACGACCATTAGCAATAGCCACCACCAGCGTTTAATCTCCATTTTTGCCATTAATGCACCAGCTTTCGTGTCATCAGCAATAGTGAGATACCGATCGAAGAAGAAATACCGATGACTTTTAACAATTGATCAATTTTCATTACCGCTCCAAGTATGCCACTGGTCAATTCAAACTCCATTCATCAGATTCCTTTTTTATGGGAAAACAGCCATGTCTTATACCAGTTAATTGTTATTTTAATTCGCAAGTAAAAAATGGGCCAAAGGTTTAATTCTTTATGAGCTATGCCTGGGTGTCAATTTCAAGTCCCATATAGCGGAGATAGAGCGGGCTAACTGGCTATTGATACAAGTCAAACCTTACCTTATCAAATAGCCTACATTAAAAAAGAAGGGGGTCAAAAAGTTACGGTGACAATGCTTTCGTGAGACTTGCCTTTCTAAAAACGCCCCATAGAATAATTTACTCTCTTCCGAAAATCGATGTGGCGTCAAAACGCAAGTCACAAATTAAATGTTCAGGTTTATCAGCAGCTCCTCTTAAACTTTGCTTACAATACCATGACGGCTTATTAAATCGTAGAGTGTTGGACGGCTGATACCGAGCAATTCGGCCGCCTTGGCAATATTGCCATTTACTCTCGCCAGCGCTTTCACCACGGCATTGTATTCAGCGTCATCACGTACCTGGCGCAGGTTAATAGACTCTATTATTTTGGGTGAAGACGACAGACCGATATCTTCTATGCTTATTTGGGAGCCTTCAGCCATGATGACGGCACGCCGAATGCAGTTTTCCATTTCGCGCACATTACCTGGCCAAGAGTATCCCTCTATCATGGCCAGAGCTTCCTGACTGAAGTTTAGTGAAGAACGCCCCTCCTTGACGCTGAATTTGTTTTTAAAGTGGTGCGCCAACAATGCGGCATCGCCCACACGCTCCCGCAGTGGGGGAATAGTGACTGCAATCTCGCTTAAACGGTAATAAAGGTCTTCACGGAAACGCCCTGCAACACTCAATTCCTTCAGATTACGATGTGTTGCGCAGATGATCCGTACATCAACAGGAATTTCCTGGCGCCCTCCTATTCTTTCGATTACCCTTTCTTGCAAAAATCTGAGAAGTTTCGCTTGTAGAAGCATGGGCATATCCCCTACTTCATCAAGAAAAAAGGTGCCTCCATCGGCAAGTTCAATTTTACCCAACGTCTGTTTGGCGGCTCCGGTAAACGCTCCCTTCTCGTAGCCGAACAACTCGCTCTCCAGCAGATTTTCCGGGATTGCGGCGCAATTGATTGCCATGAAGCGCTTCTCCTGCCGGGGGCTCATCTGGTGCAGCGCTCTCGCCAACAGCTCCTTGCCCGTTCCGCTATCACCCAACAGCATGACCGAGGCGGAGGATGGCGCTACTTTCTCGATGCTACGGCACACCTTCAACATGCCGGGATCCCGACTGATAATGCTAGATAAGGGAGAATCCGCCTGAATCTGTAAAATTCTGCGATTCTCCTGTTGCAGTGCGTGCAAATAAAATGCACGTTCAACCACTAACCCCAGTATCTCCGGGTCAAACGGTTTCTGATGAAAATCATAAGCACCCATGCCAATCGCTTTCACCGCATTGGCATGATCCTGATTCCCTGAAAGCACGATCAGCTTGGTGTCAGGGGCAAGCGCAAGAATTTGTTGCAGGATTGCCAATCCTTCCGTAGCCCCATCGGGGTCGGGAGGAAGTCCAAGGTCCATGGTGATAACCGCAGGTTCATGCCGTCTGACCTGCGCCAGCGCGCTTTCACGGTCTCCCGCCAACAGTACTTCATAAGCATCAAAATTCCAGCGCAATTGTTTTTGCAAGCCAAGATCATCTTCAATAACAAGCAGCTTTTTTTTATCTTGATTCATGTAATTATTCCTGCCGTGACGCGGCGTCCCTGACATCATCAACATGCCTATGAAACGGCAAAATCACTCGGAAAGTAGTGCCGGTAGCTTGACGACTGGAGACTTCAATCTGGCCACCCAGTTCGTGGATATATTCACGACTCTCAAACATGCCAATTCCCATGCCTGCCGATTTTGTAGACTCAAAGGGCTTGAATAGCCGTTCACGAATGAACTCTTCGCTCATGCCTTGACCGGTATCTTTGATTTCGACGACCACAAAAGCCTCCTGCTTCGAAATACGGATTATTACTTTGCCATTCTTGGGTGTGGCTTCAACAGCATTCTGAATAATGTGGCCAATCACTCTCTCAAGGCGATCCCAATTAGCTACTACCACCAGGCCAGGATCTAGTATCTCAAGCTCAGGCTTGGGCTCAAAGGCAGATTTTAGCGCCAATGTCTGCCGTAATAATTTATCAACGAAAAGCGGTGCAGGATGCTCTATGGAAGAACCTCTGCTCAATTTATGCAGAAGCAACTTCATTTTCTGGACAGAATAATCCAGTGTATCGAGCATATCTCTCTGAAATTCTGGATTATTCTTATGCTTTTCGGCATTGGAAAGTAATAACGATAACTGGGAAACCAAATTTTTCAGGTCATGCACTATAAAAGTCGACATGCGATTGAAAGATTCAAACTGGCGTGCAACCATAAGAGCGTTAGTCGATTCCTGTTGGGCAAGATAACTCGCAGCTTGGCTACCAGCAATTTTGAGCAGATCAATCACTTCCCAATTTAACTTAACTCTACTTCTGGGCTGCGACAGTATCATAAAGCCAAACAACCTCCCCAGCAGAATTAGGGGAACAATCAGCCAGCCTTTAGGTAAAACTCGTAACCATTGAGGAATAAAAATTGCGCTGTATTTTTCAGGATTTGAGTCATATTCCTGCAGATCTATCACCCACTGCTTGTTTTCCAGAAACTGACAAAGGGAACCACTTGCCGATTCAGACTCATTCGGCAAACTCATATTCCAATGAGCCACAGGTTCGCAATTGCCTGATTCCCGGCTAATGAACAAAACACCTCCTGGACTTTCCACGAGTGCTGCTACCGCTTGGATGGTGCGTTCGCCCAGTCCGTGGCCATGCTCAGAAAATGTGCGCGTAAAGCCTAGCCATTCCTCACGATAGTCATAATTGTAATTGTAAAAATGCTTACTGATGAATACCTTGAGCCATGAACGAAAAGCTCCCGAAAATAGTATGCCAACGAGCAAAGCCGCAGCTCCGAACAAAAAAGTCACTTGCATGACGGCTCCCCAGCTCCCCCCGAAAAAACGCAGGTAATAGCCGGCAGCAGACATAGCCAGCAAATACAGGGCAGTGCCTAGCAGTGTTGCGGAATGAAACAAAATACGGCGCGATACCGAGATACCCAATGACCACTGAGGATTACGTGTTGCCGACACAGCCACAAGAGGAACAATCAGAGCATTGACTGCCCCTCTGGCAGTCCAGATTTCCATATTAACTTGCCTGAACAACATAGCGTCGCTATATAAATAAAAATCGTAGGCGAACAGCCCGCCGATTCCAAAACAGGCGAACTTTATTCCCCAGCGCCCTTTAGAGGGTGTATTCCGGTAAAGTTGTTCCACCAAGAGCATGCCCATAACCGCCATTACTACACGGCCAACGATGTCCGTCATAAAACCCGTCTCTCCTTGAGGAGGCTCAAGTTTCCAATAGGTATAAATATTCACGAACAAGAGCACAATATAAAACGCTACGATGCCAACCACGTAGGGTTTCAGTTTAAATTTAAAAGGAGCTAAAGAATTTGTTTGTTGGAAAGGCCCCAACAACATTAGCAGAAAGATAGACCACCCTGCATTTCGTAGAATTTCCAGAATGTCCGTCAGCAGCGGCAAGGAAATTCCTCTGGCTGCCTGGTAAGCAATTGATGCTGCCCAGAACGCTGTTATCACGCAGGCAACTGTCAGCGCTGTCCCGAAAATACGGGCACGCCAACTGGTTAACAATAGAACGGTTAGCATAAAAAATGCTACCGCGGCTATGCCATAGCTATATGCGGTGATGCTTGTCAACATTTAAGGTTGGTCCATGGGCTATCTGCTGCCCTTGCCCAATATAACAACCTGAAAAGTATCGATCAATATAAGCACGTCCAGAAACAAGCTGTTGTTTTTCACATAGTACAAGTCATATTGGAGCTTTTGGATAGAATCCTTAACTGAGGCCCCATACTGGTAGCGTACTTGAGCCAAGCCCGTTATTCCCGGTTTAATACTGTGCCTCACGTTATAATAAGGAATTTCATCGCAGAGCTGATTTACAAAAAAAGGCCTCTCCGGGCGTGGCCCAACGAAGCTCATTTCTCCTTTAAAAACGTTTAGAATTTGTGGAAGCTCGTCGATTCTCAGCTTGCGAATGATACGTCCCACTTTCGTCGTACGTGTGTCATTTGCAGCCGCCCATTGAGGGTTCATCCCTTTCTCTGCATCATTTCGCATGCTACGAAACTTCAGCACCATAAAAGTATGGCCATCCATGCCAACTCGTTCTTGTTGATAAAAAATTGGGGTTCGGTCTTCAACATAAATGCACAGCGCTGTAATCAACATCACCGGCAACGAAACAATCAAAATAATAGTGCTGGCGAATAAATCGAAAATTCTTTTAATAAAAGATCGCAGGAAACTCTGGTCAAACCCACCACCAAAAACCAACCAACTTGGTTGAAGAGAATCCACCCTGATCTGGCATGCCTCACGCTCAAAAAAAGACGCTGCATCGGTCACTTTAATCCCATTTAATTTGCATACCAATAATTCCTGAATGGGGAAACTTTCACCTCGTCGATTATTTACCGCAACAATGACCTCATTCGCGTTATATTTGTTTGTCAAACTTATTAATGAATTTCCAGTAGGCAAAACAGTAGACGGTAGAGTACAACTTGTTTCGCCTGGCAACTGAACAAAGCCAACGATATTATATTTATGGTAGCTAATATTATGCATGGCCAGATCACTGCATTCCTTTGCCAACGTACCGCACCCTATAAAAATAATTCGTGACTCTAAAAACTTCAATTTGAATAATTGATCAGTAGCAACCCAACGTTGACCGCCGAGTCGATTGTAATTGATTGAAGGAAA
>NZ_CAKMHQ010000058.1 GCF_927312905.1 Candidatus Nitrotoga sp. 1052
CTACGCGGATAAATTAAAGTCGATTTGATCTAGATCAAGATTGTGCTATTTTTTTTGACATGCTATCCCGACTGAAGATTTCATAAATTGGCGCGCACCTCTGCGACGTCGGTTGGTAACGGTAGCGTCCAACGGATTAAGCAGCGAATTGATTTGCATGCTGTCGCTGCAAACACAACGGGTGACAGATAGCCAAGCGAGCCCTGAAGTTTCCTCACGAATCAGGTAGTTTTAAATTGAAGTGCGACAGCATCGTGAGCCTGTCGTCTTTGCTCTTTATCCTAAATCCAGCAGTTAGCCGGCTCCCAAAGCAAACAACTGATCGTATATTTTAGGCGGTCGCCGAGTTATTTTTGACGATGTAGTTTAAGGCTACGCTGAACAAGCCCAGCATTTCCAAGATTCCAATTACGAAATATGCGTGATTGTGTAAATAAGGCAAGTTCAGCCCGCTTTGTTTTGTCCTTTCGGGCTGCTCCTTGGGCTTTTCGCCCGTCATTCGCCCGCTATGGGCGCACCTGTGCCATCAATCGATTTCGAGACAAGTAAATAATCGCCAATGCCAGCGCGGTAAATGCGCGACCGGCACTCTTGGCGAAACCACGGTAGCACACTTTAAAAAAACCCCACAGTCGTTTAATCACGGCAAAGACGTGTTCGACGCGGGCTCTTATTTTTGACTTGTTGAGGTTCTTGCGGCACTTGAGCCTGACTCTTTTTGAGAAAACAGCACTCGATCAATTACTTATAAATTCGGAGGTGCAAGTGACCATACGGCAAAAAGCAACCAACTGAATCTATTAAATTAAAAGTCCGGACATTTCTGATTTCGTCTAAAGCTGCTGACTCGGGAAACGACCGAGTCAGCAGCTTTAGACGAAATATGGGCTATACAAAGTTCCGACAACGGTTGGCTGGAAAACGGCACTGCCTTGGCGTAAAGAACATCGGAAAGCCATGTGCGGGAATTGGGGTTGGCAGGGCTTTTGCGAAGTAAAAAACTCGCAAAATCGCATGCACGGTTTGACGAGGGGAGGCAGGCGAGAGCCGTTCTCTACTCTTCACAGCCATGACACTCACCGCAGCCGGCAGTGTGCTATAGGGCACCTCTAAAAATCCAATTTTCGTCACAATACGGCGTTACTCGAAAAAAATTATCGCTTACATATCAACTATATGCCACGCTCAAATTTTTTACTCGTGCCTTGTCTTGCCTAGAAACTTGAATTTTTAGAGGCGCCCTATAGGGCTAGGCGTGGTCTACTACATCGGCTTATCGTGCGCGGCAAGCATCACCATCTACCGCTACAATTTGATTCGAACACGTCAGCACGAAGCTTGCTTCAAGGCTTTCCTGCACAATAACTGGTTTGGTGCTGCGGTGTTCATCGGAATTGCGCTGGATTATCTGCTGCGCTTGTCGAGAGCTTCATAGTCAACCTTTAAATCATAGTAGCTGGCCGGATACAGCTCTATTTCAACCAGCCCTTGCGATGGAATATCCAGAATGGCACCACCACCGACAACGCCATTAACAAAAGCGCAAAGGGATAACCCAGGCTCCAACTGAGTTCGGGCATATGCGCGAAGTTCATGCCATAGATGGAGGCGATAAGCACCGGCGGCAACAGCGCGACCGAAGACACGGAGAACAAGCGCACAACCTTATTCTGATTGACGTTAATAAAGCTGATGGTAGCGACCATCAGGAAGTTGATCTTGTCAAACAGGAAGCTGGTGTGCCCGTCCAGTGAGTCAATGTCCTGCATGATCTGGCGCACATCGTCCATTTGCATAGGCGTGAGCAATTTACTACGCATCAGAAAGGATATTGCTCTGCGAGTATCCATCACGTTGCGGCGGATACGCCCATTGAGGTGCTCAGCATGTGCGATATTGATCAACACGGAGGAAGCATGCTTGTCGCTGAGCTTGGCATTGAGTACCTTGCTGCTCACTTGTCCCAGATCGGCATACACCCCTTCCAGCGCATCGGCGGAAAACTCCACATCCATTGAATACAAATCAATCAGCACATCCTTGCAGTCTTCCACATCGTCCGGCTGCCCGTGGTTTGCCAAACGCCTTTGGTAAAACACCGGCAAGTCTTCCTCATGCACGCTGAAAAGAGTGTTGCCGGACAGCACAAAAGCCACAGTGACACTGCGCGAACTACTCTCTTTGCCGAGCAGGAAATCCGAACGCAAATGCAGCTCATCGTTTTCCTCATAGAACCGTGCACTGGCCTCAATATCTCGAAGATGCTCGGGCTTTGGCAAAGTCAAGTGATAAGCTTGCTCTATCCATTTACGTTCCTCGTCATTGGGCGCAACAACGTCAATCCATATCGGATGATCGGAGCGGAAATCATCTTGCTCATCCAGATGTATTTTACTCAGGCGGCCGTTGCTGAGTGTGTAGGCATTGATCATGGCAGGCTTTCTGTATTGCGTATGCTGCAAGCCTAGCAGAAATTACGGGTAATTTAAAAATCCAGATGTATGGCTGCAATCTTTACCTGCTCTCAAAATAATCGATTGAAAGCTTGGCAAAAATGGTGGCACATGTATGCGCTAAGGAGCCCGGTAGGTTAGGCTTCATTTCATTCAGCCCAACCGCGCTATCTCACAAAACCATAAACACAGAGTATCCAGCTGCATCAAGTTATGATTTAGCTACGTCGACTGAATGCCCAACGCTTTTAATTAGCTATGGCTCCGGCGGCCACAGGAGGAGCACTTATCCCAGTAATAACAAAGCTTTGCTTGGCCTGACTCCACTGCAATGTAGCTGTTCTACCAGAAGATGGGAAATCAGAGATTGTTGCTGTTTTGGAAATGCCAGTAAGAAATGCTTCCCCTCCAGACTGAACTGTATTGAATTGTCTAGTTTCAAACGCTTGCCCGTCCGCATACGCACTTATAGTGTGGCTTCCAGGGGAAAGGTCATTGTAGTTGTACAGAAGGGAAAAACCAGAATCAGCGCGTCCGCAAATGCCCACTGTATCATTTCGACTCGTCCCGCTGCCAGCCTTCCCAAGGCTCTTACCATCAATTGTTATGTCAATATGAGTTGCCGTGCAATGCCAGCCTGAGATAACTCCAATGCCGGATTCAGTGCTGTCAACTACTGGGTTTTCCAATAATCCTTCTGCAAAAGACAAAGGAACTGCTACGGTTAAAGCTACGGCTAACATTAATTTATTCATGGGACTACTCCTGATTAGAATTTTGTTATTTTAATGCCGCGTTTTAAAACTTTTGTAATAGAGGCGTACTTCGAAGAACGCCATATCGGGCAAGGCTTCCGGTGTCACGGCATCAATGGACCTTACTGGACTCTCCGGAGAAAAACTGGATGTCAAGGTCAAGATTCGACCAAGCCCTACCAAGGATTGGAATGAAGTTGAATAATAGTACTCTCCTGTAGATCCATCAGTTCGCTACCGCTCATAAGTCGGATGTAAGCCCGGTAGGTTAGGCTTCATTTCATTCAGCCCAACCTTACCGGGTTTTTTAATTTCAATTGCTGGCGGCTTGCAAAGCGCTCGATCTACATAGGTTTTATTTCCATTGCTGTTGATATAGTAGCAACCACCTTTCGGGCCAGTGATGTAAGTATGGTTGGATTTTGGACGATAGGTATTTTCTGCATTGGCTGAGATGCATGCAAATATTGTTATGCTAGTGAATATAAAGAGAAACAGTTTCTTCATATATAAACCACCAGAACATTTGAGTGGTGAAGCCCGATAGGTTGAGCTGAATAAAATGAAGCCCAACATCTCATCGCTCGCCATAACCATCTACTCCATCACCTATTTGCACACCCCAATCCGATGCTGCCATCCCGCTCAATATAGCCATGCAATGTTGAATGTGGCCAATCAACAGGGAATGTTGCATGGGTTGGAATGGGAACATGCAGCTCAGGTGCGGAATTACCAATGGACAATCATGAGCTTATGATAGATCTTTTTTTGGCGGCCCTAAACATCCAAATGCTGCAAGCGACTCAAGCACTTATACCCAGCTTTGAAGTTATCAGGCGATTGGTAAATGCCGTCTTATGGTTTGTTCCATCTAAGGAAACGCTGAATAATTCACCGCACAGCAGAGTCCGGTGCGTAGTTTCCGG
>NZ_CAKMHQ010000059.1 GCF_927312905.1 Candidatus Nitrotoga sp. 1052
CAGGTTGAGCGGAACAGGTTGCTGCAATGGCAACTTTTAGCGGTGGAATTTGGGGGTATGACGCGAAACAGGTCCCGATGATGCCGCTACGATCAGAGAGATATTTCCATAACAAACAGATTCACAGCAGCCTGACCGGGCTTGTACAACAAACGGTTCAGATTGTGGCTCGCTTCGCGATCACAATCTAACCTTACTCGTTAGGTTTGGAGGCCATAGACACTTGCGCTCCAGTATTTGCTTTCATGGTTGGTGCGGGCAGCCCAGCCCAAAGCGATAAGCTCTTTTGCTATGAGGCGATTCATGATGCCGTGCCCCACGAGCAGAACATGGCCTTTCGCGGCAAAAGAACTAAGTTGCTGAGCAGCGGCCTTGGCACGGGTTTTCGTGACCTGAATTGAGTCAGCACCTCGTGAGTAGCCGAAGAACCAAAGCAGACGGAAAAACGCAGCCCAGACAAAAGGTGGCAGCCGAGGAAACCGCCAAAGAGCAAACGGAAGCTGCGCCTCGCAGAATACGGCGTCTGCAACAGAGGCTGTATGACCGAGCGCCTGCACTGACGACAATGCCCGCGATGCGGTGCTTGTGACAATGAATGAAGCGGAATTTGCCACCTTCAAACTGTTGAGGGGGATGCCGTCAGCTTCCACCTCGGAAAAGTTGTAGTGTTCAATCCAACGTTCCATTTCGGCAGGTGCAAGCCAGCCTACTTGGGATAGTACCGGTTTACCATGCCGCATGAGGATGATTTCCATCGCAGAGAAAACCTAACATAAAATTGAGGGGCTCACCCGCTTCTGGGCGAGTCCCGCTCGAATGCAGGGTTGGACTTCAAATAACTTATACATCTTCAACTAAAAATAGCTGAACACTTGGTGTAACAGAGCGAGCTTTATGTTTTGTGAAAGTGCCCGTTGGAATGAAGATACCAGAACCTTGGATGTAATTAACAATTTTTCCATCGAAATCAATTTCCAATTCGCCATTAAGAACAAAACCAACGTGCCCTTTTTCGCACCAGTTCGGCTCAACGAATTCGGAAGTGAATTCGAGCAATCGCATCTGCTTCTTTCCGTCACTAAATATTTTGAAGCGAGCACCCGGCATTGCCTCTTGCCACTCTAGGGAATCAAACACTACTTTGAATGTTTCCACTGCTCACGCCTTTGATGCCCAACGACGCTGTAGAAAAACCCCATTCTGAACACCTGCTTCAGCTTTGGGTGGAAT
>NZ_CAKMHQ010000060.1 GCF_927312905.1 Candidatus Nitrotoga sp. 1052
CTACGCGGATAAATTAAAGTCGATTTGATCTAGATCAAGATTGTGCTATTTTTTTGCATGCTTATCCCGACTGAAGATTTCATCAATTGGCGCGCACCTCACTGATCTTGGACAAATTGATGCAAAAAAATCACTCCGCCGGATACCTGGCAACCATACTGAAACTTATAAAAATACATATAAATCAAAATGATGGGTGGCGGCAATATAAGTTTAGACAGCATCAAGACTTATTCGCCTTATATACAATCTCTTATCCGCAGGCATAGCGCCTTCCTTCACCATGAAATTTTTTTCATCATTGAAACATTTAGTTATGTGCGTTACCGTACCGACAAACTTTATATTTCATCGCTTGTCTCATTAGTCTGATATTAAGCATAAATATAGAGCATCTTCCGATAACACATGAAGCTTGGAGACAGCCATATTTCTAATGAGAAGTGATCCTGAACGACTTGTGACCAAGTCGTCACCCTTAAGGGGCTGACCATGAGAAAGTTGAAAAATGGACCCCCATTGTTTACAGACGACAGCAAGCGGGTTCAGCTCGATTATCTGTCGCCCGCTGCATTTGAGCGCCAGTCCTACGAAAAAGATTGGCGGCATCATCGGTGTCCATTATTGACAACCTATTTCAGTGTACTGCTGCACTCTACACAACAGCTGGTTAATCCACATCCAGGTCAGCAAACAATTGAGTGGACAAATAACGTTCACCAAATGATGGGATCATCACGACGATCATCTTGCCAGCATTTAACGGACGCTTGGCGATTTCAAGGGCAGCCCAAACTGCCGCACCGGAGGAAATTCCGACCAGCAGGCCTTCCTCCTTTGCCAGGCGCCGTGCCATATTGAATGCATCTTCATCTTTAACACGTACTGCCTCGTGGAATATATTTTTGTTGAGTATTTCAGGTATAAAACCTGGCCCAATACCTTGAATAGCATGAGGGCCACGCTGGCCACCGGAAAGTACGGGCGAGGCATCGGGTTCCACGGCAATTATTTGTACGCCCGAATAAATTTCTCTCAATGCTTCCCCTACACCAGTGATAGTGCCCCCAGTTCCCACACCCGCAACAAAGATATCTATCATGCCGTCGGTGTCGCGCATGATTTCTTCGGCGGTGGTGGTACGATGGATGGCAGGATTAGCGCGATTAGCGAATTGCTGTAATACGAGGTAGCGCGGATCGGCTAAAGCCATTTCCTTCGCCCTCTTCATTGCCCCGGGCATACCGTCCGTGCTTGGAGTTAGAATGAGTTCCGCGCCATAAGCCTTCATCAACAGGCGGCGCTCACGGCTCATGCTGTCCGGCATAATGAAAGCGCACTTATAACCGCGAGCTGCACAAACCATAGCAAGGCCAATGCCGGTATTGCCAGACGTTGGCTCCAGGATAATTGTGTCTGGTTTTATTTTGCCTTCTTTTTCAGCAGCTTCGATCATTGAAGCGGCGATACGATCCTTGACGCTGAGCGCGGGGCTGAAGAATTCCAACTTGGCGAGGATAGTGGCATCTATGCCTTGACTCACACGGTTTAATTGCACCAATGGTGTGTTGCCTATCAGTTCCAAAACATTTTTTGCAATCTTCATCTGTACTCCCTCTCTTCTATTCATATTCATATTGCTGCATACAGAGCCGGATGAGTCCGTGTGCTGCATCTAATCAAATAATACCTTACGAGAGGTTTTCCAGTCCAAGCATTTTCGGTTAAGCAATCGTTGAGCGTAAAGGATGTCGCGCGTGACTTGACGTGGCACGGTTAACAATGGAAAGTTCTTGGGCCGTCATTTTTTTCGTGCGAGGCTGGATAAGATCCGTTGGCAGTTGGTGCATCGCCTGATTCGGCCAGTTTCCTGGTTGCACACAAAGCGCCATCCCGAGCCAACATTTCGTTCGCAGCCAACAAACAAAACGTCTGTTTCTGGTTACCGAGATTTTTTGCTGCGCACTTCTTTTTTCAAATTCCCAGCTTTCCTATCTTTGGATGGGTCTTTTCGTTCCGCAAGTTGTTCTTTGAGGTCATTTAATTCCTTTTGCAGTTTGACGACGCTCGCTTTGCGTTGCGCGACGCGCTCATCCCAACGGCTTACGGCTATATCACGCTCCTTGATGGCAGTTTCCACTTCAGCCTGGGCGCGCGCAATCGACTGTTCCTTTTCCTTGACCAACACCTCAATGGGCGGCACTTTGCCAGCGGTTCCCGATACTAGGCTGTGCGTGAGCCGGGTGGCAAGGTCATTTTGCAGTTTGAGCGCTTGCTCCAGTGTCTTGATGTTCATGTTGTACGCTCCTTAAATTTTGACGTTGAAATTGGCGATCGGTAGCGGCGTGACCATGCCAGTCTGGATGTAATCCCCGGTGGTGATGTTGCCCATCAGCGCGATTTTGTTGCGGTTGGACAGCGACATGGCGTTGACGTTGGCGGCAGCCTTGACGTGATTCCCCATGGCGATCAGGTGCCCACCCCACAGGCGCACGGTAGCGCCCAGGTCACTCGCCTCGGCGCTGAGGTGGTCGCAGACATTATTATTAAAGGTCACCTTCTCGAAACGCAGATCGATGTTGTCGGTGTACTGAATGCGCCTGAATTCCACCAGCTGACTGCGGCCCGGGCCGCGGAAGTGATTATCGTCCACCTGCGCGCTGCCGAACATGTAGGTGATCTCGCCCGCGCCGCCAATGAAACGCAGTGCCAGCGGCCCGATCAGCAGCAATGCACGATGTTCGTTCACTGGTTCGAGCATGGCGGGCTGGGTATAACCGACACGGTTACCACTGATCTGGCAGACGGGTATCCAGCCGCCGATGCCGATGGCACTGACGGTCGTGACCTGTTTGCCGTCGGCAGAGATGCCGGTGTCGACCACCTCGCAGTCTTCGATGCGCAGATGTGCGCCAGTAGGCGTCAACACCTCTTCAGCGTACACGCCGATGCCTATTGAGAAATTTGGGGCGTAGCCGCAGTTGCGTACCCGGTTTCCGAGTAATGCAGTATTGCCGCGCACGAATAGCGCCATCCCCAGCAGCAAACAGGATTGCAGCGTGTTGCCGCTGACCTCCAGATCCGCTTCCTGCGTGGAGGTGATGCCGGTGCCGGCCTGGTCGATGCGATTGCCTGCCACGCGGTTGCGTTCGCCCTCGCTGAGGTGTACGGCGAAAAACACCTCGCGCAGATCGTTGTCGTCAATGCGGCAGTCGGTGCAATCATCCACCCGCACACCGTACCATCCGCCGCCTCCGCCATCGAGGTGATTGCCGCTGACAGCCGCGCCGCCGATGCGCGAAATTACGATCCCCGATTGCGGGCCCAGCAATTGATTGTTGCGCACCGCGGCATGATCGGCGGCACGGCCGTTTTTCGCATCGGCCACACAATAGATGCTAGCAGGCACCGTAACTTGACCTTCCTGTGCGATCGCCCCCACGATGTTGCCGGCGATGGTTGCATGGGCGCCGCTGACACGGATGCCACCCCACGCAGCAGAGAGCAGGTCGATCTGGTTGCGGCGCACCTCGCATAGCGCGGCTTCGATATCGATCGCATAGAGGCGGGCGTCCAGATAGTTTCGCAATTGCACGGCATTACCGGGAAATGTGTCTTGCGTGATGCCGGCGCTGCGGCTGATGCGGTTGTCGGCGACGAGCGAACCCACGGTCTGATGGCGTAGTGAGATACCGACCCAGAAATGGCGGATGCGGTTGTTCTCGATGCGGCAAGGCTGCGTGTGATCGGTGTCGATGAGTATGCCGTACTGGCCGAGAGAGCTGCCGGGCTGATTGAGGAACAGGCCAGTGATACCGCCGATGGCGTTGTCCGCGATGCGCAGACCGCCCTGATAATCGCTGCTCAGGATGCCGATGAGAAAATTGTCCAGGCGATTGGCGATTAGCTCGACATCGGTCACGCCGCTCAAATTGATGCCAATGTAGGAGGGCGGCGTTTGCGTCACAGGAACCACGACGGCGAGCGCACAGTGTTCCACCCGCACCCGCGTGCAATTTTCCAGATACAGCAGCGCACCGATGTTGTTATTGGTGGCGGCAGCCGTCGCTTCGAAGCGTATGCTTTCTACGACGATGTCGCTGACCAGCGCGTTGGCGCCGCCGATCTGCAAGGTTCGGTCCAACCTCGCTCCGCGCACAATGGCGCCGGGACTTTCGCCGCGCAGGATGATGCGCGAGGAGAGTATCTGTATGGTGGCGCTGATGTCGTGCACACCCGTTTTCAGGCACACGCAGCCGCCCTCGTCCGGCAGCGAATCGATCGCAGCCTGAATGTTTTCGCCGGGCGCAACGTTAACGGTGCAGCAGCCGCCGCATTCTGGCGGCCAAGGCACACGGCAATCGGTCTCGTCGTCGGGAAAGGTGACGATGGCCAGCCGCGCATAATGGCGATGGATGCCGCGCGGTGGCGCTTGAGTGAAAGTCTCCACCGATGTGTCGGCGGTGCGTGCCGCGGAAACCCAATAGTCGCCGCAGTGGAATCCGCCGCCGGAGGGGTCGAGACCGAATTGAATTTGTATGCCGTTTTCCAGCACCACCCACACGCCTGCTGCCGGCACCGGGATCAGGCCAGTGCTGGCTGCCGCGTCGAGATTGACGATGATATTGTTGTTCGCGTCGCGCACCGTGCCCTTTTGATCCCAGCGCCGAACACGGGTGTGGCGCGCATCCAGCGTGTCGGCTCCGCCGCCGGGAATCAGATTCGCCGGCAACGCGGGTGAAAAACTGATGGTCTGCTTGGCGTCATCGACGGTGATCTTGCGCATCACGCCGCGGCGCAGCGCGGGGTCGCCGTTTTCGCCGCTGAGCTCGCGCCGGTCATCGAGTATCTCCACCCAGTTACCGGTGTTGAAACGCAGCACCGCGTCACGGCCCAGGCTGGCCAATTTAAGTTCGGTGCTGGTCGCGGTCTGAGAGACAATTTCTACTACATTGCTCGCCACGCTCGCGTTGTCGCGCGACCACTTGAAGGTTGCTGCGCCCACGGCGCCGCCGTCGTGGATCTCGATGCGATAGAGCTGATTCTCGAGTCCACGATAGCCGCCGCTGGGCGGCAGTTCGCACGGATCGAGATCGGGCGGCACGCCCTCCGCTTTTATCGACATGCGCCCGGCCGATGGAGCAATGAGCGCTTGCCAGCCCGCCACCGCGCTGTCGGGTGTGATGCAATCGGCGCCGCCGATATTGGCCAGCATCCGCACCTGCCACACGGTCTGCATACGTGTGGTGGTGTCCACCCCCACGGCGCTTTCCACCAGATTGGGTTGCTGGAGATGGGTCAGCTCGCGCTGCCAAACCTCGAGATAGGCGAGGTGTGGCCCGCCGCTGGGCAGGGCAGGCGGCGCCGGAAAATACGGTTGCTGATTGTACGCTAGCTCAGATTTACCGCGCAGCTCGGCCAGCACCGGATCGAACTCCGGCGTGCCGCCGCCGTGATTTTCCGCGAGTAACCCATCCACATACATGCGGCCGCGGCCGATGGTGATGTTGCCGCCGGCGGCCACGATCGTGAAGGCATCCGGCGTCTGCGGCGAGACCACCGCCACGCCGGTGATGCCCGGCGTCGGATGCACGCCGAAGGTATCCACGCTCTCGGCGCGCAAACGCCTGTCCAGCACCGCCACCCACTCGTTCCAATCCGAGTCCAGTTGCACGCGCCCTTGCTGCATCAGCACGCCGGACAGGTCGATGCGGGGATCGAATCGAACCCGGCTGTAATCTCCACTCATAACTATTCTCCTTTAACTTCCGTAAATCAATCCCGCTTCCAGACCAAAACGTAGATATTCTTCCAGCCGCACGCGCAGATTAGTCTCGCGTTGCGGCTGATACAAACCATGCAGCACGCCCATTTCGCTCTCGTCGTGCGCACCGCGGCGGATTTTGTCCGAGGTGCTCTGCCGCAACTGGCAATAACCCGGGTCACCGTAACGCAGCGAGGTAAAGTGCGGCCTTGTTTCCTGGTCGCCTTCCCCCGGCTGGCAATGATAGCGGCGCGGTGTGCGCGAGCCGGGTGGCACCCAGGAAAAGCGCACGCAGCCTTGCTGGCGGCGCTCGGCCCACAGCGGAGCCTTCCATGTGTCGCCTCCGCTGGTGAGCGCGGCGACGAGAAGGCAATCGCTGGCCAGCGTCAGTTGCTGGGTGTGAACCTTGCCGATGACGGTGCAACTCTCCAACGTGAGTGCGCCGCCGGGCGCGAGCGTATCGGCCCCGGGGCCGCGGTAGGCGATGAGGTTTTGCGCAGTTGCATCCACGATGCATTCGTTCAGCGAGACTTCGGCATCGGCCGCGATGTGCAGCGGCGCGGTGATGCAGCGTTCCAGCACCACCTTGGCGAAGGCATGGCTGACCACTAGGCCGGGGGCATCGGCCGCGCCGAACGTTCCCGGCACCAGCGTGCAATCGCGCAGCACGAGATAGCGCGCTTGCGTATCGGCAAAGGCGGCCATCGTCAACGTGCCGCCACTGATCACCCAGCCGTCGAGAATCAACGTCGCCTCTGCGCCGATATTGAGCGCGATATCGCCGCTCGCGGCCAGCAGCGGGCGCGCGCCATTGACCGCGCGCAGCACGACCGTCTTGCCGGCGTTCACGGTAATGCTGGGCGTTTCCACATAGCGGCTGCTGTCAAGTACTTCCACCGTGCCGCCGCTCTGCACCGCGTTGAGCGCCGGTTGCAGCGCTGCGCCGCCCTGCACGGTTTGCACCGGCATGACCGGCACGGCGGGATCGCCGCGCTCGTATTCGCCGCCACCGATAGCGATGGTGAAGCCGTAATGAAAGCTTACCAGCGGAGTCGAGGCTGGCGCATCGGCGAACGCGATGCGGCCCAGCACCGGATCGATGGCCACCAGCCCGGAGCCGGCAGTGGGCTGGTGCGCCCACGCGATGACATTGCCGCCGCCGTCCTTGATGTCGCTGAGATCGCAGATGCGGATGTTGTTGCGCGCAATCAGTTGCGGCGGGTTGCCATCCAGTTCTAGCCACAGACTCTTGCCGGGGCCATAGTAGTCGTCGAGGTGTGCCTTGAGCCAGCGGCGTGCGAGCGGCATGGGCACATTGCGGGGCTCGGCCAGATGACTGATCTCTTCTTCCGTCTCCGGCGTGTTATACAGCGCCATGTCAACGCCCAGCGGATTGTAACGGAAGCGCAGGCCACCGCCGATCAGGGGGTCGGCCACGGCCTGAGAACGCGTCAGTGGAAACGCGCGTACGCGCCACAGATACAGGCCGATGTTGGGGATGTTGTGACGCGGGGCGCCGGTGCTGATGCGCCGCACGTCCACGGTGTGCGCAATCGTGTCAAAGGCAGTGTCGCGCCACTGCAGTTTTTCCCAGTTGCGCAGATTCGGCGCATAGTGCGCGCCTGTGCGCAGATGATTCATGTGTTGCGTCCAGCCCAGCAACTGGAAAAACTCCACCGCCCGCACCGGCCAGCCGGTGACATCACGCGCCAGCTGCTCGAGCATGGATGCCGTGCCCTTGCGGCGGCGGTAGCGGATGGTGTTGGCCACATCAGCGCGCGGCGAGGCCACATTGGGCACCACGCCGTGCAAGGTGCGATAGCCGATGAGGTCGCCGATGTAGGGCGCCACCCACGGTGCGCAGGTTTCGATGAACTGGTCGTCGTAGAGCTGTTCGAGGTTTTCCTGCATGGCTGCCACCTGCTCGCCAATGACGGCGAGCAGCTCGCGCAGCGGATAGCCTTGCTCCGCGTCGCGGATACGGTGGATCGCGGGCAGCAGCTCGTAGAGGCGGTCGGCGGTCGTGTTCACGTCATCTCCTCCAGATAATCGAATGGGCCGTTGTCGAGCAGCAATATCTCGGCGGCTACGCCGTTGCCTTGCGCATCGGTCGTCGCGGCGGCGGGCGTCAGGCGCTCTTCCAGGGTAATGGCAGTGCCACGGTAGAAACGATCCAGGTCCACGCCCAGCACGCCGTCAACCTCCTGCGCCACCGCGATGATTTCGGAGCGCGAGACAATCTGCCCGAAGTCGCGCGCATCGAAAGAGAAGGCGGCGCGCAGCGCGGCCTCGACGTCGGCCAGCACCTTCTTGGCGTCGTGATCCGGATCGCGTTTGATGCGCAGCGCGATATGGAACGTCGCCTGGTTGTAAGCCGCAGTTTCGCAGTGCACCAGCGGGTCGCCGTTCTGTTTAAGGGAGTCGAGTAGCTTGTCCAGCGTCGAATCCGGCGGCTGACCGCCGTCATCGCCGGTGATGCTGATGAACACAGTGCGCCCGGCGCGCGTGTTGAGCACGGCAGCTTGGGCCTTGGCGATGCCGGTGTAGGCGCGCGCGTAATCTTCGTAATCCTGTACCGAGACCACACGTCCGAGCGTGCGCACGCCCAGCGGCATGTTGCGCCGTGCATCGGCCGCACTATCCGCATCCACTCCGCCCGCGGCGGGCAGCGGGTTGCTCACTGCTTTCAAACCCAATGGACGCGAGAGCAGTTGTGCGAGCTGGCCGGCTTGCAGGTTACCCGCTGTGCCGATACCCTTGCGATAAACGACGCGCAGGTTATCCTGACCAGTGGGCAGGCGCGCGCCGTGGTGGCCATCGCCGAACTGGATGGTCCCCGCACCGTCCTCTTCCACGTGCAGCACGTAGGAGCGGTCATCGGCGCCGGCCTTGTAGAGGGTGGGCGTCTCGTGCCAGAGGATATCGTTGACCCGCACCTCCAATGCCGCTTCGGCACCGGTCTCGTTCTCGGCGCCAACGAAGGTGAGCGGTGTGTGTTTGAGGGTGTAGCGTTGATGGCTCTGGCGCGCCGCACCGCTGCCTATGGTTTCCTGCGTGGTCTCACCGTGGGTGGCACGGGCGACGTTGGCGTATATCGCCACAGTGTCACGTAAATAACTGTGGTCGAGAGTTTTATCAAGTGTTATTACAGTAAAACCAGCCTCGACGACGATATCCTTCAGCTGTACCGTCTCACTTTCAACGACGCCCGTCAGATCACTGCGTTCTCCGGTAAGGATTATTCTGCGCCCTTTTTTTAATCCAAGATATATTCGGTCAAGGGAGATGGTGTCACCCTGCACCAGGTCCTCGATAGGTACATCCGCAAGTGCAATTCGCTCGCTCTGAGCGTGCACCGTAATATCACGAAGAGCATCAAGTTTAACCGGCTTATCATCAAACAGACCGTCGAACCATTTATGCCACAGGGCGTTGTCGGCACCTCGGACAAAGACATCCAGGCGACCAGCGGCCCAGGAAGAAACATCGGGACCGGAGCTCAGAGTCCCACCTAGTGACTCCCAGCCTGACCATACACCATCGAACCATTTATGCCACAGCGCATTGTCGGTGCCCCGAACAAAAACATCGATTCTGCCATCGCCCCAAGAAACGGCCGCTGGATCTGAGGTCAGTACGCCGCCTAGTGACTCCCAGCCTGACCATGTGCCATTGAACCATTTATGCCACAGGGCGTTGTCGGCACCCCGGACAAAGACATCCAGGCGACCAGCGGCCCAGGAAGAAACATCGGGACCGGAGCTCAGAGTCCCACCTAGTGACTCCCAGCCTGACCATACACCATCGAACCATTTATGCCACAGCGCATTGTCGGTGCCCCGAACAAAAACATCGATTCTGCCATCGCCCCAAGAAACGGCCGCTGGATCTGAGGTCAGTACGCCGCCTAGTGACTCCCAGCCTGACCATGTGCCATTGAACCATTTATGCCACAGGGCGTTGTCGGCACCCCGGACAAAGACATCCAGGCGACCAGCGGCCCAGGAAGACACATCGGGGCCGGAGCTCAGCACTCCGCCGAGCGACTCCCAGCCTGACCATGTGCCATTGAACCATTTATGCCACAGTGCATTGTCGGTGCCCCGAACAAAAACATCGATTCTGCCGTCGCCCCATGAAACAGTTGCCGGGTCTGAGGTCAGTACGCCGCCCAAGGACTGCCAATTCGACCATATATCCCACCAGGATTGCGCTAAGGAAATTCGGGTTGTTTTCGAACTGACTCCGTAGGCGGTTCGGGTATAAAGCATCACCTGCTCAGCAGAAAGGATTTTGGGTATCCTGCCGGGCTTTTCAATGGCGATATAGCCTCCTGGTAATACAGAGCCATAAGCACTATCGAGAAATAGTTTGGTTTCACCCTCGTCGTTCGCCAACGGCCATTCGTCCCAATCCGATGCAGGTTTGGGGTTGTGCGTTGTCGCGTCATAGGTGACCATTTTGGGCGCGTTACAACCAAAAATGGAAGCGTGTTGATGGAAGATGAAGATGCCCTCATCCAGGGTAACAGACTGTTTCGCCGACAGTGTCCTGATACCGCTCACCAAGGCGTCAACCGACCACCCCTGAATTTTTACTAAAGAAGAGAGGTCTTCTTCGCTCCAGGTTTTGCTGATTATATTTTTGAGAACATTTTCGTCCAGAGCAATCGTTGTCGGAAAATCACTGACATTACCCTTTGGCAGCAAAGGCCTGTTATATACCGCTGGTGACAACAAAGGATTCACGGAAGTGAAATCAATGCGCGTTGTTTTTGTCTTATCATTGGTGTTAATACTCATGATGCGCACGAGTGTTTTAGTACCACTGACAATCAGCAAACTTTCTCCCGGCTTCAGATTACTTGCAATACCCTGAAGAATGACGCTATTCATTTTTGCTGAGAGTATCTGGGGTTGCGTCAGTCGTGGCTTGATGGCATTCCATTCCGGCCGCGCTTCAATACTCTCGACACTCTCGAAGGTCTGCGGCTTTTCGTCGGGGCCGGGTATGCTTTGCACCTTGATACCGATGTCCAGCTTCACTTTGTCGGGTACGCCGGTAGCCTGTTTAGGCTCGGCACTCGCGGCTTGCGGTGGTGCTTCTTGCAGTGTGAAGGCAAGATATGTCTCTGCGGCAACCCCGGGTTTGAGGCGATAGCCGATCAGCCGCGCAAGTTCGCTCAACGACAGACGCTCGCCTGCGGTGCGCAAATAGGATTCATTGGCGAGACGTTCCTGATAGAAGCTCAACACGTCGGCCATGCAGGCATAGGCATCCAGCAGCGCGATGGAAAAATCATCGCTGTCGCGGGTGCGCAATTTCGCCAGCGCCGGATAATCCTGCGATGACAGCCGTGCCTGCAAGCTGGCCAGCACCTCGCTGTGCGTGCCGATGCGATAGGCGATGGCCGCAAGCCCCGGGCGGTTGTAGAGCAGCGCCGGTGCCTGGATGCCCACGCCCGCGCAACAACCGCATGCGTCTTGCGATGTTTGTTCTTCGCCGCTCATTTGCCGCCTCCTATCGAGAGCTTCAACACGCCCCGTTCGGGGAAGTTGGGATCGTTGTCCAGTCGTGCGATCTCCAAGCGTCCGACTGTCAGCACGCCGTCATCCATAGGCTTGGGCTCAGGTGGCGCACGCAGACGCTGAAAAGTGTTGATCACCACCGAGCCCACGCCTTGTATCACCTGCGCCGCTTCATAAATCGCGCTGAGATAAACCGCCTGGCCGAAGGTAAAGTTGTCGGGATGGAACAGCGCAGGCCTACCGTCGTCCAGCCAGCCCCGGCTGAATACGCGCATCAGAGCGGCGCGCACATCGGCGCGGAAATAATCCGGTTTGACGCACACTGTCATTTCCAGCAGCAGCGGCACATAACTCGGGCTGTTCACCTCAAGGTCATATCCGGCCATGCGATAACGCTCGACGTGGTCGCGGATGGTCTGCTCATAGACCGCATCCACTTCTCCGCCGCCTTTGCGATCGACGGTGAGAAACACCGTGTACCAACTGCCGGTCCAGCGGAAAGTGGCAGCAGCGCGCTGTACGCTGGGATGACGTTCGGTAACTTCGGCATAATCCGCCGGGGTGACGGCGCGTTCCTGGGTGCGAAACGCTTCCGGCGCATCGCGCCTGATGTCCTCGGCGTTTTCAGGATCGCTGCCGCCTTGCGCCGGCAGTGGATTCGACGCGCGCAACAGCCGCGCATCGTTGCTGACGATGTGCGCGATGGACTCCAGACCGATGTTGCCTGCCACGCCATTGCCGACGCGATAGCTCGCGCTAAATGTGGTGCTGACGTCGGGACGCTTGCCGTGATAATCATCGCCGAAACGCAGCAAGGCGCTGCCGTTATGCTCACTCTCCACCACGAATTCGCTCGCCCCGGCATCGCTAGCGAGCAGATCGGGGCGCGGCAACCAAGTATCTGGCGTACCCTGGAAATTGCTGGCGAGAGAAATGGCGGGACGGGCACGCTGCGGCTCGGCGGTGGTGATCAATGCTGCGGCATCGGCCAGCGGCGACACCTGCACCTGCCCGCTATCCAGCCGCAGACGATAGGCGCTCACGCCGTCAGACACAGACCACATGCCATCGCCGCCTTGCACTACCACCGGTCCCGCCTGCAACAGCACTCCTTGCGCCTGCAACGCATCGTGCAGCGCCGGTGTAAAACTGCGGGTCTGCAATGCGGTGACGATGGCCACTGTCGCAGTGAAGCTGAACAACGGCGCGGCTGTGAGCGATAAGGCATGAGTAAGTGGACGTTCCGCAAGTCGCGGCCGGAAACGTGGTGGCACGGCCTGCAAGGGCGGACGCTTGCAACTCAATATGTCGCTCTTGGATGCAAGGGTGAGTTGCGAGGCTGACACGACACCCAAATCTTCGCCAGTCAGGGTGCGACCATGATCGGCCAGCACGATATTGCCGTAAGCCGCGCTCACCTCACCGAGATAAGTCGCGCCGTGATCCAGGTCAGTGATAGTCGACAGGCATAATGGAAACGGCAGTGCGTCCTGTTCTACCCAGCGGATCTCGGTAACATCCAGCGGATTATTGTTGGGTACTGGCAGGAAGAAACCACCGCAGGGGTCGCTATCCAAACGCACGTCGGTGAGACGCACCGCCCAGCGATGCGCGCGGTCTGCATCAGCAGCATCTCCAGTGCGCGGGCCGAATTCTTCCGCGAACACCAACACGTCACCCGCCTTGAGATTAGGATAGTGTCCGTTGAGCGTCGCGCGCGTCGCTCCCTTGGGCAGACAGCATTCGCGCTCGCCCCAGGGATATAAACTGAAGCGTGCGTGATCCTGGTAAAGCAGGGTGTCTTCCACCGTCTCGAACACCAGCGCACCATTTGCCAAGGCATCGCGCAGTTGGTCGCCGGACGGGGTGATGCGCTCGGGCGTGTTAGGCACGCGCGTGAGCAACGGTGTGCCGTGCGGAATATTTACACCGTCGTCGTTGACGAACAGTTGCACCCACACGCGGGCATTGCAGCCCTCGTGCACCCTATAATCCACCAGCCGCGCATGGCGGCGCAGCGAGATGCGCTTGCGCGCGGTAGCGAGATAAGCTTCGGTGGCGACGGCGTCTTGCTGATAGGAAAGCTGATCGCCCACATAGGCCAGCATTTCCACCAAGGTTACGCCGACATCGGCAGCGTTGCGGGTGGTCCAATCCGGCATGAGCGTGCTCATGCGGTCCAGCATCAGGCGGCGGAAGCTGGCGTAATCCTTGGCGAGATAATCGAGGCGCGGATTCGTCGCCGGCGGCGTAGGACAGGGAGTAACGCTGGCGCAATCGAAATCCGATTCGCACTGCACCTTGAACGAGAACTGAATCTCGCTCAGGCGCGGATCGAAACCAGCCGGTGGCGTATCGCTGCCGGGACCGCTCAGCAGGCGTAGCGTATACAGCGAAAAATCACCGTAAATCTTGGTGCGGATCACCATGAATTTATTGAGAGGCACGAGGCCGTCGACCAGGCCGGGTGGCTCGCTGGCGGGCAACGCATTAGCGATCGCGACCCACTCGATATCCACGCTCTTGATGCGCTCACCGCCTTCGATGCGGAAGTTATCCTTGGCGAGAGTGGCAGGCACTGCTCGCAGGAACTTCACGAACAGCGTGAGCTGGCGCGTGGAGTCTCCGGGAATACCACTGTCATGCACCTCCAGATATTCCAAACCGTTGAGGGTGCCGTTTAACTTTACTACTTCGCGGCGGCGCTGGTCGCAGCAGTAGTATTTCATAAGCCGCCTCCCGGCGCGATGATCTGCGCCACGCCGCGAGTTTGCGTGCGGCGTTCTACATATTGCACGGTGATGAGCAAGGCGCCGTCCTGCGCCTGCACATCGACGGCGTCGACGGTAATAACGTCGCTCAGCCATTGCTGCAAGGCGCCTTGAATCAGGAACTGCGTGGTCGCCGCCACTTCAGGGCTGGCGGCGGCGAACACCAATTGCATCACACCGCTGCCAAAGTTTGGCCGCATCACGCGTTCGCCCGGCGCAGTGAGCAACACTTGCTCGATGAGGTCGCGAATGTAGCCGGACTCGTCCGTCTGCGCGGTGCGGCCGCGGCCGTCGAATTGGAAGGGATAGTCGATCTGGCGCATAAGTACCTCTAAAAATTCAGAGTTCGCCCAAATGCAAGGCGCGGAAAAAATTTTGCAGCGCCGCATATTGAGCAATATGTAAGCAAGAAATTTTTTGCGAGCATCCGCTTCGCGGCTTGCCTGCATACCCCGCTACCGCAACGCAGCAGTTGGGATGAAGTATGGGTTTTTAGAGGTGCTTTCATGTCGCGAGCACCCTGGGTTGTACCACCAGCGACAACAAGCCGGTGCCGGTAGGCACGCACACCGCCTGCCCCGTTTGTATCAGCACTGGCACACCGCCAGCCAGTACCCGTACTGCGCCCACCACCCACTGCGCGGTGACGCAGGGCGGGTTGGGCGTACCGGTGAGGGCGCAGCCGGTAATCGCATAGGGCGTGGCCAGTGTGGTCACCGGCTGGCCGCTCAGCAGCACGCGCGGAAATGGCGTGAGCGGTGTCGCCGGCCCTGCGTGCATGCAGGTTACCGTAGCGCCAAGATGAAGGACGGGTGCGGGCATAGTGTCGTTCTCCTTATATCACCGTGAGTGCCCCGAGATTGATGTCCACCGTCGGCCCGGTGAGATTGATCACCGCGCCCTTGCCGTTGGAGATCATGATGCCGACATCGGTCACCGAGATCATGGCACCGGTCGCGGTCTGCAGCTGGATGCCACCGGTGGGGCCGGGTACGTCGCTGATAACCAGGCCATTCTTGAGCGGAGTCTGTAGCGTGATACCAGGCACTGCAGGCGGCACCATACGCGACAGCACCGGCAGCTCTGCGGCGCTGCCCCAGAAGCAGCCGACCCATATCGGGTAATCTGGATTACCCTGTTCGAACTCTACCCACACGCCGCTGCCGATCATAGGCAACGCAAACATGCCCATATTGATCCCGGCCAGCGGCACACAGGGCATCGCCCAGGTCGCGGGGATGAGACCCGCCACATCAGGCACCTGCACCTGCAGCCGTCCCAGCTGCATCGGGTCTATGTTGTTGAGCACCATGCCGCGGTACTTGCCAAAGAAATTGCCGCTGTCGCTCATACGGGAACCCTCGGTGTGATTGAAACCAGACCGTTACGCGTCAGGTTGAAACTTTGTTTGAACTCGCCACGCTTGAGCGTGCTGGTGACACTTTTTACGAAATAGAGGCCATCGTAGGCGATGCCTGCGCCGCGCACGCCGACCAGCTGCCTGGCTTTCAGTGGTCGACCGTAGCGCAGCACATTGATGCTGCCATTGGCGCTGACTGAATCCTGCGACTTCTTCGCTTCATTGAGCCCTCTTAAAATCGCCTGCATCGGGTTCATTTTTGCCGTGTCCTTCAGTATTTTGAGATTGCTGATCGTTGTGGAAAGCAATCCCAGCGGTGGTTGCAGCGGGTTAATGTTGGGGATCGGGATCGGAATAGGGACGCGTGTAAGTTGGTTCTGGATGAACACGACCGGCAGCACGCCCTTTGTCGGATCGAACGAAAAATTCATATTTTCAACGTTGGTTAACGCGTCCATGTCCACGTTGAGTGCCGGTTGCGGTACGCCCACTTTGATCTCGGGCCCGAAATAGGCGATGTTGGTGCCCGCCACTGGTCCGGGCTCGATGTAAAAAATGTAGCCGGCCTCCTCAGCGAGCTGCTGGATATAGTTAAGGTCTGTGCCCCTATGGGCAGGAATCTTGTCCACCGGGATGGGTACATCGGGAAACAGTACTGGAATAATCAGCGGAATCAGGCCAAAGGCCGCATACTTGGCGCAAATCAGCGCCACGCGCGCCTCGATTGGCATTGCAGGATAAGGCAGGCCACTGAAATCGAGCATGTCCATGACCTTGGTAAGATCCTCCCCGGTAACCGTCACCGTGCCCGGAGAGCCGTTGCTTCCCGCCTGCACCTCTACATTTGTCATCACCCCGTCAAAAAGCGGCTGTGGCGTACCGTTGAGAGTGATGATCAGCATGACGCGCAATGGCGGCGTAGCGGGACCGCTGTTCATCGCGCCAGCGATGATGAAAAACGTGTTCAGCTCCGACTTGCTGCTGAATTGGAAGCTCATCTGGAAGCCGCTCGCCGCGCCTGCTGCAGTAGTGACCTGCACGCTGTCGAGCGCATTCATCACCATCTGCGGCACCGGCACCGGCACGATGGGGCCGATCATCAGCGTGAGATGTATCCCCTTAGCTAGCATCGATCACTCCCTGAACGCCTTCTGGCAAGGTGATGCTCAGGCGCTTGCCCGCAGTCTCCGTCAATTCATCCGGACGTATGGCGCCGTTGGCATCGCAGATGCGCCAGTACTGCGACGGATCGCCGATATAGCGCGCGGCAAGATTGTCCAGCCGGTCGCCCGCAGTGACCATGTGCTCCTGCAACAGCGAGAAATTCTCAGGCGGCGGCACGAATCGGCGCTTCAGGTACGCGACGACCGTGCCGTCCGGCTGAGCGGCCTGCACCGCCGCGATGCCATGGTAGCGGCTCTCGGGCGGAAACAGGGGGGTGACGAGCGAATTCGCCTGCATAAAAGCCTGGATCGGGTCTATCATCAAATACCTCCTATTCCCAGCGTGGAGAAAGCGCCCGCCTGGGCTTTAGCCGCAAGCCTTTCCTTGTTTTGCAAATAACTCATGAACAAACTGCCGCCCTTGTGATCGAAGCCGAGATCGTCCACGTTCAGCACCCTAAAACCGATACTTACTTTGGCGACGATCGGATTCAAGGACGGATCGAAGGCCTCCTCGGTAACGCTGAAATCCGTAATCCGCACCGGCACGATGCGATTTTTTCCCCATACAAAAAGAGCCAATGGCGCCTCCATCGGCGCGATCTCCAGCGTACCGGACTGTGACATTGCATTGCGGTCGAGCAGCTGACCGCTGGTCGGGTTGACGAGCGATTCCAACACCGACACTTGCGGCTGGATGCCGTTTTCCACCACGGAGCGATGTTGATCGGGAAACTCCAGTTGATCCGCCGCATCGATGTCCGCCTCCAGCTTGAACGTCTCCACCGCCGGACCCTTGAAGCGCATGGCCTCCGAGCGGTTACCGCCCTCGCCGCCGGCACCCTGTACTTGCAGGGTGCGCGTCATTTTTTCCGGGTTGTACTGCAGCGAAATGATGCGCAGCACCCGGCCCGATTCGGCATCAATCAGCACGATGCCGCCTTTGAGAACTTTTGGGGAATTCGAATAGCCGCTCATTTAGGTTTTCCTCGTTTTCTCATTGCTTGATTTTCTAGTACGGGCATTACAGGTTCATTATGATTAAAACTTTGGTTGTTTTTAATTAACAATGGAAACCCAGTGATTCAGATTTGGCTTAAATTTAAACTTATTTGTCCATTAATCCCGTTGCTGGCAATTCGCGCTTGTCGAGCACTTTGGCACCTTTATGCCAACTATGAACTTCCTTGATCCACTCGGGAAGAGTGCGGTAAGTGTCTGTACCGGGCAAATGTCCCCAAAACTTACCGTTACCGGTGTATATAAGATTCTCCCCCAACACGCCGATGCCGCCACCGGGTGGGTAATTCGTGTTCTCGATGTAACCGGCTTCGCCGGGCACCCAGTCATTCATGTCGCTGCTGGGCTTGTCAATAATGTCCGCACCCTTGCTGCCTCCTTTCATCGTCAGGTCCGTAGCCGCCGCACAGCCGATTGCGTAAAGTTTTGCATTAACATTAAGATCGTCCCAAGCCTCTTGGCGATTCACATCGGGTTTCATCTTCCAGGTTCCTTTGCTGACATCCCACTCATAGTATTTAGGATTCATCGACCATCCGGCCAAAGCGGCGAAGCTGTATTCCTTTTGCCCTGCAAAAAAGACAATGCCAATCCGCGCTTTGATGTGGTTGTTCAGATTGGATGCTGCAACTGGGTCACTGCCGCCTTCGACGTTAAAGATGCGCGGTGAAGCCAGCATGTCGATGAGTATCTCCTGTTCGAAATTCACAGCTCCTCCTTTGGGACGTTCGTAGACTCTGTTACTTTCAGTGTAATGTTGAACCCCCTTTCCAGATAAAAATTTATTAAGCGAGGCTTGGGGATCACTCCTGATCTTGCGCTTGATCTGAGTGGGTGTCTGTTCCATCTGCACCACATGCGTCAACTCATGAGCAATCAGTCTGCGCCCCTCGTGCGACCCTGGCGCGAATCCGCCTGCCCCAAACACAATGTTGTGTCCCACCGTATAAGCATGGGCATGTAGGTCCCGCGCTGATTGCTCGGCAGCCAAGCCGGTGTGCACGCGCACCTGCGAAAAATCATGTCCGAAGCGCTGCCCCATGTCTTGCTGTAGCAACGTATCAAGCGGCCTGCCGGCACCGGCAAGCACGCGATCGACACTGGCGGGCGCCCTATCAGCCTCACCGGAGGATTGCCCCGTTAAGCGTTGAATGCGCGGCGGTATCCCACTGACGGTGGAATGTGCCGGCGCTGCCAGTACTTGATCAGCAATCCGGTCCGCCTCCTGTTCCAGCGGATCGTTGCTTGCGCCTATGCTGAGTCTCTTTTGCAAACGTTTTTTATTGCATTCTTCACATTCACCACTTAATGACGATGACGCCGGCCCACCACAGGCGCATTTGCGCTGCAACAGCAATCCCGCTTGAGGCGATTTACCCACGAGCAATGATTTGGCGACAGCGTTCTGTAGTGGTGCAGCGGTACTCATTACTTCATCTCCTGGTTGTCGAGGTCTTTACTTTATTACTTTTATTCCGCGCAGCTAACATAAGTTCTCCCTCGTTGCAATTATAATTGTTCACTCAATCGAGGTTGATCCCATTGATTGTTGACCCTCTGTAAGTGATTGCTAGTCATTGGTTAAGGGCATTTCACTTTTTCACAGGGATTGGTATTCCAGTTGGCATTGCCAGTTTTCGGCCAATAACAAGCTTCCGTTTAAACCAGCTTTATTCTTCGCACACCCCGCACACTCCCCGCCTGCAATCATATGATTGCAGCAAGTACACTTGCGCTGAAGCAGGCCTTGAGCAGGCGGCAAAAAACTTGCCGTTTTAGCTTGTTGGGCGACAATTACTTTATTCATGACCGATGCCTCCATACACCGCTTGCGCAATTTGCAGATCACAGGCACCGCCGATCAACTCAACCAACTCATCAACTGCAAGAATTCCACTGCGCTTCATACATACCTCGCCATCACGGAGCAGCACCAAAGCGGACTTTGTCCACCGTACTCTAAGCCGGGACACCAAGCGCCGAGCTCTTCCGCATCATCAAAGGGGCGTAGTCCAAGATTGAGTTTTCCACCGAAGCATTTGGCCACATCAAGAGCAGTTTGGATGGCTAAGTTGTCTGGTATGCTCCAAACGGCGAAGGCCATCACCAGCCGATTGCCCGTGTTGAGCTCGGGTTCCCGCATAGAAGGAGCAGCGGCCAATGCATGAGAATAGGGTGACTCGTCCGTTAAAGTAATTCTGGGACAATCTTCTTGATCACAAGTGACTTTGTATGACATGGTTATGGCCCCGGAACGACGATCCACGTTTCTATTTTTCTTCCTGATTCTTGGTCGATATATACTTTTTTTATGGTGCCTCCCACCGCTTTGGCGACCTTGTCGTGGTCGGCTTCTTGTTTTATCGGATTGCGGAGCACGATGGTGCCTCCAGGGGCAATAATGCGGGCAATCTCTTCGGCGAGACCCGGTATACCAATGGGACCACTTTCGGAAGTGACCAAATCCGCAGCATGGTCGGCGATCGGCAGCGTGGCGTCCTTGGCGGAAAACTTGCGGTAAATCAGATTAGGCACGCGCGAGTTGCTGATGCCGGTGCTGCTGGTGCGTTCGGCCATGCCGATGTTGATCGCCCCTTTGAAGTAACCCTCGCCGAAGATGTCTACGTGATACTTGGCCGTGGTAGGAACGTTTTCGATGTGGGTCTTAAACTTTTTACTCTGATCTTTACCTTCTCCTACCGCCCAACCTGTGTAGGTTTCTTTCGCTGCATCAGGATACTTGTGCAGCGCGAGCAATTCATCAATTGCTATCCACAGTTGTTCGGCAGATGCATAGATGCGCCGGTAGTCATCCAGATTGCGCCGTGTCAACTTGGCACCCTGCGGAGCCAGTGTTTTGCCTATGCTCTTAAGCCAATCCTTTACTTCGCTACGCCATGCCGAGACCAGCGTAAGATTCGGACGTGTCGGATCGACTTTAGCTCGCCGGTACAACGCCCACGACCTGCTGATGCTCGAAGTAGGATCCAGCCCTAGTTCGCCCGACTCCAGCGATGGCGTTATTTCCTGGATAATCACACTGCGCCAAAAGTCCGGCGGAACGGCCCTAGACGGTTCGCCATGTTTGAATATGCCGATCACAGGGCAATCGGCTCGTAGCTTGCGCGCTATGTCGGCAATCCGGTTGGCCCGGTAGCATGACAGGTCCCTGCTGAAACCCGCATCGCCTTCTTGGCTGGCAAAACCGTGGATCATGAGTTCGCTTCCCACCTTGAGTTTGCTGATCTTGGCTTCCTCGCCCGAGAGAAGATCATCGCAACCCACCTTGAACTGAAACTGCCAACCGACTATGCCCCGTTCACTTGGCGTGCAATCAGGCTTTGGAGTTCCTAGCCCGGCGGAATAACATTTGCGCTGGATACTCGTAAACCCATGAGCGATGGAAGGAACACTGCGCCCCTGCATGACCGCATCGGCGGCAGCGTCGGCTTCACGTTCTCCGGCCTCGCCCGGTGTACTCACCGCGAGTTTCATCTGTGCAGCAACCTGTTGACCGCGTTGTTGCACGACATGCGTCAATTCATGGGCAAGCAATCGGCGTCCATCATTGGTGCTCGGAGCAAACTTGCCCGAATCAAAAACTATATCGCGTCCGGCAGTGTAGGCTGGAGCATTCAATTCACGAGCCGATTGCGCGGCCGCAGAGCCAGAATGAACCCGCACCCCAGAAAAGTCGTGACCAAAACGTTGTTCCATATCCTGCCGCAGCACTGGCTCGAGCGGCCTGCCGGAACTGGCAAGGACATGCTCTACGCTAGCGGGTGCAGTATCTGTACCCTCGGTCGCTTGCCCCGAGTCACGCTGAATACGGGGAGGTATACCACTAACTGGAGAATGTAACGCTGCTGCCAATACCTGATCGGCAACCTGGTCCGCTTCCTGTTCCAGCGGATCATTGCTTGCACCTATGCTAAGTTTGGTTTGCAAACGTTCGCTCTTGCATGCCTCGCATTTACCCGTTAATGACGATGCTGCCGACCCGCCACAAGCGCATTTGCGCTGCAACAGTAATCCCGCGTGAGGCGGTTTGCTCACAATCGGTGATTTAGCAGCAATGTTCTGCAGTGGTACAGCTGAACTCATTAACTTCAACCCTCTTGGCGATGGTTATAATTCATCTGATCTTTATAGATGCAAATATTATTTCTGTAAAAATGGTAGCGGCTTCCAATCCTTAAAATTGGCATCAAATTGGAAGATAGGTATCGGCGCTACTATTGAAGTTGTTTTTAACTCTCTGTCCGTTATTTCCCACCATTTGGGATTGCTGGCTTTTAATTGCGCATCAATGGCGAGCGGAGCGGTCAGATTGGCGGCTTTGCCTGCCCATTTATCGCTCACTCCAAAGCGTTTAAAGAAGTCCAAATTGTATTTCCATACACCAAGGGCTGAACTTGGATCCCAAAGCTGAAAAACATTACGCTCGAAAAAAGGTTGCTTGAGACTTAGAAAATCGGGTTCGGGAAGTTGGACGGAAAGCGTTGAATCGTCGGTTTTATTTTTCTCGGGATTCGCAACAGGTTTATCTTCCTGCTTTTGTATAGTGTGTTTACTCCCCGAGGATAATGTAAGTTTTTCACCGCCTTGGCCAACATGAATCCCTGCCGCGACTGTTTGCTGCACCACATGCGTCAACTCATGGGCAATCAGTTTGCGTCCCTCGTGCGACTCTGGCGCGAATCCACCCGCACCAAACACAATGTTGTGACCCACTGTATAGGCATGGGTGTTAATATCTTGCGCCGATTGCTCCGCGACGGAGCCGGTATGCACCCGCACCTGCGAAAAATCATGACCAAAGCGCTGCCCCATGTCTTGTTGTATTGTCGGATCAAGCGGCCTACCGGAACCAGATAGCACGCGGTCTACGCTGGCGGGTGCAGTTCCTTCATCGCCTGTTGATTGCCCGGTGAATCGCTGTATGCTCGGTGCCGCTCCGCTTACTGCGGAATGAGCGGGTGCTGCCAATACTTGATCCGCGACCCGATCTGCTTCCTGCTCCAGCGGGTCGTTGCTTGCGCCTATGGTGAGCTTGGCTTGCAAGCGTGTCTTACCCTCGTATTCGCTGGTCAGCGACGACTTTGGCAAGCCAAAAGCGTATTTACGCTGCGACAACAGTCCCGCGTTAGGCGAATTGCTCAAAGGCTGTGACTTGTCGGTAGTGCTCTCCTGCGCCGCGAAAGTGCTCATATCTTCATCCCCTTGCCTATACCCTGCGCCACTTGCGAGCCGACGCGCTGCGGTTTTGAATTCTGGCCGATGTGTATGCTGTCGACCCTCAGCCGCGACACATCACCATTTGCTGTCAACTGTTGGGCGGCCTGTGGATCGGCAAACAGACGGGTCAATTCCTGCTGCAGGCCCTCGGCGATGCCATGCCGGTCTTCATGCCTGAAACCTTTCAATACCAAGCTGTCGATGTGAAGGACGACGCGTTTCATACCCACCCCCGAGTTTCCGCGTCGGTCAAAGGGCGCTCACGCTTTGAACCCTCGCCGTGGGCGGCGTGCAGCAGATGCACCATACCGACAGCCTCGCCTGCATCGGCAGCCAGGAATGCGGCATTTAGAGCAATGTTGCGGATGTTTCCGCCTGCCACCTGGAGCTGCGCCAGCTTGCGGTAGTCCAGGCCATGGGTCGGTGTGGCAGAGGGAAATACACTGCGCCAGATGGCCTCGCGCTGTTCGGTATCGGGGAAAGTGAATTGCACAACGAAACGCAAACGCCGCTGAAATGCTGTATCCAGCGACGTCTTCAAGTTGGTGGTCAAAATGGCAAGGCCGGTGTAAGCCTCCATGCGTTGCAGCAAATAACTCACTTCGATGTTGGCATGGCGGTCATGGCTGTCTTTCACTTCGCTGCGCTTGCCGAACAGGGCATCGGCCTCGTCGAATAGCAGGATTGCGCCGCTGTCCTCGGCGGCATCGAAAACCTTGCGCAGGTTCTTTTCCGTCTCGCCGATGTATTTGCTGACCACTGAGGATAGGTCTATGCGGTAAAGATCGAGGTGCAGCTCGTTGGCCAATACTTCGGCGGCCATGGTTTTGCCGGTACCGCTTTCACCAGCGAACAGGGTGCTGAGGCCCATGCCGCGAGCACTCTTGCGGGCAAAGCCCCATTCGTCGCAAACCTTGAGCCGGTTGCGCACATGGCTGGCGACCTGGCTCAGGATCACTTTCTGATGTTCCGGCAGGATCAGATCTTCCCAGCGGGAGGCCGGCTCAACACGCTGCGCCAAGTCATCCAGCTGTCGTCGCCCCAAAGTGCGGCATGCTCGCCACAGCAGTTCGTCCGGTTTATCGCTTGCGCTGATAGCGCCACTGATCTCGGCACCGGTGCTCAGGATCGTTTGTGCGCTCAATCTGTACTGCGACGCGACCCCATCCAGCGAACCATTAAGCTTCTGCGCCGCTGAACCCAATGCCTGTTGCCACAAGCGTCTTTGATCCGTGGCGCCCGGTTTGTTTACGGTAAAGCGCAGGGTGCTGCGTTGCAGCTCCAGCGGATCATGGCTGGAAACAAACAGCAATCCACTTAAGTTTTCGGCGAGCCGGGTGACTGCGGCTGCATTTGCCTGATCGCGGCATTCAATCAGCAAGGCACTGGACAGCAGCGCGGATTCCCGCTGCCACAGCACGGCGAAGGCGTTACGTTCATGAATACCCGCTGGTATGTCTTCCGCGTGCAGGATATGAAGTTGCATCCCGAGGAGTTCGGCTGCGACACTGGCGGCGATATCTGCCTGACCGTCGCGGTCATCCCCCAGCAGTTGGATAACCGGGACAGGTGCATTGCGCTCAAACAACATCTCCAATATAGCTTGTGCAGTTTCGCGTTGAACATCCGCCATCGTCGCTGCCACGCCGCTGTTTTGCAGCAGGGGTTCCAGGCGGGTGTCGAGGTAATTCATCCCAGCCAGGAAGTGCAGCACCCGTTCGTCTATGCGTAAGCGCGCATTTGCCAGGCTGGTTTCTTCGGTAACCTCAATCAGGCGCCACCGGCGCAAGGGGCGTATCGGACTGAGCGCACTCCAATGCGGTTCTTCCAGCGTGGCCAGCGCCAAACTGAATGTCGCATAGGATCGCTGGGGATTGCTTTGCGCAGTGGCGCACAGCGAGGCAAATTTTGCGTCCAACTCCACGCCTGCACAAAGCAGGAGAACGTCTCGCTCGAAAGTGCTGAGACCGAAGCAATCCACCAGGCGATCTATGGCTGACTGTGCCGATAATACCGCGCGAATTTCGGCTGCTGTAGCCATTGCCGGTTCCTGGTCTTCACCAGCCAGGCGCGCCTTGATGCGAGCAAGTTCAGCCACCATCAGGCGTTGATTTGCATCAGTCCAGTCGTGGCGTGGGTCGGGGGCGTTCATGGTACGGTTAACACTTGTGTGCTGTCGAATTGCGGCGGCGTAGTAAGCCGGTTCACCAGCAAGCTATCAGCGCCATCGACGCGCAAGCGCAACAGGTGGCTCCCCGCTGGCAATTGCACATACTTAAATTGAAGGGTGGCTGTCGGGACAGTAAATTTCTCTGGTGCCGCCTCATATCCGCCTGCATTGAGGCTTATTCGTTGACCGGGCCGGGCTTGCGGAGCAAAAACAAGATTGATGGTTACACCGGAAGAGTCGCGTGTGGCACTGGAACTCACTACGTCGATGCGCGGTGCCAGGAACAGTGTAAGCGAATTGCTACTGCGTATTTCAGTCTCGCCGGGCCGTTGTAAAAGTGCAGTTACCTCCCATATACCCGCAGGCCAATCGATGTTGTCCTGAGCGGTATTAGGCAAGGTCACTGAAAAACTCTCTTCGTTTGCATTAGTACCGAAAGAGATATCAATCGGTGCCGTCAGGCTGGGATGCGCGAAACGCACGACAAGATTTGTTCCGCTGAGGTTGTAGCCTTGCAGTTTGATGGCGTCGCCGAGCCGCGCGGCTACCTGCTTGTTGGGCAGCTCTATGCCAGCGAGAATCGGGTAAGGAGGGGTAAGCCCAGCCACAGCAGTGATGCCACTTTCGTACCACGTATCTACATTTAGCGGATCGGGCTTTACCACAGGCCCCCGTGTAAGCACTGGCAGGGATGATCGTACTGATTGGGTCGATTCTATTAACACCACGCTGGCCATGTAGGCTGCGGTTGGACGCAAATGGCTTTGCGTGGCGGTCCAGAGCTTGGACATTTCTTCGGTGTTGAGATATTCCGGCGTGATTTTGATCAGCTCGATCTGGTTTTCAAGTCCAGAATCCGCCAAGGCTTTCAGCGCCGGCGGAAGCGCCGTACCACCTATCGGAGGCGATGGATCGAGTGCCTTACGAATAGCTTTGCGACTGAGTATAGGCATTTCGTGCAGAAGTTGCATGGCATAACCGAGCAAAATTTCGCCGTGCAGGTCTTCGCTGCCGTGAGCAGAAAGCAGGTAATGCAGGTTGAGAGCGAGCGGTGCGTTGAATAGTCGCTGGTTACCGGAGGTATCGAGCGTAGGAAGCCTTTCGTTGCGCCAACCACTGTTGGGCGTAACGTGGTACATGAACAGATTTAGTTGGGAGGACTCAGTGCCACCATTTGACGGTATCACCCGGTCAGGTGGGCCAGCGGTTACCGAGACCGTAGCACCGAGAATGCCTGTTGCGTCGTTGTTGATCAGCCCGTCATTGAGCAGATCGCGCAACACTGCGGTCACCCCGGCAATGGCGAGAGCGCTGCTCATGCTCCCCTCCCTCGGCGAGCAAGATATTCATCGAGCGACAACGGCTTGGCTGGCGTCGGAGCTTGGCGTTTTGGCGGTGGCGATTCATGCACGGCAGTGACTTCGATGCGGCCTATGCTCACATGCACCTCGGTGATTTCATCGACCTGACCCTGCCGACCGGAACCGCCGTGTTCGCCACGTTGCGCTGCCGCACTCGCATTCAAAGCCGAGGGACGTGCAGCATTCTTCAACGGCAAAAGTGGCGAAGGATAATTGCTGTCCGGGAGAGTTGCGGAATCATTCCCCGGGATACGCATTCCAATTCCATCTACCAAAACTGGAGGTTCGCCCGCAACCGTTTTTTCTATACTTGATTGCCGCAACATCGCTTTCGCCGATGAGGATTGGCCACTGGGGCGGCCCGGCTTTGCATAAAACCCAGTGTCCGGTTGGACAACGACTACTTCCGGTAACAACGGTGCAACTTCATTGTCGCGAGGTTGTGCGCCGATTTCCCTATACGTATTGACATGATGCTGTTCTTGCCTGGGCACAGGATTCCATGCCGCACCACTATTGCCCATATGCTGTCGCTCATTACCAGCAGTATCCAATGCAGCAACTTGCCTGTCCGGTTCTGCCCTGTTTACCGGTGAAAAAGGGGGGGCGTATGGCGTGCGTGCTGCGGAACGCAGAGTATTTGTGCTTCCCATGGCCTGCGCGGCAAGCCGATGCAAAAACCCATTCATACGCCCACCATGTCGAGATAAGCTGCACGCCGTTGGGGCGAGAGAGCGAATATTTCCGGTTCAGTCCAACCATATGCCTGGGCAAGGCTATGCACTTCGGCAAGCAAGGCTCGGGCACGCACATCGATTTCATCCCACAACAACGTGCCGATATTGAAGTTTGCCAACCAACTGTGGCCACAATCCTCACAGCTAAGGGATAGGTTTATCTCAGCCGCAGGATCAAGTTCCTCCATGGCCGCTTCGGCCTCGGCAAGCATATTTGCAAAAAAACCCGCATCAATTTTCTCAGGTCGGTCAAGGCAACATCTTTCCAGTAGCTTCACTGCCGCCGCATTGATATCCTGCTCCCCGCTAACCGCCGCGAGGTCGCGGCTGCATGGTACGCGGAAGCGAAGACTGGAGACTTCAAACTCGGCTGGTGTAACTTTGAAATCGCTGCTCGTCTCGTCCTCGTTGGTAGCAGCAAGTAGCTGCCCGGTATAGAGGGCGACTTCCATGCGTGTGCCGCAATGCTCGCAATCAATGCAGGCAATAATGCGCGGTCCGAAGCAAGTTTCGCGCAGGCGTAATAGCACCCTGTTAATTGCTCCCAACGGCAGGTCTGGAAAACTGGAAGACGGTAAATCCGGCCGCGCCCAAGCGTAAAGCAACAATGCTCGGTCAATCGGATGCCGCGCGAGGCCGCGCTCCCACAGAGCGAGTATCTCCGCTTCGCCAGGAACTTGCATGTGCATCAGGCTGGTTCCGTAAAGCTGGGTTCGCTGGGCTCGGTTACATCGTAGTCGCGTTCCCAGCCCTCGTTTTCCAGCTTGATGTGCTGGATGGCCACCGCATTCGCATTGGCATCGAGATCAGGCAAGGCCTGGTATTCGGACACCCAGCAACGATATACCTTGTAGGCAAGCGCAAGCTGGCCTGCCTCGTTATAGACCTCGATGATGAGATCCTTGCGGAAATCTTTCAGCGAGACCTCGGCGCCCAAACCGGAGCCGTAGTTCCAAACCTTGTTGGCCCACTTTTCAAATTCGGTGTCATGGGTGACGCCGCGATCCAGCGTAATTGCCTCGAATTTGGTACGGCCGGGCGACTTGCGCGAAGTTGATGGATCGCCACCCTCCCGGTGTTCAACCAGTTCGGTGCTGCGCTTGATTGCGCCCACCTTGGAGATGCCCGCGACATAACGGCCATCCCATTTGACGCGGAATTTGAAATTTTTGTACGGATCAAAACGCTGTGCATTGACGGTGAATGTTGCCATGGATGTCTCCTAATTATCGGGGTCAGGATTGAATTTGGCCGGCGATCTGCTGCAGCTTGATCACCACGAATTCGGCAGGCTTGAGCGGCGCGAAGCCCACCACGATGTTGACGATGCCCAGATCAATGTCGTTCTGGGTGGTGGTTTCCCTGTCGCATTTGACAAAGTACGCCTCGCGCGGGCTGCGGCCCTGAAAGGCGCCTTGGCGAAACAGGTTCTGCATGAAGGCACCGAGATTGAGGCGTATCTGTGCCCAAAGCGGTTCATCGTTCGGTTCGAACACCACCCATTGCGAACCTCGGAACAGGCTTTCCTCGAGGAACAGCGCCGTGCGGCGCACCGGAAGGTATTTCCATTCCGAGGCAAGTTGGTCCGCGCCGCGCAAGGTGCGAGCACCCCATACAAGTCGGCCGGTGACCGGGAAGGAGCGCAGACAGTTGACTGCCAGTGGATTGAGTTGGCCATTTTCACCATCGGTAAGTTTTACCGTGAGTTCGACCACGCCATTAAGTGTGGCATCGTTACCGGCAGGGGCTTTCCACACGCCACGCTGGCCGTCGGTGCGCGCCATGATTCCGGCCACCGCACCGCAGGGGGCAAAGTCAGCCAAGCGGTTTTCCTGCAAAGGATCGGGCTGGCGAAGATAGGGAAAATACAGCGCCGCATTTGCGCTGCGGGCCAGGCCCCAACTGACGCTGTCCAGGCCGCTGGCGCCGGTAAGATCGGAGGGCTCGTCCCAGGCCATGAGAGGGTCGACGATGTACATGGCGCGCCGCGCAAGGCAATAGGCAGCGGCGGCGCTGCGGGTTTGAGAATTCACATCGCCGCCTGGTTCACGCGTCAGCGGCGGAACGCACAGCAAATTGAACAGGTCTGCCTTCTGCAGTGCCCATATCCCCTGTTTGGCAGCTTCCAGCGAGGCCAGTGATATCTGGTTGTCAGTGATGGCTGCCCCTTCATTGCCAGTCGCCGTGAACGCGGTCGAGGAGGCATTGTCCAGCAGCGGATCGGCGCCGGCGGGCGGATTGCCATGAGCGGTGGGACGCAGCGCAGGCACGGTGCCGGGTGGTGTGACGATCCGCACCAAATTGGACTCCTGTTCGAGCACCCGCGTGACAAAGCGCGCGTTATTGGGATCGGTGGAGAGGTTAAGAAAGCGCTCGGTCGTACCAGTAGCGGTGTCGCGCACCGAAAGATTGAACAAGCTGTTAGCAGGATCGGTGGGGAGATGAGGGCGGGTGTTGTAATCGATGCGAACCCGCAGCTTCTCGCCCCACTTGCCGGGATTCGCAGCAACCAGGTTGAAGCCTACCGCCAAGGTGAGGGTGGCGGCTGCCGCGCCATTGTGAACGCGCACGATAAGGGCGTCGGTGCCGCCATTCTGGAAGAACTGTTGTAGAGCGTAGCTCAGGGTGCTGTCGCGCCACAGCCCGCCGAAACGCCGCTCAAATTCGCCAAAGCTTTGCACGCGCACCGGATCATTCACCGGGCCGCGCAGGGTGCGCCCGATGAAGGCGGTGATGGAGGTAGCCACACCGGTGACAGTGCGCACGCCACTGGGCACTTCTTCAATATAGACGCCAGGGTAGGATAAGGTAACCGGCATGTTGCTCCTCCTTTAAAGTGATGGTTATGTTTATGGTACGGATTTACGGCGTAGCGTCGCGTCCAAGCAGTATCTCGATGGTCGCGTCGGCGGCTGTGTTATTGGTGAAGGAAAGATTCGCCGCGCCGCCAAGCAAGCTTACTGCGCCTGCGCCGATCAACACGTGCGGGCTATCAAGCGCGACTACCTTGGCACCAACCTTATAGCTAAGATCAGCGTCCGGTACGGCCGGATTAATGACGAGCAGCGAGACAGTCCCGCTTGGCACCAGATTGACCTGCTGGGTCGCACCAGCTGTGATCGTCACCTTGATCTTGTCGTATGCTTCCACCTCCATAGTGTCTGAACCGGAGACGGACGGGCCGTTGAGTGCCTGCACTACAAAGTTCCAATTGATTTTTTCTGCCATGTGAACCTCCCTGAAGGTTTGGAATTGCTCATAAATTGGCTAACTTTCAGGTCTTGGGCTGATCACCCATCCTGTTACCAATCAAGAATCGTTGCTCGTTCTTCAGCACTCAACTGCCTGTACAGATTTTTGTTTTTACAAGCAAACACATTAATATTTTCAAGGTGTTGCGGTTGATTTTTGAGCGCACCCAGTAGATAAGTAATTCGTCATTTGCGCCGCATCCAACGTCAATTTAATAAAATCGTACATCTGCTTCATCGCTAACTCTGTGCGGTAGCCAACATTAGAATGTGGGTCCGCGCCTGCCGCCATCCGCGGCAGAACAAAGCGAATTTTTCATATCGCTACCGGAGGCCGCATGAGCTATTGGGCGCACTCGACCGCAAGAGGGTGAAATCAGGTAAAACGTATTAAGAATGGCAAGTTGAGCGGAACAGGTTGCTGCAAGGGCAACTTTTAGCGGTGGATTTTGGGTATGACGCGGAACAGGACCCGATGGCGCCGCTACGATCAGAGAGATATTTCCATAACAAGCAGATTCACAGCAGCCTCACCGGGCTTGTAAAACAAACGGTTCAGATTGTGGCTCGCTTCGCGATCACAATCTAACCTTATCGTTAGGTGCGATGTTCATTTACCCCGCGCCGCCTGAAGGTTTGCGTGCCAGAAAAAACGCAATGACGATTCCTTCAACCAAGGAACCCAGCATCAATATAGTGAGTTCGAGGACATTCAGAAGGAGCGGCTCACCAAGCAACGTGTTGTATATGAACCATTCCTGAAACAACCAATACATTAACCAAATCGTTAACCCCCAGAACAGTCCCTTTTTCAACCATGTTTTCCCGGGTATCGAGGGCATGAGAACGCTGAAAAGCCAAGCGTGGATGATGCTCAATATGACAAGGCCAGCGACCGAGACGGGTATGTTTCGTTTCGGGGTAATCTCTATAAAGAGCTGACTTTGCCATTCTGGGTTGTAAAGTATCGACTGGATCGGAGGGCTGGAAAATAAGGCGCCCAGCACCCCGTTACCTATAAAGCCACCCACGAGACCTGCGACCAGAATTTTCGCGACGCCGTTCTTTGTCATTTTTTCTTTCCTTTCGTGGTTTGTATTTGACTCACGAACTCTACAGAGGTACGGAAGATGTCTATATCCTTTCGGTAGTCCGCCGACCTCGCACGATTTATTTGAATCCACTCACGCATTTTCGGTTTGCCAAGGGGCTGGAATGGGACAACATGTTTCTCAGATAGAAGCTTGTTCGCGACCTCCTCAGGAACCTTGACTCCTACCCCTTGGCCGTAGATACAGGCGAATAGCTTTCCGTTTACATAGTAAGCGGCATAACCGAACATCTTTCCCTCTGCCACGCTTGGCATATTGAGCAACAAAGAATCGAGGATCGCCTTGTGACCGGATTCGACATTCGGTTTCAGCATGCACAGAACTCCTTATCGCACCTAATCGGGATAGGAAGAAGCCTCACGACTCCTCCCTCCCACACCACCGTGCGTACGGATCACGTACACGGCGGTTCGATGAATAAAATTCCTACTTTGCTGCAAGAGCAGGTAGCCCAATACTGCTGAAGTACCGCACCGGCAAAGCCAGCGCGAGCGCAGGGGTCTTCGATAGCCGCCAAGGCCCATGCGCAGACTTGCTGGTGTTCCATGCTTCACGCACGCTCACACCGCGTTTGCGCAGTTCCCGGTAGCCGGCTCGTCCCCATTGCTTCCAGATGTAACAGCGTAATTTGCGTCGTACCCATTTGTCTATCTCGCGCAGAGGGCTCATCACCTCGGCAATACCGAAGTACGCTTTCCATCCAAGCAGGGTTTCTCTCAGCTCTGCCACGATGTCGCTCAAACGGCGGCCTCATGTACGACGGGTCAGTTCGCGCACCCGCGCCTTGAGCTTGTCAATAGCTTTGTCCGCCACCTTGAGCAGGGCGCCATTGCGACTGACCGTAAATCCCAGAAACTTGCGTTTGGCTGGGCGGTCTACCGCGCTTTTCAGCGGATTCACTGTGAGCCGCAGTGATTTGCTGACAAAGCGACTTACGCTTGCCATGACCCGCTCTCCTGCGCGCAGGCTTTTGACCATGATGTTGCAGTCGTCAGCATAGCGCGCAAAGCGGTGGCCGCGCCGTTCCAGTTCCCAATCCAGTTCATCCAGCACGACGTTGGCTAACACCGGGGAGAGCGGTCCGCCTTGCGGTACGCCCATCGTTGTCGCTTCGGTATGTTCCCCCACGCAGACACCGGCCTTGAGGTAGCGGTTGATGAGTCGTAACAGATCGTGGTCGTGACAGCGGCTTTTGAGCCTGACCATCAACCGGTCATGATTGACTCGGTCAAAGAACGCTTGCAAGTCCATGTCCACCACCCATTTCCAGCCTTGCCGGATATGCGCTTGCACGTGACGCACGGCCTGGTGGGCCGAGCGTTGTGGGCGGAATCCGTAGCTGTGCGGGTGAAACTGGGGCTCCCATTGTGCGCTAATAATCTGCGCGATGGTTTGCTGGATGAATCGGTCTAACACCGTGGGAATCCCCAAGGGTCGGGTTTTCCCATCTGCCTTTGGAATTTCTACGCGCCGCACTGGCTGGGGCACATAGGTGCCTGTCTTCAGTTGTGCGCGCAGCTTCGGCCAGTGGTGTCGGAGGTATTCTGGCAGGTCATCGACTGTCATGCCGTCGATGCCCAGCGCGCCTTTGTTCTGGCGTACTTGCTTGAGTGCGCGTCGCAGGTTTTCGCGTTCTAACACGCGCTCCAGCAACGCTTTGGGTTGAATCGACTCGGCATGCCCAGGCTCTCCAGAAACGGCTTCATCCTGCGCTGTACGCGCAGCCAACATAGGTTGGTTGTCAGATGCAATGCCTTCTCTCTTCACTTGTCCGCCTTGTCATTCATCGTTCAGGCCTTCGGCGGTGCCACCCGCCTACTATGCCTTCTGCTGACTTCTCCATGGTATTCAGCGCCAATCTCTCAGCGCCCAGCTTCAATCTTCCGAAGCACCGGGGAGATCTCCCGGGGTAAGGCACGTCACTTTCGCTGCGCGAGCGCCGGATTTACAAAGTACATCCCAACCGCAGATGGAGGGCTTCGCGGTCACGTGCCCGCTCGCCCCGGATGTACCACGCCTCATATCCGGTTTTTGTTCATCGCCCCGCAGCTTTGGGTTCAGCTTCCTCCAGACCCTGCCTCGCGGCAACGCCCTTGCCGTTTCCCTAGCCTTCGGCTCTGCGAAAACCTGGCTGGCGGACTTCCACCGCCATAGTTACGTGCCATGCCCGGCACACACGTGGAAGTAAGGGGCTGCGCGCTTCTGCGCAGTCCCGCTTGACGGTAGAGTTAGGTCTCATTTATTCGGAGCGCCTACAAGTAGCCGAAATACAGTGACAAGCACAACGAATGCGATCACCGCACTCAGCATTACAAGTGCAGACAAACCATATTTTGCAAGCGAGCTGCGATCACTCCTAAAAATCCTGCCACTTACGTTGGCGGCAACTCCGCCGCAAAACCCCCCGATTGCGCCGCCAGTAACTATCATCGCAATTGGCAAGGCAATCCACGTGTGCTCGTACCACTTCAGTGGGCTGGCAATTTCAATTACATCTTCGCCAATCTTGATTTTTGGAATTGGGTCTAGGTAGTTGTACTTAAGTTGGATCGAGGTCTCTGCACCAGAGTCTGCCGTAACTTTGTAGCGACCTTTCTGCTTCTTCACAACCGTACCATCGAGCAGTAATTTCGGCCCACGAAATGTCCCAGCGGTTTCAACCGTCAGTCGTTGCGACTTGAATTCTGGATGTTGGACTTCAAGTTGCATACTCCCTCCTGTCTAATGAGACCTAAAGTAAATTAGACACCTTAAAAAATGCCGACAAAGGCACCTGTAAGGTGCATAAACAGGCGCTTATTTTATAATTCATTGTTTTAATTGAAGGCAAAACCTGCATCACACCCGAATTTAGTTGATAAATACGCCATTTCATTTTCCCCGTTCAAGTAAAACAGGGGATTATGGATACATAGAGCTGATTATAGGCGCAATCCACTATCGTTATCATAACGGCACGGGATCAGTTCTAGCATCCCAACAAACTCTGTACCACTTCACAGATAGCTAGACCACTCAAACTGAAATTTTCGGGTCTTTCGTGGAACAACACAAGCAATCGAAAAATTCAGAGCAGCTACGGGAGGTTTCAAACTATTGGGAGAAAATCACCCAAGAGCATCGCAATAAAAGTTAGTGATTTGAGCTGACTAATTTTTAACCTTTTGCATTTTGCGCCGATACATATATCAAACGCACTGCAAATGGATCATGCAACATATTCCATTACCACTGGTCCGTCTGCAGATCGAATTGGTTCTGTTTAAATTTGATACAGAAAAAGTGTCTCACTTAATAAACACGGAGGTTTTTATGAATATGCCCACCCAAATCCCGCTTGCAGAATTCAAAACGATTTACAGTGTCGCGGATGTCGAACGCGCCATGGGGGATTCCTGCTCTAAGGGTAACGAAACGCTACAAGCCATGTACAAAGGCATGAAAAAGAGCGGGGGGGTGCGTTTTATTGTCAAACCTTCTTCCACAAGCGGGCTGGACGATTTGTATGAATCATCCCCTAATTTCAGCGAGGTGATAGATGCCCTCAAAAGACACATGGCGCTGGCCATCGACGGCAACGAGCCGATGCAGTTTACGCCTATGCTACTGCTGGGCGAACCCGGTTTGGGCAAAACCCACTTCGCAAAAAGTATGGCTAAAGTACTGGGAACGTCTTTTGAATTCCTCTCCATGAGTTCGCTGACTGCAGGTTGGATTCTTTCCGGTGCTTCTTCCCAGTGGAACAATGCCAAGCCTGGCAAAGTGGCCCAAGCCCTGATTAACGGCGATTTTGCCAATCCTCTGATTACACTAGACGAACTGGACAAAGCTGGTGGCGATAGCCGATACGACCCAATGGGTTCGCTCTACGGGCTGTTGGAGCACGATACGGCGTTGCACTTCAAGGACGAATTCGTCGAGGTGAATATTGATGCCAGCAACATTCTCTGGGTCGCCACGGCCAACAACGAAAGCAGCATTCCCGACCCAATCCTGAATCGTATGGATGTGTACGTAATCGAGCGTCCGGATCACGATGGATCCATCAAAATTGCTCTGTCTATCTATCGGGACATTCTCGAACAGCATAAATGGGTCTTTGATGTCGAGCCAAGCAACGACGTACTGGATTGCCTGGCAGAAGATGCGCCGAGGGATATGCGGAAGGTGCTGGTTGACGCCTTTGGCAACGCCAAGCTGGATAAACGAGACCACCTGCTACCGGAAGATTTGAATAACCGTAAGATATCTTCTGGCAAAAAGAAAAAAATCGGGTTTTGCTGAGGCGCCAGTGAGGGTAGATTTGTTAATCAGCATCGAACCATTACCACTTTTAGTATCCATTTATATTATATGGAAGCTATAGGGCACCTCTAAAAATCCAATTTTCGTCACAATACGGCGTTACTCTAAAAAATTAGAGCTTACATATCAACTATATGCAGCGCTCAAATTTTTTATTCGT